>CAYYAY010000035.1:0-58597 GCA_964470155.1 uncultured Lamprocystis sp. | reverse complement strand
CGGATGGCGGTGGCTACGCGGCAGCCCGCGGACCGGATGGCGGTGACTTCGCGGCGGCCCGCGGACCGGATGGCGGTGACTTTGCGGCGGCCCGCGGACCGGATGGCGACCTGGCAGCCGTCCGTGGGCCCGACGGCGACTTCGCGGCGCGCGGCCCGGACGGCAACGTCGTCGTGAGCGGGGCGGATCGCGGCGGCGTAGTCTATGGCAATTGGGAACACTACTACGGTCCGGGCTGGAACGGCGGTGCGGTCGCCGCGGGGGCCGTCGCCGGGCTGGCCGTGGGCGCCGCGGTCGCCTCGCTGCCGGTGGCGGCCGAACGCGTCATGATCGCCGATCAGCCCTACTGGGTTGATAACGGAGTCTATTACCAACAATGCTACCAGGGGGCGGCGATGAACTACTGCGTGGTGGCCAACCCGAACTAAACCGCGCCCGGCGCGATGGTCAGTGTAGGGGCGACTTCAGTCGCACCTACATCCGAGCCGATGGTGGGTGATATCCGATATTCCGGAAATCACCTTAGCCAGATCAGGGCCGCGCGGACGCGAGGTCAACCGGCTAACGGCCATGGAAAGAACATCAGCCACCCCGGACGATGAATGACCCCCGTGGGAGCGGCGTCCCGCCGCGATGCGATGCCGCGGTGACCTCGAACGGGCGGTGACACGCCCGACCCCATCGCGGCGGGACGCCGCTCCCACAGGGTCGCTGCGCGACTTTCACGGTAAGCCGCGACCTCCGGTTTTCTTATGACCTCGCCCCGGCGTCCGGTCGAAACCGCACCGGCCGTGATCAGGATCGCAATGACCTGGCGGTCATTCCCCGTGCAACAGGAACTCGCGCACCAGGCGGTGGAACGCCTCCGGCTGCTCGATCATCGGGAGATGACCGCAGCGGTCGAGACAGGCCAGGCGGCAGTCGGCCAGACGATCGG
Organism: uncultured Lamprocystis sp.; assembly: GCA_964470155.1. Classification (GTDB taxonomy): domain Bacteria; phylum Pseudomonadota; class Gammaproteobacteria; order Chromatiales; family Chromatiaceae; genus Thiodictyon. The sequence continues at coordinate 57,660 of CAYYAY010000035.1, read as the reverse complement.
CCATTGCCTCGACGGCGGACACCGGCATCAGCGGGTCCTGGTCACCGGTGACCAGCAGTACCGGGGCCGAGACCTTGGTGAGCGCCGGAAAGAACTCCGGGCTGCCGGCGGTGATGGCGACCTCCAGGGCCGAGAGCGGGTCCGTGCTAAAAAATTCGACAACGCCGTCGCGAATGGCGGTCTCGTCCTCCGGCAGGTTTTCCACGAAAGCGCCGGCGACCGCGCGGCTGATGACCGGGTCATTGGCCACCCACTCGATCCAGGGCTTCCATAGCGCATGTCCATCGCGCGACAAGGCAAGCAGAGGTCGCCACAAGGATAAGCCGAGATCCATCTGTTGATGGGCCTGGGTCAGGGTGACACGCTCCACCACGTTCCGCGCCGTGCCCAAGCTGGTGAGCACCAGTCGGCGCACCCGCGTCGGCACCAGGGCGGCCACTCCGACCGCGACCGCCGACCCGAAGGAGTGTCCAACCAAGTCGAAACGTTCCAACCCCAGCCGATCGGCGAACTCCAGCATCTCGCGCGCCAGCAACGTAGTGGTGATCGGATCGCGCCAGGGCGGGGTCTCGCCGTGGCCGGGCAGATCGATGGCATAGACGGCACGGGCGTCAGCCAGGTAATCCAGTGTGCCCTGCCAGTGGCGGGACGAACACCGCCAGCCGTGAATGAGCAGCAGCGGCAGGCCGGTCCCGGCCTGCCGGTAAGCGAGCGGGCCGTTCTTGAGCGTAATGTGTTGGACAGGTGTGTAGTTCATGAAGCGCGGACCTTGGTTGCAGCGGCGTCCCACGGGCGAGTACGGCCTTGACCCCGGGCAAAACTCTCATCTTACCTTCAGAAGGCCCCCAGCGGGGTCCAACATCGCAACGGATCGCTAGGTGATCTGCTTGACCTGGGCCGCCGGTCCGAGCATCCGCAGCAGGATCTCGATGGGCCCATGGCCGCAGTGGTGATCCCGGTCCGGTTTAGGTAGGCGCGGAAAGCGCCGACATCCTTGTCCAGGATGGTCTCGATCGGACATTGATCCAGGTCCTTCAAGCCGCCCGGTGTGCGCGCTGCCAGGGGAAAGAGCTGAAAGCCGAAACGCCGGCCAGCGTGCCTGAAGTCGCTGGAGAGCACGACCAGGGTGCGCTCGTTCGCCAGCGGATGCAGCAGATCGGACAGACGGATGATCAGACCCCTGGAATGCGCTCATTGCAGGTCGGACAGCCCCCATCCGCCGTCAGTTGGTCATCGGTGATGAGATCGTGGCCGATCGGCCGACCAGCGCTTCTACCTGGACTCGCATGAAAGTCATCACGCGCCGCCTCCCGCGGGTCTCGCTGGACATGACATCCGACCAGCATAAGATCAATATAAATGCTAACAACCGTTAATTATTGCGATCTCTCTATATATATCAGAGTGTTGCATTTATTAACGCCTACAAATGCGCTCGCCCGGCGGGGTTCGCTCAGCTATCATTATAGTGAAAACCTGGCGGGCTTGGGGCGGTTGAGTTTCGTATCCTTGATTCCTTCGCAGTCGGCACGTGCCCTGCGTTAGGCCATAGGGAGGTTCACTAAAATGAAGCTTCAGCGCACCGGAAAGACGATAGGAAAAATCCTCTTGCCATTTCGGATCGGCGCCCAACTCATCTTATTTATTTTCAAGACTATCGTCATCGGCATTGTCGTGATGATGCTGATCGCACTGTGGTTTCAAACGCCTCGAGATGAGAGCTATCGAGATCTATACAACGGCGTTGTTGGAGGCTGCGATCTGGGTGACCGACTCGCCAAGTGGAACAACGACGAACGCGCCGCTACCGTCGACACCACAAACGGCGCTGACAATCTGCAATGCGCGCTCCAGCGGCACGCCATCCCGGCCCACTGCCCAGGCAATCAAGATCTAGCTTATTACGTCGGTTTTCTCGAGTTCAAGGAGAATGGCAACCCCTATAGGTTGAGGACAAGCGCTCAGTCCACCATAGCCCTCGGTTCGGACGGAGTGCGCACGCAGCTTGATCTGCTGAAAGCGCACCTGCTAGCGCAGAAAGATCAACGCAAGACAAACTACGTGATCGTGTTCGTGCATGGCTGGCGCAATGACTCGCGCATCGGAAACGCTAATGTCGCCGATTTGCGTCACTATGCCGCGCACTTCGCCCGGTTCCTGGCGAAGCGGTGCGAAGAACGGGAACTTGTTGACGGGAACGTTGACAAGAACAGGTATTGCAATGCCACCGTGACGGCAATCTATGTCGGCTGGCGCGGTGCGCGCGTGGACGAGGAGCGCGTCGCCGAGCTTTTCGGCAAGGGCGTCGCCAGTGCTCTTGCCGTGCCAACCCTATTCGACCGCAAGCCGGTCAGTGAAGCGATCGCACCCAGTGTGATCTCGGCATTGCGCGCGCTCGAATTTTCGCTCGGATTACGAACTTCGAAGATCGATGAGAAACAAATTCTCGCGACCCATCACGACAAGCGACATAGCCGCATGATCGTGTTCGGTCACAGTCTCGGCGGCAACCTGTTAATCACGGGTTTACAGGACCACCTGATTAAAAGCGTGCGCCAGCACAAACCGGGTGAGCGGTTGCCGCCGGTCCTCGGCGATCTGGTGGTACTGATCAATCCGGCAGCGGAAGCGGCCAAATGGACTGAAATACAGCGGGAAGTCTGGTCGCAGATTGCGTCGGAGCCGGACAGCACGACTCCCGACACAGAGGTCAAGGCAGCACACGAGTTCTTTCCTGTAGACCAGCCACCGGTACTTGCGTCGTTCACTGCGGCACTGCATTTCCCGATGGGGGGTCTACGGGAATCGGACTGTATTTGGATCAATGAAGCTTCGGACTGTCATTTCGAGGACGAAAAAGAGACCTGGTACTGCAAGCTGGAACCGGAGACGCGCGAGGGTCTTCGCGAAAAATTGCGGGATCGATTGCAGAAAAGCGAAGGCATGATGCTAGCCGGCGGCGATGTAGATTACGACTTCGCGACATACGACATTTTCCCGGCCTTCAAGCTCGATTTTCGCCCGCTCGCCGAGCGATTGGAGCGGCTGGCAGCGAAGAAAGCAGGGCAGCCGATCCCACATCATAGTTGTCCGATCGATCAGCAGAGCACGTTCAATGTGGGGCCGTGGAGCAAGGTTGCGTCAAAGCTGCTGAGTGCTTTGGCATGGTGCGCCCGCACCTTCCCCTTCCAGGCGACGGACCGTGAGCAGACACGGACGATCGGTCATCTGGACCCGCCGCGGCCCGCGGATGGTATTCTCCTGGACGCTAGAAAATCGATGGCGCCTTTTGGTTCGACGCATGAGCTGGCCGGGCTTAACAGCCGCACTACAGAACCGGTCGTGAAGTATGCCGAGATTGCCGATGCCACATGGGTCGATTGTCCATCCGCGGATTACTGGCTCATACGGGCACGCCTGGGGAAATGCCCTTATGGATCACAATGGGACAGCGAAGCATCGCCTGAACCAGACAGCTTGGGCGGGGATATACCGGCGCACGGTCCGAAGATGCAGTTCGTGCACGGTTACATCAAAGGCGGGACATTGCCAATTACCCAAGCGAACGACCCGTTCTGGAACCTACGAGCGTTCGACAATGCCCTCGCGAGACATGATGGCTACAAACTATCGTCGTTCATCTGCGGCATCAGTCAACTGGTGATCGACGACGTTACACGCATCCCTGCGGCCATGAAGAGCCATTGCCCTAAGTCGGCAGCGGGCGGGGATCGAGAGCGGCACGCGAGGAGTCAGTCATGGAATCCGAGATGCTGTCCGCGGAACGATGGTCCACCGCCTGTGACTCAGTCGACGACGGAATAATGGGCAATTTCCGGGACGCGCCTTGCTGGTGCTCCTGAACGGGATGATGGGGATGCCGCCGGTGCTGCTCGGAGTCATCGTTTATCTGGCCCGGTCCAGATCCTGCCCCCTGGGTCACCGGGCTGATGTACTCGCTGACCGCGATCGTCGTCGCCCAAGACCCCGCTGATCGCCGCACTGGCGCGCCAGCCCATCGAGGAAGCTTGGCGGGACTGCGTGGTGATCGCGCTGACCGCCTTTGCCTACGGGTTCAACGTCAGCGGTCAAGCATTCATCTCAGGGCTGGAAGCTGGCCTCACCCCCGTTATACTGCGCCCCATGCCGATGCTGAAAAAGAAACCCACCTGCCCGATCCATGGCTGCGAACTGATCCTGTCGCACCATGGCAAGAAATCCAACCTGGGGCACTACTGGATCGAGGCGCAGGGCGCGCCGATCCTCTACTGCCCCGAGTGTCACGAACGCGGGACCGATACCTCCGTGGAGGTCGCGGCCGAGGCGTCCAATGCCTTCCTGCGCAAGCTGATCCGGCTCTACGACGGGTGCGCGTTCCCCCCGGAACTGGGCCGGCCGCGCATCCGCGTGGACTTCAATCCGGGGCGGGCGGTGCCGGATGGTCTGCCGACCGGTAGCCAACAGCCGCTCTATCAGGTGACGGCGAGCCCGTCCGGTCCGGCGGCCCCTGGCCCCAGCCCCGACGTCGAACCGCCCCCGGACGCGGAGTTCGAGAGCTTCCGCCCGCGTCCGCCCCGCCACCGGCTCGACCAACTGGTGCTGGACGCCGAAACCCTGGCGCGCATCCGCGAGGCGGTGAATGTGCTGTTGTCGCAGGACCTGCTGTTCGGCTGCTGGAATCTCGGGTCGGTCGCGCGCACCGGACGACGGGTGGCGCTGAACTTCTACGGCCCGCCGGGGACCGGCAAGACCCTGGCCGCCGAGGCGATCGCGGCCATGCTGGAGCGCGAGATCCTCGTTATCAGCTACGCCGAACTGGAATCGAAATATGTCGGTGAAACGCCCAAGAACATCCGCGCCGCCTTCCGCCGTGCCACGGACACCGGGGCCCTGCTGTTCTTCGACGAGGCCGATTCCATCCTTGGCAAGCGCCTGACCAGCGTGTCGCAGGCGGCGGACAACTCGATCAACGTGGCACGCAGCACCACCCTGATCGAGCTGGACAACTTCGACGGAGCCGTGATCTTCGCTTCCAACCTGGTGAAGAATTACGATACCGCCTTCCTGCGCCGGGTCCTGGCCCATGTCGAGTTCCGTCTGCCGGCCACCGAACAGCGTCGCCAATTGTGGCGGGGCCACTGTCCGGCGGAGTTGCCGATCCGCCCCGACGTGGATTTCGAACTCCTGGCCCAGTATTCCGAGAACGCGGCCGGCGGCGATATCCAGAACGCCGTGTTGCTGGCCGCCTCGTATGCCTCGCTGCGCCAGGGCGAGGAACAGGTCGTTGCCATGGCCGATTTCAAACGCGCGATCACCTTTCTACTCGACGGCAAGCGGCGCATTCTCGAATGACTGCGGCGTGGCGATTCCGCCGTACATCCTCTCTTTTTCAGGTCCAGTGACGAGCACCGTTCATGACAGCTGAGCATTCCGCCTACCGCATCGGTCCAATTCATCTCGCGCCCGGTATTCTGCCGCGGCACGGGTGGAGCTTCCTTGGTGCCGCCTTCTTTTCCATCGGCCTGGTGACCTTCATCGCCATCGGCCAGACCTATGTGCTCACCGAACATCTCAAGGTGCCGACCGCCCAGCAGGGATCGATCAGCGGCGATCTGGTATTCTGGACCGAACTGATCACGCTGGCGCTCTTCATTCCCGCCGGCATCCTGATCGACCGCATCGGCCGCCGCTCCATCTACGCGGTGGGTCTGGTGCTGCTGGGTTTGACCTATGTGATGTATCCGCTGGCGGAATCGGTCGGCGACCTGTACCTCTATCGCATTCTGTATGCCTGCGGGGTGGTCACGGTGGCCGGCGCACTCTCGACCGTGCTGGTGGACTATCCCGCCGAGCGCTCGCGCGGCAAACTGGTCGCAATCGTCGGCGTCTTGGGCGGACTGGGGATCGTGGTCACCAATCAGGGTCTCGGCGCCCTGCCGCAGGCGCTCACCAAGGCCGGATTCAGCGGCGACGAAGCGGGGCTTTACACCCATCTGGTGATCGCCGGGATCGCCCTGGGGGTCGCCCTGCTGGTCGCTTTCGGACTCAAGGGCGGCACCCCGGTCCACAAGAAAGACCGCCCCGGCGTCCGTGCGCTCTTCATCAGCGGCTTTGCCCAGGCCCGCAACCCGCGCATCCTGCTCTCCTATGCCAGCGCCTTCATCGCGCGGGGCGACCAATCGGTCAATGCCACCTTCCTGGTACTCTGGGGCTCGACCGCCGGCATCGCCGCCGGCATGGGCAGCGCCGAGGCGATCAAGACCGGCACGCTTATTTTCGTCACCGCGCAGATCGCCGCCCTGCTGTGGGCCCCGGTCTTGGGCCCGCTGATCGACCGCATGGATCGGGTCTCGGCACTGGCGCTGTGCATGGCCCTGGCGGCCATCGGCAATCTCGCCCTGCTGTTCCTGAATGATCCGCTGGGGAGCAATGCCACCTATTTCTTCATTCTGCTTGGCATCGGCCAGATCAGCGTCTATCTCGGCGGCCAGTCACTCATCGGTCAGGAAGCACCGAAACGCGAACGCGGCTCGGTCATCGGTGCCTTCAACGTCTCCGGCGCCATCGGCATCCTGTTGATCACCTCCTCCGGCGGACGGCTGTTCGACCACGTGGACCCGCGCGCACCCTTCATCGTGGTCGGCGTGCTCAATGTGCTTCTGTTCCTGGCTTCGGTCTATGTGCGACTGAAGGCGCCGAGCCCGCCGATTGTAGACGATCATGAGCACGAGCACGCCGGTGTCCATTGACTGAGACCGGACCATCGTCCGCACCTGAACTTGGAAAAATCTGTTCTCTCACAAAGACGCAAAGAAACGCAGAGGGCCTTGATCGTTAATCCGACCAATAGCCAGTCTAAGATTTTGTTAATCGCCTATGGGAGAGTGGCAGGACCGTTACACGACGCCCTAGCCGGCTTGAACGTCACGGTGATTCAGGGCACCAGCGATGAAGCCACGGCGTTGTGCCGTCATATCGAAACAGATGTTTTGGCCCATCACGGCGGCGTTGTTCGCGCTGGTGCACCCAGCGGATGCCGCTGCCTCGCCACCAGCGCGCTGACGACCCGCCTGCCCAAGCCGCTCTCGCTGCTGCCAGTGGCGGGGGTGGCCGGAACGATGATCAAGGCCAACCAGTGCCCTCTTGGGAATGCGCTTCGGCCCCACCCCTCACCGCTACACCGCGGCGAACGATCCCGGTCGTGCCGGGCCGGGGCGCACTTGGCGCGTTCGTCAGGCGCCACTCGCCGCCGGTCTCGCTGGGCGTCCATCCGGCGCCCAGCCCGTCCGACTCAGCCGCAAACTCGCTTGCCCGGTGTCCTTGGCGCGGCTAAGATCGGGGCCATATCGGGCCTCGGGTGATTGAATTTCCTATCCGTGCGGCTGCTCAATGTCGCGCACCGGTTGCAGCGGGAGACCGATTGGCATTTGGGGGTGCCGCAGAGGTTTGAGAGCTGAGCAACAGCCACCCACTAAGTGTAACTGCCGACACAGTCGGCAGCGCGATGACAGAAAAGATCAATCAGCAATGCTACACGTAAGGCAGCACTATGAAAATCGAACGCTTCCAATACCACAATAAGGCGCTGCAATGGAAACTCGAGCCGGTATTATTTTCAGATTTGACCCTGCTCGTCGGTATTTCCGGAGTCGGCAAGACGCAGATTCTCCAGGCCCTTCTTAACTTGAAGCGGATTGCTGAAGGGAAATCGCGGAATGGGATAGAGTGGAATGTGGAATTCTCTACGATTGAGGGACACAAATATCAATGGACAGGCGAGTTTGAAACGCAAAACCGTATTTTCTCAGATGAAGTCACTTTTCTGCCTGACAACGATGAAGGCATTCGCGATAAGCCCGCAATCACCGCCGAAATATTGGTCAAAGATGGATCTACGATTGTCACCCGAACACCGGATGACATTTTTTTCCTTGGCGAAAAGACTCCCAAACTCTCGCCAAGCAGCAGCATCATCAGCCTGTTAAGCGAAGAGGAAAGCATTCAGCCGGCCAGCAACGCTTTCCGTCGGATCATTTACAGCGACCAATCGGTCCAGCGATCCTTGCGCGTCCTCGACTCAAAATTCGATAAGCTGGCAGCGAAATACGACACCCTGGCGAAAATCCGCGAAAGCGATCTGGACACACAGACGAAACTTGCGCTTGTTTACAGGAACCATGAAGATGTTTTCGGTCGTATCAAGAACCGTTTCCTGGATATTTTCCCCCAGGTCACGGACATCAAGGTTGAGCCGCGAGACAATTCGGAAGACATGCCCGCATTCTTCGCCGACATACCAATCCTCCAAATCAGGGAAGATGGAGTCAAGAACTGGATCGAACAAGACAAGATTTCCTCGGGAATGCTTCGGACGATAATTCACGTTGCAGAAATGTACCTGTGGCCAGACGGCACGGTGATTCTCATTGATGAGTTCGAGAATAGTCTGGGGGTTAACTGCATTGACGTCATCACTGAGGATTTGTTGCTGCACAACCGTAGACTTCAATTCATCCTGACCAGTCACCATCCTTACATCATAAATAATATCGGCACCCGCTACTGGAAAGTCGTGACGCGGAAGGGCGGGATAGTGACGGCACATGACGCATCATCGCTTAGCCTTGGTGAATCCAGCCATGACGCCTTTATGCAATTGATCAACAGCGACAAATACCGGGACGGCATCAACGGATGAACGCCTACATCCTCGTGGAGGGCAAACGATGTGAAAGAAAACTGTATCCCGCATGGCTATCCGCTATTGCGCCCCATCTGCAACAAGTCAACGATCCAAACAAAATCGCAGACAATAATTATTTCTTGTTCAGCGGAGAAGGTTACCCGTCTATTCTCGACGTGCATCTGGGAAACGCCATCCGCGACATTGAGAAGGTTGGCCGTTTCGACTTCCTGATCGTTGCACTGGACTCCGACGAAGATTCAGCAGCGGCCAGGGAGGCGGCCGTAATTGCAGCTACAGAAAAAGCTGCGCCAGCGCTGACGACTGCGACACTGGAAGTCGTCATACAACACCGTTGCATAGAAACCTGGTTGCTGGCAAATCGTAGAATATTTGTCAGAAACCCGGAGAATTATGAGCTAAGGAATTACATTGAACATTACGATGCCCGACAACTGAACCCCGAAGACATGCCGAAACCACCGGAATTCAATACCCACGCCCAATTCCACTACGCATATCTGCGGGCCATTTTTGAAGAACGAAAGATCAGTTATACCAAGACCCGACCGGGAGAAGCGGCAACGTCGGCCTATCTTGAACAGATTATAAGCCGAGCGAAAGATTGCCCTGATCACATCAAATCGTTTTCGCGCTTCCTGGACATTTGCAGAAAACTGTCCTGAGTCAGGTTTAACGCCGCTGGTTCAGCTTAAGTGAAATACGTATTATTGTTATTAAACAAAAAATGAGCTTCTGGCGATTTTCGAATCATCAAGACATCCCCCCATATAAGCCCTTTTTTCAAGATCCCTAACATCACTGCGGGAACCTGCTTGGTAGTGAAATGCTTGCGAATGAAATTGCGGACAATCCAACTGATGCCTAACGAAAACAGGGGATGTAACGAAAACAGGGGACGGACCATGGTATTCGTTCTGACAATGAAAATAGGGAAGATCGATCATGAACCACTTTGGCATCTGGAGAACTTGAATGACCATCCTTTCTGATATTACGCGCGGTGACCCTGACATACTTAGCGGAACGCCGGTATTTCTGGGCACCCGTGTTCCGGTGCGCTCGCTATTCGACTATTTAGAAGGAGGAGAAACTTTAGAAGAATTTCTTCATCAGTTTCCTTCTGTTGACCGTGAACAGGCGATTTTTTTGCTCGATACGGCCTACGAGTCCGTGATTGCCGATGCGCATCTTGCTTGACGAAAGTTTTCCGGCTGACTTCGCGAATCCTACATACCGATCACGGCCAGCCGCAACGGTGATCAAGGCCGCGGCAACCCACCGATCGCGAACAGCCCAAACTTTGGAGGATAATCGTCTTCCCGCGGACCAACCGCTGCTGCGACACCAGAGCCCTCATGACGACCGACCAATCGAACTCCAGCCTGGGCGATCTGCGCCGCCGGCGCACGCCAGCCGCCGTACAGCCGCTCGCCGACGCCCTTGACGCCCCGCGCAAGACCTTCACCACCCGCGCGGGCCAACGGCTCGCCTACTATGTGGACGGCCCGGCAGCCGGAACGCCGCTGGTACTGATCCACAGCATCAATGCGGCACCAAGCAGTTACGAGATGAAACCGCTGTTCGACCACTACCGCGCGCAACGGCCGGTCTACAGTCTGGATCTGCCCGGCTTCGGTCAGTCCGAGCGCCCGGCCGGCCCCTATACGCCGGGCCTCTTCGCCGATGCGATCGGCGATTTTCTGACGCAGGTGGTCGCACAACCGGCCGCGGTCGTCGCGCTGTCGCTCAGCGCCGAGTTCGCCGCCCGCGCGACGGCGTCCGTGCCGGACTTGGTTGCCTCATTGGTACTGATCTCGCCGACCGGCTTCAGCCGCCGCCCGCTCCCGTCCGCGGCCGCGGCGCGCGGGGTGCATCGGGTGCTGACCACGCCGGGGCTGAGCCAATGGCTGTACGGGCTGGTCGCGTCGCGGCCCAGCATCCGCTATTTTCTCAACAAGTCGTTTACGACCAGGGCACCGGACGCGCTGATCGACTACGCCTACGCGACCTCGCATCAGCCCGGCGCCCGCCATGCCCCGCTGTATTTTCTCTCGACGCAGTTGTTCACGCCCCAAGCCGCCGATCGGCTCTACGCCGGGCTTAAGGACCTGCCGGTGCTGGTGATCGCGGACCGCGACCCCTATGTCGATTTCGCGGCGCTGCCCGACTTTGTCGCCGCCCATCCGAACTGGCGGCATGAGACCCTGGCACCGCAGCTCGGCCTGCCGCACTGGGAACACCCGGCGGCGACCCGCGCGGTCCTGGATGGGTTCTGGAAGCGACGGGCCTTTCCAATTCCGGCCTAAACGGACATGATGAGCGGATGGACAGATATCCCTACCCAATCGCCCGTATCGGCATCATCGGCGGCGGTCAGCTCGGCCGCATGATGGTCAAGGCCGCTAAACGTCTGGGGTGCACCTGCGTGGTGCTGGACCCGACCCGCAGTTCGCCCGCCGGTCAGGTGGCCGGACACCAGATCGTCGGTGACTACCACGATCCGGCGCGGCTGCGTGAACTCTGCGAATCGTGCGACGTGACCACCTTCGACATCGAGGATATCGACAGCGACACCCTGATCGAGCTGGAGCGGGAGGGCCATCTGATCTTCCCGGCCCCTGGCGTGCTGGCCGTGATCCAGGACAAACTGACGCAGAAACAGGCACTGCGCGACGCCGGCATCCCCACCTCGCCCTTCGTCCCCATGCCGGAGCCCAACCCGGAGGGCTTCGCCGCCTTCGGGTATCCGCTGGTGCAGAAGGCCTGCCGCGGCGGCTATGACGGTCGCGGCGTGGTGATCATGGGCACGGCAGCCGACTACCCCGAGCGGCTGCCCGTACCGTCGCTGCTGGAGCGCTTCATCCCCGCCGCCAAAGAGCTGGCGGTGCTGGTGGCGCGCGGCCGCGATGGGGACTGCCGCTGCTATCCGGCGGTCGAGATGTGTTTCAGACCCAAGCAAAACGTGCTGGATCTACTGCTTGCCCCGGCTGACCTGGACACGGCGACCGCTGCCGCCGCCGCCGCCCTGGCACGGCGCACCGTGGAGGCGCTGGGCGGGGTCGGCGTCTTCGGGATCGAGCTGTTCCTGACCACCACGGGTGAACTGCTGGTCAACGAGGTCGCCCCGCGCACGCACAACTCCGGGCATCACACCATCGAGGCCAACATGACCGATCAGTTCGAGCAGCACTTGCGTGCGGTGGTCGGCTTCCCGCTCGGGGCCACCGATCAGCTCTCGCCGGCGGCCATGATCAACCTGCTCGGCGCCCCCGGACACCGCGGGCGGCCGGTCATCAAGGGGATGGCCGCGGCTCTGGCCATCCCCGGGGTCTGCGTGCACATCTACGGCAAGGCGTCCACCTCACCCTATCGTAAAATGGGTCATGTGACCGTGCTCGATCAGGATCTGGCGAACGCGCGGCGCAAAGCCGAACAGGTTCGCGCACTGATCGAGATCACCGGAGAAGACCATCCATGAGCAGCACACAGATCAAGCCCCTGGTGGGGATCATCATGGGCAGCGACTCGGATCTGCCGGTGATGCAAGAGGCCGCGGACATCCTCCGCGACCTTGCCGTCCCCTTCGAGATGACCATCGTCTCCGCCCACCGCACACCCCAGCGACTTTATGACTATGCCCGCGGCGCGGTGGAGCGGGGGCTCGCGGTGATCATCGCCGGTGCCGGCGGTGCCGCCCACCTGCCGGGCATGGCCGCGGCCATCACCCCCCTGCCGGTGATCGGCGTGCCGGTGAAGACCTCGGCACTCTCCGGCCAGGATTCGCTGCTGTCCATCGTTCAGATGCCGGCCGGGGTACCGGTGGCAACCGTCGCCATCAACGGCGCCAAGAATGCAGGCATTCTCGCCGCCCAGATCCTGGGCACCGCCGATCCCGCGTTACGCGCGCGGGTCGCCGCTTTCAGGCGCGATCTGGAAGCCATAGTGCTGGCGAAGGCGGCGCGGATGGAGGCATTGGCGCGGCCTTGATCATCGTTCCGGCCGGCCGTAGACGGTCCGCACAGCGGAGTCTACGGTAACACCGTGACCTGTAGGGTCCGCTGTGCGGACCGACGACCGTGCCGATCGCGCGGTGGCCGGATTTATGACCAAGGCCCTTATTGATAAATGGCTCCTGAACTCGCCGCGGCCCCGGCGATCTGCCCCGTGCTTGGCGCCTGCGCAGCCGCCCATAGCAGGGTATGCAGCTCGAACAACCCGTCGCGATGGGAGACCAGCACCCGCTTCTCATTGGGCTTGAGGCTGCCGAGACCCTCGTCCTGAAGCTGGAAGATCAAACCCTCCAAGTAGTGGCGGCGCCGGCGGTTCGGGGTCTCGTCCGGCAGCATGGAGGCGTGCAGGGCATAGGCACAAGGGTCGACGACGGCCCGATACCAGAGGTCGCCCCCGGTGGCGGTGGTGCACAACGGCGTACCGGCACGCTCCAGATTCTGTTCCAACAGGTGCAGCACCCGCGGCTGCGCGGTCTCCTCGGGGGTCAGAAAGATGCCGGCCCGCCGGGCGAGTTGGCCGAGCCAGACCCGGCTGGTGATCATCGACACCGGGATCGAGAGCGCCAATCCGGCCAGCACCGGGGTGAACCACCAGAAGAAGGACGGGACATACTGATAAGACAGGAACCCGACGACCACCGCGATGAGCGTGTGCGAGAGATGGGTCCAGAACGCCTCGGCGAACCCGGTCTGGTGATCTCCACGTTGCTGCGGCGGCCAGCCGACGTTCTGACGCAGCAGAATGGCGAGCACGAACTTGCTCTGGAACAGCATCAACACCGGTGCCAGGAGGACGGAGAACAGGCTCTCGGTCAGCACACTCAGGGTGGCGCGCAGCAGGCCGCCGAACTGGCGGCTCAGCACCGGTTTGACGGCGAGCAGCACCAGGGCCAGGATCTTGGGCAGAAAGAGCATGGTCAGCGTCACCCACAGCACCGTGGTCATTTCCACCGTATAGGTTTCCGGCCAGACCGGCAAAATATTGTTGCCGAAAAAGTAGACCGGCTCGACCAGGCTCTGGAAATAGGCGGCGACGCCGGTGACCACGAGAAAGATCAGCCACAGGGGGGAGGCCATGTAGGACATGACCCCCATGGCGAAGTGGATGCGGCTCAGCGGCTTGAACCCGCGCGCAAACACCAGTCGGCTATGCTGAAGATTCCCCTGGCACCAGCGCCGATCGCGCTTGGCATAGTCGATCAGCGTAGGCGGGATCTCTTCGTAGCTCCCGCCCAGATCGTAGGCCAGCCAGACCCGCCAGCCGGCGCGGCGCAACAAGGCCGCCTCCACGAAGTCGTGGCTCAGGATCTCCCCGCCGAACGGCTCACGGCCAGGCAGCGTCGGCAACCCGCAGTGATCGGCAAAGGGTTTGACCCGGATGATGGCATTGTGACCCCAGAAATTGCTGGTGCCGAGCTGCCAATAGGACAGACCCGCGGTGAACATCCGTCCGTAGAGACTGCCGGCGAACTGGAGCATTCGGGAAAACAATGAGGAGCGGTTCACCGGGACCGGCGGGACCTGGATCAGGGCCACCTGCGGATTGCGCTCCATGCGTGCGACCATCTCCACCAGGGTCTCACCGGCCATGATGCTGTCGGCATCCAGCACGATCATATAGCGGTAACGCCCACCCCAGCGGCGGCAGAAATCGGCGATGTTGCCGCTCTTGCGACTGGTGTTCTCCACCCGGTTGCGATAGAAAACCCGCGCCGGATGTCCCATCTCCTTGGCCCAGCGGCGCCAGAGCAACTCCTCTTCCACCCAGATATCCGGGTCGCGGGTGTCGCTGACGACAAACACCTCGAAACCGTCCTGCTGCCCGGTCTCCACCAGGGATTGCCACATGGCCCGCAGCCCGGCGAAGACCCGCACCGGGTCCTCGTTGTAGACCGGCATCACCAATGCCGTCTTGAATGGACCGCTCGGTGCGGCGCCCGCGGCGCGGGTATCGGCGTTGGCGATGGCATAGTGATCCCGCCCGGTCACGAGCATCGCGAAGCCGATGGTCGCGGTCCAGAATGACGCGCTGATCCAGAGCGTCAGAATCGTGTAGAGGCCCAGCATGACGAGTTCATGCGGTCGGGTTCCGCCGTCCTGGAACGCGACGCTGAGCAGGGACATGGCACCCAGTGTCGTCAGCAACACCAACAGAAAAAAGAGGATACGGCGGTAATGGTGGCCCATGACGCCGATCCGGGACTCACTGGTCATCGCGGTTGCTCCTGACGCGGCGGCGCGGCGGCCGGTTCGTTGCCGGCCAACACCCGCAGGGCGCCGGTGATGCGCCGCCCCAGGTCGTGACAGCACAGATTGATGGTACTGGGCTCCATGTCCAGCGGGGCCGGCTCAGGTTCCGGCTGGACGCCGGCAGCCCGTATCTGAGCGGCGATCGACTCGCCGGAGACCCCCGCGAAGCGCGCCGTCCAGTTCGGCACGGCACCACTCAGCACGGCCGCACGGGCGGTGAACAATGCGTCTATCTCACCCGTGATATCGAGTTCCGTACAGAGCCAGGCATCAAGCAGGGCATGGGCCTCCTCGATGCCCGCCTCGATCCGGTCCTCCAGGGGAACCGCACTCACCCGCGTCTCCCAGCGCTGATGGATGCGCACCAACAGCCGCTCGCGGTGCAGCGGGTCTTCGATGCCCAGGGCGCGCAGGTAGAGGGCGACCCGCTCCGCCACCTGCTCCCAGGTCGCCGGGGACCGGTCGATGACCGTCACCGTGACCCCAGAATGCCCCGCGCCCCCCCCCATGGCTATTCGCGAATCCATTGGAAACTCCAGGTTTCGCTCAGCACATCATTGCCGTTGCGCAGGAAGGCGCGCAGGTCGATCGGACCTGAACCATCGGGAGTGAGTTCAAAGAACAGCCGCCAGCCCTTGGTCTCGGGATTCGGATGAACCGTCGGGGTTGACAAGGTACCCGAGGAGGTCGAGACGAAGGCCTCCACCGGGGTGTCGGTCGGCAAATTGGCCAGGGTCTCACCGCCAAAATCGAGCACGAACTTGCGTTTCTCGGAATCCAGGACGGATGTGCCGCCGGCACCGATCCGGGTGGACAGGGTCCGTCCGCCTTGCAACTTGGCCTCCGGATCGCCGGCGAAGCGCAGCCGGTAGGCATACTCGAACTGCTCGCCGGCGCCGGCGGTCCGCTCCGGGATCCAGAACGCGACGATATTGTCGTATTGCTCCGAATCGCTCGGAATCTCCACCAGTTCAACCGCACCCTTGCCCCAGTCGCCGACAGGCTCCACCAAGGCGCTCGGACGACTCTGGTAGGACGCCTCCAGGTCCTGGTAGCTGCGGAAGTCACGGTCGCGTTGCAGCAGACCGAACGCCTTCGGATTCTCAGCCCGGAAGGCGCTGATGCGTAACCCCTTGGGATTGACCAGCGGACGCCAGATGCGCTCGCCGGTGCCGTCGACCACGAGCAAACCATCGGAGTCGTGGACCTCGGGACGGAAATCGTCCATGAAGCGGTCGGTATCCTCGGCATGGAAGAACATGCTGGTCAGGGGCGCAATCCCGAGTTTCTTGACCCGCTCGCGCAGGAACAGGTGGGCCTTCACATCGATCACCGTTTCCCGTCCCGGGGAGATCAGGAAGCGATAGGCGCCCGCCACGCTCGCACTGTCCAACAAGGCGTAGAGCGTGATGGAGGTCGCGTCCCGATCCGGTTTTTCCATCCAGAACTCGCGGAAGACCGGGAACTCTTCCTTGCTCGGCAGCCCGGTGTCGATGGCCAGACCCCGCGCGCTCAAGCCGTAGAGCAGCCCCTTGGCGACCGCGCGGAAATAGCTGGCCCCGAGGAACACGGCCACCTCGTCAAACACGTCGTCCCGATTCAGCGGATACAGCAACCGCAGGCCGGCGAACCCCAGGTCCTCCGGCAGATCCGGCGGGACCGTATTCTTGCCGTAATCAAACAGGCTGTTGCGATACAGCACCGGGACCGCTTTACCCTCTTCGATCACGTTGAAGGTCACCCGGTCCTTGAACATGAACCCGCGCGGGAAGAGTTCAGCCTGGAACGGCAGGGACTCGGCCCGCCAGAGGGATTGATTGCGGCGGAAACGGATATCGCGATACTGGTCATAGTCCAGATTGGCGAAGAAGGGAGGCAGCGCGGGCTGATCCGGCTGATAAGGCCCGGCCGCCAGCTCGTCGGCGCGGCGCACCACGGAGGCGAAAGTGAAATGTCCCGGCACACCCTGTTCCGCACCTGGGACGGCAGAGCCGGTTTCGGCCTCGCCCAGGACATTCCCGGTGATCGCCAGTGCTGTGAAGGAAAGGGCCGCACAAAGAGGCAAGAGTCCGAAACGTCTCGGGATCATAATACTGAATCGCCTGCAAGTCAGGGTTGCGTGGTAAGGGCATCGGATCGCGGCAACCGGACGCCGCGGAGACACCGGTCGCGATTGATGCGACCCGGCCCCCGGTCAAGCCCGTCCGACCGCCCCGCTCGGGAACAGTCGTGCCAAACGTGGATTGTAGGACAGCGCCTGGGGCGCACGCACGGTCCTTGTTGATCGAGCGGCAAGCGAGCCGCCGACCGCGGCCGCACGGCACCGGCTCACGGCGACCGCGCGGCGGCACCAAATGACCAATCGGGAGCGTGCAGTGTCTGGTTGTCGGCGACGCCCAGGAGTAAGCTCCGCGTGGGGCTGAATCGCGGGCAGAGGATCGTCGGCGACCGCAGCTCGCGGGTTGGCCCGACGCCGACTGCCGCGCATCCGCTAAACCGTAGGATGATACCAGAATATCCAGAGCCGCCGTTCACCCGCTACCAGTGAAGAGCACCGCTGATCCAACACCAACCACGGGGCCCGATGCCGCGGCACGGGATCTGTGTCTGCGTGTCCTTGCCGACCACGCACCGGACTGGGATTATTGGGTCGGCCCCGACGGCGTTTATCGCTATGTCGCCGCGGCCTGCGAGGCGGTGTGCGGGTACCCCCCGGAAGCCTTCCTCAAGGATCCAGGGCTGATGGAGCGCCTTCTGTTACCGGAGGATCGCGCCGCCTGGGACGCACACTTGATCGCAACGGCCGAAGCCGGCGCGCCCCCCCTGCCCCACGCGGCACTTGAGGTGCGCATCCGCACCCGTGAGGATGGGGTACGCTGGATCGAACATCGCTGTCGACGGATCTATGACAGCGACGGGACCGATCTGGGCTGGCGCGGAGTCAATCACGACATCACCGCCCATCAGTCAGCCGCGGCGGCGTTGGCCCGGAGCGAGGCCCACCTGCAAGCGGTGGTCCGCTGCGCGCCGGTGGGTATCGCCACGGTCGTGGCGCGTATCTTCGTCGAGGTCAACGACCGGCTGTGCGCGATGACGGGGTACACCCGTGAGTCACTGCTCGGTCGATCCACCCGCATCCTCTATTTCAACGATGCCGAGTTCGAGCGCGTCGGCGCGGCGATTTACCCGCGGACGACGCAGGTAAGCAATGCCCACATTGATGCACGCATACGGCGCCGTGACGGCCAACTCATTGATGTTGTGCTGTCAAGCGCGGCACTGGACCCCGCGGACCTGTCGCGCGGCGTCGTTTCCACCCTGCTCGACGTTACCCAGGCCCGCCGCGACCAGGCCTTGATGGAGACCCGTTTGTCCCTGACGGCAGGCGCCGCGACGGGGGATCCGGACACGCTGCTGCGGATTGGGCTGGATGCCGCCAAACGGCTGACCAACAGCCAGGCCGGGTATTTCCGTCGCATCGAAACCCTGCCCCATCGCCGGAGTCTGCCGGAGGGACACCAGGCGCTGGAACACCCGCTGGTGGTACAGGTTGAACGTGATGGACAATTAGCGGGCATCCTGGCGGTTGCCGGAAAACCCGCCGACTACACCGCGGCCGATCGGGCGGCCGTGACCGATATCGCCGCCATGGTCATGGAACGGCTGGAGGCGGTGCGGGCCGAACAGGCCATGCGTCAGGCCGCCCGCGTCTTTGAGAGCACCTCCGAGGGCGTCATTGTGACCGACGCGCACGGGTGCATCCTCGCGGTCAACCGCGCATTCACCCGCATCACCGGCTATGCGGAGTCGGATGTGCTCGGCCTGACACCCCGTATCTTGCGCTCAGGGCGTCATGACCGCGCTTTCTACGCGGAGCTCTGGCGTGCCTTACGCGACGCCGGCCAATGGCGCGGCGAGATTTGGAACCGACGCAAGGACGGCGAAATCTACCCCGAGTGGCTGACCATCAGCGCGGTTGATGACGCGACCGGGCAGACCACTCACTATGTCGCGGTGTTCAGCGACGTCACCCAACTCAAACAATCCCAAGAACGTATGGACTTCCTCGCACACCACGACGCGCTTACCGGACTGCCGAACCGCATCCTGCTCCAGGACCGACTCGGTCAGGCGATTCGCCGCGCCCAGCGGGAACGCGGCCGTCTCGCCCTGCTGTTCGTCGATCTGGACCGGTTCAAAGAAGTGAACGACACCCTGGGGCACGGGGTGGGAGACCGTCTGCTCGAGGCGGTCGCGCGCCGACTCGGCGAGCGGCTGCGCGGCGCTGACACCCTGTCTCGACTCGGCGGGGATGAATTCCTGGTCCTCCTGGACGGCAACTCCTCGGCCGCCGGGGCGGCGGCGGCGGCCCAGGCCTGCCTGGACCTGCTGCGGGCGCCGCTGCAGATCGACACGCACGAGATTCAACTCTCGGCGAGCATCGGTATCAGTCTCTATCCGGCCGACGGCATGGACGCGGAGGCGCTGATCCGCAGCGCCGACCTGGCGATGTACCAGGCCAAGGAGCTGGGCCGCGGTAACTACCAGTTCCACGCCCCGGAGATGAGCATCGCCGCCCAAGAGCACCACGCACTCGAAACCGCCCTGCGCGGCGCCCTGGCCCGCGGTGAACTGGGATTGCTCTATCAACCGCAGATCGAACTCGCAACCGGTCATCTGTGGGGGGTCGAGGCCTTGGCGCGCTGGACCCACCCGGACCTCGGAGCGGTTGCGCCGGAGCGCTTCATCCCCGTCGCCGAGCGCATCGGGCTGATCGGCGAACTCGGTGAGTGGGTCTTGACCGAGGCCTGTCGGCAGTTGGTCCGCTGGCGCACCGCCGGCTTCGCCGTGCCGCGCATCGCCGTCAACGTGTCGATCCAGCAACTCGCGCGCGCCAACCTGCTGCCGACGCTCCAGCGCTGTCTGGTCGAGTCCGGGCTGGCGCCGGAGGATCTGGAAGTGGAAATCACCGAGTCAGTGATCGTGGGTGACAACGCGCGGGTGATTACCGCACTGAGTGACCTGCGCAGCCTGGGGATCAGCCTGGTGGTGGACGATTTCGGCACCGGATCCTGCGCGCTGGGACGGATCAACCGCGTACCGATCGATCGACTGAAAATCCACGGCTCCTTCATCCGCTGCATCGGGCGCGGTCAGAGCGAAGAGGCGATCACCCGCGCCATCATCGGCCTGGGTCGCGACTTGGGGCTCGCGGTGATCGCCGAGGGCGTCGAGCGGGAGGACCAGTCAGCCTTCCTGCAGGCGGCCGGTTGTCGGCTGGCGCAAGGCTATCTGTTCGGCGCGCCGATGGATGCCGACGCCCTCGGGGCCTATTTGGGCCGGACCGCGGTGCATTAGGCAGCGCGCGACACCGGCACCCGGCCGGTAGTCGCGCGCCTGACCACCGCTCCCGACCTAGAGCGGCACCGGCGAGACCGCGTCCAGATGCCAGATGTCCCGATTGTATTCACCGATGGTCCGGTCGGACGAGAAGAACCCACTGTGGGCGGTATTCAGGATGCTCATGCGCGTCCAGTGTTCCTGATCGCGGTAGGCCGCCGCGGCGCGCTCCTGAGCCTCGCAATACCCCTGGAAATCCGCGGCGGTCATCCACGGATCATGCGGGCTGCGAATCGTGTGAATGATCGAGTCGAAGATACCCCCTTCGAACTGATTGAAATGACCGGATTCCAGAAGGTTCATCACATCCTGAAGGGCGCTGTCACGAGCGATGACGGCGTTGGGATCATAGTGACCGCGACGTTGTTCGACCTCGGCGGCCGTGAGCCCGAACAGGAAGAAGTTCTCATCGCCCACCTGATCCCGAATCTCGATATTGGCCCCGTCCAGCGTGCCGATGGTGACGGCCCCGTTCATCATGAATTTCATGTTGCCGGTGCCGGAAGCCTCCTTGCCGGCTGTCGAGATTTGCTCGGACAGATCGGTGCCGGGCGCGATCACTTCCATGAGCGAGACCCGGTAATCGGGCAGGAAGGCGACCCGCAGCCGCCCCTCGGTATCCGGATCGCGATTGACCGCCCGTGCTACATTGTTGATCAATTTGATGATCTGTTTGGCCATATAGTAGCCGGGCGCGGCCTTTCCGCCGATCAGCACACACCGCGGCGTCCAGTCACGCGTATCCCCGCGTTTGATGCGGTTGTACAGGTGGATGACGTGCAGGATGTTCAGGAGTTGCCGCTTGTACTCGTGGATGCGCTTGACCTGCACATCGAACATGGCATCCTCGGGGAACTCGACATGAACGAGCTGCTTCACGGTCTGCGCGAGCCGGCGCTTGTTCTCCTGCTTGATGGCGCGCCAGCGCTGACGAAACACCGCGTCATTGGCATAGGGAACGAGCCGTTCGAGCTGCTCCAGATCGCGCACCCAGCCGTCGCCGATGGTCTCGTCGAGGAACTCACGTAACCCGGGATTACAAAGTGCAAGCCAACGCCGCTGGGTCACCCCATTGGTCTTGTTATTGAACTTGTGCGGCCAGAGGTCGTAGAAGTCTTTGAACAGCCCTTCCACCAGCAGCTTCGAGTGCAGGGCAGCGACGCCATTGACGGAGAAGCTGCCGACGATGGCCAGGTAGGCCATCCGGACCTGGCGCTCATGCCCCTCTTCGATCAGTGACATGCGACGCTGCCGATCGCTGTCGCCGGGCCAGCGGCTGGCCACCTCGGCGAGGAAACGGGCATTGATCTCGTAAATGATCTCCAGGACGCGCGGCAGGAGTTGCTCGAAGAGCCGGACCGGCCAGCGCTCCAGGGCCTCCGGCAGCAGGGTGTGGTTAGTGTAGGCCATGGTCTTGGTGGTGATGGCCCAGGCCGGCCCCCAATCCAGATCGTGTTCGTCCATCAGTTGGCGCATCAGTTCCGCCACCGAGATGGCGGGGTGCGTATCGTTCAACTGGAAGCAGTTCTTGGCGGCGAATTCGCTGAAGTTCTTGCCCTTCAGGCGCACCCACTCGCGCATCACGTCTTTGATACTGGCGCTCGCCAGGAAGAACTGCTGGCGCAGGCGCAGTTCCTTGCCGCTCTCGCTGGCGTCGTTGGGATAGAGCACCATGGTGATGTGCTCCGCCGCGTTCTTCTGCGCCACGGACTCCGGATAACTGCCGGCGTTGAACTCGCCCAGATCGAATTCGTCGGTCGCCGCGGCCTTCCAGAGGCGCAAGGTGTTGATGTTGTCGTTGCGGTAGCCGGGAATCGGCACATCGTAGGGCACTGCCAACACATCACGGGTATCGACCCAGCGTGCCGCCGGACGGCCGGTGGCGTCCTTGTAGCGCTCGGTACGACCGCCGAACTGGATGCGTTGAGTGTATTCCGGCCGCTCCAACTCCCAGGGGCTGCCGTCGCGCATCCAGTGATCCGGCTCCTCCAACTGGTGACCGTCCTCGATCAACTGTCGGAACATCCCGTATTCGTAACGCAGGCCATACCCTTTGACGGGCAGTTCCAGCGTCGCGCAGGAGTCCAGGAAGCAGGCGGCGAGTCGACCCAGACCGCCGTTGCCGAGACCGGCATCGCGCTCGCCGCTCGCGAGTTCTTCGAGGACCAGGCCCATGTCGTACAGCCCCTGCTCGGCGGCATCGTGGACGCCGAGGTTGAGCATGGCGTTGCATAGCGTCCGCCCCATGAGAAACTCGAGGGACAGATAGTAGGTCCGCTTACAATCCGCGTCGTTATGCGCTTTGCGGGTCCGCTTCCAACGCTCCATCAGCCGATCACGCAGCGTGATGGCCAGCGCCTCGTAGGGGTAGTAGGCCGAGCGTGAATTCCGATCCTGCCCCATGGTGTGAGAGAAATAATGACGCACATCGGCGGCGATCGCGGTCGCGTCCATCCCCAGGGGCGGGAGATCGAAAAACGCGTCGTTTGGTTGGCTGCGGCTCAGATCTTTAAAAGGAGACATGGGCTTATGCTTATCCTCTTGTTATCGAAACACGACGATTGGTGGTTGCGGCTGGGATTCTACAGGCAACGAGCGCGCTTGAGTCAATGAGATGGCGGCCGGCGGCGAGCCGCCGCGGACTTGGGGCTCAAGCCGACACTGGCCGGATGGCACGCATCCGACTGGACTTTCGTCGCTGGACGCGCGCGGCTCAGTAGTAGAGCGCCTGTACCCGCCAACCGCTGCCGGTGAAACCCAGGCGCACGAATACCGGGCCGCCGCAATCCGCGTTCAGACGCAGCGAAAACTGCCCCGGGCCGTCGAAAAAGGCCCGCGCCAACGCCGGGCGCAAGCCCGTACCCGGCGGGGAGTAGGCGAGCATCCGGTCGCGCACCCAGGCCAGATCGATCTGAGTTTCGAGTGCCGCGGTACCGTCGCGCCGGATCGCCTCTTCCAACCAGACGATGAAGGCATCCGAGGGCGGATCGCTGGCGCTGTCGACGTCCTTGTTGAGCCGGCGGCGGAGTTCATCGCGAATGGCATCCAAGTCCATCAGACGGGCCAGGACGATCTGATCATTCCGCACCAGGGCGCGATCCAGCCGCCACAGGGTCACGTAGGGCCAGACCAGATAACCGATCAACAGGGCCAATAACAGCAGGAGCCGGCCGAGCCGCCGCCGACCGCGCGCCCGCCAGGCCCGCGACAGTGCGACCGGACGGATCTCCTTCATTCCAACGCTGCCTGCCGTTGCTCCAATTCCTCACCGACCGTCAGCCACTGTCCCTCGGCCGCCGCCAAGTCGACGGCGACCCGGTGCTGCTCCTCCAGCAAGGACAGCAGTCGTGGTTTGGCATCGGCAGCATAGAGTTCCGGCTCGGTCAGCGCCGTGGCCAAGGCCGCCCGCCGGGCCATGAGGACCTCGCACTGCTGCTCTAATGCCTTGAGCTGGTTGCGCAGCGGCTGCAGGATCTTGCGGACCTCCGCGGCGGCGCGCCGCTGCTGCTTGCGGTCGGCGCCGTCACGGACCGCGGCGACGACACCAGACCCCGCCGCATCCGGGTCGCGAGCGGCGAGCCAGGCCGGATAGTCGTCCAGGTCGCCGTCGAAGGGTTCGACCCGACCGCCATCCACCAGCAACAGGGTATCGGCGGTCACCCGCAACAGGTGACGATCATGCGAGACCAGAACCATGGCACCGTCGTACTCTTGCAGCGCCTCGCTGAGTGCATGGCGCATCTCCAGATCCAGGTGATTGGTCGGCTCGTCGAGCAGCAACAGGTTGGGCCGCTGGTAGATCAACAGGGCCAGCACCAACCGCGCCTTCTCGCCGCCCGACAGTGGCGCCACCGGACCCAGGGCACGTTCTCCCGCGAAGCCGAAGCCACCCAGGTAATCACGCACGGACTGCTCGGTCGCCCTGGGATCCAGACGCTGCAGATGCTGAAGCGGACTGTCGTCGCGCCGCAACTGATCGAGCTGGTGCTGGGCGAAATAGCCGATCCGCAGGTCCTGAGCGGTTTGCCGACAGCCGCCGCGCGGGGAGAGATCCCCGGCCAGCACCTTGATGAGCGTGGACTTGCCGGCCCCGTTGCGGCCCAGGAGCCCGATGCGGTCACCGGGGTTGAGACCCAGGTTCACGCCGGCCAGGATCGGCCGGTCCGCATAGCCGGCGGCGACCGATTCCAGACGCAGGAGCGGATTGGGCAGGTGCAGGGCCGGCGCGAAACCGAAATGGAAGGGCGAGTCGACATGGGCCGGGGCGATCAGTTCCATGCGCTCCAGCGCCTTCAGCCGGCTCTGCGCCTGGCGTGCCTTGGTCGCTTTGGCGCGAAACCGCTCCACGAATTTGTGGATGTGGGCGACTTCGCGCTGTTGACGCTCATAGGCCGACTGCTGCTGGGCCAGGCGCTCGGCGCGCTGGCGTTCGAAGGCCGAGTAGTTACCCGCGTAAAGCGTGAGGCGCTCACGCTCCAGATGCAGCGTGTGGCCGACCACCGCGTCAAGAAAATCGCGGTCGTGGGAGATCAGGATCAAGGTACCGCGGTAGGCTTTGAGCCAGCCCTCCAGCCAGATCACCGCGTCCAGGTCCAGATGGTTGGTCGGTTCATCGAGCAGCAACAAATCCGAGCGGCACATCAGGGTGCGCGCCAGGGCCAGACGCATCCGCCAGCCGCCGGAATAGCTGTTCACCGGCCGACGCTCATCGCCCGGCGCGAAGCCCAGGCCGTGCAGCAGCCGCGCCGCGCGGCTCTCCGCACCATAGCCGTCGATCGACTCCAGACGGCCGGCCAGTTCGCCGTGGCGCAGCCCATCGCCGGCCGCATCGGCGGCGGCGAGTGCGTGCTGGATACGACGTAATTCCGCGTCGCCGTCGAGGACGAACTCGATCGCCGGCGCCGGGGTGTCCGGGGTGTGCTGAGCCACGTGGGCCAGTTGCCAGTCCGCCGGCAGGCTGCAAGCGCCGGCATCGGCGTGCAGATCCCCAAGCAATAAAGCGAACAGACTGGACTTGCCACACCCGTTGGCACCGACCAGGCCCACCTTGGAGCCCGGATAGATGGTCAGCGAGGCCGCGGAGAGCAGCAGCCGCGGACCGCGACGAAATGAAAGATCAGTAAATTGCAGCATCGCTGAATCGCTCCTAAGCCGACCCGCGATCGAGGCGCCGGTAGCCGATCGCCTCGCTCAGGTGCGGCACGGCGATCGCGGCGGCCCCCGCCAGGTCGGCGATGGTCCGGGCAACCTTGAGGATGCGGTGATAGGCGCGCGCCGACAGCGCGAGCCGGGCCAGCGCCTGCTGCATCAGGCGCCGGCTGTTGTCATCCAGTACGCAATCCCGCTCGATCTCCCGCGGGTGCAGTGCACAATTCGGCTTGCCGGCCCGCGCCTGCTGGCACGCACGCGCGGCGGCCACCCGCGCCCGCGCGGCCGCGCTGGTCGAGGCTCCAGCAGGTGCCGGACCGTCCAGCACCGACAGATCGAAGCGCGGCACCTCCACGTGCATGTCGATGCGATCCAGCAACGGACCCGAGATGCGCCCCCGATAGCGCGCCACTTGATCCGCCGTGCAATGACAGCGCCCGCCGCTGTCACCCAGATAGCCGCAGGGACAGGGGTTCATCGCCGCCACCAGTTGAAAGCGTGCGGGGAACTCGGCCTGCTGCGCGGCACGCGAGATGTGAATGCGCCCCGATTCCAGTGGCTCGCGCAACACTTCCAACACCCGGCGATCGAACTCCGGCAACTCATCCAAGAACAGCACCCCCAGGTGCGCGAGCGAGATCTCACCCGGCCGCGGGTTGCTTCCCCCGCCCACCAGCGCGACCCCGGAAGCGGTATGGTGCGGCGACCGAAAAGGCCGTTGCCGCCAGGTCGCCGGATCGAACCCGGCACGCTCACTGATCGAGCGGATCGCCGCGGTCTCCAGCGCCTCAGCCTCGGTCAGCGGCGGCAGCAATCCCGGTAACCGGTTCGCGAGCATGGACTTACCGGTCCCCGGCGGACCGATCAGCAACAGACTATGGCCGCCCGCCGCGGCGACCTCCAGGGCGCGCTTGGCCTGCTCCTGACCGCGCACCTCCGCGAGATCCGGATAGTCCGGAGCACCGACCGCGGCCGGGTCCGGGCCGCCGATCGGCAAACTCACGGCTCCGTTCAGGTGCGCGCACACCGCCAACAGGTGAGGCGCCGGGCGGACCCTAAGATCACCGACCAGGGCCGCCTCCGCCGCGTTCTCGGTCGGCAGGATCAGTTCACGGCCGGCGTCGCGGGCGGCCAGGGCCGCCGGCAGCACGCCGGCGATCGGCCGCAGGTCCCCGGACAGTGCCAACTCACCCAGAAACTCACAGGCAGCAAGCCTCCCGGCCTGGACTTGACCGGAGGCGCCCAGGATACCCAGGGCAATCGCGAGGTCGAAGCGACCACCCTCCTTGGGCAGGTCGGCCGGCGCCAGGTTGATGGTGATGCGCCCCAGCGGAAACTGAAAACGCCCGTTGAGCAACGCCCCACGCACCCGGTCCTTGCTTTCTTTGACCGCCAACTCGGGCAGTCCGACGATTGACAGAGCGGGCAAGCCGCCGCCGAGATGGACCTCGACCGTCACCAGCGGGGCCGCGATCCCGACCCGGGCACGACTATACAGGATGCAAAGAGCCACGGGCGCGCTCGGCAGACCGGCCGCAAGACTGTCGGAGCGACACCGTGAACGCCTGGATCAGCCCGACCGCGACGGGGCTCCTTGCGCCCGCTCCAGTTCAGCGACCTGCGCCTCCAGCTGGGTGAGCTTCTCGCGGGTACGGGCCAGCACCGCGGACTGCACGTCGAATTCCTCGCGCGTGACCAGATCGAGACGGTTGAGGCCCGCCTCCAAGGACGTTCGGAGGTTACGACTCAGGTCCTCTTGGAGGGTTTGCAGGCCCTTGGGCAAGGCGCTCGAAAGGCGCTGTACGAGATCGTCGAGTTGCTTCGGATCCAACATGACAGGGGGTCCTCGGTGTAGGCCCCGGCACGGCCGGCGTCCGCGGGGGCTTGGGTTTGGACCTTCATTATAAGGGCTTGAGGTCGAACCCGTCTTTTCGGCGATCCGCACCATAATAGTGCATGTCGGTGATGCAAGGACCACTGATCAGGTCACATCTGGTGCAACCATCTGTTGCAATTTCCGCACAATCGACCCTAATGCCGTTGTGTATTCGGAACAGTCCGGGTTGGCACACTAGCTGCTTTCAGTGATTGTCGTGAACCTGGCATACCAGTTCAGCCAGTGGCCGTGGTCTCAACCTGCCCGCGGAGCCGCAACGTACACTATAGGATTTCAGAGGGTTATCTCGCATGAACGCACCACAGATCCGTATCACCTGCGCCGCCGGCGCATTGCTCCTCGGCCTCGGCACGCTCCAAACGGCGACCGCGGCGGACCCCAACAGCTTCAGCGCCAATATCGGCGCGGTCAGCAACTACATCTGGCGCGGCGTCTCCCAAACGCAGGACGGCCCGGCCATCCAGGGTGGACTGGATTACGCCCATGCGAGCGGCTTCTACTTGGGGACCTGGGCATCCAACGTCGACTTCAACAATGAGGGCGCGGCGCAGATTGCCACCGCCATGGTCGACGCGGACGGTCTGCCGATTTTCGACGACAACGGTTTCCCGATCTACGAGACGACCGGGTCCTCCAACCCGAACGCACCAACCTATGAACTGGACGTCTACACCGGCTTCGGCGGCAAGATCGGCGAAGATTGGAAGTGGGACCTCAACGCGATCCTCTATGCCTACCCTGACGGGCGTGATGCAAACTTCGCCGAGATCGGCGGCAAGCTCACCTATCGGTGGATCACCGCGGGCTTAGCATACACCGTTTGGGGCCAAGCCGACGGCGGCGACGACAACAAGGGAGTTCTGCCCTACGAGGGTGACCTCTATTCCTTCGGCGCCGTTGACTTCGCCCTGCCCTATGACTTCGCCTTCAATGCGCATGGCGGCTACTACATGTTCCGCAACAGCGACGGACAGAGCTACGCCACCTGGGGTATCTCCGTCAGCCGCGCCGTCGGTGACTATGGCACCGTCAGCTTCAACTACGACCAAAACGGCGGCAATAAAGACGTTTGGGACACCGATCCCAAGGTGTGGGTCGGCTGGAAGAAGACCTTCTGACCGAGATTCTAGCTCAACGGGCAACCATCCTGACCAGGCGACCCGCCCTGGTTCCTATTTGGAGATTCCTGTCGTGAAACTGATTTCAGCGATCATCAAACCCTTCAAGCTCGACGACGTGCGCGAGGCGCTGGGCGATATCGGCGTCTCGGGGATCACGGTCACCGAGGTCAAGGGCTTCGGCCGCCAGAAAGGCCATACCGAGTTATATCGCGGCGCCGAGTACGTGGTCGACTTCCTGCCCAAGATCAAGGTCGAGATCGCCGTGGACGACGGCCTGGTCGACAAGGTCATCGAAGCCATCACCAATGCGGCCCGCACGGGCAAGATCGGCGACGGCAAGATTTTCGTCTACAACCTGGAACAGGTCGTGCGCATCCGTACCGGTGAGACCGGCATTGACGCCCTCTAGACCTCAAGCCGGAGTAGAACCCATGATGCTACCCAATTCCCCGACGACTTGGCCTGGCCGGATCGCCCTGACGGGTCTGCTGACCCTGGCGCCGACCCTGGTCCTGGCTCAGGAAGCCGCAACCCCGACCCTCAACTCAGGCGACACCGCGTGGATGCTGACCTCCACCGCACTCGTCCTGTTCATGACCATCCCCGGTCTGGCGCTCTTCTACGGCGGCCTGGTCCGTTCCAAGAACGTGCTCTCGGTGCTCATGCAGTGCTTTGCCATCACCGCCATGGTGACGGTCTTATGGACCCTGTACGGTTACAGCCTGGCCTTCTCGACCACCGGCATGGAGCAGGGGGTGATCAACTTCAACAGCTTTGTCGGCGCGCTGGACAAGATGCTGTTTGCCGGACTGACCCGTGACAGCCTGGTACTGGGCATCCCGGAGTCGGTCTTCGCCACCTTCCAGATGACGTTCGCCATCATCACCCCGGCCCTGATCGTCGGCGCCTTCGCCGAGCGCATGAAATTCTCGGCCATGCTGTGGTTCATGGCCATCTGGTTCACCGTCGTCTATGCACCGATCGCACATATGGTCTGGAGCGGCAACGGCGGCCTGATGTGGGACTGGGGCATCCTGGACTTCGCAGGCGGCACCGTGGTGCATATCAACGCGGGTATCGCCGGACTGGTTGCCGCCCTGATGCTGGGCAAACGCAAAGGCTTCCCCCACACCGCCATGCCCCCGAACAACCTGGGCTACACCGTGATCGGCGCCTCCATGCTGTGGGTCGGCTGGTTCGGCTTCAACGCCGGCAGCGCCGTGGCCGCCGACGGCAGTGCCGGCATGGCGATGCTGGTCACCCAGATCGCCACCGCGACCGCGGCGCTCGGCTGGATGTTCATGGAATGGACGACTCACGGTAAGCCGAGTGTGCTGGGCATCGCCACCGGCGCCGTCGCCGGTCTGGTCGCGATCACACCGGCCTCGGGCACCGCCGGCCCCTTGGGCGCGCTGATCATCGGTGCGGCGGCGGGCAGCATCTGCTTCCTGACCGCGACCAAACTCAAGCGCGCCATGGGCTACGATGACTCGCTCGACGTGTTCGGTGTGCACGCCATCGGCGGTATCATCGGCGCTCTCCTGACCGGTGTCTTCGCCGACGCCGGCCTGGGCGGCAAGGGCTTGGCGGAGGGCATGACCATCTTCAGTCAGGTCCTGGTTCAGGGCAAATCGATCCTGCTGACCATCGTCTACACGGCGGTGATGAGCTACATCATCCTGAAGGTCATCGACCTGCTCATGGGACTGCGCGTCACCGAGGAACAGGAGACCGAGGGCCTCGACCTCGCTCTGCACGACGAGCGCGGTTACATCCTCTAAACCTCAGCGCGGACCGGTTGCGACCGGCCGCACCCACCACGGCCAGACCCTCGCGGGTCTGGCCTTTTGCTTTGTCGACTCGACGGATATCCAGGCTGATCGACACGGCATCAGACCGCCACAGCGTGAGCAGCCGCGCAGCATAGACCCCACGGGGAACAGCGGGGGACACCCGGCACCGCCATTGTCGACCGCGAAGCTCAGAATTTTCCGACAGACTGTCCCGCCGTTCCCGCATTACAGAATTTCCATCATGGTCGATCATGACACCAGGTCCAGCGAAGCTGTGATCGCGGTGCTGAGGACAGGCACCACGATTCACGCCTCCATTATGAGCCGGCCGGTCGAGTCATCGTGACCGCGAGGTCAGATGGTCGGCACATCCGGATTCGCGGATCTTGATCAGGAAGCATGTCATCAACCCAGTGATCGCCAATTGAGGAAATCGGTAATGAACAGCCACAGCAAGCGTCGGTTCAATGCCTCCCTGCACGCGGCAGGAGTCAGTCTGGCCATCTTCTGCTCGTGTTCCGCAATCGCGGCATCCAGCGGGGCCGGGGCGAGCGCGGGAGGCGGCCAGCAGACTGGCGGTCAATCGCCAACCGTCACGATCATCATCTCACCGAAAAAGCAAGCGGCGGCTTCGGCCTACTGGACCCGCCAGCGGGTTGCCGATGCGCCGGCACTGGCTTTGGCAATCGATACCGGATCGGGCGCGATCGACGCCGCCGCCCTGGATGACATAGCGACACTGGGGCCGGAAGAGGCCGTGCCGGCCGGTGCAGCCGCACCAGGCGCCACCGACCTGGCGCGCACCGCCTTCGCCGCGGATTGGGATGCCTTGGCGGAAAGCGAGACGCTGGACTCCGATCTGAGCACGGCGAGCCCCACGGACTTCATGGCTGGAACCGCCGGCGTCTATATGTCATGGGAGGTCGGCACGGTTTCGGCACTCGCCACGATCTATCCCCACCGGTGGATGGGCAAACTGACGTTCAATGTTCCGGGCGGTACCGCGTCTTGCTCGGCAACCGCCATCAGCGGTAACAATATCGTCACCGCCGCTCATTGCATATACGATTCGACGGCGAACACCTGGTACAGTAACTGGGTCTTCACGCCGGCTTACCGCAACGGCACGGCTCCCTACGGCACCTTCTCGGCAAGGTCGTGCACGATTCTCACCGATTGGGTCAACCTGACGGGGAGCTACAGCATCAATACCTGGACCCGGCATGACGTGGCGGTCTGCTCCATGAACAACAACTCCGCCGGGCAGACGCTGAACGCCGCGGTCGGCTATGCCGGCCGGTTGTGGAACGCGTCTTATACCCAGATCGTATTCAACAGCGGCTATCCCGCCCAAGACTATAACCTCGCCTCGATCCCCAGCCCGGGGCAATACCTGCGCGCCTGTGTCGCGGAAACCTTCCAGCAGACGACTGAGACCTTGGGTATGGGCTGCAATTGGGGTCCCGGCATCAGCGGCGGTTCCTGGCTGGTCGGCTATAAGCCGAACGTCGTGAGTGGTCAGACCAACAGCGTCAATTCCGGTCTCTATGTCGGTCAGCAGAATATGTACGGGGCCAGGTTCAACAGCAACAATATCGTTCCGCTCTGCACCGCTCGCGGTTGCTGACCGCTGAGCGTAAGCCGCTATCGCGGCGTATCCTCGGGGCCTGGCACACCAGCCAGGTCCCTTCACTCACCCCCGCCCAACTCGCGATTGAAACCCCGTGGCGGCGGTGTCCAGCCGCGTTCGGAGCGGTCGTGCAATTGCAGACGATCCGAGTTGAGCGCGTCCTGCAGTGAGCCGACATGCTCGCGGATACGCGCTTGCAGGACCAGGTTGCGGGCAATATCCGGGTTCTCATCCCACAGGTCGTACATGCTCGTCAAACCCTCGCCCTCGTGACGGCGGAAGGCCCGGGCCATCCGCTCGACCTTGAAGGGATGCATCCCCAGGGCTTTGAGGGCCGCGACGCCCAGGGTCAGTGAACTGTCGAACACTTCCCGCACCACCAGATCCGCACCCGCCTTTTGCAACAGATACAGATGTCTGACATCAAAAGCACGTGCCAGGATCTTGACCGTCGGATAGGTGCGGCGCACATGCTCGACCGTCTTCACCGCCCGATCCTGGTCGTCGATGGCGATGACGAAGAGGCGCGCCTGGCTGATGCCGGCCGCGTGCAGCAAATCCGGGCGGGAGGCGTCCCCGTAATAGCCCTTGATCCCGACCTTGCGCAGCAGGTCGATCTGGTCCGCACGGTTGTCCAACACCACTGTCCGCACGCCGCTCGCCAGCAACAGGCGGTTGACGATCTGACCGAAGCGGCCGATTCCCGCGATGACCACGGTCCCCAATTCATCGATGCTGTCGGGCGTCGGCGCGCTGCCGGTGCGCAGCGCCGGGGCGATCAGCCGGTCATAGGCGATGAAGAGTGCCGGGGTCAGCAGCATGGACAGCGCTACGACCAATGACAGAATCCGCGCGAGATCCGCCGGGATGACCCCGTTCTGCACACTGAACGCCAGCAGGACGAACCCGAACTCACCGGCCTGGGCCAACCCCAGGGCGAACAGCCATTGGTCGCCGGGCTGCAGCCGGAACAGCCGCGCCAGCCCGAGCAGCACGGCCATTTTGAGCGACATGACACCGAGGGTCAGAACGATCACCGCGGCAAGATGTGCGGACAGGACCCCAAAATCGATCCCCGCGCCCACGGTGATAAAGAACAGCCCCAGCAACAATCCCTTGAAGGGTTCGATATCCGATTGGAGTTCATGGCGGAATTCGCTATTCGCCAGCACCACCCCCGCCAGAAAGGTCCCGAGGGCCGGCGACAGGTCGACCAGAGTCATCAAGAGCGCGATGCCGATGACCAGCAGCAGCGCACTGGCCGTAAAGACCTCGCGCAGCCGGGACTCCGCGATATAACGGAACAGCGGGCGCGATACATAGTGACCGGCGAGCACCACCAGGGCGACCGCTCCCAACACCACCAGGGCATAACCCCAACCCGGCAGGCCGGCCACCAGACTGATCGCGCCAGGCGCCGCAGCCGCGCCCGGTCCGTCCGGCCCCGCCGCCCACAAGGCGCCCAGGCCCGGCG
This sequence comes from uncultured Lamprocystis sp., assembly GCA_964470155.1. Lineage (GTDB taxonomy): Bacteria > Pseudomonadota > Gammaproteobacteria > Chromatiales > Chromatiaceae > Thiodictyon. The sequence goes on along the minus strand of CAYYAY010000035.1, from coordinate 24,230 downwards.
CGGCCAATAGCGGAATCAGGGCGAGCACGGGAATCAGCGAGAGGTCCTGGAACAGCAGCACCGCAAAGCTCGCCTGCCCGCCGTCCGTTCGGGTCAACCCCTTCTCGCCCAGGGTCTGGAGCACGATGGCGGTCGACGACATGGCAAAGATCAGGCCGATCGCCAGTCCCAAGCCCCCGTGGTAACCAAGCAACAGCGCCGCGGCGGCGATCAGCACCGCGGTGATCATGACCTGCAGGCCGCCGAGCCCCAGGACCCGGGCACGCATCTCCCACAGCAACTTGGGCTCCAGTTCCAGACCGATCAGGAAGAGCATCATGACCACGCCGAACTCGGCGACATGCTGGACCTCCTCGGTCTCGGCACCCACGAGACCCAGGGTCGGCCCGATCAGGATGCCGGCGATCAGATAGCCGAGCACCGAGCCCAGGCCAAGCCGATTGGCAATGGGCACCGCCAGCACCGCGGCCGCCAGATAGATGAAGGCGTGAAACAGCATCCCGTCCATCGGTTCAGGGCTCCCGGAGAATGGTGTCGAGGTCGGCATTGAGCTTGGTCAGCGGCAAGGCCGCCGCCAGATCGAACCGATGGTCGCGCAAAGCTTCGAGCACCCGCACCCAGTCGGTCACATGAGCGCCGATGCGCCCCTCATCCACCGCGGTCCGGGCACCGAACAGCGCAAAGGGCGGCAGGAAGACCATGCCGCACAGGCGCGCGGTCTGCTCCAGGGGGCACAGCAGTTCCCGAATCGTGAAGTGGTTATAGCCGGCGGCACAGTAGGCTTGCTCCGGACCACCGGCGGTCAAGGCGTTGAAGAACAGCTTGCCGTGCAGCGCCGTCCCGCCGACCCCATAAGCGAAGCCATGTTCCAGCACCAAATCCTGCCACTCCTTGAAGATCGAAGGCGTTGAGTACCAATACAGCGGGTGCATGAAGCAGATCACGTCATGGCCGCGCAGCCGCGCCTGCTCCCGGTCGACGTCGATCTCGCCGGTCGGATACTCGGCATAGAGATCGACCAGAGTCACGCCCGCCACCCGCGCGGTCGCCGCGAAGAGCGGGCGATTGGCCTCGGAGCGGTCGATCGACGGGTGGGCGAACAAACACAGGATGCGTCGCCGGCCGGTGATCACACCGACCCCGACCCGGCCCGGATTGGCTTCGATTGACGCGTGCGACGGCATAGCGGACCCCTGATTCGATACAACTCAGTCGGCAGCTTACCCAAGAACAGCGCTGGGGCGAAGTCCCCGCGCGCTCGGCGACCAGACTGGAGGATGCCGTCAGCCTCGACCTGCCGTATCCTGATCAATCGGAGCCTCCCCCACCAGCCGCGAGTCCATGCCCGATGACCGACCAACCGACCCAGCGCCACCCCACTCAAATCAATCTGCATACCAAGTCGCGCGTGCTGACCATCGGCTTCGACGACGGTGCCCTGTTCGAACTTCCCTGTGAATATCTGCGGGTCTTCTCCCGTGCCGCCGAGGTCCGCGGCGCACCGCAACCCGTCACCGGCAAGGAGGACGTGAACATCAGTGCCATCGAGCCGCAAGGCCAGTACGCCGTGCGCATTCGCTTCGACGACGGTCACGACACCAGCATCTACTCGTGGGACACACTCTATACCCTGGGCCGGGATCAGGCGCAGAACTGGGCGGACTATCTGGCGCGGCTGGAGCACATCGGCTACCAGCGCAAGGAACCGGCTCAGGGGGACAAGCGGGTGCGGCTGCTCTACTTCTCCTGGCTGGCAAGAAAGCTGCGCAAGGAGTCCGATCAGGTGATCGTACCGGCCGCGGTAGCGGACGTGGACGATCTGCTCAAGTGGTTGGGGGCGCGCAAGCAAGGCGCCGCGGTACTCTTCACCCCGGAACGGGTGCGGGTGACCGTGAACAAGCAGTTCACCGAGCGCTTCACCAAGCTCCACGACGGCGACGAGATCGGGCTGGTGCCCACCTCGCCGACGGCACCGGCCACGCCGGATTTGCTCTGATATGCCGACGTGTAGGGGCGACTTAAGTCGCCCCTGCAGGCACCCTTATCGCCCTACGCATCTTGCAGGCATGCGCAATCGGGATGTTCATTCCTGGGAATCGCCTTAGGTGCAGTCCGGATGAAGGTACTGTGCGAGGGCGGCACGCGCCCCCGCCACCGCCTCGGCCGGTTACGGGGCGACGGTATAGCCCGCCGTTTTCTTGTGCGTCGTCGTCCACCAGAAACACGGTGGGGGTGCTGCGGTCAGCCGTGCTCATGGCGCCAACGGCAGTTCGAAGTGAAACACGCCGCCGGGGGTCTTGGGCTCAGCCCAGAGACGCCCGCCTTGGGCCTCGATCAAGCCGCGGCTGATCCGCAGGCCCATCCCGAGGCCATCGGCCTTGCGGCTGGCCAGCGGCGCGAACAGCCTGGCGGCCGTGTCGGCATCGATGCCCGGGCCGGTGTCGCTGACGGTCACCCGGACCGCGTTGTCCGACAGCGCGGTGCACACCATGACCAGGCCGTCGTCCATGCCGGCCGCCGCGATGGCGTCGCAGGCGTTGCGCAGCAGGTTGAGCAGCACCTGCTCCACCTGCACCTTGACCCCCAGGACCGACGGCAGCGTGCGGTTCGACTCCACCTCCAGGCGAATGCCGTCGCGACGCGCGGTCGACGCCATCAGGTCGCAGGCGCTGCGCGCCGTTGCGTTCAGGTCCATGGGCACAGGGTCGACGCGTCCCCGGCTGACCAGGCGACGCAGGTGGTGGATGATGTCGCCGGCCCGCAGGGCCTGCCGGCCGATGCGCTCCAGGGTGTCGGCGAGGGTGACCGGGTCAGGCGTCGGTCTTCCCAGCAATTGCCGGCCCACCTCGGCATAGGCGGCGATGGCGCCCAGGGGCTGGTTGAGCTCGTGGGCCAGTTGGGTGGCCAGTGCTTCGGCAATCTGCAGGCGCTGTAGTCGGGAGGCCTCTTCCAGGTGCTCGCGCGCCGCTTCCTCCGCCTGGCGCTGGTCGGTCACGTCGCGGTCGGTCTCGAACACGCGTGCGACGCCGTCGGGGCCGCGGACGAGTCGTTGACGTGCTGAGACGATAATGGTGCGACCGTCCTTGGTGCGCTGACGCAGTTCGCCTTCCCAGCGTCCGGTCCTGAGCAGTTGGGCCTCGATCTCGGCCCAGGGCACCGGGAAGACGGTGTGCAGCAGCGCGTGCACGGCACACCCGGCGGCCTCGTCCGCCGCGAAGCCGTAGGTCTCTTGCGCGCCGCGGTTCCACAGTTCGGCGCCGCCGCCCAGGCGCCAGAGGACGATCGCGTCGAACGACAACTGCAACAACTGCGCCTGGCGGTGGACTTCCAGGGTGCGCGTGCGCACCAGCGCCTCGAGACGGTGGCGATGCCGGGTCAGCTCGTGGTGCAGACGCACACGCGCGCGCACCACGTCCGGGTTGACGGGCTTGTGCAGAAAATCGGCCGCGCCCGCCGCGAGCGCCCGGGTCTCGCTCGCGTCGTCGGCGCGCGCGGTGATGAAGAGGACGGGGATGTCTGCCGTCAGGGGATCGGTCTTGAGCGCCGCGCCGACCGCATAGCCATCCATGTCCGGCATCACCACATCCAGCAGGATGACCGCCGGGAGCGGCGCTTGCCGGGCCAGCGCCAAGGCGTCCGGGCCATTGAGGGCCGCCTTGAGCTGGTAGTCCGCGTCCAGCACCTGGATCAGCACGTTCAGGCTGACCGGGTCATCGTCCACTGCCAACACGACGGGGCGCTCATCACTCATCGGAAGTCTCCGCGCGGGCCGCGTCGGACCACAGGATGCAACGGTTCTTGCCCGCCTGCTTCGCCCGATACATGGCTTGATCGGCCCGGCGCAGCAATTGATCGCCATCCACCTCGCCGGCCTGCGGATAGAGGGCCATCCCCAGGCTGGCAGTCACCTGCAGCTTGAGCGTGCCCAGGCGCACCGGCGCCAGGGCGGTGGCAAGCAGGCGCCTGCTCAGCGTCATGCAGTCATCGGCGTCGTTCACATCCACCAGCACGGCGGCAAACTCGTCGCCACCCAGGCGCGCCAGGGTATCGACCGCGCGCAGATTGCGCTGCATCCGCTGCGCCAAGACCTGTAACAGGTGATCGCCGACGGCGTGTCCATGCGTGTCATTGATGGCTTTGAACCCGTCCAGGTCGAGATACACGACCGCCAGCCGTTGGCCGTCGCGCCGGGCGCGCACCAAGGCGTCACGCAGGCGGTTGCTCAGCAGGGACCGGTTCGCCAACCCGGTCAGGGCATCGTGATGCGCCATCTGTTCGAGCTGGTGCTGGTGCGCCTTGAGGGCCGAGATATCCCGGCTCGTGCCGATCAGGCGACGGGAGACGCCGTCCGAATCGCGGGTCAACTGGCCGAGTGAATGGAGCCAATGCCGGGTTCCATCAGGCCAGACGACCCGATAGACCTGATCGAAGGCCACCCCCTCCCGCACCGCGCGCCGCAGACTGGCCAGGCAAACACGACGATCCCGGGGATGAATGGCGTCGCGCACCGCGCGCAGTGTCGCGGTCCGCTGGGTGGGTGCAAGCCCCAGCAAGCCGGCGTGCCGCTCCGACCAGGTCACCGTTCCGGCCGCGAGGTCGTAGTCCCAGAGGCCCATGGCACCGGCCTCCAGGGCGATTTCCAACTGCTGCATGCTCTCCCGCAGGGCCCGCTCGCGTTGGCGCATCCGCACGTGCAACCCCACCCGCAGCGCGACCACGGTCAGATCGATCGGTTTGTGGATAAAATCCACCGCCCCGTGCGCCAACGCCTGGGATTCACTCGCGGTATCGGCGGTGGCGGTGACAAAGATGACCGGGACGTCTGCCGTGCGGGGATCGGCCTTAAGCGCCGTACAGACCGCATAGCCGTCCATGTCCGGCATCCTGACATCGAGCAGGATCACCTCCGGATGGGGCGGGCGACGCGCCAGCGCCAGGGCGTCCGGTCCATTGGTCGCGGCCTTGAGCTGGTAGTCCGCGTCCAGCCCCTGCGCCAGCAGCGTCAGCGACAGCGGCTCATCATCGACGATCAGCAGGACAGGGCGGTCATCCAACATGGTCAGGTCTCGGCCGGTGGTGTGGAGGCGCCCGCTACGAAGGGGGCCAGCAGGTGGCACGCCGCCCGATAGTCGACGCGATCGAGAAGGTAGCGCAAAGTCTGGATCAGGGCCTGATCCGCCGCGGGCAGCACCGCTTGAAGCTCCGCCACCAGGGCGCGCGGGGGCAGTAAGCCGCTGACCAGCCGGGTATGGATCTCGGTCACCAAGGGGCGGGCCGCGGCGGGGAGGGTCGTGGGGAGCGGCGCCTCGTCGACCGCCGGCGGGGCGGGCAGCGCGGCGATCTGCTCCAGGGCCTCACCATGGGTCTGGCGCAGACGTGCCAGCGCCTCGGCCAGGTGGGTAGCGTCCGTGCCCAGCGCCGCTTCCAGGCGCACGGCCGCGTCCTGCAGGGCATTGGCCCCAACGGTGCCCGCCACCCCCTTGAGGCGATGGGCGAGCACCCCGGCCGCGGCCGGATCAGCGGCTTCCAGGGCGGCAGCGATGGCGTCGACATCGCCCCGGACGGTGTCGGCGAACTGCTGCAGGAAGCTGCGCACCGTCTCCCCATCCGCCGCGATTTGCCGCAGCCGGCTCAGGTCGAATCCGGGGAGCGCGGGCACAGCGTCCGGTGCCACGGACGCAGCCGGAGGGTGGGCTGGCGCGTCCCGCGTCGCCGCGGCGGGGAGCCAGCGGCCGAGCGTCGCCCGCAGGGCATCGAGTGTCACCGGCTTGGGCAGCAGGTCGGAGAGCCCGTTGGCGCGGATGCGCTCCCGTTCGGGCGCGGTCACCCCGGCGGTGAGTGCGATCACCGGTAGCCCCGCCCAGGCCGGGTGCTCCCGAATGTGCCGGGTGGCCGTGAGCCCGTCCATCACCGGCATCTGGATATCCATCAGCACCGCGTCGAAGGACCCCGCGGCCAGGCGCTCCAGGGCCTCGCCCCCATGGTTGGCCAGGGTGACCTCCACGCCCAGCAGGCGCAGCATGTCGCCGATGACCCGCTGGTTGAGGGGCTGGTCCTCGGCCACCAGGACCCGCGTCCCCGTCCAGGTGGGGAGGCGCGCGGGCGCGGGGGCGGTCGCCGCCGGAAGCGCGTCGGCCGGCGCCACCTCCAGGCGGACCTCCAGGATGAAGGTACTGCCGACCCCGGGCTCACTCGTGACCGTCAGCCTGCCCCCCATCAGTTCCACCAGACGGCGGCTGATGGAGAGACCGAGACCGGTGCCGCCGAAGCGCCGCGCGATCGAGGCATCGCCCTGGGTGAAGGGGGCGAACACGTGCGCCCGCGTGGCCGCGTCCATCCCGATCCCGGTGTCCGCGACGCAAACGCGGAGCCGCGCGTGCGTACCGACCGGCTCCAGCGTGCCGACCTCCAGCCGCACCTGGCCCCGCGCGGTGAACTTCAGCGCATTGCTCAGCAGATTGGTGAGGATCTGCTCCAGGCGCAGCGGATCGCCCCAGAGGGCGCGCGGCACCGCGGGGGCGGTCGTGATCACCAGCTCCACCCCCTGGGTCATGGCCACCACTGCGAACAGAGAACGCAGGTGCTCCAGCAGGGTCGCCGGGTCGAAGGCCCGGTGGTCCAGGGACAGTTGACCCGCCTCCAGCTTGGACTGGTCGAGGATGTCGTTGAGGATTCCCAACAGGGTCCGGGCGGCCTGTTGCAGGTTGTCCAGGTAGTCACGCACCCGCGGCTCCACGGGGCGCTGCAACGCCAATTCAGCCAGGCCCAGAATGCCGTTCATCGGGGTGCGGATCTCGTGGCTCATGTGCGCCAGAAACTCGCTCTTGACCTGAGAGGCCTGCTCGGCCTGGGTCTGGGCGCGTTTGAGGTCAGAGACGTCGTAGAGGGTGTTCAGCCGCTCCCCGTCTTTCAGGGGGGTGAACCGGACCATCACGGTGCGCACCGAGCCGTCTTTGCAGTGGACCCCAATCTCCATGGGCGCGCTGGACTCGCCCTCGCGCGCGACCTGGGACAGCCGTTCCCGGCTCAGCCGCACGAGCCGTTCCCGCTCGTCAGGGTCGGGGAAGGCCAGGCGCTGCCAGTCGGTCATGGTCGGAATGTCCGCGAGCGTATAGCCGAAGGCCTGGACAAAGGCCGCATTCAGATACCGGATAGAACCGCTCTCTTCGGAGATTGACGTTGGCACCGGCGAGCTGTCGATAATGGCCCGGACGCGCGCCTCGCTGGCCCTCAACGCGGCCTCGGCGATCTTGCGATCGGTCAGGTCCCAGTTGACGCCGACCATCCGCTGGGACGCTCCATGGCCGTCCCGGATGACCTTACCCAGCGAGGCGATCCAGTGAAGCGAGCCGTCGGGCCAGTGGATTCGGAACTCCTGATCGAAGGGTTCGTTGAACTGAAACACACGCGCGAGACTGGTTTCGACGGCCGCAACGTCATCGGGATGCAGGAGGCTGTCCTTCCAGTCCTCGTAGGCCGGCTCAAAGCGCGCGGGTTCGACCCCGTAGAGACGATAGAGTTGCTCATCCCAGACCACCCGTCCCGTGTCGATCTCCCACTCCCACACCCCGATGCCACCCGCCTCGGTGGCCAGTTGCAACCGCTCGGCGAGCTGGTGCATGTGCGCCTCTGAGGCTCGCAGCTCGGCGGTGCGCGCGACCACCCGCTCTTCCAGTTGCCTGCGCTCCGCCTCCAGCATCCGCTGTGCCTCGTGCAAGGCGGTGACATCGTGGAGACTCACCACGAAACCCTGGACCTCGCCATCCACCGAGAAGGGCTCCTGGATGACTTCCTGAAAGCGGATCGAAGACTCGGGATACGGGTTCTCCTGGGTGAAGCGCTGCGGCTGGCCGGCCAGGACCAATTCCAGGTGTGCGGTGACGTTGGCATAGGCGTCGGGCGTCAACAGCTCCTCGATCCGCCGCCCCACCAGTTCCGCCGGGGTTCGCTGGAAGGTTCGCGCATAGGCCGGATTGGCCATGCCGATGCGCAGATCCCGGTCGATGAAGAGGAGTTTCTCGCCCGCGGTGTCGACGATCTGCTGGTAGCGGCGCAGCATCAATTCCATCTGCTTGCGTTCGGTGATGTCGACGTGGGTCCCGACCGCCCGCACCGGAGCGCCGGTGCCGTCGCGCTCCACCACCTTGCCGCGGCTCAAGACCCAGCGATAGTCACCGGTCTTGGTGCGCACCCGAAATTCAAATTCAAACCCGCCAGGGTCCTGTAGCAGCCGTTGGGCCTGGGCGACGATCCGCTCACGCTCCTCGGGATGGATCAAATCGATCCCGGTACCGATATCGGGGCGCAGGTCATCCGGCGCATACCCCAGCATTCGGGCATAACCCGGGCTGTAATCGACCGCGCCCGAGGGCAGGTGCCAGTCCCAGATGCCGTCGCGGGTCGCCTCCATGGCATGCCGGAGGCGTTCTTCGCTGCGCTGCAATCGCTCGGTGATCTGCTTGCGCTCAGTGATGTCCTGGGCCAGGATGGCGATCTCCTCTCTCATCGGGACGATCACCAGCCGCAACCAGATGCGGGTCGCGATCGTCTCTCCCTGGTAACTCGTCTCCAAGACCCGAGGAACTCCCGTTTCGGCGACCGTCCGATAGGCCTCGAAAATATCTGTACCGCGATGGGCCGGGAAGAGCTCCAGCAGGCTCCGGCCGCCGATGGTCTCGAGGTCGTATCCGGTCACCCGGATGATCGCGGGATTCTCATAGACCCAGGTGAAATCGCTCACGCCGCCGTCGGCGTCGCGCAGGGGGCGCAGGATGGTGAATCCGTCCGGGGACAGGTCTTGGGCGACCCGGAACCGTTCCTCGGATCGTGCCAGGGCCTGATGGAGCGCCTTCTCCTGGGTGACATCCCGGCAGGTGACCACCGACCCGATGATGGAACCGTCCGCGGCGCCGATGGGGGCAAAGTTGTAGCTGCCGGTCCAGGTCTCACCGGTGTCCTTGCGGCGCAGGCCGTATTCGGCCGCGGTGACCGTCTCGCCGCGCAGTGCGCGCGGGACCGCCCACTGCTCCAACGGCACCGGGGTCCCATCCGGGAAGAAGACGTCCACTAAGGCCGGATGTTCGGCCAGGGTCCTGGCACAGGCATCCTTGTCGGGAAACCGGTGGAAGCGGGCAAAGGCCTGGTTAAAATGGATGAATCGGCCTTGCGTGTCGGAGATGAAGACGCCATCTGTCATCGCCTCCAAGGCGGCCTGCAGGGTGGTATGACTCCGATGCAGGGACTCCTCCAGCTGCATCCGTTCGATGATGTCCGCGGTCTGGCGGGCGAGCAGGTCGAGCAGACGTTGCGCGCGCTCGTCGGGCCGGTGCGGTGTGCGCCAATGCGTCGAGAACATCCCCACCGGCGTGCCGGAGCGGGTGATCAGGGGTGTCGACTGCACCGCGCGCACGCCGGCCGCGCGCTGGATGTCGAGGGCCGGGGTGCCGACGAAGATCGGGCTGTGCTCGACGTCCTCGACAATGATCCGCTCCCTGCGCTCCAGGGCCGCACCGCAACAGCCATGACCCACGGTGACCCGATTCCAGAAGTCGAGCCACTCGGGCGGAAAACCGCGCTGCGCGACGATCCGCAGATCGCCGCTGGCCGGGTCGAGCAGTTGGATGTTGCCGAAATCGGCGTCGCCGATCGCGATGGCCGCGTCCACGATCTCGGTCAACACCGGCGCCAGGTTGTCGGCCTGCACGAACAGGGTGCCGAGCCGGTGCAGGCGCGTCATCGCGTCCAGATCGCGTGTCAGTTGACGGCGCAGCCCGACCGTCTCGATTCCATGGGTCACCGCGCGGCGCAGCCCCTCCGCGCCAAAGCGCCCTTTGCTGAGGAAGTCGTGGGCACCCAGCTTCATGCACTCGACGGCGAGACCGACCTCGGCGTGGCCGGTGAGGACGATGACCGCAGTGGCGTCCACCGGCGCGCGGTCCCACTCGGCGAGGACTTCCAGCGCCGTCATGTCGGGCAGCACATAATCCAGCAGCACGCAGTCCGGCGGTCCCTCCGCGATCAGGGCGAGCCCACGCGCCCCGCTGTCGGCGGTCAGAACCGCGAACTGGTCCCCGAGATACAGTTGCAAGATCTCGCGGTCTTCGGGGCTGTCATCGATGATCAGGACGGTCGGTCGCGTGTCGGTCATGGCGGCATCCCTGATCGATGCACCTAAATCCGGCAATTGGTCACGCCAAGGCGACCAGGTAGCCCCAGTACCCGGATGACCCGGCAGGTGAGTTGCCCAACGGCCATTTCGAAAGGCTCAGTATAGGTTCCGGACCGCCGAGTCTAGCGCGCTCTTAGGGTAGTCCAAGCGTACACTAAATTTCAGGACTCAACCAAGCCGACTGACCGTTTCCCGCTCGTGTCGCTTGTCAGTGAGTGGTTCCTGAGCTCCCAAGGCCCCAACGCACCCCGAATTCGTCCGCCATGCGGGTCGCGGTCTGCGCACTGAGCAGCGCGTAGAGCCGCTCGACCACGACAGCCTCCGGACTGCCGGCCAGGTCGTCGATGCCGGGCTCGGGGGCGCGGGTGAGTCCGTGCCGGACGCGGGCGACCAGCGCGTGCGGCAACAGGGTGCGGGCGGCCCAGGCGACACCGGTGCGGCGCAGCAACCGCGAGAGCCCGGTCTCGACCCGGTGATCACCGACATTGAACTCACCATCCGCGTCGGACACGCGTTCCGGCTCGAGCCCCAGATGGGCGAAACAGCGCGCCAGCACCTGTGCGGGTTGACGGCGCAGGGCTTCCTGGGGGATGACCAGCAAGGCGTCCCCGAAGGTCTGGCGATAGACCCCGATCAGTGGGTCATAGAAGCCGCCGGCAACCACGGTGATGGTCCCCCGGCCGGCGGGACGGTCCGGTCCTATCCAATCGCGACGCGCGGCCAGCCGCGCGATGAGGTCCGTATCGTCCGCGGCCCCGACCGCGGCGCACAGACCGGTCAGATTGCGGCGGACTTCGGCGCTCAGGCGCGACTCGGCCCAGCCCTCGGCATGGCGCATGCGCCAGTCCGACACCAGACGTTTGCGCGGGTCGCGCACCGTGAGGATGACGCGCAGGTTCGGGCAAGCCTCTTTGAGACGGCGGGCGGTTCCTTCGATCACGGCGGGATGGGTATAGCTGGTGCTGGCGTCGATGACCAGGCGCCCGCGGCGGCGCGCCGCCGCCACGGCTGCCGCATAGTCCGCGGCGCTCAGGGCATTGGCGCGCGCCCGCGCGGGGAGATCCGGCTCCAGCCCCCAGGAAAAGCGATGCGGTTCCTTCGGCTCGATGAGCGCAACCTGGCTGTGCCCGGCGAGCAGGGTCGCGAGCGCCGTGGTGCCGGCCTTGGGGAAGCCGGCGATCACGATGTCCGGGCGGTCAGCCATCAGTGTTCAGCACCGATGTCCCGGAACGCTCACTCAGCAGGCCGCCAGGGCCCGGATGGCGTTCCGATTCGTCCATGAGCCGGTCAGGCGCGCCGCCCGCTCGGCCGACAGCCAGCGGTACTCCAGGTGTTCGAGCGGATTGAGCCGGATCATCCGGCGGGTTTCCAGCACCAGGGCGAACCAATATTCCCGATTGAAGCAGACGTTGGGTGCGTAGCGCGCCCGCCAGGCGCGCACGATCGGGAACAAGACCGAATGTTTGAGATCGATCAGGGCAGAGCCGACGCGCAGTCCGGTCTCTTCCCACACCTCGCGCAAGGCCGCGGAGCGGGGGCTCTCGCCCGGGGCCAGACTGCCGGTCACCGACTGCCAGAACTGGCCGGGGTGGGTGCGGCGCAGCATCAGGAACTCACCGCCGCGCGTACAGATGACCACCAGCACCGACTGCGGACGCTTGTAGACAGCCGGGGTCATGGTGCAGGTCTCCTGCGGCGTGGTCGCTGTTTCGGCACTCAGGTGCAGCGCCAAGCCGGACGCGACGGCACCGGCCGGTTGGTCATGAACGTCGTCCGCGAGTGCCATTGCTCATACCCCGCTTTCGACCCGCGCCCGCAGCCGCAGACCCAACTCCTTGAGTTGAGCCTCGTCCACCGGGGAAGGGGCGCTGGTGAGCAGGCAGGCGGCGGTCTGCGTCTTGGGAAAGGCCATGACATCGCGAATGGAGGCGGCCCCGGTCATGAGCATCACCAGCCGGTCCAGACCGAAGGCGATCCCGCCATGGGGCGGGGCGCCGAAGCGCAGCGCCTTGAGCAGGAAGCCGAAGCGATCCTCGGCCTGAGTCTCGCTGATATTCAGGAGCTTGAAGACCTGGCGCTGCACCGTATCGCGATGGATACGGATGGAACCGCCGCCGATTTCGCTGCCGTTCAGGACCATATCGTAGGCGCGGGAGAGGCAGGCGCCGGGATCGGTCTCCAGCAGATCGAGCTGCTCCTCCTTCGGGGCCGTAAACGGATGATGCAGGGCCGCCCAACGCTGGTTGGCGGCATCGTGCTCGAACATGGGGAAATCCACCACCCACAACGGGCGCCATTGCCCCTCCAGCAGGCCGCGGTCATGGCCCAGCCGGACGCGCAGTGCGCCCATGGACTCGTTGACCACGGCCGCCTTGTCGGCGCCGAAGAAGATCAGGTCGCCGTCCTGGGCGCCGGTGCGGGCCATGATCCCGTCGATCGCGGCGTCGGTCAGGTTCTTGACGATCGGCGACTGCAAGCCCTCGCGGCCCTTGGCGGACCAGTCGTTGACCTTGATATAGGCCAGACCTTTGGCGCCGTAAATGCCGACAAACTTGGTGTACTCGTCGATTTCCTTGCGGGTGAGCTCCCCGCCCTTGGGCAGGCGCAGCGCGACCACGCGGCCCGCCGGGTCCTGCGCCGGACCGGCAAACACCTTGAAGTCGACCCCGGCCATCAGGTCGCCCAGGTCGATCAATTCCAGGGGCACCCGCAAATCCGGCTTGTCGGAGCCGAAGCGGCTCATCGCCTCCGCGTAGGGCAGCCGCGGGAAGGGGTTGGGCAACTCGGTGTCAAGAACCTCGTTGAACACCCGCCGGATCATCTCCTCCATGAGATTCATCAGCGCATCCTCGGTCATGAAGGAGACTTCGATATCGAGCTGGGTGAACTCGGGCTGACGGTCCGCGCGCAGATCCTCGTCGCGGAAGCAGCGCGCGACCTGATAATAGCGATCCATCCCCGACATCATCAGCAACTGCTTGAACAATTGCGGCGACTGCGGCAGGGCGAAGAACTCGCCGGGGTGGGTCCGGCTGGGGACCAGGTAGTCGCGGGCACCCTCGGGGGTGGACTTGGTGAGGATCGGGGTTTCGATATCCAAAAAGCCCTGGTCATCCAGGTAACCGCGCAGGACGCGCGTCACCCGACTGCGCGTGCGCAGCCGCTCCTGCATCTCGGGTCGGCGCAAGTCGAGATAGCGGTAGCGCAGGCGCACTTCCTCCGAGGCGTCGGCCACATGGGCATCGAGCTGGATCGGCGGGGTCTCGGACGCGTTGAGGATTTCGAGTCCGAGGCCCAGGACCTCGATCTCGCCGGTGGGCAGATCGGGGTTGATGGTGCCCTGCGGACGCGGCCGGACCCGGCCCTCGACCTTGAGGACATACTCGCTGCGGGCCTGCTCGGCGCGCTTGAAGACCTCCGCCCGGTCGGGATCGAGCACCACCTGGACCAGACCATCACGATCGCGCAGATCGATGAAGATGACCCCGCCGTGGTCGCGACGCCGATGCGCCCAACCGCACAGAATCACTGTCTGTCCGACATGGCCGCTGTTCAATTCCCCGCAGTAATGCGTGCGCATGAGCCGATCGCCCCGTTTGCAGAATCCGTAAATAACCGTCCAGAGCGCTCTGGAGTCGCCCGGATAAAACCGATCAGAATACCGACTCCTCACCGGCAGCGCAAGTTGCAACATGCCGCACGGCATGCAGGTGCGCCGCCCGCTGCCGACCCGGCGCGGGGGCTGCCGCACCGACGAACACCGCGGGAAACACGGATGGCCCTGAGGTCAGACCGCGTCGGACTTGGCGGCAGGCTGCGGCGGTGTCGGCTTGCTGCCGCTGTCCGCCGGCTTGGCGGTGTTCGACTTCGTGGTGTCCGGCTTCGTGGTGTCCGACTTGGACGCCGCGCCCCCGCCGTCGGATTTTTCAGTGTCGCCGTGAAGGTTCTTTTTTTTCTCACCCTGCTTGAAATCGGTTTCATACCAGCCGCTGCCCTTAAGCCGAAAACCGGCGGCGGAAATCTGCTTTTTCAGGGCGGGCTGGCCGCAGGCCGGACAGTCGGTCAGTGGCGCGTCGGCCAGCTTCTGCATCTTTTCCAGTTCGTGGCCGCAGGCCGTGCAGCGATATTCGTAGATCGGCATCGAGAACTCCTTAAAATCACCTTATCGAATGGGTGCGCTTTATAGGGATTTGAGCGCGGAAATCCAACCCGGCCGCGCGCTTGAGTGTCACCGCGCCGCCGCGTGCGTTACGACAGCGAGAAATCCATGCCCGGAATCGGTCAAACCGCCCCCCGCTCGGTGCTCATCACCGGTTGCTCCAGCGGCATCGGTCACACCTGCGCTCACGGACTGGCCCGTCGCGGCTGGCGCGTCATCGCCTCCGCCCGCCGGGACGCCGACGTGGCGCGACTGCGCGACGAGGGGTTGACGGCGCTCCAACTCGACCTAGACGATCCGCAATCCATCGAGCAAGCGGTGGCGCAAACCCTGGCCCACACCGGCGGGACCCTGGACGCGCTGTTCAACAATGGCGCCTACGGCCTGCCGGGCGCCGTCGAGGACCTGACCCGGACGGCCCTGCGCGCCCAGTTGGAGACCAATCTGCTCGGCTGGCATGACCTGACCTGCCGGGTCATCCCCATCATGCGCCGTCAGGGGCACGGACGCATCGTCCAAAACAGCAGCATCCTCGGACTCATCCCCCTGCCCTACCGCGGCGCCTACGTGGCCAGCAAGTTCGCGCTGGAGGGGTTGACCGACACCTTGCGTCTGGAATTGGCCGGGAGCGGCATTCAGGTCGCACTGATCGAACCCGGCCCCATCCTCTCACGCTTTCGCGAGAACGCCCACCGGGCATTCAAGGCCCGGATCGACGCGGAGCACAGCGTGCACCGGGAAGCCTACCGCCGCGCCGAGACCCGGTTGCTCAAGGAAGGTCCAGCCCAACCCTTCACCCTGCCGCCCGAGGCAGTCTTGAACAAGCTGATCCATGCCCTGGAGAGCCGCCGCCCGCGGCCCCGTTACTACGTGACCTTCCCCACCCATCTGTTCGGATTCCTGCGACGGGTGTTATCCAGCCGGGCGATGGATTGGGTGATTCTGCGGGTGTCGGGGGGCGGAACCCGGTGATTGCCGCTGATTGCTCGGGTCACGCCACGGAACCATGCAGCAATAAGTCAAACAATTCCATCAGGAAATGCCGTTAGCAACGTTGTCGTTGTCGTTGTCGTTGTCGAGATGATGATACCCGCGAGAACTCGCTCGCACTGCGTCGTTTCGGTGCGCGAGCTTTGTAAAACCGCAACGATTCGTTGGTCCGGTGTCACCGTTCAGCCCCCCATGGCCTCCGCGTGTTACACCGCGGTGTTGGTGACACCGCTCCGGCGGTGTCACCCATGTGTTCGCCGCTCTGCGGCACGGGGCGCAGAGCGCCCCGGACCTGCGTGACACCGCGGAGCGGTGTCACGAGGGGCGCTCGCGGCCCCGCCTCGCTTGACCTGAGTCAAGGCTCACCGGTCCGGACCCCAGGATACTGTCGGCCCAGCGTCACCCGTCATCCCCGGTTTGTTCCGCGGACCGCCGGCGCACCTGTTCCTGAACCGAAGCGATAGAAGAGATTCCATGCACTGCAACCAATGCGAACAGACCTTTCGGCAGACCGCCTGCGTCAACTCACCCGGCACCTGCGGCAAGGACGCGGATGTCCAGTCACTCCAGGAGACCCTGCTCTACGGACTCAAGGGCATGGCCGCCTACGCCCACCACGCGCGGCGCCTGGGGAAAAGCGACGAGGCGGTCTCGGCCTTCATCGAGGAAGCGCTGTTCGCGACCATGACCAATGTCAACTTCGATATCGACGCCCTGCTGGAATTCTGTCTGAAGTGCGGTGAGATGAATCTGCGGGTGATGGAACTGCTCGACGCCGGCCATCTCGAGCACTTCGGCAAGCCGGCCCCGATCAAGGTCAAGGAGGGTACCCAGGCCGGTCCCGGCATCCTGATCACCGGGCATGACCTGATGGACCTGTGGGACCTGCTGCAGCAGGTCGAGGGCACCGCCGTCAACGTCTACACCCATGGTGAGATGCTGCCGGCCCATATGTACCCCAAACTTGGCGGCCACCCCAACCTGGCCGGTCACTACGGCGGTGCCTGGCAGGAGCAGAAGCGTGAATTCGCCGCCTTTCCGGGACCGGTCTTGGGTACGACCAACTGTGTCCTGATCCCGCCCGAAAGCTATCGCGGACGGCTCTTCACCACCCGCACCACCGCCGTACCCAATGGTCAGCGCCTGGTCGACGGTGATTTCTCCGCGGTCATCGCCGCCGCACTGGAAGGCGCCCCCTGTGAGGAACAGGTCGTCGGTGAGTCCACCATCGGCTTCCACCGCACCGTGCTGCTGGACCGCGCCCAGACCATCGTCGATGCCGTGAAAGCGGGTCAGATCAGCCATTTCTTCGTCATCGGCGGCTGCGACGGGGCGGAGAAGGGGCGCAACTATTTCAGCGACTATGCCCAGGCGACCCCGCCCGACTCATTCATCCTGACGCTCGGCTGCGGCAAGTACCGCATCCGCGACCACGACTACGGCGAGCACTTGGGTCTGCCGCGGCTGCTGGACATGGGTCAATGCAATGACGCCTATGGGGCGATCGCGGTCGCCGTGGCTCTGGCCAAGGCCTTCGACTGCGGTGTCAACGATCTGCCGCTGACCCTGGTCATCAGTTGGTTCGAGCAGAAGGCCATCGCGGTCTTCCTGACCCTGCTGCACCTCGGCGTCAAGGGCATCACCCTGGGCCCCAACCCGCCTGCCTTCATCACGCCCAAGGTCTTCGCGATCCTGCAGGAGCGCTATGACCTGCGCCTGACCGGCAGCGACGCCCAGGCCGATCTGCGCCTGGCCATGGCGGCCTGAAAGCCCCTTCCCGCCGCGATAGGACCGCGGGCCTTGAGCACGGTTCCGGCTACGGGACATCGAATGAACAAACGCAGCGCAGTCCACCAGCAGGCGCAACACGTAGGATGGGCAGAGCGAGAGCGATGCCCATCCGGCCACCGCGACGCAGCACGTAGGATGGGCAGAGCGGGAGCGATGCCCATCCGGCCACGGCGACGTTTGAGGATGGGCATCGCTCCCGCTCTGCCCATCCTACCGAGAGGCCCGGCCCATCAGTTCTGATCACACCCAACGCTCAGGGCGAAACCCTGGAGGGGCGCATTTCTCGCTACACTATGCGGAGCACATTCCTGCGGAGTACCCACATGAGCGCACGCGTGCAGCTACAACCAACGCTGTACGAGCAGTTGGAGTCTCTACCCGAAGGAGTGACGGGGGAAATCCTCAACGGCCAACTCTACACCCACCCACGCCCGGTAAGCCGGCATATACGGGCAGCGACACGCCTTGACCGGATCCTGGGCCGCTACTTCGACGAAGACGACGAGGACCCGTCCGGCTGGTGGATCTTCCCTGAGCCGGAGTTGCACTTCATCCACAACACGGAGGTTGACGTTCCGGACCTGGCCGGCTGGCGGCGCGAACGGATGCCCGACTGGCCGGAGGGGCACCGCTTCACCGTGGTTCCGGATTGGGTGTGCAAGGTCCTGTCGAAGTCCACCGCAACGACCGACCGCGAGGTCAAAGTGCCGATCTACGCGCACTTCGGCGTTGCCTACGCTTGGTTGATCGACCCAAGGGCGCGTACGTTGGAAGCCTACGCCCTGGATGCCGGCGTCTGGCGGGACATCGGCCGCTTCGCCGGGGCTGAACCTGTGTCCGTGGCGCCCTTCGAGACTGTGACGATTGACCTGGGCAAGATCTGGGTTCCCAAAAGTGTCGGCGTGCGGCGGGGCAATGATGAGTCTTGAATTCCTGCCTGTTGCTTGTACATCGCGCCCCCAAGCTGCACCATCACGCGTGACACCCTTGGGACCCTGTATCACCTATGACCACTCCGGAATCCGCCGCCGCGATCGCCCGCCGGATCGGGACCGACGGCCGACCATCCCGCCGCCGCCGGATCCTCTTCTGGCTCGCCGGACTCGCGCTGCTTGCCGCCGCCGGCGCCGCTGCCACCCTGCTCCAGAACGGCACCCAGGAGCAAGTCCGTTTCCGCACCGCGGCCGTTGAGCGCGGCGACCTGACGGTCAAGGTCTCGGCGACCGGGCAGTTGCAGCCGGTGACCCAGGTGGAAGTGGGCACCGAGGTCTCCGGCACCATCGATCGGGTGGAGGTGGACTTCAACGACCGGGTGCGCACCGGACAGATCCTGGCGCGGCTCGACCCCGACCAGTCGCAGGCCAAATTCCGGCAATCACGGGCCGCGCTGACCCTGGCCGAAGCCGGGGTGGGGGAGGCCCAGGCAACCGTCACCGAGACCACCGGTAAACTGCGCCGCGTGCGCGACATGGTCGCCAAGCGGATGTCGTCCGCGGAGGAACTGGACACCGCCGCCGCCGCCGCCGAGCGCGCGGTCGCCGCGCTGGCGGTGGCCAAAGCCAAGGTCGAGCAGGCGCAGGCCCAGCTCGACGCCGACCACCGCACCCTGGAGAAGACCGAAATCCGCTCGCCCATCGACGGCACCGTACTCAAGCGTCAGGTGGAGCCGGGGCAGACGGTGGCCGCCTCGCTCCAGACTCCGGTGCTCTTCACCCTGGCGGAGGATCTGACACAGATGGAGCTCAACGTGGCGGTGGACGAGGCCGATGTGGGCCAGGTGGCGGCGGGGCAGCAAGCCGAGTTTACTGTCGACGCCTACCCCAACCGGCGCTTCCCGGCGACCATCACCCAGGTGCGCTTCGCCCCGGAGACGGTCGGCGGGGTCGTGACCTATGCCGCCCTGCTCGCACTGGACAACGCCGATCTGTCGCTGCGCCCCGGCATGACCGCCACCGCCGAGATCGTAGTGAAGGCCTTGTCGGACGTGGTGCTGGTGCCCAACACCGCCCTGCGCTTCAGCCCGCCGCAACCGCGGCCGGCCAAAAGCGAGGACCGCGGCCTGGTCGGCATCCTGCTGCCCAGCCGCCCGCCGGAAGCGCGCCGCCTGCCGCGGGCCGCCGCGGCGGGTCAGGGATCCCGCGTCTGGACCCTGCGGGACGGCACCCCGACACCACTGGACATCAAGACCGGGGCGACTGACGGCAACGTAACCGAGGTGCTGGACGGTGCCCTGGAGCCCGGAACCGTGCTGCTCGTGGACGTGGAACGGACGGCCGCGAAGCCATGACCACGGCGAGCGCCTCCGTGAAAAACGCCCTGCTGACCTGGCCCAGGCCCGCACGGCCCGACCCGGCCGGCCAGCCGCTGCTCGAATTCCGCCAGGTGTCCAAAATCTACGGCACCGGCACCGCGGCGATGCGTGCACTGGATGGGGTCGACTTGCGCATCAGCCCAGGCGAGTTCGTCGCCGTGATGGGCCCGAGCGGCTCGGGCAAATCGACCGCGATGAACATTCTGGGCTGTCTGGACACCCCAAGCGCCGGGTCCTATCTGTTTCGCGGGGTGGCCGTGGAGACGCTGAGCCACGATCAGCGCGCCCGTCTGCGTCGGCACTATCTCGGTTTCGTCTTCCAGGGCTTCAATCTGCTCAACCGGACCTCGGCGCTGGAGAACGTGGAACTGCCCCTGATCTACCGGCGCGCCCCGCGGGCCGAGCGTCATGCCCGGGCGCGCGCCGCCCTGGCCCAGGTCGGGCTCACCGGCTGGGAGGGGCATACGCCGGGCGAACTCTCGGGCGGCCAGCAGCAGCGGGTCGCCATCGCGCGGGCCATCGTCACCGAACCCAGCCTGCTCTTGGCGGACGAGCCCACCGGCAACCTCGACACCGCCCGCAGCCACGAGGTCATGGACCTGCTGGTCGGCCTCAACCGCGACCAGGGCATCACCGTCCTGATGGTGACTCACGAGGCGGAGATGGCCGCTTATGCGCACCGGATCATTCACTTTCGCGACGGCCGGGTGGCCGACGACGGCCGCGCGGGAGGACCTGTCTGATGCTGTGGAACGCCTTGCTGCTCGCCTTCCGCGAGATCCGCCGCAATGTCCTGCGCTCCTTCCTGACCATTCTGGGCGTGGTGATCGGGGTCGCCTCGGTCATCGTGATGGTCACCCTGGGCAACGGGGCCACCCGCGCCGTCGCCACCCAGATCGAGAGCATGGGCAGCAACCTGCTGATGATCCGCAAGGGTCAGCACATGGGTCCGGGGCAAACCTCCAGCGCCCCGGCCTTCGACCTGGACGACACGGTCGCCCTGGAACGGGACATCCCGGCCATCAAGTCACTCGCGCCCTCCGCCACCGACAGCATCACCGCCGTTGTCGGCAACGCCAGCTGGGCCACCTCGGTGAACGGCACCGACAACCGCTTCTTCAACGTCCGCAACTGGACCCTGGAGCGCGGCCGACTCTTCAGCGCAAGCGAACTCAGCGGCGGACGGGCGGCCTGCGTCATCGGGGCCACGGTACGCAAGGAGTTGTTCGGGACGCAGGACCCGCTCGGCAGCAACCTGCGCCTGAAGCAGATCTCCTGCGAAGTCATCGGGCTGCTCGCCGGCAAGGGTCAGAGCAGCATGGGCCACGATCAGGACGATCTGGTCGTCATGCCGCTGCGCACCTTCCAGCGGCGCATCGCCGGCAATCAGGACGTGACCCTGATTCAGGTCTCGATCCGCGACGGTGAATCCACCGAGCGCGCCAAGACCGACATCGAACGTCTGCTGCGCGAGCGCCGCAAAGTCGCCGCCGGCGAGCAGGACAACTTCAGCGTGCGCGACATGAAAGAGGTCGCCACCATGCTGACCGGCACCACCCAGGTGCTGACCACCCTGCTCAGCGCGGTGGCCGCCGTCAGCCTGCTGGTCGGCGGTATCGGCATCATGAACATCATGCTGGTCTCGGTCACCGAGCGCACCCGTGAAATCGGCATCCGACTCGCCATCGGCGCACTGGAGCGCGAAGTCTTGATGCAGTTCCTGGTGGAAGCGGTGGCCCTATCCAGCCTGGGCGGCGTACTCGGCATCCTGCTCGCCCTGGGTGCTTCAATCGGACTGGCCGACATGCTCAAAGTCCCCTTCGTCTTCAACGGCGGCATCGTCCTCACCGCCTTCCTGTTCTCCGCCGCCGTGGGCGTCATCTTCGGCTACTTCCCGGCACGGCGGGCGGCGCGGCTCGATCCGATCGAGGCGTTGCGGCGGGAATAGGGCTGAGGTTGCGGTGCGACGGCGTTATTCCGCCAGGCGCCAGCCAGGGCTTTGCCACTGTAGGGTCCTTATTCAGTCAGCATGGACGTTGGACGGAACGGCCTGCCCGCTCATCGGCCGTTATGGCCGTTGCGGGGCAGCGATCCTTCGGAATTATCCACCTCAATCGCTCCATGTCGTGCCGCGGCGTCTCGCCCGGCCGCCGATGCATCCTGATGCCGAGCAGTGCTGACCCGGGTTCGGTTCGAAGCGCACCACCGAATCCCACGCGAACGCTGGTGGATTACGCTACGCTTGTCTACGGCGCTGCGTGGCAGAAACCGTGACCGAGGCCCCGGCCCCCCGCAGCTGCTGGAGTCATGATTGATGCTGGACGATGCCGTCCGGCTGTACCTGCCGCCGGTCCACCATCCGGCAGACCCGGTGTCAACCCGCACGGCCTCCGGCCCATGCAATCATGGCAGTAATCGAGAAAATGAGGTGAGACTCATGACCGAACAAGAACACACGGACCCTGTTGGGTTGACCAGACGCGACGCATTGAAGATCTCGGGATGGGCGTTGAGCAGCTTGGTTCTCGGGGGGACCGCACTAAAATTGCTTGCCGACCAGATGCAGGGCGGCGATACCTGCCCGGCTTGCGATCAGTCGGACTGCGAGGATAAGCCGCCGTGCTACTGGGGTAATCCGCTAAAAGCGCGCCGGTATCGTTACTTCGACCAACTGCCGCGGTTCTATCCGTTCAGTCCTCACACGGTCACGCAGATCCAGCCGCTTCTTGAGAATGAGATGCGGATTACCTTCATGGGGTCATCGATCCCTCCAAATCAGCGACACGCACAACAGATGATGAGCATCTTTGTCGAGGTCGGTTGGAACCACGATACCCAGATGCCGAAAGATCAGTTCGTTTTCGACTGTGGCTCCGGCGTCTGTACCAACTACACCAACATGAACGTGGGCTTCGGGCGGATGGACAAGGTGTTTCTCACCCATCTGCACGGTGACCATATGAGTGACTTGACCCACATTTATTGCTTTGGCCCTTCGGCCGACCGCAAGTCACCGTTGTTCGTCTGGGGACCCGGACCTTCGGGAATTGAAAGTCCGCCCGGCTCAGGAATTTTCTACGACGACGGCACCAACGCGTTCTGCAAGCACCTGCGGGAGGCGTGCCGGTGGCATTCGGAGAGTTTCAGCTTCCAGACCACCAGTTACACGTCCTATCAGCCTCCGACCAAGCGAAGCTGGGGGTTACCGTGCGAACCGGTCCCGGTCGGTGACGGCAACCCCGCCCACAATGATCCGGTTGACGACGCCTATGCCATGATTCCCGTCGAACTGAAGGTGGTGGGCTATGACCCGGATGATAACCTGGCCTACCATAACCGCGAGACCGGTGCGAAGATTACCTACTTTCCGGTGATTCACGCCCGTAAAGGCTCCATCGGCTACAAGCTGGAATGGCTTACACCGAGTGGTGAGACCCTGACGATGATCTACACGGGCGACACCAAACCCGAGCACCTCAGTGTTGATCAGGCCGGCAACAACGGTAAAGGCGTCGACGTCTTCATCCATGAGATGGGGGCGGCGGCGCAAGTCTGGGCTATGAAGAACACGAATGCTCATGAACTGCCCGACCCGAACAGCCGCAGTGTCCAGCAGATGCAAATGGTCCAGAACAGCTCCCATAGCCCCCAGGGCGCGTTCGGATACGTCCTCAGTCAAATCCACCCATTGCCGCGTTTGACAGTCGCGACCCATTTCCCGACATCCGACGACACTGTCGCCTGCGCGATGAAGAGTGTTCGCCAGCATGTCGATGTTGTTCAAGGCAATGATGCTTCCTTGAACGGGGAAGGTCCAGGCAACGACAATAAAGGACAAAATACGCGTCTTCCCCGAATCACTTGGTCCTTGGATCTCATGGTGATCTCAGTCACACCGGATCGCATCGTCGAGAAACGAGGTATGGTTCCGGAAATCGGGTATGTCGCGCACTATCAGCCGCCGCCGGGAACGCAAAACCCCGACGGGACTCCCATCCCC
Organism: uncultured Lamprocystis sp.; assembly: GCA_964470155.1. Taxonomy (GTDB): domain Bacteria; phylum Pseudomonadota; class Gammaproteobacteria; order Chromatiales; family Chromatiaceae; genus Thiodictyon. The sequence continues at coordinate 811 of CAYYAY010000035.1, read as the reverse complement.
TACGGATTCAACGCGCCGAAGTACGGCTATCTCGATGATAACGGCTTTCCCGTCGGCGATGCGTATGCGCAGATCGACACCACGACGCAGTATTGTCCTTGTGATGAACAAGGGAACTGCAATTATCGCGAAGACGGGTATTGAGCAGCTCGATCAGGATGCCCCGAGTACCTAGTCGGGCCATCCTGGCCTGGCGGCGTCGGGGCTGGAACAGTCAGGGCTGGAAGCCCTGACGACGCACCCTCACTACGAACGAGAAAACGGTTCCGGTTTGGTCGCCCTGCTGGCCACGGTCACCGTTCTGGTTGGCCCCTTCAGACAACCATGACGTGGCCATCTGGGACGAAACGGCATTCATCCTCGGTGAAGGAGATCGTGAGCTGGTGTGTTATTACAAGCCCACCAATTATTTGCGCTGCTTCCTGCGGTTTCATATTCGGGCTCGCATTATTAACATCCTGGGCGATGATATAATAGGTCCACAATCCCTTCTGCGCCTTGGCACTGCGGAAGCTAAAAGTCCCGCTATAAGCGCCGTCGTCGGCTTTCTCATCTGGGAAAAGTCCGTCATCCTGCAGATAGAACCGGTGCCATTCGCCGCTCGGACCAACCAGGAAACCTTGGACGAATAATGCGCCGCCTTTAAATGGATTGCCATCACCATCGAAAAATCGAGCCTTCACGATCCAGACAAGGTCTGGATTATCACGAACTGCAAATTCGGGGGCCGTAATCTCGTATGACGACGCGACGTGAATATACGTCTCTCATGTCAGATTTCGGTTGAGCCGTGGCGGGTAACCGGTCGGGT
>CAYYAY010000034.1:0-59878 GCA_964470155.1 uncultured Lamprocystis sp. | reverse complement strand
CGGAGGGGATGCGCCCGGGCCTCATCATGGGCACCATGATGGATGGGTCGACGATGTTTTTGCCGGGAGACGGAAAATGAAACCATTCCTGACGGGGCGCGTCGTACTGGTGACCGGGGCAAGCAAGGGATTCGGCGCGGGGGCAGCACGGCTGATGGCACGCGCGGGCGCCACCGTGATTGCAACCGCACGCGACAGCGATGCGCTGTCCGGCGTTGTCGACGGGATCCGAGCTGAGGGGGCGAAGGGCTTGGCGATATCCGCCGACCTGACCGAGGATGCGCAGGTCGCAGAGCTGGTGCGCCAGGCAGTCAGGGTAGCGGGCCGGATAGATGTGCTGATCAACATCGCCGGTTCAGCCGAGGCGATTGGCACCAAGGTCTGGGAAACGCCTCCGGAGGCGTGGCACAGGCTTTGCGCAACGAATCTCACCGGCGTATTGAATCTGCTGCGCCATACCATCCCGGTTATGCAGACCCACCACGACGGGCGCCTCTTGTTCCTCTCCTCGCCAGCCACGTTCCGGCCTCAGCCCGAGACCGGAGCCTATGCTGCGACCAAGGCTGGGCTCAACCAGATTGTGCAGACACTGGCGTTGGAGCTTAGGGGTGCCGGCATCACCGCCAACGCCTTCAACCCCGGTCCGATCGATACACCGCTCTATGGGCAGATCGCGGAGGTCCTGAATCGCAACGCCCTGCCTGCTATGCCGATGCAGGGCCGCCCGCCGGAGTTGGCGGCACAGATCCTGCTGTGGCTCTGTGCGGAGGAAACTCGATGGCTGAGTGGAGAGTTCATCCAGTGGGACAACCCCAACACGCTGGCTGCGATGGACGAATTCCGCCAAGTCTACCGCATCGGCCGCGTGCATTGAGTGGCGCTCAAACCATCGCGACCAGCGCCTCACTGACCTGCCAGAGACGGGAGCGGGCCTGGCGATTGGTGGTGGCGAAGGTGATCGGAACCAGCTTGTCTTGATCCACGTAGATGCCGGTCAATGGTGCTAGCCCGGGCTCCAGCAGTAAACCCGCCACATGGGTGGCGGCCTTCTCGGCGGAGATCATACGGCTGCGGCCGCGGTTCATCGCGGCCAGCTCCGGGCGCTCGCTTAAACCCTGGCGGTTGAGGATCTCGGTGCGTGCCATCCCCGGACTGATAGTGGCGACGCGTGCTCCCCGCGGCCCCAACCGCTCGGCCAAGCTGTTGGAGAACATCACAGTCGCGAATTTTGCCCGTCCATAGGCGTCCAACGGCTGGTAGTTGCGCGCACAGAAGAGATCGCTGAAATCGAGCCCGGAACGCCGGTGAATCTCCGAGCTGAGATTCACGATATGCCCGTCCGCCGGGATGGCCTCCAGCAGGAGCGTGGTCAGCAAGAACGGCGCCAGGTAGTTCACCGCGAAGGTGGCCTCTATCCCATCTACCGTCATCTGACGGTTGCCGAAGAGTGCCCCCGCGTTGTTGACCAGCACATCGACGCGGGAGTGGCGGGCTAGAATGTCGTCGGCCAACTTGCGAACCTGGGCCATTTCTGAGACGTCGGCGGATAGAAACTCGCCCGACGTGCAGCTCGGCCGCCCCTCGAGCTCCCGCATCAGCGCTACGCCTGCCGCTTCCCTGCGGCCCACGGCGATGACGTGGGCGCCACAGCGCGACAGGATCACTGCCAGCTCCCGCCCAATGCCCGCCGTTGCGCCAGTGACGACACAGACTTTGCCCGCCAGCGGTGTGGAACGACTTTCCAGAGCCTTGACCACCGCGGGTAGCTTCGGCTTGTTTTCGGGTACAAGTCCCATGCGCCGGAGTGCGAAGACGATCTCCTGCGCGCATTCGGCCAGACCCACCCAGGTGCTGTGGCGGGGGCGGAAATCCAGTAAACGGGCGGCCTTGTCGGTGGCCAGAACCGGCGCCTCCAAGGGGTAATGGGGGCGCACGCGGTCCTGCGTCGCCCCGGGGTCGGACAGCAGACGGCCCAGTCGCTGAAGCTCCGCTACCAGTACCTCAGGGGAGATCGCCGTTGGCTCGGCAATGTTGAAGATATGCCCTTGGACATCGGGCCGACGGGCCGCCGCAATGAGCGCGGTGCAAAGGTCTTCGGGGTGGAGCCGCTGGAACGGAGTCTGCGGGCACGCCGCGGCCCCCACCAACATGACCGCACGTAGATCAGTCAGCGCCTTGGGGTCGGTCCGTTCATACAGCATGGGCACCCTTAGGACTACACGCTCTACCTTATCATCCAAGGTGACAAAAAAAGCCCGCTCCATCCCCAGCGCGACGCGCGCCGCCTCAGGTAGACTATCGCCGTCGGCGTGCAGCGGGTCATTCTCGCGCACAGGTACAACTCGACCCAGCACGGGCGCATAGACCGCCGCGTCGCTTAGCAGCACGGCGCGCCTGACCCCTACTCGCCCTGCGGCCGTCATCAGGCGACGTACCCGCGCCGCGCTCACCGTGCCGGGCAGATCTTCGCGGATATCGAGCAGGAACAGCGCATCCGCGTCGGCAAGCGCCGCCGCCAGGGCGGCATCGTCATCGTCCGCCGCGTCCCAGCCGGACAGCCGGCTGACCTCCCAGCGCGCCACGCTGAGCGCAGCGCAAAGCCGCGCGCCCAGATCGCCGCCCGCATCGGAGATGACCCCCTTCATTCCATCCCGCCCTCTGTTGCACACACTGCAGCCATCCGTCATTCAACCGGTAATTCGACCGGAAACTTGGCCGCGGTCGAGTAATAGAATTCGAGTCGACCCAGCACCTCGCGGAGGCAGTCCTTGGCGGTCATGCGCGGGCGCCACCCCGCTGCGCGCAGCCGTGCGGGGTAGAATTTCCGCAAGCCAACGTTATTTCGCGACGCGACCTCGGCGTAGGGGTTGTCCTCACGGCCGACGTTCATAATCTCCCACATCAGCGACAGTACGTCGTAGGCAGTGATGGGCTCTTCGCTGGCGACCAGCGCGCAGCGGTTGCACAGGTCGGGATGATCGGCCGCCAACAGCGCCGCGCTGCCGATATCGGCGCCGTGAGTCCATTGCATCGTGTCCCACATCCGCCGCAAACCCTCGGCCGCTTCGGGATTGCGGATCAGTTGGGTGACGAGGTTGTCCACGAACGGGCTGGTACGGCCGGAGATGATCGAGGGGCGCAGCATCACATAGTCAAAGGCGCCCACCTCGGACGCCTCAAAGACGCTATCCTCAGCTCGGATCAGGCTCTCGCCCAGTGCCTGCTGGGCAGGGTTGCCATGGGCCTCGCGCGGGGCGTCGTCGGTCAGCGGCCACAGGTCGGGAGTGCGATGCGGTACATAGACGTTGTTGGACGACACCATCACAAACCGCGAGACCTTGCCCCGGCAGGCCGCTACCAGGTTGCGGGTACCTCCGACATTGACATGCTCCAGCAGGTCGGGGTCGATCTTCGGCGGCGGGCTGATGAGTGCGGTGTGAAAGACGATATCCACACCTTCGAGCGCTTCGTCCAGCGCACGCAGATCCGCCAGGTCGCCCGGCACTATCTCGATCCGGTCGCGATAGTTGATTCGGTGCATCGAGTCGGGAAGCGCGAAGACCCGGACCGCGTTGTCGGTCCGCATCAAGGCCTCCAGCACATACTGACCCGCGGCACCGGAAGGGCCGGTCACCAGCATTTTCATCTGGTCGCGCAAAAAGGTCGCGGCGCCGACATACAGTGATCCCCCTCAGCCCTTAGCTCAACCGCGGCCGAAGCCTTCACTCCCACCGGAGATAGCCCCCCCGCGGGCGCGCGCCGCCGCGATCCGCTGGCGCAACGCGCCCCAGCGCTGGCGACGCGCAGCCTGCGCCTGCATCCGCTCCGGGGTCAGGCCCTGTTCCGCGCGCCGCGCAGCATTGGCCCGCCTGGCTTCGCGCAAAGCGTCGAACTCCTTAATGTATAGCGCTAGAGCTTCCATGCCCTCCGGCGATTTCAGTCGAGTCTTGGCAGATTCCACGCGGGCCAAGGCTTCTTGGCCATCCCTCATATGCATCAACGCGGCGCGATAGCTGCACTCGGCATCCTCCACCTTCCCTTCAGCGGCAAACGCATCGCCGTAGAGCCGCTGCGCCCTTCCCCGCAGGTTGCGCCCGGTCACCCTGCTCAGCAGCGCACGCGCCTCGGGCAGCTTCTTCTGGGCGATCAGCGCCGCCGCCATGGAGAGTCGCGCACTGGCGTTGCGGTTGCGCCCCTCTTCCTTGCTGAGGATCTCGCCATAGGCGGCTTCGGCACCGGCAAAATCTTTCTGCGCAAACTTTAGATCGCCCAGACGCTTCAACAGTGGCTGGTTGCCGGGATTGTGCGCCAGTGCCGTGGAGAGGACCGAGATCGCCTCGGCCGGCTTGTCGGTACGTACCAACAGGCGGGCAAGCTGCACTGTGGTGCGCGGATCGCCCGGATTGGCGGTCAGGGCGCAGGACAGCTGGGCGCGGGCCTCGTCAAGCTGCTCCTGCCGGGCCAATATCGTGGCGATACGCCGCCGCACATCGGGCGACTGCGGCTGGATCTCTACCGCGCGGTTCAGCACCTCGATCGCTGCATCCGGGCGTTTCTGCTGCTCATGCAGCGCAGCAAGACCCATCAGCGCGGGGACCGAAATCGGGTCGATCTCCAGCGCCTTGTGGAAATGGGTCTCGGCATAGTCTGGATTGCCGCCTCGCAGCCCTACGGTCCCCGCCATCAGTGGGGCAATCCGGTTCTTCGGATCGCTCCGCATGACCTCTTCGAGACAATCGGTCGCCTCTTCCAGCAGATTCTGGCGCATATAACTGACTGCCAACATCACCAAAAGGCGGCTGTTGTTCGGATCCTGCTGCAGCATCTCCGAAAGCTCCGCCTGTGCCTCATCGGAACGTCCGTCTCGCATCAGGCCGCGCACATACTGCAGGCGCTGGTCGACTGTTCCGGGCACTTGCGCCACGTTCGGCATCCATTGCCCTCGCAAACTTGAAACGGGCATGTCCGATCCTCGCTGGTTTGGTAGATAAAACTGGCCGCCCGGATTCTATACTATTTTGCGCTTATCCTAAATTTCTTTCATAGGCGCCCAGCCGCTTCAGCGCGTCACGATCATCCAGCGTGCCGACGAGGATTTTGAACTGGTGGCTTTGCGGCAGATCACCCGCGGCGCCGGGAAGCACCGTCGCGCGGACGCGCCAGCACTTGTCCAAGCGCTTCGGCGGCAGGTGCAAATCGCCCGACGAATGGCCAAACAGCACACTTTCAGGCACTATTCGGCGCCTGATGCGGCGCTCTGGTTACTTGGGGGTAGCAGGAGCCCGTTGCCGCCGTGGACTTTAAGTGTTCACGGCGACAACAGCACCAAAGTCAAGCGCACCTCACGTCAGAGCGGCACGAAGTAGCGAGCACTTGTCACTGTTCCCCCCGGCGCAATGACCCAGATACGACTTGTTTTTGTGCCGGCCGGCACGGGGGCGACGATCTGTTTGTCCGACCGGATTTCGAATGATGCCGACGTTGCCCCGAACAAGACGCGGGTCGCCCCCTCGAAGCCCGAACCATCGATCGTGACGCTGGTCCCAACGGAACCTGAGGTCGGCGTGAAGCTCAGGATTTCGGGTCGCGGGTACACCCTAAACTCACTGGTCGATGCGCCAACTCCATTCGCGGTAGTGACGGTAACGAGACCTGTCGTTGCCTGCACTGGAACCCGGACGACAATCGTGGTCGGCGAACTCCCCAGAATCTCGGCGGACACGCCGGCAAAAGCGACTTCCGATACGTCATAGAACGCGACCCCCGTAACAGTCACCACATCACCCGCCTTGCCCGCAGCCGGGCTAAAGCCCGACACCGATGGGCCTGCAACCACAAAGTCCTCCGGCGACCTGGTCGTACCTAAATGATTCGTGACCTCAATGGGGCCGGTGCTCGCGCCTTGGGGGACCTGGACAAACAATCGTTGCAGATCACCACTGAACGCGCCCACGGGGACGCCGTTGAAGCGCACCGACTGGATATTGAAGAGCGCCTGCCCCTCAATCGTCACAACGGCTCCCACCGTGCCTGAATTCGGACTGACCCCCGTAATCACCGGCAATGGCACTTGAAAGTCGCTCGTACTGGTTGCCGTCCCGCGTCCGGTCTGCACCGCGATAGGGCCAGGCGACACTGCCGGGGGAACCGCGGCGACAATCCTGACCGCTGAGACCCACTCGAAGACGGCGGGGATGCCGTTGAACGTGACCCCCGAAACCTCGAGCAGATCTACTCCGTTAATCTCCACCAAGGAACCAGGCGTGCCGCTATCCGGCGTAAAAGACACGATCCGGGGGTCATATTCGACAATGGTCGAAGGCGCCGCGAAGAAATCCAGCACCTGGCGGTTGAGATCACTCATGAACCAGTGCGCGGCGTAGGTGACCTTCAACTGATCATTGATCTCTGTCTCAAAGCTCCGGTACGCTTCGGGGATTTCGTCATCGAGCGGGCTGACGTCTGGATCAACGAGGACATAGTCATCGGCATCCAAGACGCCCGCATCTTTGAGCGCCTGATAGATCGCACGCGAGTCATCGCGTGAGATGCCATCAAGACGCCAGAAGCGCTCTGGATATAGCGGCGAGGCGCGGTGGAGCCAGAACTGTGTCGGTATCCCCCGGGTAAGAAGATCGTTGTACGCCTGCTGGACGGGGAGGCCGTGGTCAGTCTTATCATTTTCGGCGAGCACGAACATGGTTGGTGTATTGCTCTCCGCTAAAAGTTGGGGATGGCCTGGTGAGATGTAAATGGCTCTCGCGGCGACCGGAAATTCGAGGTGGGCTTGGTTGGCGTCGTTAAAGAGCGAAGCGAATATGCCGCCATGGGAAATGCCAAGCAGATAAACCGGCTCAGCGCTCGTCAGCAGTCCGCGTCGAATGAGGTCAAGCCGTACGGCGGAAATCCGCTGAAGATCAATGTTGTTTTCCGCATCCAGTTCTGTATTCCATAAGACGTTTACGCGGTCAAAGCTGCTCACCGCGACGACTGCGAAGCCGCGATTGTTTGCATCGTCGATGAAGCGCAGTATTTCCGCATCGCCGACCATTGCGAAGGCGTCGCCTTTGCCTCCGTGTATCAGAAAAATAACCCCGTTGCCGCCTTGGTCCGGAAAGAAGCTGTAGACGCGTGGGGGCACCCATCGTGGCACATCGCGATACCCGGCGCTAATCGACACATCCCTGTCCGGCATGACGAGTGTGGTGTGTGCGGAGAGGGGATCTGCCAAATACTGCGTATCGCCCGTCCACTGATCGAATACGCGCATCGGCAACCCGACATCATAGGGCTCGCCCGATTCGCTGACGAGGCCATCTCCGTACGGATCGGCCCAAACGTGGAGCTTCGACGATGCCGGATAGGCCCCACTGCCGCTGCCATTGGTCACCGACAGGTTAAAATCGTCGGCAAGCAGATGGTGGGGGAGCAGTGCGCAAACGAAGAGGCAGAGGCCGATGATGACGGACGATCGGCGGGCGGTATCTCTAGGAAGGTAGTGCATGATGATCTCCGATCAACACGGTAAGGCGACGCATATCGTTATCTGAGGGCTTGTCCCGGGTCGTGGGGGATTGCCTGTGAGCCCTCGTGGCGGGCGCTCCCATCCGAAGCGTGCACCTGGTGTTGGCTACCTCTTACGTTAGGACCGACGCGATCACGTGACTGTGACTGACTTCACTATTCGGTGGTCAGCAGCGCTCGCCGCCGGGCACCGCATCATCGCGCACACTCGGCCCCGGGACAGACGCCGGATCTCACGCCAATAGGTCGCTGTGCGCAGGTTATTTTGCCCCGTGGGACCCTGGTGTGATAACGCCGACACGGCGCCTCGGCATGGCATGACCCACATCTCAGCGGGGTCGGAGTCGACCCGGGCTGGACACGCTAAGCCGCATCTATTGAAATCCGGCCCCATCACAACCGATGGGGTGCGAGGAGCGACTGCGCCACAGCAGGGGTCGGTGCCGGCTCGCCCTACCCCGGCTGGTCAAAAAATCCCAGCTGCCCCGGAGCGGACCCTGGTACGGGCAGATCGCCGTCGGCCTGGGCAGTCTCGATGATCTCACGCAACCCCTCGTAAATCGGGATGCTGGGATAGAAGCCCAGATCCCGCTTGCCCTTGGAAATGTCGTATTGCTGGACATAGCGGCTCCATATCCGAGTCTGATCGGGAACCCTATCCGCGCCCGTGGCCGTACCGCTCGCGATCCGCGTCACGCGCCCGACGGTGCGGTAGGTCACCACGTCGGGACCCGCCACGTTGAAGCTCCCGTCCTTGGCACGTTCTTCGAAACAGGCACGCAGAATCGCCTCCACGGCATCGCGAACATGGACGAACTGGCGCTGCTGCTCACCCTGACGGCCCTGACCGAAGCTCGGACCTAGCGCCACCGTACGCACCATACGGTCGAAGAGCGGATCCCCGATTCCATAGACCAGCGCAAAGCGCAGGATCACGTGGTCGTAGCCGCCGCGTTTGGCGTAGAAGCGGACCAGGTTCTCACCTGCGATCTTGGACATGCCGTAATCGGCCAGATCATGCCCGCCATCGACACGCAGAGCGTGAGACTCATGGATCGGCCAGTCCTTGGGGCTGAACTGGTTCTGGTAGACTGCAACCGAGCTGAAATAGACAAAACGCTCCAGCGTGGCCGAACCCTGGCATGCGCGCAGGAGGTCGTGCGTACCCTGCACATTGGTCTTGCGCAGCTCGGGCACCGTGCAGGAGCCCGCCAGCCGCGCGGCCATATGCAGCACGATCCGTGCCCCGTCGATCAAGCGCGCGAGCGCGTCGCAATCATCCAGTCCGCCGACGACCGCCTCGATCTGCGCGTTCTCGGGCAGGGCACCCTCCGTGCCGGGCAATACCAGCGCACGGATGCGATAGCCTTTCTCCAAGAGCCTTGGCAACAGGTGCTTGCCGATATAGCCGGTGCAACCGGTGATTGCGAAATCCACCCGTGAGCTGCTCGTTTCCGGCACATCGCCGTCAGCTCCCGGCGCCGGGCCTGCCGCGGCCACGGTATAGGACTCGTGGCCGGCATTTCCGAGGTACACCTCGGTCCCGCCATCGGGATTCTCGTGATAGATCCAACCGCTGGCAAGACGCGCGGGGCTTGGTCCACCGAACGGATTGGCTGTGCCCAGACACAGCCCCTCGGGGGTCGACACCATAGTTCTCCCTCCATAGTTGTAGGGGTTGTTCATGCCGTTCAGCGTGACCGGTACCCAGGACACGCCATCCTTCGTGCGCCACAGATCGAACCCGCCGCCGACTTCGGCCAACTGCTCGAACCCGATTCCGTTGAACAACCGCCGAGCGGTGGGCGAGGGACGGTGGGCGTATTGCAGGAACACGCTCCAGTCGAAGGTGGAAACGTAAATCCACCCGTCATGGACGCACATCCGCCAGGTATAGCCGGAGAAGATGTTGTCAAACCCCGGTCCCATTCCCGATAACGGATACTTGATTCCATCGGGTGTCTCCCTCGGCATACCCACCAGCAGGTCCCAACTGTCGTCGGGCCAGATGCGGATAATCTCCCCGGCGCCCGGGCCGACCAGGTTCGTACGATCATAGCCGCCATTCTGGATCGAGCTGCCGACGTACAGAGCACCGTTGAACTCGCACATGCCCATCGCGATCTCGGACAGCGGTCCGCGATGGGCGCCGCGGTCAATCACCTTGCGCCATTGCAGCGGACCGTCACCGCAGGGCGGCGTCGTCCAGATCTGGTAGCCCTCGAAATGGTTGAAGGTCCCGGCGTAGAGCTGGCCATTGGCGTTCGCCATCATGAAGATGCCGTTGTTGTTGGGATCACCGAAGCCCAGGTCGCAAGCCACCTCCCACCGCCCCGGCTGGGGGTCTTTCGAACGCATCAGGACGGCCGTGCGGTTCGAGTTGAACTGGATTCCCTCACCCGCCGGCGGCGCATAGAGGTAGCCGTCGAAGGATACGAGCTCGCGGAAGGTCGAGATGCGCTCGTTGCCGATCCCCGGTTCCGTGGCCGGCTCAAAGGTCAGTCCGTCCTCGGAGCGCAGCACATGCGCCGCGCAGCCCCGCAGTACCGTGGACATCGTGGAGACATAGAGCGTGGGCTTGGTATCGGATTCGCCCTGAAACACGGTCATGCCCCGATAGCCCAGATCACGCGGTGCAGGCTCGCCCTGCTTACCCGGGATCATTGGCGAGCGGTAGGCCAGCTCCCACTTGTCCTCGCCCGGGGTCCAGCGCCAGATCTGACCCTGCATGTCCAGATCCTGCACCTTTGGTGGAACATCCACCGGCCAGGGATCCAGCGCGGGCGGGTCGATCGGCGGGAAGAGCTTCAGCAGCTTAAATGAGTTACGGGTCATCCCGCAGTAGAGACGCCCCTCATAATAGGTCATGCCATGGACATAGGCGTTATCGGAGTCGCCTACGCCGTTCTTGGCGAGCTGCCGAAAATGACCGCTGGTCAACCCAACCCCCGCGCCCGAGCGGCCCTGCGCTATTTGCTCTTCAGTCATCGTGTGGGCTCTAGGCGCGATAGATCGACTCGACGCCGTCTTCTGCATTCAATGCGACGCGGGCAGTTCCACCCGACCCCATTGGACGCGGAATCACCCGCGACGTTTGATTTGGAAAAGACTGATCGCCGGTCAAGATACGATTGATCAACACACGCCATCTCCGTGACCGAGCCACCCGCTTGGGCCGGGGGTCTAGTGGTCGGCAAGAAAGCCGTCGATATGCTCTACCAACAGCATGGGTTGGAGCAGGGGAAACAGATGGCCGGCATTGGCAATGGTCTTGCTGGTCAGGGACGGCATCAGCGCCTCGAGCGCAAGGAGGGTCGGCAGGAACCTCGAGCGTCGACCGAAGAGCGCGAATGAGGGCATCGCAACTGCCGCGATCTCCGTTCTCCCGAGACCCGTCCCATCGGGCAGCTCGCAAGTCGCGCTGGTTTGCTCGACCAGCTGACGCCACTTCCTCAGCCGCTGGGAATCACCGGCGATGTCTGGAGGCCCGAGCAGGTTCATCAGCGGCGCGGCAGCCCCATCACGCGCGCTATGCTCCATCAGCTCCTCAATGAATCCGTATGCGACGCGCGGCAGTTGGTCATACTCCTCCAGACCCGCCGCGGCAAGTCGACGCCGCTGGGCCTGCCAGAACGACTTCCCGATCTGCTGCAACGAGGGCACCCAGGCATCGACGAGGCTCAGAGTGGCACCACGATGCGGATGCCGCGCAGCACACGCCAGCGTCACGGCGCCGCCGAAACTGTGACCGACCAGGTGCGCCCGAGCGATACCGAGGTGATCGAGCAGCGCGATGAGATCGTCCGCAAGATCGATCGCCCGATAGCCGGTTGGCATACACTCGGAGTGACCATGGCCACGCAGGTCATACACCGTCACCCGAAAACGCTTGGCCAGCATCGGCGCAACGGTGAGGTACCAGAACGCCAGGTTACAGAACAGGCCGTGCACCAGGACCAGGTCCGGCCCTTGACCGATCTGCTGGTAATGGACGGAAATGCCGTTGATGCGCGCACGAGGCATGGTTGGATCACAGATAACCCAACGCCTTCAACCGCTCGCGGATCTGTGCCTCGGCCTCCGGCGACAGGGTCTCCAGGTCCCCCCGGGCGTCGACCCGCCCAGCCGCTTCCCCTTGCGCGAAGCGCACCGGGTGCGCATCGAAATGGCCCGACTCGTAGATCGACTCCGGAACTCTACCCTCGAGCTCGGGTGAGAGCGGCAATCCCAGGCTGTAGAGCAGGATCGGCGTGATGTCGTTGATCGACAGCGGCTCGACCCGGGCATTGCACCGCAGGCCTGGCCCCGCGGCGATGAAGATGCCGTCGGGATGATGGGTGGCATAGGGCATCGTACGCGGCTTGATCGACGTGTCGGCCCGCAGCACGGACAGGAATCCGAGATCCGCCAACACAATCGTGAGATCCGGCGCCTGCTCACCACTGATCCCCGGAAAAACCTCGTCCCGGGTCATGACGCGGGTGATCATGCGCTCTCCGGTCTGCGGATCGCGGACCTCGAGCAGCTGGCGCACCAGGGCGTCGCGGAATTGCGGATACGCTTCGGCGGTGACTCCCGGCTCGCCGGGTCCACGCGCCTTGCGGATATGGATGGCGTTGCTGCTGGAGCTGAAGGCAAAGGCCTTGGTCTGCGACCAGTCGAAGAGGGTACCCACCTCCGTATTCTCATCCAGGGCGACGCGGGAATCGCTGTCGATGGGCGCGTCATCACGCCAGCGCAGGTAACCGTTTTCGGCCAGCCAGGTGTTGGCGTAGAAGATCCTGTCGCCGGCGAGCGTAAAGCCGTGATCGGAAGCGACCACAATGGTCGCTTCCGGCCCCGCGGCGGCGATCATCTCCCCGATAAACCCATCGAGCTCGCGGTAGTACTGCAACGCCAGATCACGCGCCCGCAGCGATGCCGGCGACCCGTAACGGCCCGCGGTCTGCTTGTCGATCAGGTGATAGCATAGGTGCTGGATACGATCCGTTCCGTCGTACAGCACCGCGGTTAACTCGGCCGGTTCTTCCTCCATCAGGAACTTGAGGATTTCGAACCAGCGCCGCTCGCGTACCAGGTGGAACTGCACCCAGTCCTCCAGGTTGTCCTCCGCAAGCCCCTGCACGGCCTGGCGCTCCTGCTGCCAGTCCGTCGCCAGCTCTTTGGCGTTGAACCCCTGTCGCTCCCGGATGCGCGCATACAGATCCCGTGGATACACCGCCCGCGCCAGATAGCTCCAGGGGACATAGCCGGGGATGATATTGGCACCTGCGAGCCGCGGGGCTGGAAACATCATCGGGAAATTGAGACAGGTGACCTTGCACCCCTGACGTGTCGCCATGGACCACAGGGTCTCACACTTGACGTCCGATGCGTTGGCGAGCGTGTAGCTCGGCGGATCGGTGGTGCAATTGACCCTGATGAAGTCGTATACGCCATGATTACCCGGCGTGCGGCCGGTCATCAGTGTCGTCCACGCCGGCGGCGTCAATGGATGTGCCGTCGACACCAAGGGAGCGCGCACACCACGCTTGATCAGGTTGCTCAGATTGGGCATGAGTCCGTCGCCCATCAGGGGATCGAGCAGGGCAAAGGTCCCCCCGTCGACACCGATGAGCACCGTTTTGCTGGATTTGCATGAAGACATCGCTATTCCTCTCGCGTAACCCTGAAAATCGCGCCGGGAGCGCACTCCTCATCCCCGTCTCCCGCCGGGAGATGGCCGGGGTGAGGGCATTTAGCGCAACGCCTCGATCGACTGCACCAAATCGCCGACCTTCATGTCTTTCAGCAGCGTGCCGTCGGTACGCATCTGATTGAACAAGCGGTCCCCAAGCCCGAGCTGCTGTTGCAGTTCGGCGATGAGATAGACGAGACTGATGGACTCCATCCCGAGGTCGACCAGCCGGGTGTCAGCGGCGATCTCGCCGGGGTCCCAATCCTCTGCCACGTCTTCGATCAGTGCACGAATTGCCGCGAACACGTCGCCCGCTTCCAGTGAATCGTCTTGCTCTACCATGATGAAACGTTAACCCCCCGCAAACAGAACAGCAAACGCCAGCACCCGCGAGGCATCCATGTCGCGCGTCAGTACCCTTGGTGCGGCAGCGCCACGCCGCTCCAGCTCGGCCTTCAGCTCGCCGTGCAGATCAACCTCCACCCGCCCGGACCCGGTGTCTATCGCGCGCACCTCCACGTCCCGCAGCAGGTTGCCCAGGCCCCGGTGCAACGCCTTCGCGACCGCCTCCTTCGCACACCAGCACGTGATCATAACGCGCTCCGGTTGCCGCTGTGATGAAATCAGCGCTCGTTCTGCCGGGGAGAACGCGGTATCCAGAAAGCCATCGGGCTTGGACTCGACCCCCTCGAGGTCGATGCCGACACCGAGACAGGCATCGACCTCGCCGGCGAGGGCCACGGCGGTGCGAGCGGCGTGGGCGATGGACAGATGCGGCGGCGCGCCCGCTACCCCATACGGGTCCCGGGCAACGAATGGGTGTCCGTCCTCGCCGATGACCACCTCGAGATCCGCCGCAGCGGGCATCGCAGCCATGCGCCGACCCATCAGGACGCGCGCGGCATCCTTGGCGCAGACCCGCCCGAGCAGCCACTCGATGCGGCGCTGGACGGCCGCATCGGTCATCGCGTGCCAGGTGGAGCGCTCGTTGCGCCCGAGCACCAGATGTGCAAGCACGCGCAGCCAGATCTGGCCACTGGAGGTCAGTATCTCGTGAGGCAGGTCGTCGAGCACCACGAGGCTCAACCGCGCCGCCCCGACCTCACCGCCGAGCAGATCTGGTCTGGGTTCGGCCAGCAATTGAGAGGTCGGCTGACACCGCAGGCGGAAGAAGCGGGTCGGCAGGTCGAAACGCTTGTCCCACCAGCCGCCGATGCGCTGCTGCAGGGTGCCGTCGGCGCGGATCAGCTCGATATCCGATCTCACCTCGGTATCGCCGACCAGCGCGATCCTGGCCCGGCAACGTGCCCGCTCGCCGGGTGCCAGATTGGGTCCGTAGATCTGCAGCGACTCCATGCGGAACGGAAAGACGTGAAAGCCCCGCGGGAGATGATCCGCCGTCCACATGCCGATGAGCTGCCCGGCCGCATCCAGGGTAATGGCGTCGGTCTGGAGCACCGGCGCCGCGGTGGATCGGAACAGACGGCCGTGGTCCAGCCCCAGGAAGGTGCCCTCGCTGCCATCCTCGCCCCACAGATCCATCGAGGCGATCGCCCGCAGGCGTGGGCCGTGGAACATGATCTCCCGGTAGACGTCCTGCGGGCGCCAGCGCGACGGACGCTCGGCGCGCAACGGCAGCGCCTCCGCGACCGGGGGGAGCGGGCGCTCCGCGGCGAGCAGGATATCGCCTTCGATGATCGTGACCGGCGGCAGGCGCGGGTCGCGGGCGGGACCTGGCGGTTGCCGCAGGGTGACACGGACCGCCTGCGCCCCGGGGATCGGCTCGGCATACAGCAGGAGCTCGATCTCGCCGCGATCCAGAGCGATCCACCGATAGGCCCGGACCTCGCGCATTCCGACCACGACCAGCCCGGGCATCAGGGCCGCAGCCGCCTCCGCCATCAGCTCCATGCTGAATGTCAGGGGCACCACGGGCAGCGCGCCAAGCTCGGGATCAGCGGACGAGATGTCGCGGCCGATAGTATGGTCGGCGAGGTACAGGCTCTCGCCCAGATCGATCCTGACCCGGCTGGAAAGACGCACCCCCGGCACCAGCTCCTCGATGGGACCGAGCATGGGCCAGGCGGACGCCGTGTCGGGCGGGCGCTGGTCCGCGAGATCGGCGGCGGCGCCGCTCTGCCCCAGGTAGGTCTCCATGATGCGCTGCTGGCAGCGCAGGAAGCTTCCCATGGTGCCGAACCAGGTGTCGAGGACCGCGGCGCCCGCGTCGGACTCCGCCACCGCGGGCAGCGCGCCATGCTCCACCCCGACCCCAGTGGCCGGATCCGCAAGCCGGGTCATTTCGCGCAGCTCGGCAAGTGCGGCGGGCTCGGCAGCAGCTTGCGGCTGGGCGGGCCGGGCCGGCGCTCGCTCTCGGGCCGAGCGCGATAGACGCAGCGGCTGCAACCCGGTCCTGATCGGAACCGAGCGGCGGACCGACCTCTCGCCGGCGACCGCCGCTTCCTGCGGGTACAGGACCGCCAGGTCCATCGGCACGCCTTGTGCCGCGAGCTGCGCCAACAAATGCAGGAACTGGGTCACGCCGTGCTGATGCTCCAGGTCGCTCGGCAACGCCAGGTGTGGTCTGCCCTTGAGCACGTCATCGACGAAGGCCGTGAGATTGTTGCGGGGTCCGCACTCGACGAAGAGACGCACCCCATCGGCATACATGCGCTCGATGCTCTCACGGAAACGCACGCGCCCCGCCCACTGCCCGATCGCCAGGCGCCGGATCTCGGCCGGATCGTCCGGCATCGGTGCAGCGGTCAGACAGGAGTAGATCGGCGTACTGGGTGTCGCGATGTCCAGGCGCTCGAAGAACAGGCCCAGTCCATCACAGAAGGGTTGGAACGCCGGGGTATGGTAGGCACGATCGAACGGCAACGGGGTGGACATCCCCCCGAGATCATCCAGTCGTCCCCGCAACCAGGCCGCCGCCGAGTCGTTCAACGCGCAGACGACCTGCTGGTGTGGGCAATTGTCCATCGCCCAGTGCAGGTCGTCACGCGCCGCCACCAACCCGGCGATCGTTTCGGGCTCGAGTCCCGCCACGCCGATGAGGCGGCCCCGCGCCACCAGCCCGCGCTGCTCAAGCTGCTCGTAATGGAGATTGAGCGCCAGGATGTCGTCGAGCAGCCGCTGCTCGTTGTCGTATCGGTTGGCACCGGCCGCGTACAGCGCCGAGTACTCGCCGGTACTGTGCCCGAGCATGGCGGCCGGCCGAATTGCCAGGGCCTCGAGCAGGCTGTACATCGCCTGGTTGGCCGCAAAGACTGCCTCCGGGCCGATGTCCATGCGCCACAGTGCACCGTCATCCATCCTGTCGCCGCCTTCTCCCGCGGGGGCGGGCGGCGGAAAGATGACCTCACTCGGCAACAGGCCGCGCGGATGATCGCGCAGCGCCCGGTCGATGCGGTCGAACCAGGCACGAGCCGACGGGAAATGCAGGCACAGCCCGGCCAACATATTGCGGTACTGCGAGCCCTCGCCCGGAAAAAGGAAGGCGATCTTACCCTCCGGATAAAACGGCTCGGCGAAGAAATAGATCCCATCGCGGGATCTGATCCGCCCGCAGCCCGGGTCGGCCAGCTTGGCGGCGGCGCGCTCCAGCTTCTCCGCGGCCTCGGCACGACCGGCAGCGACCACGGCGAGCCGCCACGGCTGTGCGCCGAGCCTGGTACAGAGCCGCCGGGCCTCGGCGTACAGCGACCCGTCTCCGTCGGCAGCGAGCGCCGCGGCCTCGGCGCGCACGCGCTCGGCAAGCTCCGCGCGCGAGGCGGCCGCGACCACCAGCAGCTCAGTCGGCCGCGGCCAATCGAGCGGATCGGTCACGGATTCGGGCCCCTGGTATTCCTCCAGGATCAGATGCGCGTTGATTCCGCCGAACCCGAAGGCGTTGACGCCGGCGCGCCGCGGGGTGGTGCCGCCATGAATCCAGGGCCGCGTCTGGGCGCTGATGTAGAACGCAGAGCCGTCGAGCGCGAGGTCCGGATTCGGATGCTCGCAGTGCAGGGTCGGCGGCAGGGTCTTGTGGTGCAGCGACAGGGCGGTCTTGATGATCGCGGCCGCCCCCGCCGCCGGCAGACAGTGTCCGATCATCGACTTCACGGTGCCCAGGGCGCACCAGGGCCGTCCGCACTCGGGTGATCCGAAGACCGCTTTGAGCGCCGCCACCTCGGTCGCGTCACCGATCGTGGTCCCGGTGCCGTGGGCCTCGATCAGTCCGACGCTGTGCGGATCGATGTCGGCGGCCTCATAGGCGCGGCGCAGCGCCAGCGTCTCGCCCTCGAGCCGCGGGGCAAGCAGCCCCATGGCCCGGCCGTCGCTGGCGATACCGACCGACTTCAACAGCGCATAGATCCGATCGCCGGCACGCCGGGCATCGCCGAGCCGCTTGAGGATCAGTATCCCCAGGCCCTCCGCGAGCAGGGTCCCGTCGGCGTCGCGGTCGAAGGGGCGAATCTCACCGCGTCGCGATATCGCCCCGAGCTGGCAGAAGATCTGGTAGATCGGCGGCGGCGTCGATGCATGGACGCCGCCGACCACCGCCAGATCACAGCGACCGGCCCGCAGGTCGTCCATCCCGCGACCAGTGGCGATCAGCGACGACGCGCAGGCCGCGTCGATAATGTAGTTGACTCCCTGAACATTCAGCCGGTTGGCGACCCGGCCGGTGACCAGGTTCGGGATCAGTCCAGCGATCATCTCGGGATTGAACGGCGGCAGGTTGGCCTTCAGCTCCGCCTTGATCGCCGCGAGTTCCTCCTCGCTGTGCTCGGGATGCAGGGTACGCAGGACATCGAGCACCCGGTCGACCACGACCCCGTGCTGTACCACGGTCGTGAAACCACGGTTGATATAGGTGCCGCGACCGAGCACGATCTCGACCCGATCACCCGGCAGCGGCGCCTGGAAAAAAGCCGCATCCTCCAGTGCCCGGTGCACCAGGTCCAGCGCCAGGAATTGGTCCGGCTCGCCACCGTCGATCGAGCTGGGCACGACACCGTACTTCAGTGGATCGAAGCGTGCCAGGTCGCCGAGGAAACCGCCTTGCTTCGTATAGATACGGTCGTTGGCACTCGACTCCGGATCATAGTAGAGATCGGCCCCCCAGTCCGGCGGCGGCAATCCAACCAGGTCCCGGCCGCCGACGATGTTCTGCCAATAGGCACGCCGATCGGCCGAGCCCGGGAAGATACAGTCCATCCCGACGATCGCGATGTCTTCCTGAAGGGCCTCCCGGCCGGTCCCGCCGGCCGGGGGTTGCGAGGAGTGCTCCATGCTCACTGTGCCGCCGTCTCGGACGGTGTCGGATCGCCGGCCACGGGGTGCACCGCTGCTTCATCGCGCCAGGGCCCATCGCCCCAGACCACCTCCGCATCGCCCTTGGAGCCGCAGCGCAGCTCCCAGTCGAATCCCTCGCGGCCGAGCTGTGGCGGCACCGCCACGACTCCCAGGCGGGCGAACTGCTGCTTGATCTCCGGCGAGACCATGCCGGTCTTGTCCCACGGACCCCAACTGAAGGCCACCACCCGCGACGGCCAGCGGCGGTCCAACTCCAGGGCGAGCTTGCTCAGGATCTCGTTGGCCGCGCCGTAGTCGCTCTGACCACGGTTGCCGAAACGGCCCGCGACCGAGGTGAAGAACGCGAGGAACGCGAGGGTCTCCGGGCGTAGGCTGCGACTCAGCACGAAGCTGCTCGCGACCTTGGTATCGACCACCCGGTCGAACGATTCACCGGTCTTGTCGCCGATGCGCTTGTCCTCGACGATGCCTGCCCCGTGGACCACGCCGTCGATGCGCCCAAAGCGTTCGTAGAGTCCATCGATGAGCCCCCCGAATGCCGCCTCGTCGCGCACATCCACGGAACGATACTCAACTTCGGCACCGGCAGCGCGACAGGCATCCACACTTGCGCGGATCTCGCGCGCCTTTTGGATGCGCCGAAACTCGGACTCGATCCGGGCCAGTTGCACCGCGGCCCCGCTGCGCCGCAACCGCTCGGCAAGCCTGGCCTTGAGCGCGCGCGCGTCGGTGATCCCCCGGATATCGTCCCCCTCGCTGTCCGGCAGCGGTGAACTGCCGCACAGGATCAGCCGCGGGCGATAGCGCCGCGCCAGTTCCTGGGCGATCTCCGCGGTGATGCCGCGGGCACCGCCGGTGATCAGAATCACCGATCCGGCATCCAGACGAATCCGCGGCGTCCCGCTGCCGAGTGGGGCATAGCGGGCAGGGAAACACAGACGCCGGCCGGCCTGATAACCGATCTCCACCGGACCGCCGTCGGGGACCGCTTCGACGAGCAGGCGCTCCGCGATCTCAACCGGGGTCGCGGTCTCGCCGAAGTCCACGCACCGGCAATGGGTGGACGGCCACTCCTTCACCAGCGTCTTCAACAGGCCGCCGGGGCCGGCGTGATCGACACGCAAGCCGGCACCAGGGTTGCCGATTCCGAGATCGCCGCCCAACCTGACCGCCGCCACGACGACGCACCCGCGATCCCCGCCCAGCTCCGGATCGAAGACCATCGCCAGATTGAACAGGCTCTTGGTCCCGATGCGCACCGTTTGCAGCCACTGGGCCAAGGTCAGCTCATCGAAGGCGGGCGCCGGACGCAGCGGCAGGCAATGGAAGATCCCCGCCAGCGCGGCCGCTGCCGGCAGCGACTCGCGCAGCCCCTGCACCGCGTGCGAATCGGTCAGGTCGAGGCTCAGTACCCCGTCCCCGCCGGCACCGGCAGCACCATGGCGCAGCAGGATCGGCGCCGCCCCATGCTCGCGCAGGCGCTCCACGAGGCGTTGCGCAACCCCCTCTTCGTCGTCCGTGACCAGATAGGTTGCCCCCCGGTCGCAGCCGAAGGGCACGCTGCTGTGCGGCAGCGGGGCCGGCTCGATCAGGAAACGCGGCAGCTCCGGGGGGGCGGTCCGCGGCCCGGCCGGCGCCGACACGGCCGCGGTCCCTCCCAACCGGCCAGGCGCCGGACTGGATGCCGCGGCCGGGGCCGGGGCCGGCACGGCGCCGCCCAGCGTCGCGAAGCGATCGATGATGCCGCGCAGGGTGCGCTCCTGGACCGCCTGCTCCACCACCGCGCGCACCGTCGCATCCCCCCCATCGGGGAACAGCCGCTTGCGGAAGGCACCGAGGATCTCGGTGCGCTTGATCGAGTCGATCCCCAGGTCCGCCTCGACGTTCAGGTCCAGATCCAGCATCTCCGGCGGATACCCGGTGCGCTCGCCGACCAGTTCGAGCAGCGCCGTGCGCAGGGCGTCTGCATCCAAGGCCCCGGGAGGCTCGGCAGGCTGCACCGACGGGGTCGGCGGGGCCGTTACGGCACCTGCCAGCGTCGCGAAGCGATCGATGATACCGCGCAGGGTACGCTCCCGGGCCGCCTGCTCCACCACCGCACGCACGGTCGCGTCCCCCCCGTCGGGGAACAGCCGCTTGCGGAAGGCCCCGAGGATCTCGGTGCGCTTGATCGAGTCGATCCCCAGGTCGGCCTCGATGTTCAGGTTCAGGTCCAGCATCTCCGGCGGATATCCGGTACGCTCGCCCACCAGTTCCAGCAGCACCGTGCGCAGGGCGCCTTCATCCAGGCCCGCAGCTGGTTGGGGTGGCTCCGGCGCAGGGGGGCTTGCCGGAGCGACGGTGGATGTCGGCGCCCGGTCCGCGAATACCGCCGACGTCTGGCGTACGGGCGTCGCCACCGCAGCCGACGCGAGGATACCCGTAGGCTCCACGGGCAGGGTTGCCCCAGGCGCAGCGGCGGCACGATGCCCGCGCCCCTGCAGATAGGCGAGCATGACCCGGGTCTGGGTCTCCAGAAACTGGTTGCTCAGGCGCAGGTACTGGGCCATCACCTGATCGGACGACGCGGGGAGTCCCGCAGCAACGACCGGCGGCGGCGCGGCCGGCGCAGGGGCGGCGGGCGGCGGGAGCGCAGGCTGCTCGGGTGCGCTGGTCGCCGCCACCGACGCAGCGAGTGTGCCGGGTGGCGGCTGCCGCTTCGACACCCGCGGCTCGGCCCGCGGCCGGATGTAGCCTCCGTTCACCAGCCAGGTGCTCGGGCGCGGCGCGGGGCCTTGGCTCGCATCGACCAACCGGTTGATATCGATGGACTTAGCGTTCCTGTTGGCGAAGAGTCGCGCCAGGCTCAGATCGGCACCCGCCGCGGTGAGCTGGCCGAGCAGATGCAGCAGCTGGACGAGCCCCGCGCGCTGTGGCGAATCGGACGCCAGCGCCAGGTGGGGGCGGTCACCGAGGATGCGCCCCACCAGCTTGGTCAGCACGCCGTGAGGACCGACCTCGACGAAGAGCCGGGCGCCATCCTCGTACATCGCGCCGATCTGATCGACGAAATTGACCGGACTGACCAGGTGCCGCGACAGCAGTGCGAGCACCTCTGCCGGCTGCTGGGGATAGCGGGCGGCGGTCACGTTGGAGTACACAGGCAGCTTGGGCGGGTGCATCGGCACGCGCGCGAGTTCGGCGGACAGCCGCTCGCTGGCCGGTGCCACACAAGGGGAATGGAAGCCACAGGCCACCGGTATCCGCCGCACCGACAGATCCGCCCGCTCCAGCACATCAATCGCCGCGGTGACCCCCGCGCCGGTGCCCGCGATGACCGTGAGGTCCGGCGCGTTGCGGTTGGCGATCCGGACCGCGGAGTTGCCCTCGAGCAGGGCCGCCACCCTGTCGGCGTCGGCGGAGACCGATGCCATGGTGCCGAGGTCCTCGCCCGCCGCCTCGACGATACAGCGGCCGCGCAGCTCCGACAGCCGCAGCAGGGTCGGCCGATCGATCACGCCGGCCCGGTGCAGGGCGACATACTCGCCGTAGCTGTGGCCCGCCACCATCGCCGGCGCGAGCCCGAACGACTCCAGGAGTCCCAGCATCGCGAGACTGGCCGCACCGATCGCCGGCTGGGCGATCTCGGTGCGGGTCAGCTCAGTACGCTGCGCCTCGGCGTCGGCGTCCGTGAAGGCGTGGGGCGGAAAGACCCGATCAGTGAGCCTCCCATCCAGCGCATCGGCCAGCACGGCGTCGGCCTCGGCGAAGGTATCGCGCACCGGTGCGAAATAGAGGGCCAGCTCCCGCAGCATGCTCGGATACTGAGAGCCCTGGCCCGGGAACAGGAAGGCCATCGGGGCCTCGCCGAGGGACTCGCCGGCGCCGAAGAACACCCCGCGGGGATCGATCAGCTGCACTGCGGCCCCCGCCGGGACGCCTTGCTCGCTACCCAGCCAGCGCGCGGCAGTCGCAAGGCGCTCACGCAGCTCGGTGACTCCCCCGGCGACGATCGTGAGACGGGCCGCGGCGCGGGGGTCGAAACGTTCCGCCAGGCTGAGGCCGAGATCGGCCAGAGACAGGCCGACGGCCGCGGGCAGCTGGGCGGCGATCACCTCGACGGCACGGGCCAGCTCGGGCCGGGAGCCGGCGCTGAGCATGAAAAGTTCGGCGGGCCAGTGCGCCCGCAGCGACTCGATATCCGCGGCAGCGAAGGCGCCGCGATACTCCTCGAGCACCGCATGGAAGTTGGTGCCGCCGAAACCGAATGCGCTGACACCCGCACGCCGCGGCTGGCCGTCGGGGCGTGCGATCCAGGGTCGACTCTCGCCGAGCACGTAGAATGGACTGTCGGCCGCGGCCAGGACCGGATTCGGACGCTCCACATGCAGCGTCGACGGCAGCACCTGATGGCGCAATGCCAGCGCAATCTTGATCAGGCCGGCCGTACCGGCAGCGGCCTTGGTGTGGCCGATCATCGACTTGACCGAACCCAGGCCGCACGACTTCGCGGTGGCCCGGGAGAAGACCGCGGACAGCGTCTCGACCTCCGCCTGATCCCCCGCCGAGGTCCCGGTGCCGTGCGCCTCGATCAGACCGACGCTCGCCGGGTCGATCCCCGATCTGCCGTAGGCGCGGCGCAGCGCCAGCGCCTGGCCCTGCGGCCGGGGCGCGGTGAGGCTCTTGTCGCGACCGTCGCTGGAACCCGCCGTCCCCTGGATCAAGGCATGGATCCGGGCCCCCTCCCGCTCGGCGTCAGCCAACCGCCGCAGCACCACGACGGAGACGCCCTCGCTGATCGCGATGCCGTCGGCATCGGCATCGAATGTCCGGCAGCGGCCGCGCGAGGAAAGGGCGCGGGTCTTCGAGAACGCCAGGAAATCGAAAGGGTTCTGGAATGAGTCCGCACCACCGACGATGACCATGTCGCTGCTGCCGGTCTCGAGCTCGCGCACGGCGAGGGTCACGGCGGCGAGGGACGACCCGCAGGCGGCATCGACCGTGAAGTTGACGCCGCCGAGGTCGAAGCGGTTGGCGACCCGCCCGGCGGTGATGTTGAGCAGGACCCCGGGGAAGGAATCCTCGGTCCATTCCGGCAGTTGCTCGAGTATCCAATCCGGGACCTCGCCGATCAGCGACGGCAGCGACGAGCGCACCGCGTAACGCTGACCCAGAGCCCCGGTGCCGCCACCGACACCGATGATCACCGATGTGCGCCGGCGCAGCCGTGCATCGGCGATGACACCGTTCGGGTAACCCGCATCTTCGAGGGCCGCCCGCACCGTTTCGAGGACCAGCAGGTGCAGCGGCTCGATGGACCGCAATGAGTTGGGGGGAATGCCGTAGCGCAGGGGATCGAAGGGGTAGTCTTCGATGAATCCGCCCCACTTGGAGTAGACCTTGTCGCGGGCGCCGGGGTCCGGATCGTAATAGCGCTGCCAGTCCCAGCGGTCCTCCGGGACCTCCTGGACGGCATCGACGCCGTCGAGGATGTTCTCCCAATAGCTGTCGAGATCCGGCGCCTTCGGCAGGATGCAACCCATACCGACGATGGCGATCCGGGCCGGGCGCGGCACCACTTGGGGCAGCCCGTCCTGGCGCCCGCCGCGGGCCTCCAGATAGCGCGTCCCGCCCGCGCACAGGTCCTCGTGCAGTTCGGCGATCGTCGTGACCCGGTCGCGGATCCCGGCGATCTGCCCGATCATGTAGAGGCCCTCGGCGCGTTGGTAGTCGGTGTCCACCGGGCTGAGCCGGGCGGCACCGGCCACCTTGCCGTAATCCGGGTTGCGGACGACACCCTTGGAGGCGATACGCAGACGCCCGACATTGAACTCCTCGAGCCGGTCGCGGACCTCCTCCGGCGCCGCACCCGCGGCGGCGACGCGCTCCTTCTCCCGGCGAAACGCCGCGGCGAACGGCGTCTCGGCGCATCGCGTCACGTGACCGGGACCGGATTCGAGCTCGATCGTGCTGCGGCACTCGCAAATGACCGACTGGAAGTCCTGGACCACGGCCCCGGTCTCGACCGCCTCACGGGTGAAGATGTAGGCGCTGCCGATCAGCACGCCGATTCGGCAGCCACGCTCGGCGAGACCGGCCGTCAACACCGACACCATCGCCGCCGAGCGCGCATCGTGGATACCGCCGGCAAACAGCACATGGCAGCGGTCGGCCTCCGATGGCGGGAGCGCCTCCAGCAGCACCGCGATCATCTCCTCCCACAGCACGAAGCTCGAACGGGGACCCACATGTCCCCCGCATTCGCGCCCCTCGAAGACGAACCGCCGCGCGCCGGCGTCCAGGAACAGACGCAGCAGCCCCGGAGAGGGGACATGCAGGTAGGTCGGGATCCCCTCCGCCTCCAGCGCCATGGCCTGCTCCGGCCGGCCGCCGGCGATGAGCGCGAAGTCCGGCCGCGCACGACGGATCAGGGCGATCTGTTCCTCCCGCAGGTCTTGCTGGACGAATCCGAGGATACCGACGCCCCATGGACGACCTGCGACCGCGTCGCGCGTCGCATCCAGCAACGGCTCGGCCTCGGCCGCGCGCATCAGTGCCAACGCCAGGAACGGCAACCCACCCCCTTCGGCCACCCGCGCCGCGAAGTCCGGTCGGTCACTCACCCGTGTCATCGGGCCTTGCACTATAGGGTAGCGTGTACGATGGGATTGGGCGAGGGGTGAGCCCGCTGCCAATGGCCGCAGGCGCACCGCAGCATCGATATCGTGCACGAGCGCCTGGATCAGCGCCTGCGTGACGCCATATACAGTTCGATACTTGGATGCCAGGCGCGCCGCGAAGCACGCATCCTGACCGATTGGCCACACGCTCCGCGCAGGGGCATACGGATCGACCGCGGCGCGCTGCGCGGCCCGCCACGCCCGGCGGGCAGCCGCGGGATCTTCGGCAACGGAGAGCTCGGCCGCCGTCGCGATCAACCGCTGGGTTTCCTCATGGCCACGACGCTGAACGAAACGAAACCTCTCGCCGCCCACGTTGACGCAGACGGTCTCGGAGCCGTCCATGCGCTGGAGCAATTGCCGCGCCGGCTCAGGCAGCACGGACTCCCGGACCAGCGCGAGCTCGTGATCGAGAACCACCCCGGCGGCACCGGCCGCATAGGCCGCGCCGACCGTGTGGAGACCGATTCCACCCTGAATATGAACCGGCAGCGGCGAGGTCGCCGCCAGCCGCTGAAGGAGGATGAAGGCAGTCTCGCTGCCGACGCGACCGCCCGCCTCGCTCCCCTTGGCGATCAGCCCGTCGACGCCGACCGCGGCACCGAGTGCCGCCTCTGCGCCACAGATTACCTCCAGAAAGACGCGCAACCCCGAGTCGGAGCCGGCACGCAACCTCTGGACCAGATCCCGCAACCGGTCCTCATCGGCCATCGTCAGGATCACCTGCCCGAGACGCCCGCGCAACGCATCGGGCATGCGGGCAAAAATCCGCTCTTGGTCACCCGCAACCTTGATCCCGATCGGACCAGGTGTAAAGCCCGCGAGCCGCTCGAGGGCAGCCCAGGTGCCGGGGTGATCCGGGTCG
Organism: uncultured Lamprocystis sp.; assembly: GCA_964470155.1. Lineage (GTDB taxonomy): Bacteria > Pseudomonadota > Gammaproteobacteria > Chromatiales > Chromatiaceae > Thiodictyon. The sequence continues at coordinate 33,849 of CAYYAY010000034.1, read as the reverse complement.
GCGAGTTCCAGATTGAGGATACCGGCGTGGCCCGCCCGGCTCGCCGCGATGGCGATGGCCGGATCCAGACAATATGCCGGCGTCAGTGCGGTAATCGAGAAGGACAGGCTGCTGGCATTCATAGCTTGGGCGTCGACACCCGGAAGATTGTTGATCCATAACCCGACCCTGCTTGGTTCTTGCGATACCAACCGTTCAGGGCTTCCGCTGAAACCCATGTCGCCGCGTAAGCGCTACGGGATCAGCTGTGGTTGTAGGTGCCGGGGACAGTCCGTCAGAGAAGAGGCTGACCATCGGCTCAGGGTGACTGCCGCACGGCCGGGCCGACGCGCCCGCGCCACTGACGGCCGCTCTGTGTTCAGGTTAGGCCAAAGGGGCCGCCCGTTGCCGGTACAAGATCGGTTCCACAGCGCTGACCATCTCTTCTCGGTCCATGCCTCCCCCCAAAAATTCATCCAGCCGACCAGCGATGGTCGGAGCATCTCTCATCACATCATCGTAGCGGACATTGAGCACCGAGAAGCGCTTTTGTCGGCTCAGCCAGTCGTCGACCACTCGCAGGTGCGCCTCGAACAACGCGATCATCTCCTCGGGGGGCGCTGAGCTATCGGGCGCCGTCCCCCGCCGCTCCATCATCACATTCTGAGAAGCCAATACCTCCCGCAGATCCCGTCGCATGAATACGACACGATACTCGTAGTCGGCCGGCAGTTCCCGCAGGAGCAGATAAATGATTTTGACGACTGCTCCCCGAGCGTCGGACAGCCAGCCGGAGTCTTCCTTGAGCTGCTTGACAGCTTCGAGCTCGTAATACCCATTTGGGTTGTCCGAGTCTCTCTCCCGAATATTATCGACGAGGACCGGCAAGCCACCGGCCTCGAGCATGCGCATCATCATTGAGGTGCCGGAACGCGGGAGGCCTGATACAACGGTGATGAAGTCACGACGTCCTTGCCCTTGAATCGTGCAGATCTTATTCACTGAATCGGGTCTCCGACAACACCACGGACCCGCCCCCTTAACAGCAACCGGCCTTCAAGGAAGGAAGGGATTAGGGAATCCAGACGCGCGACTTTAAAACTCGCCCGCTCCCACCGTTGCCTGGAGTCTATCATCAATGAGCGGCAAGCGGCAAGCGACTCATGCGACTCATGCGGGCGGCAGCCCTGAAGGATGGCCGCGCGACCGCAGTCACGACGCGGACGGACGGGCGTTAGTGATCTGCTGGTGTGTGAGGACATCTGGGAGACGCTCTATACACGGGGGCGCGACCGACCAAGGCGGCGCCATCGCCTTCATCCGCGCCGCCTGCCGGCTCGACCACGCGCGGGTGCGAGGACATGGACAAGAACACCCGGCACGGGTAACCTATGCAGCTCGCCGCAACTTGAATGCGGCGCCGCCCAGTTCCAGGAGAGGTGCCGGAGTGGCCGATCGGGCCTGACTCGAAATCAGGTGTACGCGCGAGCGTACCGTGGGTTCGAATCCCACCCTCTCCGCCAATCAAAAATGCCAAAGCCCCGCGCGCCGCCGGTCGAGGCTACATTAATCGGACCGCGGCCATGTCGACGCGAGCTCGGCCGGCTAAGCCTCGCCTTCCGGTTTTCTGGTGGCCGGAACGATGGTCAAAGCCGGTGCCCGGTCGCAGCGGCCCGCACGGACCTGATGGTCCATCTGGGAACCAGCGCACGCTGTCCCGGCCGCAGCGAACGGCGGCGACTGTTCAATCGGGTTTGTTCAATGGCCTCAATGCGATACCATAGAAAAAACCTGGAGACGATGCGAACAGTCGAGTGGCTGGCATCCGCGGCAGTCAACTGACCCCATGTATTCTTAGCTTTCACGAAGGATGTTCTCCGAAAAGCGCATGCCCTGTGGTGCGCCCCTGGTGCGCGCCCGGTACAGGACCGGGCCGCGCCCCGCGGCCGTTGGTGTGTTCCTCGTTGTTGTTGTGACTTCAAACATCGCGTGTTCGTTAAAACGATTTCTGTCGATTCCGGTGCCACCTCGCTCGTCTTTTCGCCCGCCTTTCGCGTCGCGCCGACCCTCATATGGCCCGGCTGGGCTCCGGTCGGCACTCCTTGAAGGCAGACGCAAATCCTTCGCGATCTGGTCCATGATTTTCCCGCAATCCCTCCGCGTGGGAGATGCGGGTAGGATAATCCGTATCAAGCTTCTCGGATATAGGTGAGATTCCTCAGGGCAGCCGGATTCGCTCCAAGGCCCCCCTGGACAGGTTGCCGCGCCGATCCTCCGCTTCGACGTAATAGCGTACGTCGCCGACACCGATCGGCAGGTCGGCAGTCAGGTAGTCCGCCGTCACCGTAGCCCCGGTTTCGCACGGATAGGGGCCGTGGTTGTCCATGGTCAGGCGCTGTTCCCCGGCCGGGGTGCGCAGCACCAGTTCGACCCGTTTCAGCCCGGAGACATCGGCGACAAAGGTGTGCGCGACGCCCTGACGCGACGCGTCGAGCAGGCATCCCTGCCCCCAGCGCTTGCCGCCCGGATTCTCGGGCGTCACCCAGGGTGCGAAGATGGTCGGCCCAAGGCGATCGTGCCCGGCGGCGATCAGCGCGTCGAGCGCCGGCTTGAGCAGCCGAAGCCCCAGGTTGGCCGCGTTGGTGACCTGCTGGTCCCAGAGGTGCTGACCGGTCCAGTACCAATAACAACTGGTTTCAGCGGTCAAGAGCAGACGGATCGCCGCGGCCAGTTCCGGATGATCGGGCGCGCTGTTTTCCAGCGTATGCACGGCATTCTGGAAGGCGGTGAGCACAGCCCAGGAGTTCAGATCGGGCGAATAGGGCTGGTCGTAGCGGCTGAACCACTTCATGAACTGCGGATCGCCGTTGTCGGCGCCGGCCCAGGAACCCGGTTCGATATGAACCACCTGACTGGGGTCAGGCGGGAAACGCTGGAGATAATCCTCGGTCGTGGTCAGTTCGAAGCGGCTGTCCTGCTGCAGCCACTCGACCAACCGACCGGTGTTGTGCCCATAGTAGCTGTCCGCACCGCCGCCGTGATTGTCGCCGTCCGAATGCAGCAGGAAAAATGGCGGATGGGCGGGATCGTAGCTGCCGGTTTCCACGATCCGCTCGTAGACCTGGCCCAGCACATCCGCGTATTGCAGCGCGCCAAAGCCGCCGCGCGCGTCCTCGTTGCCGATATAGCGCTCGGCCGGCACGGCAATGATAGCGTGGAGTTTGCCGTCCGGGTCCTCGTAGCCCACGTATTCGGGCCGCAGCAAGCGCGGTGAGATCTTCGATCCGGCCCAGATATTCTGCAATTGCACCCAGTCATCCACCGGCGGATTGGTCTGTTCGGCCGCGTTCGGCGGCAACATGCCCTCACCGAGGCCGGCATAGGGGTAATCGCGACAGGCGCGAAAGCGGTGGATCGAGTCATAGATCACCGCAGTCACACCGGCCTCGAGCAGCGCCGGAATCATGCGTACATGAAACGCGGTTTCCGGCGGGAACAGCACGCGCGAGGCCTCGACACCGAACGCCCGCTTGATCACATCACGGTGCCAGGCGATCTGACGCACGATGTCCTGCGCCGGAATCAGCGGCATCAGCGGATGGAAGAAGCCAAAAGCTGAAAAAGCGACACGCGGGTTGCCAAGTTCAGTCTTGAGCCCGCCCATCCGGCGCAGGGCCGTGTTCCAGCCGGAGAAGCGGCCGCCGCAGAACCCCTCGGCGCCGCAGCGGTCGAGTTGCTCGATCAGTGAGCCGCTCCAACTCGTCGATAACCCCGCATGAGGGAGCTGGCCGTCACTGTATTGCTGCACGGCGTTGGGAATGAAATCGGTGTAGTTGCCGCCGCGCGAGCCGAAGATGCCGTCTTTCTCGCCATCCCAGTAGTTACGATTGGTGGTGTTGTAATAGGGTTGATGCATGTGCTTATGGATACCGAAGTAGAGCTTGACTTCGGCACCGCCGGATACCGCAACCCGGGCTTCGGCGTTAACACGCGGAGGATGGATCAACTGAACATCCCGGTCATTCTTGATCCAGTCCTCGCCCTGCGCATGAGCGATGTCGGCCTGGCGGCAGCCTTCGATCTGAACGCTGATGCGGGGGCCGGCAATGCTCCCCACCGGCACCGCAGCGACATAGGTCCATGCGCCGGAAGCGGCCTGACTGGACCGAATGGCGTCGCCATTGAGCAGGGTCTGCATCCCCGGTGCACGCAGGATGACTTGCGGAAAGGGAATCTCGCCATCCGCGGTGAAGCGAACCGCGAACGCCGGATGCGTGCCGTCGGGCGCGCAGTGCAGCTCCTGCGGACAGTCAATGAGCAGAAATCGGGTAAAAATCCCCATCGATCACACCTCGCCATCGGGTTGGTCAGTCAAGGCACCGAACATCGGCCGATCAACGCCTGAAACGGGGGAGCATAGTACAAGATACTCCGCTTGAGAACGAAGGACAGGAAATTTTCCGGGCCGGTCGAGACCGGCCGACAGCAACCGCGATCATCGTTCCGGCCGCCGGAAGACCGGAGGCCCAGGCGTTGGCCGGTCGACATCGTGTCCGCGTGGCCCTCGTCCGGCTAACGCCTCGACCTCCGGTGCACCACGCCCAGGCACGGGCCCGCACGATGGTCAAGGCCGTCCGTCTAACCCGCACGCATGATCAGTTTTCCTGATCCCTGTAATCTCCATAATCACCGATTACGAAAACCAGTTTCTGGCGATCAGCCAGGAACATTTCAGTGCTCGAAACGCCGTAACCCGCATAGATCTTCGTACCAAACTGATTCTCTGCACTGACCGGCAACTGTTGAAGATCGACCTCAAAGGTCTCGCCGGCAAGTGCTCCGGTGTAGACGGGCGAGAGTGAACCATCGGTCACCGAGGTCCAACCATCGCTCAACCACTGGTAGACCTCCTGGTATGGGCTCACCGCATAGATGAACATGCTTCCAGTCCGCATATCCGGCGGCAGCTTGAGCAGATCCTCGGCGGACATCGACACCGTGACACTCAGCACCTTCGGGCCTGACTCGGTCCCGTCCCACTCCAGACGAGCAGCCGTCAAGAGCGCGGTGACGTCCTGGCTGAACTGGTACTTATCATAGTAGGCATCACCAGGTTTTGGGTCTGCGAGTATCGCGTTCTTTGATAGACCAGCCGTGTCGAAACGAATTTCGCTAAGATCGATCAGGCGGAAGCTCTGATTGTTCTGACCTTTAAAGTAGAGCTTTTTCTGCTTGTGGTCGCGGATCAACGTCGGACCGGTGTAATCATCGCCGAAGTCGGGGGTTACGTCGGTTCCATGAACCACGTCGACGTTGTTGATCAGATGAACTGCAACCTGGAGGTAATCCTTATTACGCAGCGTCGCGAACTCCCGCAGTTTGGCAAGTTTCGTAAAACGGGATATCGGTCCGGAGTCAGCTTTGAGACCCGTCATCTCGTTTTTCGGATTGGCGTTCCTGATCTCCGGTTTCGCCAGTTCCTTGAGCATTTCAGGCCATGGCGGTTCATTGGTCAGCACGCCGATCTTGTCGATTTGGTCACCCCAATAGATATGTTGCTGTCCCTCAACCCACTCGATCAGCAGCGATTTACCGGCGCTATCATGAACGATGACATGCACCGGCACCAATTTCGTAATAGGCCACAGGCCCCCTATCTTCACGAAGCCGGGGCTTGCCGAATTCGTGAGTGCAATATTCACTTCGGCAACAGTCTTGAAGTTGCCCAGAATGTAATTGACCGTATCAAGCCACAGAAGCTGTTCGGGTCCACTGGTCCAACTGGGATAGCTTGAGCCGTCCAACCATAGAAAAGCCGCGGACAGACCATATTCGTTCAGTCCATCCAGCATATAGGGTCCCCCAATCCCCGGAACCTTCTTGATCCATTCAAGCGCGGTCATGCCGACGAAGCCATACCAATTACGCCAGGTCTTGCCGGTCGACAGCCCGAATCTGGACTTCCACTCAACTCCTCGCTCAAACGCCTTCAAGCTCACTTCCCAGCCTTGGTCGACATTGGGAAAATCCAGCGTCCGCGCCGACACCACCGGCGACTGGGCACCATTGACTGGAAGGATCATTTCCGAGCACGCTTGACTATCGCTCACCCAGAGCCCTGAAGCGGATAACATCGTGGCCATCACGGCATTTCTCAAGAATGCGTGAGCGCCGGTGGGATTACTGCTGATCATGTCGTTCTCCGAAGCAGATGTGAAGCGCCTGACCTCGACCGTCATCGCATCACGATCAATTCCAGTTGCCGCCGATGACCTTGTCTCAGCAGGACGCTATTGCCGTTGTACCCGATATTCAAACCCCGGTCCCGGCCCTAGGGGGAGCGGCTGCAACCCGCCCCGACATCCGGATATCGCGGGCGACACCTCTCTCCGGCTGGCTCAAGACGCACTCGAGCAGTGCAGCGCCGGACAGTGTCCTCACGTTTTGTGACACGTTCGCCTCGATCACCGACGGCAGAAGCCACACCCTGAGAGTCAACCGAGGCAAGTCTAGACCTCGGCCGAACGCCGCGACGAGAACCAGGTTACACTTGGAATTGACGCACCGAACGCGTACCCGCGGTGACTTGCTGGAGCGAGAATCGACGCTGAGTCGCGGCTCCGTCGTTATCCCGGCGCACCCTAGAGAGGCGATAGGCTTGCGATGGCCATGATTAGTATCCAAGTCCAACAACAACCCTTTCAGATCGTCGCAGAACAGGAAGCCCTGTGGCGCGGCAAACCCCAGGTGGGAGCCTTGGTCACCTTCGTCGGTCTGATGCGGGACATCAACGCGGATCGCGAGGTCAGCGCCATGACCCTCGAACACTATCCCGGCATGACCGAGAAAGCCCTGGAGGCGATCACCGCGGAGGCCGCCGAGCGCTGGGACCTGCTGGGTCTGCGCATCGTCCATCGCGTCGGCCTCCTGACGCCACAGGAGCCGATCGTGTTCGTCGGGGTGGTGAGCAGACACCGCACCGAGGCCTTTCGCGCCTGCGAGTTCCTGATCGATTATCTGAAAACCAGGGCACCGTTCTGGAAGAAGGAGACGACCCCCGACGGCGAGCACTGGGTGGAGGCGCGGGCCACCGACGAGGCCGCGGCGGGACGCTGGTCACCTTAAACCGCGCCGGCTTCAGCAATCGTCGCGTCTGCCGGGGCCGTTCTCATCCACCAACAGCGCCGACCGCGCCGGGCGCGGTTTAGCCTCATTCGGCGCTGCCCGGCTGCGCCGCCTCGCCTGCACCGCCGACCGGCAGCCGGTGGGCTGAGGCCGGCGCCAGGATCATTCGCTCCACGTCCGCTAGCCGAATCTCCCGGCCGTCCAAGGTGCGAAACCCGCGACCTTCGATGCTGCGACGGTGCGCCTCATAGCGGGTGACGGCCCCGGTGTTGGCGTTCACGACCTCGACCGCCAGCACGGCATTCCCGGTCTCCCATTGCCGGAACAGGTACCAGCCCGAGCCTGCCAGCATGAGGCCGAGCAGCGCGTAAGCGACCGTGCGGACCAGGCCGGCCGGCAGCAACGGCGGACCGGGCGGTGCCCCGGCCCGGCCCGCGGCACGCCAGCGGGTGCGAACCACCAGATAGGCGCCAAACATCACGACAATCGTCAACAGGAATTTCCAGATCATAGGACTCCGAATGCAGTCGGCGCTGGCGCCGCCGTCGAATGCGACTTCGGCAGGATACCGGTTGCGAGCGGTTCCCCCGGTCGATACCATCCGGACGAACCAGCGGTTCAGCCCTTAAGATACGCCAAACCGATCCGCACCATGCGCCACCCGTCCGCTTTACCGGCCCTGATCCTGGCCCTGTTGACAATCGTGCTGCTGGGGGGCTGCGACGAACCCGCGCACCCGACAGTGAACCTGAGCCGGGCGGTCCGGGTGGGCGATCTGGATCAGATCAAACGGCACATCCACTGGAAGACGGATCTCAATCGGGCGGACCCCGACGGCAACCACCCACTGCATGTAGCCGCCGGGGCCGGTCAGGTCGGCATCGCCCGCGAACTCGTCCAGCATGGTGCGTCGCTGGTCGCGGTGGATGGTGCCGGACGCACCCCATTGGAACTGGCGCTGATCAACGGCAGAACCCAGGTTGCCGCCATGCTGGTGAAGGAGGGTGCGACAGTGGATGCACAGGCCGTCCTGCTCGTCCTGGTGCGGGCCGGGATCGCTGATCGCGATAGCTTCGCCTTCCTGCTCCGCCGCGGCGCCGATCTCAACCGACCGGACGCGCAGGGCGCCGCGCCGCTGCACCTGGCGGTCGGACTGGGCCACCTGGAAACGGTCAAGCGGCTGATCGCGCGCGGGGTCGACATCAACCAACCCGACGGGTCCGGCCGAACCCCGCTGGCACTGGCGCTGGGCTTGGACCCCAAGGGTAAGAACACCGCTGCTATCCGGCAGGCATTGCAACAATCCGGCGCCCGTCCATGAAGGGGCCGCGCCATCGACTCGCGGAGAGAAGACATGACCGAGAAGGTCGAGGACCTGACCGTCTCCTACACGGAAGACGGCATCGAGACCTGCAAAGAATTGGACAAGGTGATCTTGTCCAAGGGCGCCTGGACCACCATCCTCTTCCGGTATCAGGACTGGGACCGCACCAAGGAGATCTACGGGCCGGACAAATACAGCATCCGCCGCTATCAGAAGCGTGCCGGTGAATACCGTCAGCAGTCCAAGTTCAACATCTCGAGTCGCGCCCAGGCGGAGGGCCTGATCAAAGCGTTGCAGGGGTGGATCGAGGAGGAGCCCGAAGCGTGAGCGTTGCGGCCTTAGACGCCATTCCGGCCGAACCCGGTGGGAGCGGCCTCCGGCCGCGACCGGGTCTCGCAATGACGCAGGGTCGCAAGTGACCGCGTGCTCGCATCGCGGCCGGAAGCCGCTCCCACGGGACATGCATCTTCCGGGGTGGCTGATGCTCCTTCCATAGTCGTTAGCGGACGCGGCGCCACCGGTTGAAGCGTCGGCCTCCGGTCCAGTCGCCCCAGTCACCGGAATATGAATATCAAGATCGCCATCCTGCTCGCATTCGGTCTGCTGCTCGCCGGCGGCGGCTACCTGCTCGGCCGCGGCCCGGCCGAACAACCGCGGGGCGCCGACCAACCCCTGGCATCAATCCAGGCGGCATCGATCTATCAGTGCCCCATGCACCCCTGGATCACGTCCGACAAACCCGGTGACCGCTGCACGATTTGCGGCATGGACCTCGTCGCCGTCGGCGGTGAGACCGCGGCCGCGACGGTCGATCCCAAGCGGGTTACGCTCAACGCCGTTCAGGTCGCCGTCACCGGTGTGGCGACCAGCGAGGTCACCCGGGGTGCGCTGACCCGCACCCTGCGCGTCAGCGGGATCATCAACGATGACGACACCCGGCATCGTATCCTGGCCGCACGGGTGCCGGGGCGCATCGAGAAACTCCAGGTCAATTACGTGGGCGCCGAGGTGGCGGCCGGGGCGCCGCTCGCCACCGTCTTCAGCCCCGAAATGCTCACCGCCCAACGCCAGTATGTCGAACGGCTTAAGGCCGGCGATGTCGCCTCGCCCCGCGCGGAGCGCGCGGCGGCCCGCGAACGCCTGCTCGAATTGGGTCTGACCGAGGAAGAGATCCGCATCCTAGACCGCACGCTCAAGCCCACCGCCATGGTCAATATCCGCGCGCCGCTGTCCGGCACCGTGGTCTCGCGCGCCGTCTACGAGGGGCAATACGTCAAGACCAACGACCCGCTGTTCGAGATCGGCGACTTCTCGCGCATGTGGTTCGTGTTCGACGCCTACGAGCCCGACCTCGCCTGGCTGCGCCTGGGTCAGACCGTGGAGGTGTCGGTGCCCTCGCTCCCCGGCCAGGTGCTGACCGCCCCCATCAGCTTCATCGACCCCAACCTGGATGAACAGACCCGCACGGCGCGCGTGCGGGTCACCCTGGAGAACCCAGAACGCCGGCTGCGCTACCGCCAGACCGCCCAGGCGTTGGTGTCGGTCACCACGCCGGACCACCTGCTCGTGCCGCGCGCCGCCGTCCTGCAGCACGGCGGCCGGCCCATCGTCTATCTCGACTTGGGCGAGCAAGGCGGCTATCTGGCCCGCGAAATCCGGCTGGGCCGCGTGGGCGACACCCAGGCCGAAGTGCTCGGCGGTCTCAACGCGGGCGACCGGGTCGTGACCACCGCCGCCCTGATCCTCGATGCGCAGGCCCAACTCGCCCACGCGGGCACGGCGGCGGACCCTCACCAGGGCCATCGCCCGCCGGTGACGCTGACCGCCGCTACGCCGCCGGCCGAGGCGTCTTACGGACTGCTGCGCACCCTGGCCTTCGCCACCGCCGATGCCGCGAACGCACTCGCGGCCGACGATCTCGCCGCCTACCAACAGCAGTTGCCCGCTTTGCGCGCGGCGCTCGCCGCCTATCTCGCCGGCGATGCCGCGGCGGCGCGGGGCGAATTGGCCGCCTTCACCGGCACGCTCGCCGAGGCGTCCGACCTCGACGCGGCCCGCCGCGCCTTTGAGCCATTCAGCACCGTCGTGGCGGATTTGGCCCGCACCCGGCACCTTCAGCACCGGGAACAACTTTGGATCTACCAATGCCCCATGACCCCGGTGCTCGGCACCGCCCGCTGGCTCTCCCGGTCGCAGCAACTGCGTAACCCCTTCTTCGGGTCAGCCATGCTCGAATGCGGTGACGAAGTGAGCGAGTAGGGTGGACAAGCGACAGCGCAGTCCACCGAATCCCGCGCCGCCGTTGGTGGACTGCGCTGCGCTTGTCCACCCGGCAGGAACGGTCAGGATCGCCGCTCCGGCCAAAGCAATGATCCGGATTTATCCACAGATGTCACAGATGTTCACAGATGAAGAAGAACATCTGTGTTCATCTGCGACATCTGTGGACGAAATTTCCGCTCCTGAGTTCCGACGAAAGCTGGCCAAAACGATGATCAAGGTCGCCGCGAGGGACCATCCATGGCTCTGGATTCCGGCATCCTGCCGGAATGACACGGCAACTTCAGTTGGAACGGGGTACACGTAGACTCCATGATCACCCGGCTCATCCACTGGTCGCTGCACAACCGTTTCCTGGTCCTGAGCGGCTTGCTCGCCCTGTGCGCCTGGGGCCTGGTCGCGCTGCAGCGCGTGCCCATCGACGCCATTCCCGACCTGTCGGAGAATCAGGTCATCGTCTACGCCGACTGGCCCGGCCGCTCGCCGCAAGAGGTCGAGGATCAGATCACCTACCCGCTGTCCGTCTCATTGCAGGGCCTGGCCGGGGTGCGGACCGTGCGGGCCAGTTCCATGTTCGGCTTTGCGTTCCTCACGGTGATCTTCGCCGATCAGGTCGATGTCTACTTTGCCCGCACGCGGGTGCTGGAACGGCTCAATTCATTGGGCGACCTGCTGCCGGCGGGGGTGATCGCGCGGCTCGGACCGGATGCCACGGGACTGGGCTGGGTCTATCAGTATTACCTCAAAGACACCTCGGGCACGCAGGACCTGGGCTCGCTGCGTACCCTGCAGGATACTTTCATCCGCTATCAACTCGCCGCCGTGCCGGGCGTGGCCGAGGTTGCCGGCATCGGCGGCTTCGTGCGCCAATACGAAATCGAGGTCTCGTCACTCAAACTGAAGCAGTACGGCGCCACCCTGGGCGAGGTCATGGATGCCGTCGGCAGCGGCAATCGCAATGTCGGCGGCAAGACCATCGAGGAAAACGGCGCCGAATACATCGTCCGCGGCATCGGCCTGGTGCAGGATCTCACCGACCTGGAACAGATTCCGGTGCTGCCGCGCAACGGTATTCCGCTCTATCTGCGCGATGTCGCCACCATCCGCGTCGGCGGCGAATTCCGCCGCGGCGCACTCGATGTCAATGGACAGGAAGTGGTCGGCGGCATCGTGGTCATGCGCTATGGCGAGAACGCCTATCGCGTCATCCAGGACCTGAAGACCCGGATCGCCAGCCTGAGCCCCGGCCTGCCGCCGGGTGTCAGCCTGGCGGCCTTCTATGACCGCAGCGAATTGATCGAGCGCGCCATCGCCACCCTCAAGGAAGCGCTGACCGAGGAAGTCATCCTGGTGACGCTGATGCACATCCTCTTTCTCTTCCATTTCCGCAGCATCCTGATCGTCACCCTGCCCTTGCCGGCGTCCATCCTGATCGCATTCATTCTGATGGATCAGTTCGGCATCCCCTCGAACATCATGTCGCTGACCGGTATCGCCATCTCCATCGGCGTCCTGGTCGATGCCGGTATCGTCATGACCGAGAACGTCATCCGGCACTGCGAGCGCGCCGAGGCGGCGCTACGCCGCCGGCTCACCGCCGCCGAGGTCTTCGCCCAGACCTTGACCGCCGCCACCCAGGTCGGGCGCCCCATCGTCTTCTCGATGCTGGTGATCATCTTCGCCTTCGTGCCGGTGTTCCTGCTCACCGGCCAGGAAGGCAAGCTGTTTCACCCGCTGGCCTACACCAAGACCTTCGCCCTGATCGGCGCCACCCTGCTCGCGGTGACCGCTGTGCCGGTCTTCTGCACCCTGCTGATCCGCGGCCCCTTCCAGCCGGAGTCGAAGAACTGGCTGATGCAGCGCCTGCTGCGCCTCTACGAGCCGGCGCTCGACTGGGCACTGCGCCACCGCACGACCGTGTTGGGGCTCGCGACCAGCCTGCTCGCCGTCTGCATCGTCATCGCCTGGGGGCTGCCGCGCGCCCTCAATGCCCACCTGCCCGAGTCCATCGCCCGCCATACCCAGGGGTTCGGCACCGAATTCATGCCCACCCTGGAGGAAGGGTCGCTGCTCTTCATGCCGGTGCTGCTGCCGGCCACCGCGTTCACCGAGGTGAAGCGCATCATGGCCTGGCAGGATCAGGTCATCAGCGCGCACCCGGCGGTCGCCTCGGCGGCCGGCAAGCTGGGGCGGGCCGCCACCGCGACCGACCCGGCGCCGGTCGAGATGATCGAAACCACCATCCAGCTCAAACCGCCCGACGCCTGGCCGCCCGGAACGACCAAGGCGTCGATCATCGCCGAGCTGTCGGAGCGCCTCATGAATGTGCCCGGCTATGTGCCGGGGTTCCTCCAACCGATCGAGAACCGCATCCTGATGACCAGCACCGGCATCCGGGCCCAGGTCGGCGTCAAGATCTTCGGTGACGACCTCGAGGCACTCCAGGAACAGGCCTTCGCGGTCGAGCGCGTCATCAATCGCGTCCCTGGTGCGGTCGGCGTCGCGCCGTCGCGGGTGCAGGGCAAGCCCTATCTCGAGATCCAGGTGCGGCGCGAGATGCTCGGCCGCTACGGGCTGAGCGTTGCGGAGGTCTTCCGTCAGGTGGAGGCCGGGATCGGCGGAGTCAGCGTCGGCACGACCATCAAGGGCCGCGAACGCTGGCCGCTCCAGGTGCGGCTGGAACAATCCGAGCGCGGTGACATCGACCGGCTGGGCGAGATCCTGGTCGCCACCCCCTCGGGCGCGACCGTGCAGTTGCGCCAGGTCGCCGACCTCAAGCGCGTCGTCGGCCCCAACGAGATCCAGAGCGAGAACGGCCGGCTGCGGGTCTTCGTGCAGGCCAACGTCCGCGACCGCGACCTGGGCGGCTTCGTCGAGGAGATCAAGGAGCGCATCGCCGCCGAGATCACCCTGGCACCGGGAATGACCATCGAATACTCCGGTCAATACGAAAACCAGTTGCGCGCACGGGCCACCCTCGGCTACGTCGTCCCCGCCGTCATCCTCATCATCTTCGCGACCCTGGTGATCACCTTCCGCTCGGTGGGAGAAGCGGCCCATGTCCTCCTGGCGGTGCCATTCGCACTCACCGGCGGCGTGCTGCTGCAAGCCTGGATGGGATTCAATTTCAGCGTGGCCGTGTGGGTGGGTTACATCGCGCTCTTCGGCACCGCCATCCAGACCGGCATCATCATGGTCACCTATCTGGAGGAATCGGTACAAAGCATGACCCAGGAACTCGGCCGCCCGCTGACCCGCGCTGAATTGACGCAAGCCGTCAAAGCCGGCGCCCGGCTGCGGCTGCGTCCCAAGGTCATGACCGTGGCCACCACCATCGCATCACTCACCCCGATCTTCTGGCTCCAGCGCACGGGCGTCGAAATCATGCAGCCGCTGGCCGCCCCGGTGGTCGGCGGGATGTTCTCCAGCCTGGTGCATATCCTCATCGTCACCCCTGTCATCTTTATTTGGCTGCGGGAGCGGACACTGGATCGCGCGGCTGCAAGGACAAGTAACGGCCCGACCTCTTGAACCTGGCAAAGGCAGTGATCACGCCAAGGCGCTGTACGGTATCCTAGATCCGGCAATTGCTCACACAAAGACACAAAGAACACGAAGGAAAACAGAGACTGGAGGCTTTCCGCCATGACCGTCAGGCTCAAGCCATCGGGGCTCGCCGCCCCTGACCTGTACGACACCGACATCGGCGCCTGGGCCGAGCAGCAGGCGCGCCTGCTGCGGGCCGGCTGGTTCGCGGAACTCGATATTGAGCACATCGCCGAGGAGATCGAAGACGTGGGCAAGAGCGAGCAGCGGGAACTGGCGAGCCGACTGTCGGTGTTGCTCGCCCATTTATTGAAGTGGCACTACCAACCGGAGCGCCGGGGCAACAGTTGGCGCCGTACCATCCTCGCCCAACGGCGTTCGCTGAGTTTGCGCCTCAAGCGCACGCCGAGCCTCAAGACCGTCCTGCGCGATCCCGACTGGCTGGAGGAGATCTGGGAAGATGCCATCAGCGCCGCCGCCGAGACGGGGCTCGACGACTTTCCTGAACACTGCCCCTGGGAGATCCCTCAGGTCTTGGATGTGGATTGGATGCCTGAATAAAGGACGAGGGGCAGGAGAGCCCCTCCTGACACCGCTCCTGAGATTCCCCTCGTGACACCGCTCCTGCGGTGTCACGCACGTCTTGGCGCTCTGCGCCCCGGGGCCTGCGGGCCGAGTGATGATCAAGGCCCTCATGGGAACCATAACCTTGATGACGATTACGATTACGACAACGACAACGACAACGACAACGACAACGACGGAAACCCCAAAGCGTCAGCTTCAGGCAAACTCACTGTCCTCGCTGCCGTCATCCTCACACAGCGACTGCGCTCCGGGTAGCGCCGAGGACGCGCCATCCGCATCCTCGTCCGTGATCGTGACCCACTGCCCCGGCAACGCCGGCAGTTCATCACCCAGATCGCCATCAATCACCGACACCAGCAGCCCATAGCCGACCCGCCAGCGCAGCCCATCCACCATCACTGCCGCCGACTTGGGATTCAGCTTCACCACCTGGCCGAACCGCTCCTGCCCGTGGCGGTCCTTGAAACCCACACGATCGCCCACGCTCAGACGATTACGGTCCAGCGCTTGACGTTTGCGCGCGCCGATCGTCACATCCTGACCATCCAGATCGATCAGATAGAACGGAATGGTCCACCGCCTCCCGTCCGCCAGATCCTGAATGTCAGCCTGTGTCCGATTCATTTTCAACAGCTTCGCCTCAATCAGGCGGTTCTCGGTGCAGTAGAACCAGCGGATGGTCTGACCGACACGCAGCACGCGCTTTACCGCCGCGATGCGCGACGGATCGTTCATCTGATTGCTGATGGCCACGTTCAAGCGAAACAGTTGGAACAGGCTGGCCTGGCCCAGCGCGTCGAGGATGGCGGTGTAATTCATCGTTGCGCTCTCTGCTAAACCGCGCCGAGCACGGTATGCGATGTTTTGGGATGGCATCGGCCCTGGTAGTCTCGACGACTGCTGGACCTGGCGCGGTTTAATGATCGGTCGATGATCCTGGTAAGCGTCGTCAGCCCGCAAAGCGCCCCATGTTACCGTGAAAACCACCCGCGCCCCCGTGGGAGCGGCCTCCGGCCGCGATGCGATGCCTCGACGAACATCGATGTTCAAGATCCCGCCAGACCACCCCACCGCGGCCACAGACCGCTCCCACGATAGACCCTCAGCCACTGGAATAGGTCATCACCGCCACATCAACGTTCCCTACCAAAACAGCGGCCATGATCGCCGGGGCGCACTGGAGGTCGAGGCTTTACCGTGAAAGTCGCGCAGCGACCCTGTGGGAGCGGCGTCCCGCCGCGATGGGGTCGGGCGTGTCACCGCAGCGTTCGCGATCACCGCGGCACCGCATCGCGGCGGGACGCCGCTCCCACGGTGGCCATTCATCGTCCGGGGTGGCGGATGTTCCTTGCATGGCCGTTAGCCGGACCAGGGTCGCATGGAAGCGCGGTCGACCGGCTAACGGCCATGGCGCGCCCGCGCCACCCCGGAGCATGAAGGTTCCCTCGACCACTGTCGCAACTGCCGGCGTGCAAGGCTGCGTCGTCAGGGCTTCCAGCCCTGACTGTTCCAGCCCCGCCGCCGCCAGGCCGGGATGGCCTGACGATGCACTTTCACGGCAACGCCTCGACCTCCAATCTTCTTGCCGCCCAACAAACGATCAAGGCCACGGCAACAGTCATCGCGGATACAATCGCCGGAGAAAACGCTCCCCAGCGAAACCGCTAATCGATCGTCCGCCTTTTTATCTGACGTATCAGGAGATTGAAGTGACCGCAGCGCAAGAAACCGAGACTCAACCCGCACTCGTCCAGGCGCTGCTGCGCGCGCCCGCGGCCGAGCAGCAACTCCTGCTGGCCTGGGTGCGGGCGCTGAGCGCCATCCGTCAGGGCGAACTGCGGGGGTTCAAGAAAATGGCCGCCATCTTCGCGCTGACCCGCGAGCGCAAGGCAGGTTGGCCGCTCACCAAGGTCATGTCGCGGGCCTTGAAGCACGTCCTGTGGGACGCCCGTTCCTGGCGCCTGCGACTCGGCCTGGGCGCGATCATCGCGGCCTTCTTCGTAGTCGGCAACGGCGCGGCCGGCATCGTCCCGCTGGGCGCCGGCATCGGACTCCCCCTTTGGCTGATCGCCGGCATCGGCGGCACCCTGGCCGGCGTCCTGGCTGACTTCATCAAGAAGAAACTCGCGGCCTGAGGATTGGCTGGCGAGGACCCTGCTACGTCATTCCGGCAGGATGCCGGAATCCAGAGCCATGGACGGTACCTCTCAGGGAAAAGTGGCCAGGCCCAATTATGCTTTCTCCGTTTACGGGATTTAATTGAGCCTGCCCCGAATGGCGCTAAGTGAAGGACGCGAACGCATCAAAACAGCGACTTACGTTGGTAGACGGCTGGCCGAAATGCGCCCATACCAGGCGGAGCCCGGAAAAATCTGGCTGACTGTCGCTGATTCTCCAGAAACTTGGATCTGGACCTCCGTGCAAGTCGTTGATATCGCCGGGCCGCTCATTAACTTAGCGCCATTCGAGCCGGAGAGTAAGCCGGGTTCCTGCCGTCGCTTAGGCTGAAGTTTGTGTTCTCTGTTTGCCGCCTGGTTTCCCGGCGGTGCCACGCTATCGCACCCATACGACGATTCGTTCCCGGCTCCTCGCAGAACCGGACTTGGAGTTCGAGATCTGGACCTGTGACCGCCGACCGATTCGGATGGCGCCGCTATCGGACGTCGGTTGCGATCGGATGGCGGGGAATCAGCAACCGGTCCAGGAACTGATCGATCGGAGAAAGCGCATCGATCAAGCGGTTTACCGTCACTTTGGCGATCCACTTCCCGGAGGTCAGGCTGCCGGGCAATTCGGATCAGCGGAGGAGTGCGCCGCCTGGGCGGCGGCAGCCGGACCTAATGAGCAAAGGCGCTGTCATTAACGGACACTTTGGTCGAAGCGCTGGAGCGGCGCCTCCGAGGTCCCTATGAAGCGACAACAATCAAGACCTAAGGTCTCAGGGGCAGAATCGTTTTACGGAAGGTCTATTCGACGAACGGAGCGGAATTGACTAACCTGTCCTCGAAGTCGGTCAGCCAAGTGGGGGTCGAAAGCGCACCTGATGTTGATCGAGTATCGCCAAGTGCCGATCTTGGCATGTTGGCATCGAGCAGGAATCTCATGCCGCGCCGCGCAGCAGGTGGAAGGATTCTTCGTTAACCAACGCGCTCGCAAAGGCGAGCGCCGCGCGAATCTCCTCCTGGGTCAGGTCGTACTCGCGCTGGACCTCCTCAAAACCCATGCCCCCAGCCAGGCTCCCAACGACGATGGACACCGGCACCCGTGTACCCCGGACGACCGGTTTCCCGTGGCAGATGGCCGGATCGATCAGTATTCGGTCGTTCGTTGTCATGACTTTGACCTCCGACAGCGACGAGGGTTTATCCAAGTCTGGCCTTGCGACAAATGGGTGAAAGATCGTTTCGAACATAACGTAATATCACGTAGCCAGGAAACCACGAGTGTGCACGTTGAAACGTTGAAATCGGACGCCTGCTGCCGGCCTGGAAGTGCTTTCGGGAGGCGACCGACATCGGTCCGATCCGCGACGAGGCGCGCTACCTGCGGATGATAGAAACTGCTTCCACGGTGGTCGGAGCGCGAGCCCGATAACCCCTTCGTGGTGGTGTTCGCCCCGCTGATCATCGCGCGTGACGATGCCTTGCGGGCCTACGCTCTGATCAAGGCGCGTTGGCGCAGTCCATCCAATCCCGCGCCGCCGCTGGCGGACTGAACGACGACAGCATGACTTATGGATCGCGGATACCGAGGTCGAGGGGCGACTAAAGTCGCCCCTACAATCGCCCCGACAGTCGCGCCTATAGCACTAAGAACTTTGCAGGCATGCGCAGGCTGGATCTTGATTCCTGAGAATCGCCTGACCCCGTGCGCGTTGGCGGCGGCTTGGCCGCCGTGCCCTCAGCCGCGCAAGGAGAGGATGTCCCAGCCGCGCGCCAGTGCCGCCTCGCGCAAGAGCGCGTCCGGGTCGACCGCCACCGGCCGATCGACCCGCTCCAACAGGGGCAGATCGTTGTGTGAATCGCTGTAGAAACTGCTGCCCGCCAGGGACTCGCCCTGGGCCGCGAGCCAGACCTCCAGCCGGGCGACCTTGCCCGCCTGGAAGGACGGGATGCCGGATACCGCGCCGGTGAAGCGGCCGTCATGCACTTCCGGGTCGGTCGCAATCAGGTGCGGGACGCCGAAGAGCGCCGCGGTCGGCGCGGTGATGAAGGTGTTGCTGGCGGTGATGATCAGCAGGGTATCTCCGGCCGCCCGATGGCGGTCGACCAGTGCGCGGGCGGCAGGCAGCATCAGCGGTTCGATGCATTCGCGCACGAATCGGGCACGCAGAGACTCCAGGAGTTCCGGCGGATGATCGCGTAACGGGCGCAGGGAGAAGCGCAGGAAGGCGTCGATATCCAGGTTCCCTTCCTGGTAGTCGCGATAGAAGGCATCGTTGGCACGCGCGAACTCGGTGCCGTCTTCCAGTCCCTGGGCGACCAGAAATTGCCCCCACAGGTGGTCGGAGTCCCCGGCGAGCAGGGTGTTGTCGAGGTCGAAGATCGCCAAAGCCATACTGTGATTCCTGTTCCGGTTCGTGCCCGGACACCGGCACGACGCGTCGTTGGCCGCATTGTGCCTGATCTGACCAAGGGTTCAACCCGACGAAACGCCGTCCTGCCCGAACAGCGCGGACGGCCCGCCGCGCGGCCACCGTCAGCGTCCGAAACCAGGACCAATTCCATTGCTTTTTCTCACTTTTTTAGGGACAGGCGACGCTCTCCGGAGTCACGAGCCGGACGCGAAACCCGCGCCGTCCGGACCCGCGGCAGGAGGCGGTTGGCACCGCCCGCGCCCGAGTGCGCCCGCGCAACGCGGCGCGACCCGTGGAAAGCCGTGCAACGGCAATCGCTTATGCAAATCTCTTGCTTGCCCGCCCTAATCCGAATGTGGAAGAATGAAAGCCACAACAAGGCGGGGTACGGTTCCTTGATCGACCGCGACGGTTTCCGCCCCAATGTGGGCATTATTCTAACGAACCAGGAACGTCGGCTCTTTTGGGGCCGGCGGGTAGGTCAAAACGCCTGGCAGTTTCCCCAGGGGGGGATCAACTGCGACGAAACCCCGGCGCAGGCCATGTTTCGGGAGCTTGAGGAGGAAGTCGGCCTCCAGTCTCAGCATGTCACGATCCTCGGTTGCACCCAAGGCTGGCTGCGCTATCACCTGCCCAAGCGTTACATCCGCCGCCATTGCGGCCCGACCTGCATCGGCCAGAAGCAGATCTGGTTCATGCTGCGGGTCGACTGCGGCGAGGATGCGTTCTGCCTCGACAAGACCGAGAAGCCGGAATTCGACGCCTGGCGCTGGGTGCGTTATTGGCAACCGCTGCACGAGGTGGTCTACTTCAAACGCCGGGTCTACGAGCTGGCGCTCGAGGAACTGGCACCCCTGCTGTACCCGGACGGGGTGCCGGACCGCAACGAGCTGCCGCCCCGTGCCACTGGTTTTCTGCGTCAGCGGCGTCGCTGATCCGGAACTGCATTTTCTCGGTTAAAGGAAGTCTCGCTCGACCATGATCCGCATGCTCGAATCCCTGCGTCGCATTGTCCACGAGGTCGATAACGCCCCCGACCTGGAGCAGGCGTTGGCGATCATCGTCCGCCGCGTCAAAGAAGCCGTGGGCGCCGACGTCTGTTCCGTCTATCTGAACGATTACGACAACCGCCGTCACATCCTCCAGGCCACCGACGGGCTGCGCCAGGCCGCGGTGGGTCGGGTCCGCATCGAAATGGGACGCGGCCTGGTGGGGCTGGTGAGCGAGCGCGCGGAGCCCATCAACCTGGACGACGCCGCCGCCCATCCGCGCTATCTCTGCATTACCGACACGGGTGAACAGCGGTTTCACGGCTTTCTGGGGGCGCCCATCATCCAGAACCGCAAGGTCCTGGGGGTGCTGGTGCTGCGCCAACTGGAGAAACGGCACTACCAGGAGGAAGAGGTCACCTTTGTCGTCACCCTCGCCTCGCAACTCGCGGGCGCCATCACCTACGCCCGCATCAATGGCGAACTGGCGCGCCTGCAGGACGAAGGCATCCCGCAGCGCTTCCTGCCCGGCCTGCCCGCCGCGCCCGGCATCGGCATCGGCACCGCGGTGGTGGTCTACCCGCCGGCCGATCTGGACGCCATCCCCGACCGGCGTATCGACAACCCCGAGGTCGAAGAAGAAAGTTTCCGCAACGCGGTGCAGGACGTGGCCGAGGATTTGGACCGCATGGCCCTGCGGACTGCGACCAACCTCAGCGCCGAGGACATGGCCCTGTTCGACGCCTGGCGCCTGATGCTGGAGAGCGACACCCTGATCGACGGCACTCTGACGCGCATCCGCGCCGGCAACTGGGCGCCGGGGGCGCTGCGGGCGACCATCGCCGAACACGCCCGGGTTTTCGATGCGATGGAGGATGCCTATCTGCGCGAGCGCGGCACGGACGTGCGGGACCTGGGCCGCTGTATCCTCACGCGGCTGCAGAACCTCACCGCCGCGCCGATTCAATATCCGCTCAAGACCATCCTGGTGGGTGAGGAAATCTCGGCGATGCAGATCGCGGACGTGCCGCGCGAGCGCTTCGTCGGCATGGTCTCCACCGGCGGTTCCGGATCGTCGCACGTCGCCATCCTGGCACGGGGGATGGGCGTACCCGCGGCCATGGGCGTGGCGGACCTGCCGGTGGGCCGGGTCGAGGGCCGCGACATGGTGGTGGACGGCTACCGCGGCCGGGTCTATGTCGCCCCAGGGCCCGCGGTACGCGCCGAGTATCAGCGCATGGCCGAGGACGATCGGGCCATGACGCACGAACTCCAGTCACTGCGCCATCTGCCGGCCGAGACCACCGACGGGTATCTGCTGCCGCTGTATCTGAACACCGGTCTGGTCTCGGAGAGCCGCCCGCTGGGGATCGAGGAATCCGCCGGCGTGGGGCTCTACCGCACCGAACTGCCGTTCATCGTGCGCGACAGCTTCCCCAGCGAGGCGGCGCAGATGTCCAACTACCGGCGGGTGCTGGAGCTCTTTGCCCCGCGGCCGGTGACCATCCGCACGTTGGACATCGGCGGCGACAAGCCGCTGCCCTATTTCCCGATGCACGAGGCCAACCCCTTCCTGGGCTGGCGCGGCATCCGCATCACCCTCGATCATCCGGAAATCTTCATCACCCAGATCCGCGCCATCCTGCGGGCCGCCATCGGACTCGACAATCTGCAACTGCTGTTCCCGATGATCAGCACGGTGGGCGAGATCGACGAATCCCTGACCCTGGTCCAGCGCGCCCACGATGAACTGCTGGAAGAAGGCTATCAGGTCAAGATGCCGCCGATCGGGGCCATGATCGAGGTTCCCGCGGCGGTCTACCAATCCGAGGCCATCGCCCGGCGGGTGGACTTTCTCTCGGTGGGCACCAACGATCTGACCCAGTATCTGCTCGCGGTCGACCGCAATAATCCGCATGTGGCCAAGCTGTTCGACGATCTCCACCCCGCCGTGCTGCGCGCCCTGATGCAGGTGCTGGTGGGCGCCCGGGTGCATGGCCGCGAGGTGAGCATCTGCGGCGAGATGGCGGGCGACCCGATGGCCTCGATCCTGTTGCTGGGGATGGGTGTGAACAGCCTCAGCATGGGCGCAAGCAGCCTGCTGCGGGTCAAGCGGGTCATCCGCAGCATCAGCCGCGGGCGCGCGCGCGAAGTCCTCAAAGCCGCGCTCCAATGCGAAGACGCGGCCTCCGTCCGCCGGCTGCTGTTCAACACACTCGACACCCTGGGCCTGGCGGGCTTGGTGCGGCCGGGACGGTGATGCTGGGGCTCTGGCTCGAAGACCGGCAACTCACCCTGCGCGGCGACCTCCCCGAGCCCGTGCCCGGCCCCGGCGAGTGTCTGCTGCGACCGATCCTGCGCGGCGTCTGCAGCACCGACCACCAGCTCGTGCAGGGGCTCTACCCCTTTACCGGCATCCCCGGTCATGAGTTCGTCGGCGTGGTCGAGTCCGGTCCGCCGCACCTGCTCGGCCGTACCGTGGTCGCCGCGATCAACCTGGCCTGCGGACACTGCGCGCGCTGCCTGGCCGGGCTCGCCAACCACTGCGCCAACCGTCAGGTCATCGGCATCCGCGGTCGCCCCGGCGCCTTCGCCGAACGGCTGGCCGTCCCCGTCGCCAATTTGCATCTGGTCCCGGACAGCGTCTCCCCCGCACAGGCAGTCTTCACCGAGCCCCTGGCCGCGGCCCTGGAGATCCAGGAGCAGATGCAGATCGGCCCGGACGATCGGGTCCTGGTGGTCGGCGACGGCAAACTCGGCCAACTCATCGCCCAGTCACTGCGGCCCACCGGTTGTCGGCTGACCGTCCTCGGCCGTCATCCGGACAAGCTTGCCCATCTGGAACGGCTCGACATCGCCACCCGCTGTCAGCCGGACCCGGCACCGACCGACTGCGACCTCGTCATCGAATGCACTGGCTCCGCCGCCGGTTTCGCCCTCGCCCGCCGGGCGGTGCGCCCGCGCGGCACACTCGTCCTCAAGAGCACCTACCAGGGCACCGCGGCGATCGATCTCAGCGCCATCGTGGTCGATGAGATCCGCATCCTGGGCTCGCGCTGTGGCCCCTTCCCCGCGGCCCTGGCGCTGCTGGCCTCCGGCAGCATCGACCTGGGTTATCTGATCGACTCCGTCTACCCGCTTGCGGACGGGCTCGCCGCTGTTGCACGCAGCGGGAAGCGGGGGGTGCTCAAGGTGCTGATCGGGGACCAAGGCCCGGTTTAGAATGCAGCAAACGAAGGAGACTCTGGTTGATCATGCCCGACCCAACTGACCTATCTGCAATCACACGCCTCTACCAGGTCTGCGAACCATTGGAGTCCCTGCACCCGACCGACCCGCGGTGGGTGAACTTCGACGATGTCCGCGGTGACGAGAACGTGGTCCAGGTCTACGCACGCAGTCTGCGGCGGGCGACGCCCGAGCGCGCGGACTTCAAGCTGTTCACGGGTCACCGCGGCGTGGGCAAGACCAGCGAACTTTACCGTCTCAAGGATCTGCTCGAGGAGGCCGTCGGCGGCAAACCAGGCTTTCTTGTGGTGTTCTGCGACGTCAGCGACCGGCTCGACGTGAACGATCTGGAAGCGAGCAACTCGCCTCATTACGCGTGCATACCGTCTACACAGTGCCCATCTCGCTGATTTACTCACCGCGCTTCAGCCAAGTCCAGCAGTCCATCGGTGAACACAACGCGCCGGTGTCCATGATCCGCCTTAGGCCGAAGCGCGATGCTCCACTGTGCCCGAATTCGCCCGGCATGATGAAAATGCGGGAGATGGTCGAAAAACGTTGCATCCACGCCGGCACGTCGCATCAAGACGCCTTTGACAGCGACGACACTCTGAACTACCTCTGTGAGATGAGTGGCGGTCACCCGCGGCATTTGATGATGTTCATGCAGGCGGCCTGCAGCGAGCTGGACGACTTGCCGATCACGCGCAAAGCAGCCGAAAAGGCTGTGCGCAAGCACGGCAACGGACTGCTGCGCGAGGTTCCGGACGCGGCCTGGGATGCGTTGAAGCACTTTGCCCAGCCACAGCGCGACATCCTCAAGGACGATCTCCACCAGCAAATGCTCTTCCTTTTGTTCGTGTTCGAGTACATGAACGGCGAAATCTGGTACGAGATCAACCCGGTGCTGCGAACCCTTGAACGCTTCAATCGCTGAGTCCGCGGTCGAGCAGGCCGGGGAGGCCTTCCGTGCGCTTCGGCGCGGAATCACCCGCAGCCGCGGGTTCTCGCTGCATGTCTGCACCTGCGACTCGCCAGCCACCCGCGACCAGCTCATTCGCAACCTCGCCGCGTCGATGCCGGCGGTGCCGATTCATCGCTTTGAACTGGTAGACACCGATGACGACGTCCTTGAGGCGACGGCCACCATGCTGGCGGACGCCACAGCCGGTCCCGTCATGGTCGTGGGAGTCGAACGGGTACTCGGCGACGACGCACATGCGCAACGGTTCCTGAGCGGCCTCAACCTGGGTCGCGGCGAGTGGCCGACGCGGATTCCCTATCCTGTCGTCTTCTGGCTGTCTCGTCGGATGCTGGGGCGACTGACCGCCGGTGCACCCGATTTTTTCGATTGGCGTAGCGACACCATCGAATTTCCGGAACTGAGCAGTGTCGAGTCGCGTCCCTTCGCAACCCGGGAATGGCAGTTCGGGGTCAGCCCCCGGGTTTCAAAGGAGGAACAGCAGGAACGGGTCAAGGAACTGGAGGCGCGCATCGCGGCGGTGCGCCAGTCGGATGACGAGCGAGTCATCCGGAACCGCGCGGAGTGGTGGGATGAACTAGCGGTCCTGAAGTGGGTGCGCGGGGATGTCGATGAGGCGCTGCGCATCTACACCGAGGAGCAAATTCCGGTCTACGAGCGCATCGGCGATCTGCGCGCCAAAGCTGTTACCCAGGGAAAAATCGCCGGCATCCTCCAAGGCCGCGGCCAGCTCGACGAGGCGATGCGTATCCGTACCGAGGAGGAACTCCCGGTCTTCGAGCGCCTCGGCGACCTGCGTGCCAAGGCCGTGACCCAAAGCAAGATCGCCGACATCCTCAAGACCCGCGGTCAACTGGACGAGGCCCTACGCCTCCTGAACGACGAAGTGCTCACGGTTCATTCTCTCTTCGGCGACGCGCACCAGAAAGCCGTCACTCAGGGGGAGATCGCCAACATCCTCCATGACCGCGGCCAGTTCGACGAGGCGCTGCGCATCTACACCAAGGAACAACTCCCGGTCTACGAGCGCCTTGGCGACCTGCGCGAGAAGGCCGTCACCCAGGGCAAGATCGCCGACATCCTCCAAACCCGCGGGCAGGTCGACGAGGCCCTGCGCCTCCTGACCGATGAAGTGCTCACGGTCTTTGAGCACCTCGGCGACCTGCGCTCCAAGGCGGTCACCTGGGGCATGATCGCTGACATCCTCAAAGCACGTGGTCAGCTCGACGAGGCCATGCGCATCTATACCGAGGAGCAACTCCCGGTCTACGAGCGCATCGGCGACGTTCGCCAGAAAGCCTTCACTCTGGCCAGGATCGCCGATATCCTGAAAGCCCGTGGCCAGCTCGAAGCGGCGCTACGCATCCTGACCGATGAGGTGCTCGCGACCTTCGCGCGCCTCGGCGACCTGCGCTCCAAGGCGGTCACCTGGGGCAAGATCGCCGACATCCTCAAAGCACGTGGTCAGCTCGACGAGGCCATGCGCATCCGCACCATGGAGCAACTGCCGGTCTACGAACGCCTTGGCGACGTGCGCCAGAAAGCCATCACCAAGGGTAAGATCGCCGACATCCTCCAGGACCGCGGCCAGCTCGACGAAGCACTGCGCATCCGCACCGAGGAGGAACTGCCGGTCTACGAGCGCCTCGGCGACCTGCGCGAGAAGGCTGTCACCCTGGGCAAGATTGCAGACTTCCTCCAGGCTCGCGGCCAGCTCGACGAAGCACTGCGCATCTGCACCGAGGAGGAACTGCCGGTCTACGAGCGTCTCGGCGACCTACACGGAAAAGCTGCCACCCAGGGCCGTATTGCCGACATCCTTCAAACCCGCGGCCAGCTCGACGAGGCCCTGCGCATCTATACTGAGGAGCAACTCCCGATCTATGAGCGCCTTGGCGAGCCACACGAGAAGGCTATCACCCAGGGCCGTATCGCCGACATCCTCCGAACCCGCGGCCAGTTCGACGAGGCCCTGCACCTCCTGAGCGATGAAGTGCTCCCGGTCTTTGAGCGCCTCGGCGACCTGAGACCGTTGCTATTCTACCGTATCGCCATCGCGCTGACGTTGCTGGTCCGCGGCAGGGCCGATGACCGTGCACAGGCGAATGCGCTGCTGTGCCAGGCACTGGTCGCCGCCAACCACCTGCGCATCCCGGAGGCCGGCCAGATCGAGCAGATGCTTCAAGACGTCGGCATGGCCTGTGACAACATGACATGATCCGATTCGCCATCCTCGGCTGCGGCGCCCACGGCGAGCGCTACCTGCGACACCTGGCGGCGGGTGATGTGCCCGGCGCGCGGCCCACGGCACTCTGGCGGCAGGACCAGACCGCCGCGGCGGAGCTGGCCGAACGCTATGGCGTGCGCGCGCACCGCGACTGGTCCGCGCTGATCGCGGACCCGGCGGTCGACGCGGTCATCGTCGCCACCCCGCCGGGCGCCCACGCCGCGCCGATTCTGGCGGCGGCGCGGGCGGGTAAGCCGGTGCTCACCGAGAAGCCGCTGACGGCGAACCTGGCGGACGCCTTGACCTTGGCCGCCGCGCTGCCGGCGGACGCGCGTGTGATGGTGGCCCACACCTTGCGTTATGCCCCGGCGCTGCTGGCCGCCCGCGCGCGACTGCCGGACCTGGGCGAACTCCACCGCATCCGCGTCGCGCAGCGGCTGGAGCCGAATGCCATTGCCTGGCAGCGGGACCGGACGCTGGCCGGCGGCGGTTCGGTGATTTTGACCGGGGTCCACGGGTTCGACCTGGTCCGCTGGTTCACCGGGGCGACGCCGGACCGGGTCAGTGCCTGTACCCGCGCGCTGCTCGGACACCCGTTCGAGGATTTGTTCGAGGCCCGCTTCGAGTACGGCGACCGGCCGCTCATCGCGACCTGCGAGGTCGCCAAGTTCTCGCGCAGCCGCAGCGCCCTGTTGGAACTGGTCGGCACCCGGGGTCAATGCTGGGTGGATTATATGGCCGGCCGGGTGGAGTGGATCACGGGGCGGGAGCGGCGGGTGATCGCCGAACCCGGCGATCAGCCGACCCTGCCGCCGACCCTGGCCGCTTTCTGCCGCTGGTTCGATGAGGGCGGCGCCTGCCCGGTGCCGCTCGCGGAGGGGATTGCCGCGCTCAGGATGGCGGATGCCTGCTACCAGTCCGCCGCGACGGGGGACCAGGTCAGGCTCAATGCGCCTTGATTGAGCGCGGTGATCGTTGAAACACCGTCAGCTTCGGTTGCTCTGCGTGATACCCGTCGTTGTTGGTTTTTCGTTTCTCGTTTTTCGTAATCCAATGTTTGATAGTCCTTAACTAGAAACGAAAAACCGAAAACTCAAAACCGTTCCGTATATTTCAGAAGGGGATGTCGTCGTCGAACGGCATGCCGCCCCCTTGCTCGGGGGCCGCGGGAGCGGCTGCGGGAGTCGGCCGAGCGCCGCCCCCTGCCGGCTGGGCACGGGGGGCATCGTCGTAGGGCACTGACGAACCGCCGCCGGAACGGCTGTCGAGCATCTGCATGGTGCCGCCGACGCCGACAACAACCTCGGTCATGTAGCGATCATGTCCCTCCTTATCCTGCCACTTACGGGTGCGCAATTGCCCCTCCACGTAGATCTTGGAGCCCTTATGGAGATACTGCTTCACGACATCGGCGATCTTGCCGATAAACACCACACGATGCCACTCGGTCCGTTCTTGGGGCTCACCGGTATTCTTGTCCCGCCAAACCTCGCTGGTAGCAAGACTCACGTTAGCCACTGGGTCGCCACTCGGCATATAGCGCACGTCCGGCTCGTTGCCCAGGTTACCGATCAGAATGACTTTATTGACGCCTCTACTCGACATGATTTCCCTCGCACCCGCCACGGCAGGTAAAAAGCTAACGGACCGGCCTTGCCGCGGCCATCAGGCCGCAGCAAAGGCTTGTAATCTTGCCGAATCCAGCGCCCGGCTGTCCACTTTGAGATAGGCAACCCCCTCGTCCGGCACCACCACCGCATCGCGCACCCCAGGCACGGCCAGCAACTGCTGTTCCAGGGCCAGGATCCCGTCCGTATCGATCGACCCCAGGCGGATCAGCTGATTGCTCAACCGCTCCGGCGCGGCCATGGTCACGGCCACCAGCACCCAGGCCAGGGCCGAGACCGCGGCGAACAGGAACACCGCCGGCGTTCCGAAGGCCTGATGGACCAGCCCCCCGGTCATGCCGCCCAGGAAGGCGCCGATGAACTGTGAGGTGGAGTAGACACCCATGGCGGTGCCCTTGGCCCCGGCGCGGGCGATCTTGGAGATGATGGATGGCAGCAGGGCTTCGAGCACGTTCACGGCAGTGAAGAACAGCGCCAGCAGAATCAAGAGCGGCACCAGGCTGGTCGCCCAGAACGAGAAACCGAGCGCGGTCAGCCCGACCGCGACAATGGCACCGAGAAAGACCTGTTTCACCCGTCCCTGCCCTTCCGCGATGATCACGAAAGGTACCATTCCGCCCAGACCCACCAGCAACACCGGCAAATAGACCTCCCAATGGTCGGCGGCGGCCACGCCGGCCGCGACGATGGACGGGGGGATGACCAGGAACATGGCCGTCATCATCAGGTGCAGCGAGAAAATGCCGAAGTTCAGCCGTAGCAACTGGCCGTCGCGCAGCACCCCGCCGAGTTGGCTCGCGACCGGCTCCGCGTCACGGTGGACTGAGCGTCGCCGCGGGTTGGGCACCACCAACCACAGCACCAGGATGCCGCCGAAGGCCAGCACCGCGGTCGCCCAGAAGACTCCGGCGAGCCCCCAGATTTGCGCGATGGCCGGCCCCAGGATGAAGGCGAGCCCGAACGCAATGCCGATGCTCGCCCCGACCCCGGCCATGGCGCGCGTGCGCACTTCATCGCGGGTCAGGTCCGCGGCCAGCGCGGTCACCGCCGCCGAGACCGCCCCGGCCCCCTGGATCACCCGCCCGATGATGATGCCTTCGATGGTCGTGGACAGGGCGGCGACGACACTCCCCAGCACGAAGATCGCCAGCCCGCCGAAGATCACCGGCTTGCGCCCGATGCGGTCGGAGAGCATCCCGAAGGGGATCTGCAGGAGCGCCTGCGTCAGTCCGTAAGCCCCGATCGCGAGCCCGATCAGCAAGGGCGTCGCCCCGCTGACCCCTCCCGCATAGAGCGCAAAGACCGGCAGAATCAGGAACAGGCCCAACATGCGCAGGCCATAGATACCAGCCAGGCCGACCGCGGCGCGGCGCTCGTCTGGAGTCAGGGGAAGGATCTCGGGTTTGGCTGGCTTCACGGGCAACGCAACAGAGCGCGGAAATAACAGAGGGTGGCATGATACCAGTTTTGCGTCGACCGGCCGCCGCTCCGCCATAATAGGAATCCCGCCATCCGACCAGCCGATCGAGCCCCTTCATGGACAGTATCCGCATCCGCGGCGCCCGCACCCACAATCTCAAGAACCTGGACCTGGATCTGCCGCGCGGCCGGCTGATCGTACTCACCGGGCTCTCGGGCTCGGGCAAGTCCTCGCTCGCCTTCGACACCATCTACGCCGAGGGCCAGCGCCGCTATGTGGAGTCGCTCTCGGCCTACGCGCGCCAGTTCCTGTCGGTGATGGAGAAGCCCGATGTAGACCACATCGAGGGCCTGTCCCCCGCCATCTCCATCGAACAGAAGACCACTTCACACAACCCGCGCTCCACCGTCGGGACCATCACCGAGGTCTACGACTACCTGCGCCTGCTGTTCGCCCGGGTGGGCATCCCGCGCTGCCCGCAGCACGGCGAGCCACTTCAGGCGCAGACGGTCTCGCAGATGGTCGACCAGGTGCTGGCCCGGCCGGAGGGGGAGACGCTGATGCTCCTGGCCCCGGTGGTGTCGGCGCGCAAGGGCGAGTACCAGCGTCTGATCGCCGAACTGCACGCCCAGGGGTTCGTGCGGGCACGCATCGACGGCACCCTCTATGAACTGGACAGCCCGCCCGACCTGGATCTGAAGAAGAAGCACGACATTGAGGTTGTCATCGACCGCTTCCGGGTGCGCGCCGACCTGCAACTACGCCTGGCCGAGTCATTCGAGACCGCGCTCGCCCTCTCCGGCGGCACCGCACGGGTGGCGGCCATGGATGCCGACGGCGCCGCACCGGAAATCACCTTCTCGGCCAACTATGCCTGCCCGGTGTGCGGCTACAGCATTCCCGAACTGGAACCGCGCACCTTCTCGTTCAATAACCCGGCCGGGGCCTGTCCGAGTTGCGACGGACTTGGGGTCGAGCAGTTCTTCGATCCGGCCAAGGTGGTCGCCCAACCGGCCCGCAGCCTGACCGACGGCGCCGTGCGCGGCTGGGACCGGCGCAATGGCTATTATTTTCAGATGCTCAGCGCCCTGGCCGAACACTCTGGGTTCGACCTGGGGGCGGCCTGGGTCGACCTGCCGGAGCAGGCGCGCCAGGTGGTGCTCTTCGGTTCCGGCACCGACAAGCTCAAACTCAAGCTGCCCCATGAGCACGGCAGCGGCAAGCTGCGCCCGTTCGAGGGGATCATCCCCAACCTGGAGCGGCGCTATCGCGAGACCGACTCCAGCGCGGTGCGCGAGGAGCTGGCCCGCTACATCTCGCACCAACCCTGTCCGGCCTGCGGTGGCGCTCGGCTGAACGAATCGGCGCGCCATGTCTTCGTCGCCGACCGGAACCTTCCAAGCCTCTCGGCGCTGCCGCTCGGCGACGCCCTGACCTGGTTCGAGACCCTGACCCTGCCCGGCAGCCGCGGTGAGATCGGCGCCCGCATCACCCGCGAGATCGCTACCCGCCTGCGCTTCCTCACCGACGTGGGCCTGGACTATCTGACCCTGGAGCGCAGCGCCGAGACCCTCTCCGGCGGCGAGGCCCAACGCATCCGGCTCGCCAGTCAGATCGGCGCCGGCCTGGTCGGCGTCATGTATATCCTGGACGAGCCCTCCATCGGCCTGCACCAGCGCGACAACGCGCGACTGCTCAAGACACTCACCCACCTGCGCGACATCGGCAACACCGTGATCGTCGTCGAACATGACGAGGAAGCGATCCGCGCCGCCGATCGGGTGGTGGACCTGGGGCCGGGCGCCGGGGTCCATGGCGGCGCGGTGGTCGCCCAGGGCACGGCCGCGCAGATCGCCGCCAACCCCGAGTCGCTGACCGGACGCTATCTGTCCGGCGACCTGCGCATCCGCATCCCATCACCGCGGACTGCGCCGGACCCCGAGCGCCAGTTGCGCATCCTGGGCGCCAGCGGCAACAACCTGAAGTGCGTGGACGCGGCCATCCCGGTCGGCACCTTCTGCTGTGTCACCGGCGTCTCGGGCTCCGGCAAATCCACCCTGATCAACGATACCCTGTTCCCGGCCGCCGCCCGGCTGTTCAATGGCGCAGCCGCGAGTCCCGCCCCCCATCGGGCGATCGAGGGCCTGGACCACTTCGACAAGATCGTCGACATCGACCAGAGCCCCATCGGGCGCACCCCACGCTCCAACCCGGCGACCTACACGGGGCTCTTCGGCATGGTCCGGGACCTCTTCACCGCGGTCCCGGAGGCGCGTTCGCGCGGCTACGGCCCCGGCCGCTTCAGCTTCAACGTCAAGGGCGGACGCTGCGAGGCCTGCAAGGGCGACGGGCTGATCCGGGTCGAGATGCACTTCCTGCCGGACATCTATGTGCAGTGCGACACCTGCAAGGGCCGCCGCTACAACCGCGAAACTCTGGAAATCCGCTACAAGGGCAAGACCATCGACGAGGTGCTGAACCTGACCATCGAAGACGCCCTCGCCTTCTTCGCCCCGGTACCGCTCATCCACCGCAAGCTCCAGACCCTGGTCGACGTGGGCCTGTCCTATGTCACCCTCGGCCAGAGCGCCACCACCCTCTCCGGCGGCGAAGCCCAGCGGGTCAAACTCAGCCGTGAACTCAGCAAGCGCGATACCGGCCGAACGCTCTACATCCTGGACGAACCGACCACCGGCTTGCACTTCCACGACGTCAAGCAACTGCTCGACGTCCTGCACCGCCTGCGCGACCACGGCAACACCGTCATCGTCATCGAGCACAACCTGGACGTCATAAAGACCGCCGACTGGATCATCGACCTGGGGCCGGAGGGCGGGGACAAGGGCGGTGAAATCATCGCGGTGGGTACGCCGGAGCAGATTGCCGCCGATTTGCGGTCACATACAGGGCGGTTCTTGAGGCCGTTGCTGGAGCGAGGGTGGTGAGGCTCCGGTGCCACAGCTGCGGAGAGTATGCCTGTGACGAGGACGGGGACGGCTGTCCATGAGATCCATGCCGACACCATGGACGGCTTCTGGTCGTTGCTGCGTTCCTGGCTGCGACCACACCGCAGGATTTCGCAGGAGAAATTACCGCTCGACTTGGGCTTCTTTCAGCTCGTCCACAATACACGTATTCGCGGAAAAGTCTGCTGACTCCGCTATTGGCGCGGCTCATATCACAACAATTCGTGTACAGCCCGGAATCTATATTGAGCCTTGACAAATCCAGAGCCTGCTGATGTGGCTCGTTACGCGACTCTGTGACGCTCTGGTGGCCGCTGTAACATTATGTAATTTATAACTATGTCGACCTACTAAGATCCCAAAGAGATGGGGGCTTTTCTGACAGTAACCCGAATAACAGGCTATATTTCACGCTCAAGGCTGGAACTTCGGCTAAAATTGAGGGTAAACTGCCTTAGCCATGGGGTTTTTAGGCTATATTCACGAAAGGGGAACGATAGACATAGCGAAGCACTGAACCTGCGCTTGGATAGTTGCCAGATGCTTGAGCAGTTCCCGCAGTGCCCCGGTCACAGAACTGGTGGGCCTTCGTTGTATACCAGACCGCCTCGCGATCTGCGCGGAGGCCAGTCCGCACAGTAGAGTCTTCAGAGCGCGGTCTTACAGGCATCCGCTGTACCCACCGTTCACGGCCGGCCGGGTTGGTCGAGGCGGCTTGAATCTATGAGAGAGCGGGTTAGGGGCAAGCTGCCAAAGACCTAACGCGCGCCGTAACCCGCCGTCCCAACATGGGGACCGGCTCGTCCAATTTGGCAGTACAAGGTTCCCTTGAGGTGATGTGATACGAACAACGGCGAGGGCGGATTTCTCTGGAAGAATTCAGCCTGGCCCTGTCCCGTGCATGTCGTTTGGTCGCAGGGTCGGACATCCTAACCACAGCAATTCCCGGCGAGCCTCGATTCAACAAGCGTCCGACCGTTGAATTGCGAAT
>CAYYAY010000033.1:0-60486 GCA_964470155.1 uncultured Lamprocystis sp. | reverse complement strand
TTCGCAATTCAACGGTCGGACGCTTGTTGAATCGAGGCTCGCCGGGAATTGCTGCCAAGATCTATGCCGAGATTCCGGCACCGATCATTCGCGGCACTGAGACTCACCTCAGCGCGAATTGGCTCGGTTTTCGGTTCGTCGATATCGCGATCCGCAACCTGGTCGCGGTCCCGCCGGCGAATTATCCGCCACCACCCGAGCCGGCGCGCGACGGTATAGCGCTCGGCATGCTCCATTACAAATATATCCCAGGGACCGGCCAGGGCAGCGCACCTGATGCCGAATACGCGGTGCTGCAGCCGCACGGATACAGCCAGACACGCACCACCGGTCTGTGGCGAGGCGAGGGGAGCGTGCAGTTCCACGCGGCGAGATGGGAAGACTTGCCGACTCAGTACCATATCGTCAATACACTCGCCTCACTACAGATCAAGGAAGCGCGTGGTGCCAGCCTATCGACCTCGATCGGCGGCGAGGACTTCAGCCGACAGCGCAGGCTGCGCTGAGCGGAGGGATGACGCGGGCTCGTCGGCACTGGTTCAGCTCCGCTCCTTATCAGTTCTTTTATCTATCAGAGCCTTGCGGTGTGCCTCCGCAGTTTGGCCCCGCGGGAGTCTGTGTACACTCTTCAAGTGGAAAAAATGAGATAGGTCATGCTCACATGCGGACGGGATAGGCGACATTGCAAGTATACCCGTCGTTGTTGGTTTGTCGTTTCGCGTTTTTCGTAGTCCAATGTTTGATCGTCCTTCACTAAAAACGAAAAACCGAAAATTCAAAACCGTTCCGTATAAATAATTGATAAAAAAGGATTACTCTAGAGTCTAGTTGAACCAGCGCGGCTCCGCCGCCTTCGCCGCCATCCGTTCCTACCTCGCTGGATTACACGAAAAGTTAAAATAAAACCGCGCCGCATCACGGCAGCGGCTCAGCCCGCGTCATGTCGAGCCGGATACCCAAGGGTCCGCGAGGTACCCACACCTCGACGATCCCACGGCCGCGCCGCACCCGCACCGGGACCAGTTCTCCGGACTCGCCCTGGGTGGTGCCGTCGCGCAGTGCGTCGGCGGCGTACATCCGCTCGCCGGCATAGGATTCGATGAGGTCTCCCGCCTGGAGTCCGACCGCCTCGGCCGCCGAACCCGGAAGGACCGCGGCGACCGCGACCCGGTTGTCTTCACCCGTCAGATATAGATAGCGGTCGTAAGCGAGGTCGCCGATCTCGTCCCGCAACGGTCGCGCCTCCGCGCCGAGCTGACCCGCTTCCTCACGATAACGGTCAGTGCCGATCCAGCCTTCGCGCACCGCCCGATCGCGCAGGGTCAGCCGATCCAACTCCAACCGCGCTTCCTGCCAGATAATGTCATCCGCAAGCCCGGCATCGACCCCGGCCGCAACCAGCGTGGTCCGTCGCTCATCGGGGGTTCGCGGCGCGGTCGGACGGTCCAGACTCGTATCGCCCGCCGCGATCCGGCCCGCGAGCGTCTGCTCGACCTGGACCAGCCGCGTCTGGAGGTCGGCCAGACGCGCCTCGGCGTCGCGCCAGGCGGCCAGCAAGGTCGCGACCCGCGGATCGGCCGTCGGCTCCGGCGCCGCGGCCACCACCGGCGCCGCCGGCACGACCCGCGCCGGCGCGGCCGTGACCTTGGCAACCGGTGCAGGCGCGGGCGGTGCAGAGGCGGGCGGCGCCGACAACGCGGGGGCATCGGCAATCGCGGTTGGACCTGACGGCACGGCAGGCACCTCGGCGGCGGCGAACAACCGGGCGTAACCCACAGCGCCGATGAGCGTCCCGGTGACAAGTCCCAAGGCGGTAAGAGTCCAGGTGGGTTTCATTAGGTTCTACTTTAGGCCAGTATTGCGGTTCTGAGACGGTGCTTCGCCAGTCTGAAAGTGTGTCCGCGAGCCTTCGGACAACAGGGTGCCGGCGGACGTTCCATCCTGGACTGTCGGGTCCTTGCGGGCCTGACTGGCGCCCGGGCGATCGGTTGGGTTTCGCCGCGTTGCCCCGATGTAGACCGCAACGTAACTGCAACACGCGTACAACAAAACAGCGCCGCAATCGAGCGCACCGAAGTGAGGTTCGAGACAGGACATGAATGCGAAAAACTTCAACATTTTGCTCTGGGTCGGCGTATCCCTGTGGTTAGTGATGATGTTTAACGGAATGAACGCGCCAAGTCAGATCGAGGCACGGAACCTGAGCTACAGTCAGTTCCTGAGCGAACTGTCCGATGGTGCCATCGAAGAAGTGCGCATCCAGGATCAAACCATCAAGGGCACCCGCACCGATGGCTCGCGCTTCGAGACCTTCAACCCCGATGACCCCGGCCTGGTCGGCGATCTCCTGAAAAACGGCGTGGTAATTCATGCCGAGCCCCCGGCGCAACCCAGTGTGATGGTCCAGATGCTGGTCGCCTGGCTACCCTTCCTGTTGCTGGTCGGCGTCTGGGTTTGGTTCATGCGCCGCAACTCCGGCGGCGGCGGCCCCGGCGGGATCTTCAGCTTCGGCAAGAGTCGCGCACGTCAGCACGCGGAGGGGGACGTCAAGGTTACCTTGCGCGATGTCGCCGGGGTCGAGGAGGCGAAGGAGGAGGTCGGCGAACTGGTCGACTTCCTGCGTAACCCGCAGAAGTTCTCGAGCCTTGGCGGTCACATCCCGCGCGGCGTGCTGATGGTCGGCCCCCCCGGCACCGGCAAGACCCTGCTGGCGCGCGCCATCGCGGGCGAGGCCAAGGTACCGTTTTTCAGCATCTCCGGCTCGGACTTTGTTGAAATGTTTGTCGGCGTGGGCGCCTCGCGCGTACGCGACCTGTTCGAGCAGGCCAAGAAAAGCGCCCCCTGCATCATCTTTATTGATGAAATCGACGCGGTCGGTCGCCGCCGCGGTGCCGGTTTGGGCGGCGGACACGATGAGCGCGAGCAAACCTTGAACCAGCTGCTGGTGGAGATGGACGGCTTCGCCGGCAATGAGGGCATCATCGTCATCGCCGCCACCAACCGGGCCGACGTGCTCGATCCGGCGCTGCTGCGGCCCGGTCGTTTCGACCGCCAGGTGGTGGTCGGTCTGCCGGATCTGGCCGGTCGCACCGCCATCCTGGAGGTACACATGCGCAAGGTGCCGCTGGCCGAGGACGTGGTCGCCCGCACCATCGCCCGCGGGACCCCCGGCTTCTCCGGCGCCGACCTGGCCAATTTGGTCAATGAGGCCGCCCTGTTCGCCGCCCGCGCCGGTCTGACCGCCGTGAACATGCTGATGTTCGAGAAGGCCAAGGACAAGATCATGATGGGCGCGGAACGGCGCAGCATGGTGATGTCCGAGACCGAGAAGAAGCTGACCGCCTATCACGAGGCCGGTCATGCCATCGTCGGCCGCCTGGTCCCAGAGCATGACCCGGTGCACAAGGTCAGCATCATCCCGCGCGGTCGGGCGCTGGGTGTCACCCTCTTCCTGCCGGAGCGCGACCGCTACAGCATGAGCAAGCGCCAACTGGAAAGCCAGATCTCCAGCCTGTTCGGCGGGCGCCTGGCGGAGGAGTTGATCTTCGGGCCCGAGCACGTCACCACCGGTGCGTCCAACGACATCGAGCGCGCCACCGCGATTGCCCGCAAAATGGTGACCCGTTTCGGGCTCTCCGACAACCTGGGCCCCTTAGCCTATGCGGACGAGGAGGGCGAGGTATTCCTCGGCCATTCGGTCACTCAGCAACGTCAGATCTCCGCGGACACGGCCCAGTCCATCGACCAGGAGGTGCGGATCATCATCGACCGCAACTACCGGCGTGCGCAGGACCTGCTCAACGAGAACATGGACAAACTCCACGCCATGGCCGACGCCCTGCTGCGCTTCGAAACCATCGACCGGGATCAGATCGACGACATCATGTCCGGCCGGCCGGCCCGCGAACCGGTCGAGGACACCGGACCCACGCTCCCGCCCCGCGGCAGCAGCAACCCGGCAACCGGCGGCAAGCCGCTGCAAGACCCGCCGATCGCCGGACCCAGCGTGCGGGGGATCTAACCGCAGACCGCCGGGGTGCGATCACCCCGGCTCAACCGCGCAGCAACCATCGGGGCCGCTCATGCGGCCCTTTTCTCGCTGGCGCGAACCCATCGCAATCACCCACCGCCCGCGGGACAACGCCGCACCCGTAGCAGGCTGCAACGACGCCCGCCCCGGCCGCACGGCGGATCGCGTCAGCCATCCACAGCCACGGACGGACCGCCGGCCCAGGCCGGCACGCGCGACAGTACCCCATTACCCGATACAATGAGGGTTCACGCCCGGCAGACGACCGCCGCTGAGCCTCCTGGGCCCTAAGCGCAGCACGCACATAAGAAACATGACCGCAGTCCCTACGCGTCGATCCTGGTCCGCGCCCGCACTGGTCCGCGCGGCCCTTGTCCTCGCCGGTGCCTGGTGGGTCTGGCTACCCGGACCGGTGCGCGGGGAGGTCACGACAGCCGCCGCCGACCGTGCCATCGCCGCGACGCGGCCCGCCGCCGGGACACCGGCGCCGTGCATGGCGGGCGCACGCACCGCCGTTCATGAACACGCGGCCGCACCGCGGCCCCGGTCGATGTTCGCGGCAGCCTTCGCGGCTAACCTGGTCCTGACGGTCATCATCCTGGCCGGCTATCAGCGCCGCCTGCGTCACACCCGTGATAACCTGCTGGCCGCCACGGCCGACGCCATGGCGCTGGAACGCCAACTGCGGCGGGGACTGGAGTCGCTGGGTGAGGCCCAAGAAACCTTCTGGCGTCTGACCGATGCAACCCAGGGCGCGATCATCGTCACCGATGGCGAAGGGCGCGTCACTTA
Organism: uncultured Lamprocystis sp.; assembly: GCA_964470155.1. Classification (GTDB taxonomy): domain Bacteria; phylum Pseudomonadota; class Gammaproteobacteria; order Chromatiales; family Chromatiaceae; genus Thiodictyon. The sequence continues at coordinate 55,664 of CAYYAY010000033.1, read as the reverse complement.
CTGGAATACGACTGCCGAACGGCTCTTCGGGTACAGCGCCGCCGAGGCCTTGGGCAGCGTGATCCACGATCGGCTCGCCCCCCGCAAACCCCGCCCCGACGCGATGGCCGACGGCACTCACTTTTTCTCTCACGAGGACAGCCCGAGCGGCGACCGATCCCATGAGATCGAGGCCCTGCACCGGGACGGCCGGCGCATCCCGGTCGAGATTTCCGTTGCGTCCATCGCGCACGACGGCCGCTGGGGGGCCATCAGCATCCTGCGTGACTGTTCCGCGCGACGCCTGGCACAAAACCAGATGCAGCGTATGCAGTCGAGCTTCAGCAACGTGGTGCTCAAGAACCACAGCGGCATTCTGGTGGTCGACCGCCAGGGTCTGATCCGCTTCTCCAACCCGGCGGCGCAGAAGTCGCTGGGGCGCAACGCCGTGCAACTGGACGGACTGCCGTTCGGCCTGCCCAGCATCGGCAGTCAAACGGAACTCGACATCCTGCGTCCGGACGGCAGCTACGGGATCGCGGAGGTCACCGCGACCGAGACCGAATGGGAAGGCCTTCCGGCCTCCCTGATCATGCTGCACGACATCACGGACCGCAAGCGGGCCGAGGACCAGGTCCAGCACCAGGCGACTCACGACCCACTCACCGGTCTACCCAACCGCATCCTGTTCCTGAACTGTCTGGAACAGGCACTGCTCGACGGACGCCGCCACCGCCAACCGCTGGCAGTGCTCTTCCTCGACCTCGACCGTTTCAAAGAAGTCAACGACACCCTGGGGCACCGGGTCGGCGACGCCCTGCTCGAGGCGGTCGCCGTGCGGCTCAAGCGCATCCTGTGCAAGAACGATCTGGTGGCGCGCCTGGGCGGTGACGAGTTCACGGTGCTCGCGCGACGCGTCGGTTCGGCCGGCGGTGCCGGGGAGTTGGCGGCGCGGATCAGCACGGCCTTCAGCACCCCGCTGGACGCGGCCGGCCATCGGCTCTACTCGCGTCCCAGTATCGGCATCGCCCTGTTCCCGGCCCATGGAAACACGGCGGAGACCCTGATGCGCAATGCCGATACCGCCATGTATGAGGCCAAACGGCGTCCCGGCATCGAAGGCTTCGCCTTCTACCAGCCGGAGCAGACCCAGCGCTCACGCGAGCGCCTGGATCTGGAAACACGATTGCGCAACATTTTGGCCGCGGGCGGCCTGCGGCTGCGCTACCAGGCGCAGGCCGATCTGCGCAGCGGGCGCCTGTGCGCTGCCGAAACCCTGCTGCGCTGTGTCGACGCGCAGGGGCGGATCCTCCTGCCCGGACAGTTCATTCCGGTGATGGAACAGACCGGCTTGATCCGCGAGGCCGGTGATTGGGCGCTCGGCGCCGCCTGTATGCAAATTCGTGCCTGGCTGGACCAGCCGTCGATCCACCCGGACACACCCGCCGGCACCCCGCCGCCGCTCGCCATCAATCTATCCGCCGTCCAACTCGATGACGCAAGTCTTCCCGACCGGATCGCGGAGCTCCTCGACCGCTACCGACTGGCCCCCGCTCGGCTCGCCCTGGAGGTCACCGAGACCGCCCTGATGGACAAGGCCGATCGGGCCCGCACCATCCTCGAACGCCTGACGACACTGGGCGTCAGCTTGCACCTGGACGACTTCGGCACCGGTTACTCGTCACTGGCCCTGCTCGGCGAACTGCCCTTCAGCGTGATCAAAATCGACCGCAGCTTCGTCCTCCAGGTCCCCGGATCCGAAAAGCACATCGGGCTGATCGCGGCCATGATCGCCATGGCCCACCGCCTGCAACTGCGGGTGGTCGCCGAAGGTGTCGAGACCCCGCATCAGTGGGCGCTGCTGCGTCAACTGGGATGCGACATGGCGCAAGGCTACCTGATCAGCCGGCCGCTGCCCCCGGCCGCGTTCGCGCGGCTCTGCATGGGGCATCAGGACCTCCCGGTGAAGGACGTGCCACCGACCCGCCGCGCACCTTGACAAGCCTGCGTTCGCGCCTAGAATACCATCCATATAGATGTTATTTGGATGTTATATGGCTGGTTCACGACAAAGATGAGCGTACACGACATTCGCCCTAAACTCAGCGACACCGAGAAGATCACGATCAATCTCGGACCGGTCGATCTCGGCCAGATCGACCTCCTGGTGCAGGAGGGCTTTTACTCCAATCGCACCGATCTGATTCGTACCGCGATCCGTAACCAATTGGCCAAGCACGCCGACTCGGTTCACCAGACGATCACCCGCAAACGTCTGGTGCTCGGCATGCAGCATTATTCGCGCGCCGATCTGGAAGCGGTGCAGCGGGCGGGCGAGCAACTGCAAATCCAGGTTCTGGGTCTGGCCAGCATCGGCACCGATGTGTCGCCGGAACTGGCGCTCGCCACGATCGAATCGGTCGTGGTCCTGGGCGCCCTGCATGCGAGCCCCGCCGTCAAGAGCGCGCTCGCCGGGCGGATCAAATAGCGAAAAAACAGGAAACTCTCGATGAAATTCAATGAAAAAATGCTTTCCGGAATGCGCGAGGCGATGGCCCGTCTGCACCGGGACGGTCCGGCCGCCGCGACGATCAGCATTCAGCAGACACTCGTTGGCCTGATGCCGCACGGCACGCCGGGTGCACGCGATGCGGCGCCCCCGGACACCGGCGACGCGGTTGATAGGGCCGACGGATTCGTCCCGGACCTGCTCGCCCGCTTGGGGCTCACCACGCCGCCGGATGGGTCGCGCTTCCAACGCCCCGCCTGCGCACCGCAACCCGTTGCGCCGGCGCCGAGCGCCACGCTTACACCGGGCGAGTTTCGCGCCGGCACCTTTGTCAATCACGCCGGGACCCGTGACTACAAGCTCTACATCCCAAGCAGCTACACGGGTCAACCATTACCGCTGGTGGTGATGCTGCACGGCTGCACCCAGAGTCCGGACGACTTCGCCGTCGGCACCCGCTGGAATGCGATTGCCGAGGAGTGGCCCTGCCTGGTCCTGTATCCGGCGCAATCGTCCGCGGCCAACCCGACGCGGTGCTGGAACTGGTTCAATGTCGATCATCAGCAGCGCGGCGCCGGTGAGCCATCGCTGATCGCCGGGATGACGCGTGAAGTGATCGCGAACTATCACGCCGATCCGGCGCGGATCTACATCGCCGGCCTGTCCGCCGGAGGCACCATGGCCGTCGCGATGGGTACTCTCTATCCGGAACTCTATGCCGCGGTCGGCACGCATTCCGGCGTCCCCTATGCGGCCGCCAGTGACTTGCCGTCGGCCTTGGGTGTCATGCAAAGCGCGGGCGCACCGGCGGCCGCCGCAGCGGGCGCGGGAACACCGATCATCGTGTTCCACGGCGACCGCGACCAGACCGTCCATCCGCGCAATAGCGAGCACATCGTGAACCAGTGCGTCCCGCCGCGCGCGCAAGCGCGGCTGCACACACGGCAGGCCGAGGGAACCGAGCGCACCTATACCCAGACGATTCACCAGGGACCCGACGGCGCGGTGGTCGCGGAGCACTGGCTGGTACACGGCGCTGGTCATGCCTGGTTCGGCGGCGACCGGCGCGGCAGTTTCACCGATGGCACGGGACCCGATGCGTCGCGCGAAATGATGCGCTTCTTCGCGGCCCATGCGCATCCCACGGCAGCGCTTGCCGCGGCCCGGATCGAACCCGAACAGGCTTAGGAATCCCCCATGCACCAACCCCTGGTTCTCGCGTCAACCTCGCCCTTCCGGCGCGCCCTGCTGACGCGGCTGGGCCTGCCCTTCACGACCGACTCACCGCGGGTCGACGAAACCCGTCGACCCGACGAGCCGCCGCAGGTCATGGTCTTGCGCCTGGCGGAGGCCAAGGCGAACGCCGCCGCCGCGCGCCACCCGGACGCCATCATCATCGGTGCCGATCAGGTCGCCTGTCTCGACGATCTGGTGCTCGGCAAGCCGGGCAACCGCGCGCAGGCGATCACCCAACTGGAACGGGCCTCCGGACGTACCCTGGTCTTCCAGACCGGGCTCTGTCTGCTCAACGCCATCACCGGGCGCACCCAAACCCTGGTGGAACCCTTCCATGTCCACTTCCGCCCACTCACGCGCCGCCGCATCGAGGCCTACCTCGACCGCGAGCAGCCCTACGACTGCGCCGGGAGCTTCAAATCCGAGGGATTGGGCATCGCGCTCTGCGCCCGTCTGGAGGGCGACGACCCCAGTGCACTGATCGGCCTGCCCTTGATCCGCCTGGTCACCCTGCTGGAATCCGAGGGACTGGACCCCCTGGGTAACGCCTAAGGGCGACTTCAGCCGCCCCTCAACGGCAGTCTCATGGATTGCTTCCAAGACGCTGATCAGCGAAGATTTCACCCTGCGCCATTCCGGCGCACGATCAGTGATCTAAGGCTCGGGGGGACTACGGACCATGGCTGCGGCTTCATCGAACACCATCTCGCCACGCGTGAAGCGTCGGCACTGGATCGCTTATGCGGTTGGGGGCCTGACGCTGACCGCCATCCTGGCCTTGGGGGGCTGCGGCGGGGGCGAGAGTCAGCGCGATGACACCGGCGGGTATGAGCCCCCGGCAAGCGGTTACCGCACTTCGGGTGATTTTCCGGTGCCGTCGGAGATCGAGCCCAATGTCGACTTCTGGCGTCATGTTTACGGCATCTGGAGCCGCAATCAGGTCGCCTTCCACGACGACGAGCACCTGGGCGTGATCTACGAGGTGGTGCGTCTGCCGGACGCGGGCAGCGACGGCTACACCGAGTCGCAAAAGGGCTTTGTCCGCTCCCGCCAGCAGTACCATGAGGACCGGGTGCGCGAGCTGGAACGGCGGGTGACCACGAATCAGCCGCTGAGCACTCAGGATAAGGAGCTCCTGGCCAAATTCGAACGGGCCGGCGGCACCCGGGCACTTTACGGAGCCGCTGATCGGGTACGCAGCCAACGCGGTCTGCGGGAACGTTTCCGCCGCGGCATGGAGATCAGCGGACGCTACGAAAAGTCCTTCCGCGAGGTCATGCGCTCCGCCGGGCTGCCGGAGGACCTGGCCTACCTGCCCCATGTCGAGTCGTCCTACCAGACCAACGCCCGTTCCAGCGCGGGTGCCGCCGGGGTCTGGCAGTTCATGCCGGCAACCGGACGTATTTACATGAAGGTCAATAACGTGGTAGACGACCGCTACGACCCGATCATCTCCGCCCAGGGGGCCGCGCGCTACCTCTCCGAGGCCCACAACCGCCTGGGCAGTTGGCCGCTGGCGATCACCAGCTACAACCACGGTCAAGGCGGCATGGCGAATGCCAAGGCCCAGTACGGCCACAACTTCGGGCGCGTTGTCCGCGACTACAAGGGCAAGTATTTCAAGTTCGCCTCCCGGAACTACTATGCCGAATTCCTGGCGGCCCGCGAAGTGGCCGGTAACCCGAGCCGCTACTTCCCCGAGGGCGTAGCCTACGAAAAGCCCTGGTCCAGCGACCGGTTGGTGTTGCGCGAGAGCATGCCGGCGGATCATGTGGCGCGCCATTACGGGGTCTCCACCGACAGCCTCGCCGGCCTGAATCTGCATTGGCGAGGACCCGCCCGTGAGGGACGCGCCAACCTGCCCGCCGGCACCACGGTGTGGCTGCCCGGCGGCAGCATGCGGCGGGTCGCCAGCCAGCCGCCGTCCTACTCCGGGTCGGCGTCACGCACCGAGCCGCGGCCGACCGCGACCGCCGCGACCGCCATGGCCTTCCAGGCGGCAAACGCCGAGCCGATCGCGACGGTCGCGTTCCGCAGGAATGCACGGATCGAATCCGCGGACGAACCGCGAATCGCCAAAGCCGAACCAAAAACGGCACCGCTGGCGCCGCCGGTTCCCAAGGCCAAAACCAAGGTCGCCAAGACCGCGCCCAAGTCCGTACCGGTCGCGGAAATCCAGACCAGCCCGCCGCGCAAGACCGCGAAGGCGGCGGCCAAGACCGCAAAAGCCGATGGAAACAAGGCAAAAACCGCGACCAAGACGGCCACAGCAGAGGCGAAGCCGACGAAGGTCGAACCCAAGCTCGCCAAGGCGGAGGCCAAGACCACCAAAGAGGCGAAAGCATCCAAGTCCGGGGACAAAGCGGCCAAGGCGGAACCAAAGACCGCGCAGGCAGACAAGTCAGCCAAGACCAAGGTGCACGTCGTCAAACCTCAGGAGACCCTGTTCCGGGTTGCCAGCGGCAACGGCCTCTCGGTCGCAGAACTGCGTAAACTGAACAAGATGGGACCTAACGACAACAGCATCCGTCCGGGGCAGAAGCTCAAGGTCGGCAGTTGATCCATACCCCCGGCCGCCGGAACGGCCGCTGAGCCGCCGCTCACCGCGCATGCGCGCGGTGCGCTCGCGGCGAACCGGCAGTCACCAGTCGGACGCAACCGCGGCGACCGTCCCGGGACTTGAACGCCACGATGACTGCCGGCTGGGCCGCCACCGCCATGGCGTTGAGCAGTGGTTCGCGCCCTTCAATCCAGTTCCTCCTCCCACCGACTCCGACCAAGGATTACCCCCATGAAGCCCCTGCCGCTGCAACTGCACAAAGACCAGGAACGCCGACTACTCGCCGGACATTGCTGGATCTACAGCAACGAGGTGGACACCGCGGCCACCCCCTTGAAGAATCTGGCACCCGGTCAGGCGGTGGAGGTCCGCAGCGACCATGAGCGCTGGATCGGCCACGGCTACGTCAATCCACACTCGCTGATCTGCGCCCGGCTGGTCAGCCGGGACCCTGCGCGCCCCCTGAGCCCGGCGCTCTGGGTCGCGCGGATCCACGACGCCCTGGCGCTGCGCGAACGGCTCTACCGGCGCCCGTTCTATCGCCTGATCTTCGGCGAAAGTGACGGCCTGCCGGGGTTGATCGTCGACCGCTACGGTGACCTGCTCTGTGTCCAACTCACCACGGCCGGGATGGAGCGGGTCCGCGGTGAGATCCTCGCCGCCCTGGAACAAGTGCTGCGACCCAGCACCATGCTGCTGCGCAACGACACGCCGATGCGCGAACTGGAGGGGCTGATCCAGGGGGTCGAGGCCGTTCTGGGCGATCCGGCTGACGAGCTGATCCTCACCGAACAGGAACTCGATTTCCAGGTCGCCCCGCGGAGCGGCCAAAAGACGGGCTGGTTCTTCGATCAGGCGGAGAATCGCGCCCGCCTGGCCAGGTTCGGCGTGGGCTCGCGGGTACTGGATGTCTGCAGTTACACCGGGGCCTGGGGCCTGCGCGCGGCGGCCCTGGGTGCGGACGAGGTCACCTGCGTCGACAGCTCACTGCACGCCCTGGAGCGGGTCGCGGCCAACGCCGAGCGCAACCGTCTGGGCGCGCGCGTTCACCCCGTGCAGGGCGACGCCTTCGAGGTCCTGCGCGGACTGCGCGACGACGGACGGCTGTTCGAGACGGTCATGCTGGATCCCCCGGCCTTCATCAAGCGCCGTAAGGACGAGAAAGACGGTCTTCAGGCCTATGCCAGGCTCAACCGGCTGGGCATCGAACTCCTGGCGCCGGGCGGGCTCCTGGTCACCTCCTCCTGCTCCTTCCACATGGACCGCGACACCTTCCTGCGCACCGTCGGGCAAGCAGGTCGGCGGGCCGGGCGCTTCCTGCAGCTGCTGGAGACCGGTCAGCAAGGACCCGATCACCCGGTGCATCCGGCGATACCGGAGACCGCCTATCTCAAGACACTGTTCCTGCGCGTTCTGCCGGGTATCTAGCTGCCCAGGACTGGTGGCCAAGCCGATAAGATGACATTGTTTCCATCCAGCCGGTTAGCTAGAATTCCGCTAGTCGTTTCTAGCTCAGGTGTGCTCTTACACACCCTTCAGGACCAGAACCATGCCCGGTCAATCAGCCCCTATCGTGCGTTTAGCATCCGCGGGCCGCGCCGCGCCGATCGGCAGGCGCGGGCCTTGCCGAATCGGCCGCGTGCTCGCCGCGGCCCTTGGCCTGAGCGTTGCCCTGTCGTTCGTGGGTTGCGGCGGGGAGACCACGACCCAGGCCAACTATGCCGATCGCGTAGTGGTCAAGAAGTCCGAACGCAAGATGCAATTACTCAATCACGGGAAGGTGCTGCGTGAATACCGCATCGCCCTCGGCGACAACCCGCGGGGCCACAAGATGCGTGAAGGCGACGAAAGCACGCCGGTCGGCGATTACCTGCTGGATTGGCGCAACCCGCGGAGCAATTACTACAAATCGATCCATGTGTCTTACCCCAACGAGCGGGATCGCGCACTTGCCAAGCTGCTCGGCGTGGACCCGGGCGGCATGATCATGGTGCACGGAATGCCCAATCACATCCGCTCCGAAACGGTCAGGGCAGAGTACAGCCGACGCGACTGGACCGATGGCTGCATCGCCGTTCAGGACCACGAGATGGACGAGATCTGGCGGCTGGTGCGCGATGGCACCCCGATCCGTATCCAGGAATAGGAAACAGTTCACTTGCGTTCGTGTTTAACTTGTGCTTGACGCGTGACTGGACGGACCTGCTCGCTTGAATGCCGACCGATCACGGCCGACCCGGATCGATGGTCAAAGCCATACTCGGGAGCATGGTCCCGCCCCGCGGCTCCAACCCGAAGGCATTCAGGACCCGGACACATAACTCCTCCGGGGTCCGCGCGATGACCTCGGCCGGAATCCCGTGCCGCGCGGTCAGCCGATCAAAGTCCTCAAAGCCATAAGAGACCATGAAGGGATACATGCCGGCACCCACGGCGGCCAGATAATCCTTGGCCTCGTCGCCGCACGCATAGGCGCGGGCGGGATTGACGGCAAAGCGCGTGCGCAGGTCGCGAAATGCGGTGAGCTTCTCCTCGCTCAGCGGCAGATGCACAATAAAGTCGAAACGGCCCGGATCGAACCCCTGACGGATGAACAGGCGCTCCAGGGTCAGCACGGGCTCGCGGGTGATGTTACGGGTGACGATCCCGATGCGCAGATCCGGCTGCTCAGTGAGCTGTTGCATCAGGTCCCTGATCCCGGCATAGAGCGCGGCCCGCTCGCGGTAGACATCCGTCAGGGTGTCGATCAGCCGGGAACGCTTGCGGCCGGCAATCTGTTTGCGCAAATTGCGCGGAAACTCCTTGAGCCCCCCCAAATACTTGAACATGTTACGGCGCTTCTGAAAACGAGCGAGCGGTCCGATATCCATGCCGTGGAAGGCAAAGGTCTGATCGATGGCAGCGAAGGCATCAATCGTGGTGCCGTCGGCGTCGAGGATCACCAGGCGGTCGTTGCTGTACATACAGATCAGGTCCAAGGAGCAGAATATGCCGTCAGTATTCTCCACTTATGCCCGTGATTTTGTCACCGTTGAACCGCAAAAAGCTGTCGGCAGCGCACTTTTTTCCGGACAGACCCGCGGTGTCGGGGCGGGTTCGAAACCCGCCCCTGCGTTCGGTTATCACGTTCGACAGCGCTACGAATCGCCCCCAGCGGCAGCCACCGCCGCCACTGCCTGGCGGGCAATGGCCAGTTCCTCGTTGGTGGGGATGACCAGGACCCGCACCCGGCTGTCCGCCGCGCTGATGGCCCGCTCGCCCCGGGCGGCCGACTGGTTGGCACCCTCGTCCAGCCGGATGCCCAGGTTCTCCAGCCCCGCGCAGGAACGGCGGCGAATGTTCGCATCGTTTTCGCCGATGCCGCCGGTGAAGACGATGGCGTCCACCCGACCCAACTCGGCGTAGTAGGCGCCGATGTATTTCTTGATGCGCTGCGCGGTAATGCCGATGGCCAGTTCGGCAGCGTCGTCTCCCGCGGCCGCCCGCCGTTGAATTTCGCGCATGTCGTTGACTCCGCACAGCCCGAGGAGTCCGCTGCGGCGGTTCAGCAGGTCATCCAGCGCCGGCTCGTTCAAGCCTAGTTGGTCGGCCAGGTAGAACAGGATGGCGGGGTCGATATCCCCGCAGCGGGTGCCCATAACCAAACCCTCCAGCGGCGTCATCCCCATGGAGGTGTCGATGCTGCGCCCGGCACCAATGGCCGTGGCACTGGCCCCGTTACCCAGGTGCAGGGTGATCAGGTTGCACCGGTCGAAGGCCAGCCCCAACAAGGCGGCGGCGCGCTCCCCGACATAGTGATGGGAGGTGCCGTGAAACCCATAGCGCCGCACCCGGTAGCGCGTATACAGATACTCCGGGATGGCGTAGCGAAAGGCGGTGCGCGGCATGGTCTGGTGGAACGCGGTGTCGAAGACCGCCACCGAGGGTACCTGCGGAAAAAGCCGACGCGCCACCAGGATCCCGTCGAGATTGGCGGGATTGTGCAGGGGCGCCAGCGCCGACATCTCGCGGATCGCCTCGACCACGGCATCATCGACCAGCGTCGGACGATGGAAACGCTCGCCGCCATGCACCACCCGATGGCCGATCGCGGCCAACTCGGCCAGATCGGCCAGCACTCCGGCCGTCCGCAATCCGGCGATGATGTGGTCGATACCGTCCTGATGGCTGGGGACGGCGATGCTCTGCCTGCCGGCTTGCATAGACCCATCAGGCACTTGCCAGGTGTATTCAACCTCTCCCTCGGCCTCACCGATCCGGGAAACGGCACCGGAGGCAATCACCTGCCAGCCCGTGCCCTCGAAGAGCTGAAATTTGATGGATGAACTACCGGAGTTCAAAACCAGAACCTTCATATTGATTTCCCTGGATGGCGCGGTTGGCGGCTTAGATCAGTTCGCCCTGCGATTGGGATTTCGCTTGCGCCAGGACCTCTCTCTTCACACGCGTCGCTGAGCGAGCGACGTCGGTCTGGGCCTGGATCGCGGTGATGGCCACGGTGTTGACAATATCGGTCACGGTACAGCCGCGACTCAAGTCGTTGACCGGCTTCTTGAGGCCCTGCAAAATCGGGCCGATCGCGACCGCCCCGGAGCTGCGCTGAACCGCCTTGTAGGTGTTGTTGCCGGTATTGAGATCCGGGAAGATCAGGACCGTGGCGTGTCCTGCCACCGTGCTCTCGGGCATCTTGGACGCGGCCACCCCGGGGTCCACCGCGGCGTCGTACTGGATCGGACCTTCGATCGCCAGCTCCGGGCGGGTCTCCCGCACGATGCGCACCGCCGCACGCACGCGGTCCACATCCTCGCCCTTGCCGGAGGTTCCGCTCGAATACGACAGCATGGCAACGCGCGGTTCGACGCCGAAGGCGGCGGCCGTCTCCGCGGACGACATGGCGATATTCGCGAGTTGCTCCGCGTTCGGATTCGGATTGATGGCGCAATCCCCGTAGACCAGCACCCCGTTCGGCAAGCACATGAAGATAACGCTGGACACCAGTGTGGTGCCGGGCTTGGTCCGGATGGTCTCGAACGCGGGCCGGATGGTGTGCTGGGTGGTATGGGTCGCCCCCGAGACCATGCCGTCCGCGTCACCCGCATAGACCATCAGGGTGCCGAAGTAGCTCACGTCCACCAGGGCATCGTTGGCCATTTCCTCGGAAATGCCCTTGCTCTTGCGCAGTTCATGATACATCTTGGCATAGCGCTCGCGATCCGGGGAGACGGACGGATCGATGATCTCGATCCCTTCGAGCTTGAGACCAAGGTCGGCAATGCGCCGACGAATCCGTTCCGGATTACCGAGCAGCGTCAGATCAACAACCGAGCGCAGGGTCAGAATCTCGGCGGCACGCAGGATGCGCTCGTCGCCCCCCTCCGGCAGCACGATGCGGCGCCGGTCGGCCTTGGCCCGACGGATCAACTGGTACTCGAACATCAATGGCGTGATCCGTCCGGACTGACTCCCGCTGATCCGTGCGCGCAGATCGTCGACATCCACATTCGACTCGAAGGCCCCCAAGGCCGTGGCGATCTTACGCTCATCGCTGGGCAGAATGGTCGCCTGGATACGGTTGACGTCCAACACCGTATCGAACGTGTCGGTCGGCACGCTCAAGATCGACAGCTTGGTACGCTCCAGGCCGGAGATCACACGCTGCAGACTGGGTGCCGGACGCAAGCCGCCGGTCAGCAGCAACCCCGCCACCCGCGGACAGGAGGTCGAAGCGTCGGCCGCCAGGCACGCCAGGATGATGTCGGCGCGGTCACCGGGGGTGATGATCAGACAGCCGTCCTCCACATTGTCCAGGAAGCCGGCCACCTCCATCGCGCCGACCTTGAAGGTGACGACCGCCTGATTCAGGCTTTCGCCCTCACCGCGCAGACACTCCGCCCCCAGCGCCTGGGCCACCTCACCCATGGTCGGCATTCCCAAAGCCGGGTCTTCCGGGATGATGTAGACATGCTCGTTGGCGAGCATCAGGGCGCGGATACCCGCCTGCACCTCAGACACGTGCTCCGGTGCGATCCCGTTGATAAAGCTGACGAGGAAGTCCCCGCCGCGGTTGCGCATCGACGTATGCGCCTGCTGCAGCGCACGCAGGCACATATCCGGACTGCGCCGGAAGCCCTTGATCACCAGCACCAGGGCACAGCCCAGATTGTTCGCCAGATCGGCGTTGAAGTCGAACCCGAGCGAGGGCACCTGCTCGTTGAAGTCGGTGCCGGCGCACACCACCAGGTCGCACGACTCCTTAAGCAAGGTGAATTTGTTGAGGATCAACTCCAGGAGATCATCGTAGCGGCCGGCCGCGACCAGTTGGCCCGCGGTCTGGGCAGTGCAGCCGTAGAGCATCTCCGGTGGGAATTGCAGGTTGTAGCGGCCACGGACCAGGTTGGCCAGGTTATCCTGCTCCACCCCCGCGGCGACCATCGGACGGAAAAACCCCAGGCGGAGATTCACCGTCGACAACATCTCCATGAATCCTAGCGCCACGGACGACTTACCGCTGCCAAAACTGGCACCGGCGATATAAACGCTTTGCATTGTTACACCTCAACAATAAGGAAGACGGCAACGCGGGGGTGGTGGACCCGCGCGATGCTGCACTGCAACAATTGTCGCACGCGGACCCACCGGGCGACGAGCACTGTTATAGCCTTCGGACCGGACCGGACCGGACCGGACCGGACCGGACCGGCGTAGCGTCCCTGGATCGGGAATCCGGCGCAACCTCAGGGGAGATCCTCACCCTGTTGCCACAGCGCATGCTCGCTGAGATCGATATCGGCATTCCAGGACACGGCGTATCCGCCCTGCTCGACCGCGACCTTCCCAAAGAGCACCGGATCTCTCAGTGGCGCGAACACCGCGTCATCAAGCAAGCGATTGAGGTCGCAGCGCTTGCGCCGACCATTGGTGAAGGTCACGATCAAGCAGTGGTTGGCCAAGGGCTCGGCACTGACGATACGCGGCATAGTCATGACATTGGGAACTGCTTGCGCACCTGAAGCGGCCACGGGTTCTTCCACGGCCTGAGTCAAGGTGGCCCATTCGACGACCAGATGCTTCGCCCGCACGGGCAGGTGGCCGGCGATCATTTCCAATGTCTCGACATCGAACAGGGCGTGGTCATCGCCGCAAATGACATGGAAATGGGGTGGCGCATGGTCGCCGGCGTACTGCTTGATGAGAATTCCGTAGGGTCTGGCGATCTCTGGCATGTACTCAATCTCTCTGGTTACCGGGTCGGCGCGAGCCCTGTGGTGATGGCCGCGACGCCGGCCCGGATCGCACACAACACTGAAGCGTCGGCGCTTGCAGGGGTCGTCTCAGATTGGGCCGGACAGCACGCGCGGACCGCTCGCCGCACGGGTCATGCGAGGTCACGGGCATCCGTGACCAGCCGGAAGCTGCTGCCGCCCATGCGGTCCTCCGGCAGGCCATCGAGGCGGAAATCGGCGCGCGAGAACCCCATATTAACCCGCCAGGAACCGCCGCGCAGAACCCGTGATTTGTTGGGATCAGCGGCGACGATGCTGGGCTTGTCATACCGATTGCGACACCATTCCCAGGTGTTGCCGGCCAGGTCGTAGACCCCATGGGTGCTGCGACCCGCGGGATACATGCCGACCGCGGTGGCACGGCCCACCGCGCCTTCATCGGTGTTGGCATGGCCCTCACGCCAATCCCGACCCCAGGGGTAAATGAACCCGGGGCGCGCGCTCTGCGCCGCCCATTGCCACTCCCACTCATCCGGCAGGCGGATTTCATATCCCATGCGGGCACTGAGCCAGCGGCAAAAGGCCGTGGCCTCGAACCAGCAGACATAGGTGGCCGGGTAGTTGCCGTGACGGCGCATGGCACCGCTCACCGGGGGGCTCTGACGCAGGTCCTCCCACCATCGGGGCGAGTCGAACCCGTCCCCGGCGTTCAGGAAGGCCAGGAACTGACATTGGGTCACCGGATAGGCCGCCATCCGAAACGGCGCGACCGGGAAGCGTCCATGACCCTCGATCAGGACCTCCCCCGCCGGAATCGGGCACCACTGGATGCACGGGAGGCCAGCCGCCACCCCGACCCCGGGCCGCGGATCGCCGATCTGGGCGAGCCGCAAGCCGATTTCCTCGCGTTGCACCGGATCCACCCGCGAGCATAACAGTTCACTGAGCAGCCACTCGGCCTCGGGGGTCAGGAACGCGGCAATATCGAGGTTGCGCTCCAGGTCATCAAGCAGACCGGTCTCGGCCAGCAATACCCGGGCGGACTCCAGGACCTCGTGGCGCCAGCGCAGGTCCGGCGGGTAGCCGACCGCGGCCCAGGTGCGCGCCTCCACGTCGATCAGCGCCTGGGTGGTCAGGGCCTCACGGCGGCGCTCGATCCAGTGGCGCAGGGCCGGCCACTCCTGCAACAGGGATTCATGGACGAACTCGACCGTACCATGCTCACCTTCGCCGATCCGCACCAGTCGGGTATCTTGCGCCGCCAGCGCCTGCACCAAGGCCGCGAGTTGCGGATTCTCGGCGAGTTGCCGCCATTCACCCCGCCGCCGGGCCACGGTGCCATCCTCGGTGACCGTCAGCAGCCGTGCGAAGAGACCAGGCAGGGCGCTCTGGGCCGCGGCCCCGGCGCGTTCAAGCGCGCGCTCCGCCCGCCTGGCGATCACCCCCTTGAGCCCATCAAGGCGTTGTTCCTCGTAGACCTCCAAGGCCATACGCCCGCCCGACCGACTCTGGTCGTAGAGTTCCTTCAGGGTATCGGCCATCAGCGCCAGACCGCCGGCGTGCGTGGTCACGTCTTGCAGGAGGCGGGTGACCAACGCGGGCTCGATCTGCATCGGCACGCCCAGTTCGACTTCGGTCAGCGGCCCCAGGATCATCCGCTCCAAGGCTGGCCGGGTCGGCGGAGCCAGGCAGTAAAGCCCGCCGCCATTGAGAATGCGCGTAATATCCGGCAGCGCGCAGCAGCGGTGCATCAGGTCCGCCCGCAGGGTACCGAGCACCCGCAGCCGCGGTAATTCGAGCGCGTCGACCAGCATTTCGAGAAACTCCTCCGCCAGCTCGGGGTGAACCGTGGTGAAGAACTCCTCGAACTGGTCGATGATGAGCAGCCAGCAGGCCGCCACGGGGCGATCGGCCAGACAACGGTCCAGCAGGTCGGAGAGAGCCTCGGCCCCATACCCCTTGAGGGCCGCCGCCTCGGTCGGCGGATCGAAAGCGGGCGCCCCGGACTCGCGCGCCAGCCCATGGGTCAGCGCCAGGAAGGGATCGCCGCCTTTACCGGCCGGAAACATCATGCTGACCTGCCAGGACCCGGCCTGCGGTACCCGCGGCAGGTCCCCGGCGGCGAGTCGCGCCCGCACCCCGGCCCGCACCAGAGACGACTTACCGCAGCCGAGCACCCCGGAGACCAGCGTCAACCGCGGACCCGCGGGAGCCGTCAGGCGGCGCAACAGATCGCGGGTCTCGGCCCGGCGGCCGAAAAAAATCGGCGCCTGCCAGGCTTCCAGCGGCACCAGTCCCGGATAGGGTTCCCGCTCCCAGCGCGAGCGGTGGGCACCGTCGCCCGCCGACGCCGCGCGTTCGGCCGCGAGCTCAGCGGCAATCTCACCCAAGAGTCGCGACCCCGCCGCCCCGCCGGCGCCCAGCTCGCGCAGGTTCTCCACCAGTGCGTCGGCCCCCGCACCGCCGCCCGCGGCGAGGATCAGATCGATCAGCAGGTCCGCCGCCGCCTCCGGAGTCGGCGGCACGGAGACCGGGTCCGCGGCGGTGAGATCCCAGATCAGATCGGCGAACCAAGCCTGGCGGGCATCGGCACCACGCCAGCGCGGCAGGCCGACGAGCAACTCGCACAGGCTTTGGCGGATGTTGATGTGCATCGCAGCAGTTCCTTGGAACAGACAGGGTTCGGAGATTGCGCAGTGGCGGATAAAGAGGCGCATCTTAGTCGTTTGCCGCCCTCGCTGTCCGCGCCGGGTGGGTCAAGCGGACGAAAGTCCCGATGAACGTCGGCAAACACTTGTATCGTTTACGGGAGTCGCGCTATCTTTCGCAGCTTAGCCTTTCCGTCAAGGCGGTTTCCGCGACCAGGAACCGCCTTTTCGTTTTTCAGGACACCGCCCGCCGGGTGTCCCAGCGCCGATGAGGCAGGGCCTGCGCCATGAGCGAACCCTTGATGATGACCTACCAACGCCTGCCGGTGACCTTCGATCACGGCGCCGGCGTCTGGCTATGGGATGAGAACGGTAAGCGTTACCTGGACGCCTTGGCCGGGGTGGCCGTGTGCGGACTTGGCCACGCCCATCCGGCGGTGCGCGACGCGCTGTGTGAACAGGCCGGGCGGCTGATCCACACCTCCAATCTCTATCGTATCGCGGAGCAGGAGCGCCTGGGCGCCATGCTCACCACCTTGTCCGGAATGAATCGGGTGTTCTTCGGCAACTCCGGTGCCGAGGCCAACGAGGCGGCGATCAAATTGGCGCGCCTGCATGCACATCACCGCGGAATCGAGACGCCCGCCATCCTGGTGATGGAGAACAGCTTCCACGGCCGCACCCTGGCGACCCTGAGCGCGACCGGCAACCGCAAGGTGCAAGCCGGCTTCGAACCGCTGGTGCAAGGGTTCGTGCGCGTGCCGTACAACGATCTGGCGGCAGTGGAAACCGCCGCCGCCAACCGCAAGAACATCGTCGCCGTCCTGGTTGAACCGATCCAGGGTGAGGGCGGCATCAACATCCCCGCGGACGGCTATCTGCCGGGCCTGCGTGCCATCTGTGACCGCGAGGGCTGGCTCCTGATCTGCGACGAGATCCAGACCGGGATCGGCCGCACCGGTCGGATGTTCGGCTTCCAGCACACCGGCATCAGTCCGGACGTCATCACCCTGGCCAAAGGCCTCGGCAACGGCATGCCGATCGGCGCCTGTGTCGCCCGCGGCGCGGCGGCTGAGGTCTTCGCACCCGGCTCCCATGGCTCGACCTTCGGCGGTAACCCGCTGGCCTGCCGGGCCGCCAGGGCGGTCCTGGAGACTATCGCCGCCCAAGACTTGGTGGCCCATGCCGCCGCGCGCGGTGCCGCGCTGCTCAGCGCATTGCGTGAAGCACTGGCCGGGACCCAGGGCGTCGTCGCCCTGCGCGGACGCGGACTGATGCTCGGCATCGAACTCGACCGGCCCTGCGGCGCACTGGTCGGTCTGGCCCTGGAAGAGGGCCTGCTGATCAACGTCACCGCGGAACGGGTGGTCCGACTCCTGCCTCCCTTGATTCTCGAAACACCGGAGGCCGACCACTTGGTCGCGGGCTTGAGTGCCCTGATCAAACGCTTTCTTGGGGCCCACTAGGGGCTCGAACCGGTGTCGCGCACCCGTGGCGCACACCAGATCCCATGCGGAGAATGGATCACCGATGCCAGCTACCCCGACCGCCTGTCGGCACCTTCTGTCCCTGTTCGACCTCAGCCCCGAGGAAGCGCGCACCCTGCTCGCCCGCGGTACCGAATTGAAGGCCATGTGGTGCCGTGGCGAAGACTATCGCCCGCTGCGCCACCGCACGCTCGCGATGATCTTCGAAAAATCATCGACCCGCACCCGCGTCTCGTTCGAGGCGGGCATGGCTCAATTCGGCGGTCATGCCATCTTCCTCTCGCCGCGCGACACCCAACTCGGTCGCGGTGAACCCATTGAGGACGCCGCGCGGGTCATCTCACGCATGGTCGATGCGGTCATGATCCGCACCTTCGAACAGCAAACAGTCGAGTGTTTTGCGGCCCATTCCGTGGTCCCGGTCATCAACGGCCTGACCAATCGCCTGCACCCCTGCCAATTGCTCGCCGACATGCAGACCTACTTTGAGCACCGCGGCGATATCCGCGGTCGCCGGGTGGCCTGGATCGGCGACGGCAACAACATGTGCCAGTCGTACATGGAGGCCGCGCGGCTGTTTGATTTCTCCTTGCGCATCGGCTGCCCCGCGGGTTTTGAACCGGATGCCCAACTGCTGAGCGCGGGCGCCGACCGCTTCACCGTGGTCCATGACCCGCTGGAGGCCGCCCGCGGTGCCGACCTGATCGCCACCGACGTCTGGGCCAGCATGCACCAGGAGGGCGAACTGGAGAACCGGCTGGACCTGTTCTCCCCCTTCCAGGTCACCGACGCGGTGATGGCGGCCGCGGCGCCGGACGCGCTCTTCATGCACTGCCTGCCCGCCCACCGGGGCGAAGAGGTGGCCGCATCGGTCATCGACGGACCCCAATCCGTAGTTTGGGACGAGGCCGAAAACCGGCTGCACGTGCAGAAGGCGCTGCTGGAGTTCCTGCTCGTGCCGGGGCCTTGAGTCGAATCGGATCGAACCGGATCGAACCGGATTCAACCCGCGAATGCAACATCGCCCGCGCACCGAGGACGCCCCGTGAGACCATCCGCGTCGTTAGACCCGTCGTTGTTGGTTTTTCGTTTCTCGTTTTTCGTAAATCGATACTTGATCAACATTCACGAAAAGCGAAAAACCGAAAACGCAACACCGTTCCGTATCGTGCTGTGCCTGTATGCCGCACTCTTGACCCCGCATCTGGTCCAGGCGGAGACCCGTTATGTCACGGACCAGATTGAAAGCACGCTGCGCGCCGGTGAGAGCACCCGCTTCAAGATTCTGAAGATGCTGCCGAGCGGCACCCGCGTCGAGGTGCTGGACGTCAACCAGAGCACCAAGTACGCACGGGTGCGCACCGCGGACGGCGCCGTGGGTTTCGTGCCGGAGGCGCAACTCCAAAGCGAACCCGCCGCGCGCAGCCGCCTGGCGGAACTGGAAACCCGCCTGGCGGAACTGCAACAGGAACCGGACGCACTCGCCGCCCGGCTGGCCAAGGTCCAGGCCGAACACGGCGCGCTGCAATCAGGCTATCAGACGCTGGAGCGGGAAAAGCAGTTATTGGAACAGCAATTGGCGACCATCCGCCACGCCTCCGCCAATGTCATGGACATCACCACCGATCGTGAGCGCCTGCGCCTCCAGGTCGCCAACCTCACCCGCGCCCGTGCCGACCTGGAACAAGAGAACCGCGATCTCAAGAACCAGACCAACCAGCGCTGGTTCATGATCGGCGCCGGGGTGCTGATCGGCGGCATCCTGCTCGGGCTACTGCTGCCGCATCTGCGGCTGGGGCGGCGGAAGAGTCATTGGGGATCGTTGTGAGGACGGCCTGCCATGATCGCCCTTCCGACGAAAATGACCGCCCGGATTTGTCCACAGATGTTCACAGATGAAGAAGAACATCTGGGTTCATCTATGACGTCTGGGGATCACGTTCCGCCCAAAGGCCGCGGCGGAGGCTGGCCGGAGCGATGATCAAGGCCATAGGGAACATACCCCGATTAACTCCCCCTATTAACTCGTCCGGGTCTGTGACAGGGCTCCAGGAAACCGTAGCCCCTATACCGGAGCAGTAGGGGTAAACCTGGTACTCAACATGAATGGCGTAGCACCAGTACTGATAGGCTTGTTCACAGGATATTTCGTAGTGACGGTATGCGAGTCCGTCTACCATAGATTTGGAGGTCATGCCCCAAAGAAACTTCGTGGTTGGAGTAGATTTTTCGGCCTGCTTGGTCGGGTCATTCGTGATAGATGGTATTCCCACGAAGTCATTCATCACCGTGCAACCTATCGCAACAGTTACATACAACAGTTTTCAAGTCGAGAAGAAGAAATCGCTCTTACGAATAAGCTGCTTAGCCAGGGAAAGATACATATCGTTCAGCAAAGTTTTGGCCTTCGGGTAGGCGGCGCCGTTGAACATATTCGTTACATATTGCCGACTGCCCCGTTTATAATTATTGCGTGTATTTCAGGTGGGTGGCTATTTAGTATCGGCGCGGTTATTCCGCTGATTATCATGCCTCTCATGTCTCAACACATTCATCCGCTACTACATCTTTCTCCCGATGAGGCAATAAACAGCGCACCGCAACTGCTGAAGCCCTTCGTGAATTCTTGGTATTTCAGATATATTATGCGCTATCATTGGTTGCATCATCTGCATCCGGATACTAATTACAATCTGATGATTGGAGGCGACTTTCTTTTGGGGTATCATAGGTCAGCGACCCCCGCTGAGCACGACAAATTTTCGCGGGCTTTTTCGGAAATTGCGAGTTGATCTTCCCGGCTTCTCAGGCGTAGCTCACTCAGTCGCAGGCGGCATCTACCAGGCACGGCTCGGTATGCCCGAACATATTGATCTATTGCGCGAGACCAATCGACCGGTACCCCCAACAAATCTCGACCCTAGAATTCTGATCCAAAATTCCGAGGCTTTGAAGCGGGCCGCCTTGGGCTCCACGTTAGCTATCACGAGCAGAACCTCCTGGGGGTGCCATGCAGTTCAGCGACCTGACTAACGCGATACAGGATGTTTGGTTCTTTGCGTGGCCGCCTTTGGTGCTTTGCTGTATCGCATACGTGATTTCACGCTACCTGCATCCGGACGGGACTCTCGATGCCCTGCGTCAGTGGGTTGCACGGGCGCGAGAGTACGGACTGAAGATTGAAGCCGCGCGCGGACTTCTTGAACCCTACGGCCTCACCAAGTTGGTTCCGGTCATCTCCGTCGTGGCCTTTGTGGGATTCATGTATCTCTTGAACAGCCCCATGACCGATGCGGTTAGTAACCTCCCACCGCATCTGTCCGTCCAACCAGGACTCCTCATCGCGGAATCAATGTCAGAGGACGAATGCTTGCTTTTGCTTCGTACGTATCCCGCCTCGCGAAGCCTAGACGATGCGTACTCCTTAGCTATCTTCAGCGCAAAACCTGAGTCCAAGGGTCTTCCGCAGATGAGCGACTCGGGGCTCTGGGAGAAGAGTCAGAGCTTTATCAAGTTTGCCTTCGTTGTCTCGCTTGTTACACTCATTGTTAGCCTGAAGGCTGGGCTCCCCGTTGGGGGTCAGCTTGCGAAGTTCCTTCTGATGTTCCTCCTGCTGACCAGCTTGTGGGTTGCCTCTGTTGCTGGTCTTCTATACAAGCTGGAACACCAATTTTACCAGGAGTGGTGGCCGATCCATCTAGCGCTGCAAAAGGATGCAGGCTCGCGACTGACAGCGCCGATCACCGACGAAGAGATGGCACGGATAGCTGCCAAAGACGGCCAACGCTGGTGGCGCGTCTACGTTCTTGACCCGTACCTGTGGACATGGGCAAAGCGAACCATTTTTTCCATCCAACCACCAAAGTGACGGCTAACCCTTCGCTCCACCTGACGTTCACCAGCCGGCTTCGCCGTCTGACGCACGCAGGTGAGCTCAAACGTTAGCGGCCCTTACGTATCGCGCTGCGCCTGGATGAATGCGCGGTAGAAGCGCGCACTGGCCTTGATGGTCCGCTGCTGGGTGGCGAAATCGACGTGGACGAGCCCGAAGCGTTTGGCATAGCCGAGTGACCACTCGAAGTTGTCGAGCAATGACCAGGCGAAGTAGCCGCGCAGGTCGACGCCTTGTTCCAGCGCCAGGCGCGCGGCGGCGAGATGCTCGCACAAGTATTCGACACGGTGCGGGTCCTGCACCAGTCCGGCGACCGGGTCGGGGTCGTCGAAGGCGGCGCCGTTCTCAGTAATGTAGATAGGCAGCAAGGGGCAGCGCTGTTTGAGCCACACCAGGGTCTCGGTGAGGCCCGCCGGGTAGACTTCCCAGTCCATGGCGGTACAGGGACGATCTTCGGGTGTGATCCGCCGGGCCTGTAGCGGCTGCTCGGCAGGGTCATGGCAGACCAGGCCGCGCGAGTAGTAATTGACGCCCAGAAAGTCCAGGGGGGCCTGAATGCGCGCCAGATCCGCGTCGGGGAAGTCGGGCCAGTGCGGTCCGAAGAGGCCGGCCAGCGCCGTCGGATAGCGGCCGAACAGGATCGGGTCCAGGAACCAGCGGTTGATGAAGGTATGGCGACGGACCGCGGCGGCCTGATCGGCCGCGGTATCGCCGGCCGCGTGCTGGGGCTCGAGGTTGAGACTGATGCCGATCTGATGGCGGCCCAGGGCGCGATAGGCGGCAACCGCCTCGGCATGAGCGCAGAGTTGGTGATGAGCCACCCACGGCGGTTCGACCAGACCACGACGGCCAGGGGCGTGGTCGCCGCTCAGATACCCCAGAACGGTGCTGACCCAGGGCTCGTTCAGGGTCACCCAATGTCCCACCCGGTCATCCAGGGCACGGAACAGGACCTGCGCATAGTCGGCGAACCACCGGGGACAGTCCGGGTTGCACCAGCCGCCGCGCTCATCCAGCGCGGCCGGCAGGTCCCAATGATAGAGCGTGATCATCGGCTGTATGCCGCGCTCGAGCAGGCCGTCCACCAGGCGCCGATAGAAATCCAGGCCCTTGCCGTTGACCCGTCCGGTACCTTCCGGCAAGACCCGGCCCCAGGCGATGCTGAAGCGGTAGGCGTCGAGACCCAACTCGGCCAGCACATCCAGGTCCGCGCGCCAGCGATTGTAATGGTCGCAGGCACGGTCGCCGGTCTCGCCGTTGACCACGGCGCCGGGGATTCGGGTGAAGCGCTGCCAGATACTCGGCCCAGCCCCATCGGCCAGGGGCGAACCCTCGATCTGATAGGCCGAGGTGGCGGCGCCCCACAGGAAGCCGCGGGGAAAGGGATGATCGTTTGCCATCAGTGCCGCGGGCCTCCGGGTCGGTTGTCGTTGTCGTTGTCGTTGTCGTTGTCGTTGTCGTTGTCGTTGTCGTTGTCGAGATTATGATACCCGCGAGGGTCTTGATCATCGTTTCAGCCACAAGAAAACCGGAGGTCGAGGCTTTACCGTGAAAGTGCGTCGTCAGGCCATCCTTGCCTGGCGGCGTCGGGGCTGGAAGCCTTGACTACGCAGCCTCGCACGCCGGCAGTTGCGACAGTGGTCAAGACGACTTTCATGTTCCGGGGTGGCGCAGGCGCCATGGCCGTTAGCCGGCCGACATCGCGTCTGCGCGGCCCTGGTCCGGCTAAGGTGATATCCGGAACACTGGATACCACCCACCATCGGCTCGGATGTCGGTGCGACTTCAGTCGCACCGATTCGGACGCAGGTGCGACTGAAGTCGCACCTGCACTGACTGGTATCCGAATTGTCGGAAATCGCCTAAAACCTCATCCTCCGGTGCGCGAGGCCCGAGCACTGGCCGGAAGATGACCAAGGTCCTCAAGTCGAACCGCCTCTCCGATTACGATTACGCCAACGCCAACGCCAACGCCAACGCCAACGCCAACGCCAACGCCAACGATTGTGCCATGCTTAACCCATTCCTGACTCGTTACCAAGCGGCGTTCCATTCCCATCGCCATCCGCATCCGTTTGCTCCTGCGCACTCCGGACCGAAACCCCGCAACAGGCATCGTCCAACCGGTCCGGGGTCGCCGCCATGGTCCAGTCACCGTGTTGATCGATGATGAGCAACTGATCATATAGGGTGGTATCTTCATCCTGCTCACCCAAGGTGACATAGGTGATGCCGCGCTCGCACAGCAGGCACAACAATTCATCCACCTGACACTCGCTGAGCGCACGCGAGGGATGATCGAGAAAGACGAAGACGGGCTCGGCCAGCAGCACCCGGGCGAACGCGAGCAATTGTTGCTCGCCCAGCGACAGGAGGTCACTCCAATTCTGCTCGCAATCCAGGCCCCCGGCACGCTGCACGGCCGCCACCAGATTGAGCCGACGCAGGGTGACCAGAATGCGCTCGTCCGAGAAACGCCGCTCGCCCCCGCCGGGCAGCAGAACCTCGCGCAGCGTCCCCGGCGGCACATAGGGGCGCTCGGGCAGGAACAGGATGTCGTCCGCCGCCGGCCGCGTGATCGTGCCCTCGCCCTGATCCCAAAGCCCCGCCGTCGCGCGAAACAAGGCGGAGCGCGCCGCTTCGTCGGTGACGCGAATCAAACATCGGGTCTTCATCGGGATCGAGGCCGTCAGCTCCTTGAGCAACAAGCGCCCGCTGCGGGGCGACTTGAGCGTCAGACGGTCGAACGCGATGAGGCCGCAGTTAGTGCAATAGGTGATGGTCGGGGAGGTCGGTTGCGCGGCGTGCTGCACCGCCTCGGCCAGGGCCTCCAGACGGGCGATAACGGCGGTGTAGGCCGAGATCTGCTGAAACTGGGTGACGATCAGCGAAAAGGCGCCGATCAGATGTCCGAACGCCATCGCCGATTGGCTGATGACACCGAACTCCGCTTCGCCGTTGATGAATAAGGGCGCGACCAGCAAGACCGGGATGATCTGGATCAGATAGTTGTAGCCGGTGGTGAAAAAGCCGAGGTTGCGGTTGACATCGATGATGCGCCGAAAGTTCGCGGTCAATTGATCCAGCCGGTCATGCAGCCGATCCCGCAGCCGGTCTTCCTGACGCACCAGGGCGATGGATTCGGCATTCTCGCGGACATGCACGAGGCGCGCACGGAAGTTGGCCTCCCGGTCCAATTGATCATAATTGAGTTGAATCAGCGGGCGCCCGAGATAGAAGGTGCAGACCGACCCCAGCGCGGCGTACAGGATCGTGACCCACAACAGCAGCGGGCTGATGGACCACATGACCCCGGAGAACGCAATGACGGTAATGCTGGCGTTCAGAATCATCAAGACGAACGACAAGGTGGTGCCGGCGAGCGAGCGGATGTCCTCGGTGATGCGCTGATCCGGGTTTTTCAGATCCCCGTAGGCGTTCATCCGATAGTAGATGTGGTCCTGCATGTACTTGTCGATCGAACGCTCGGTCAACCATTTGCGCCAGAGCAGACCGAGCCGCTCCTCGCAGTACCGGTAAAAGACCGCGGCCGTGGTCGCGACGGCGAACACCAGCACATAGAGCAAGGCATAATGGAAAAAGCGGCCCAGCTCCTTGGACTCGATCGACGTCATGAAGTCCCGGCCGACATAGCTGTTGATGACGTTCAGTCCGTTGATGGCGAACAGGAAGGCAATCAACAAGCCGGCGAACAACAGCGCCTGCGGACCCACCGGCGACCGGCGCAGGGCTTTGAGCATGCCCCAGAAGCGGAGCCAGGTATTCTTGCTGATCGGGACTCGGGTCGCTTTCATCGCTGGGTTCTTGTCGTGAGAGGTCTGAGCGTGCGTCAGGAGCGGTCGCGTGGTCAGGGCCGCGCCGCTCGATTCCCCGACGGCGGACCGCGACAACGGTAAGCGATGACACCCGGAGCCCACCAGTATAACCTTGAGCGATCGGCCGGCCGAACGGGTCTTTACACCTTGGCGAATCCCCGCCGCCAGGCGTAACACTCTGATAATAAGAGCGTGAACGCTGCACCAGCCCGTGATCTTAACCAATCTTTACGTAGGAGTCGCCACGATGCAGGTCCGGGTTCTCGATGTTTTCACCGATCCTGCGGCTTGGTTGGCGGTCGCTTCGGGCGAGGCCCGACTCACCATCACCCAGGAACCAGGGCCGCGCGGTCCGGTGCTGCGGCTGGACTTCGACTTCCATGGCGGCGGCGGTTTCGTGGTCGCCCGCCGTCCCCTCGACCTGACCCTGCCGACGGCCTATGCCCTGCGCTGCGACATCCGCGCCGCGGCGCCGGCCAACCGGTTCGAGTGGAAGCTGGCCGACCCGGCCAACGTCAACGTTTGGCGCTACAGCGCGCCCCAGTTCGATTTCACCGCCGACTGGCACCAACTGGAAGTCCGCGGCCGGGAATTCGACTACGCCTGGGGTCCGGCCGGCGGCGGCGCGCCGAGCGCCGTCGGCGCCATCGAGTTCGCCATCGTCGCCGGCCCGGGCGGCCGGGGCACGGTGTGGCTGGCGGACCTGTGCCTGGTGGATCGCACCATTCAGGTGCCGCCGCGCCTCTGCGCCTCCAGTCACCTGCCTGAACACCCGCCCGCGGCGGTCCTGGACGGCCGCCCCGAGACTTACTGGCAAGCCGCGCCCACCCCGACCGCGGCCTGGCTCACCATCGATTGCGACGCGCCGCGTGAATACGGCGGACTGGTGCTGCGCTGGGCCCCGCGGGCCCACGGCTGCGCCTTCCAGGTGCTGGCCAGTGACGACGCAACCGACTGGCGAACGCTCTACACGGCGACGCGAGCCGAAGGCACCGAGAGTTTCGTCTATTTGCCCCGCGGCGAGTCACGGCACCTGCGCCTCAACCTGGAGGCACCGGCGGGTCAACCGCAGCCGGGGCTCGCGGCCATCGAGATCCTGCCCTACGACGCCTCGCGCACCCTGAGCGACTGGTTCCACACGGTGGCCGGGCGCGCGCCGCGCGGGCGCTATCCACGCTGGCTCTACCGGGAACAGACCTATTGGACCCCGGTGAATGTCCCGGACGGCGGAGTCTGCGGACTGCTCAACGAGGATGGATTGCTGGAACTGGACCGCGGCAGTTTGTCGCTGGAACCCTTTCTCCTGGTCGACGGCACCCTGATCACCTGGGCCGACTGCACCATCACCCGGTCATTGGAGCAGGACGAACTGCCCATCCCCTCCGCGCACTGGCGCCGCGACGATCTGGCCCTGACCACCACCAGCTTCGCCATCGGCGACCCTGGGAAAGTGCTCCTCTGCGTGCGGTATCGGGTCGCAAACCACGGCGGGGATGACCGATCCATCGCCCTCTTCGCCGCGGTGCGTCCCTATCAGGTCACGCCGCCCTGGCAGGCGTTCGAAGGGCTCGGCGGGCCCAGCCGGGTACAGGATCTGGCCTGGCGTGACGGCGCCCTGTGGGTCAACGGCGGCAAGGCTCTGGTGCCGTTGCAGGCGCCGAGCAGCGTCGGTCTCGCCCCGTTTGATCAGGGGCCGATTACCGCCTACCTGGCGCGCGGCCTGCTGCCGGACGCACTCGCGATCACCGACGCTTTCGGCTCGGCCTCCGGCGCGCTGCGCTTCGATCTGACCGTCAGCGCGGGCCGTCATGCCGATGTCTATCTGGTCTCACCCCTGGGCGAGGTCGTACCCGGTACGCTCACCGGGCGGGTACCGGAGCGCCTGGACGGTGCGGCGGCGTTCAAGCACGCCGTTGATCAATGGTCACGGATGCTGGGACAGGTCCGTTTCGACCTGCCCGAACCGGCCCGGTCCGCGGCCCACGCCTGCAAGACAGCCATTGCCCATGTGTTGACCAATCGGGATGGTCCGGCCTTGCAGCCCGGACCGCGCCGCTACACCCGCTCCTGGATCCGTGACGGCGCCGTCATGGCCGCCGCCCTGCTGCGCTTCGGGTGTCCCGCCGACGCCGGCGCCTTCGTGCGCTGGTATGCGCCATTCCAGCGCGCGGACGGCCATGTGCCCTGCTGCGTCGACCGCAATGGGCCGGACTGGCTGGCGGAACACGACAGCCATGGCGAGTTGATCTTCGCGGTTGCCGACTACGTCCGCTTCACCGGCGACCGGGTGCTGCTGGACGAACTCTGGCCCAGGGTGCACTTGGCGGTCCGCTATCTGGAGCAGTTGCGCGCGACCCGTCTCACCGACGCCTACCGCGCACCCGAACACCGCGCCTGTTTCGGCCTCCTGCCCGAGTCGGTCAGCCACGAGGGCTATCTGGCCCAACCGGTCCATGCCTATTGGGACGACTTCTGGGCACTGCGCGGATTCAAGGACGCCTCCTTCCTGGCCGAGACGCGCGGCGACCTGCGCGAGTCCGCCCGGCTCGCCGCCCTGGCCGACGACTTCCGCACCACCCTCATGGATTCGATCGAACTGACCATGACCACCCGCGGCATCGACTTCCTGCCCGGCTCGGTCGAATGGGCCGACCCGGACCCGACCGCGGTCGCCAATGCGCTGACCCTGATCGACGAGTTCCATGCCCTGCCGACAGCGGCCATGATCCGCACCTTCGAACTGTTCATGACACGCTTTCGCGCCATGCACAGCGGCGCGGTCCCCTGGACCAATTACACCCCCTATGAGATCCGCATCATCGGCGCACTGGTGCGGCTCGGCTGGCGGCGGGAGGCGCACGAACTGCTGGACTTCCACCTGACCGAGCGCCGGCCGCCCGCCTGGAACCAGTGGCCCGAGATCGCCTGGCACGACCCGCGCGCGCCCGGCCATCAAGGCGACCTCCCCCACGCCTGGATCGGCGCCGAGTACGCTTTGGTCTTCCGCGACCTGTTCGCCTACGAGCGCGCGGCCGATCACTCACTCGTGGTCGGTGCCGGCATCCCGGACCGCTGGCTGGATGCCGGTGAGGTCGCGGTCACCGGCCTGCCGACCTGCTACGGCACGCTGGACCTGCATCTGTCGCGCACACCCGACGGCGGACTGACCCTGCTGCTGGGCGGCGACCTGCAGCTGCCGCCCGGCGGCATCCGTTTCGCCCCGCCGCTGCGCGAAGGCAGCAGCTATCAGGTCTCGGTCAACGGCCTGGCAGCCGACGCGCCCGAGCAGCACGAGGTGCTGGTGTCGGTGCTGCCGGCCCGGGTGGTTCTGTGCCCGTGAAGCCGAATGCGGGGTTCGGACAGGCTATGCGCTCCATGCAGCCTCGTCGGGAAAAACTCACGCTGTTACTGCGCGTGCCCGGCGCACCGTTCCGTACAGATCGACCATGAGCATATTTTGTGTCGGTGCGGTCTTGGGGGTTGCGAAGCGTGCGTTGCGCCTGCCCTTGCGGCTACCATCCCAAGCACGCAGGGCGGTGCTACCGTTGCCGGTAGCGACCGCTTCAGTCCTTCTCCAACAACCGTTCCAGGAGCATCCGACTTGAGTGCGCAACCTTTGCTGCGTGTCCGCAGTATCCATGTCGATAAGCTGTTTGACCTGTTTGATCATGGCGTTGAACTGAAGCTTGCGGAGCGCGTTACCATATTGCATGGGCCTAATGGTGTCGGCAAGACAATGCTGCTGCGCATGGTGAGCGACTTGTTGGCTGGGCACTATGCGCTGTTCCTTCAGGTACCCTTCGAACGCTTCGTCTTGGAGTTTGACGACGACTCCAGAGTGGAGTTGACGGTCGGTGAGAATGGCAACGATACTGGAGGCAGCCCACTCAAGCCGCTCCGGCTCGTTTTATTCCGCGATGGCAAGGAAACGGGAGCCCATGAAATCTCCGCTACCGCCGATGTTCTCTTGCGCGCGGTAGCAATTGAGAGAAATTTTCCGTGGATCAGCCGTGTTAGCGAGGATGCTTGGATCGACCAGGAAAGAAACCGGCTGATGACTGCAGATGAGCTAATCGAACTGTATGGAGGCACACTTCCTGGTCGCCGCTCCCGCAATGACAATACGGGTGCCGACCCCAAATGGTTAAAGGATTTCAGGGAAAGCACGGTCGTGCATCTGATCGCCGCGCAGCGGTTGCTCAAACTCAATCCAGCGTATTCGACCATGTCCCGCGGTAAGCCGCAGAATATTCATATGGTCCTGGATTATGCGGACGATCTGCGTACCAGGATCAATGACACGATGGCGCGCTATGGCCAGCAGTCGCAGGTCTTGGATCAGTCGTTTCCGCAACGGCTTTTGAGTTCCCCTCAAGAGCCGATGAGCGCTGACGAACTGAAGACGCGCATGGATGACCTGGACGTCAAGAGGGACGAATTGAAAAAGATTGGCTTGCTGGATAAGCCGGAGGCGCGACCTTTCGACACCGCGGCTTTGGAAAGTCTCGACACCACCCGACAGAGCGTCATGAGCCTCTATGTGCAGGACACATCGGAAAAGCTTGCGGTACTTTCCGATTTGGCCCTTCGCACCCGGTTATTTCTCGATAACGTCAATTGCAACAAATTTCTCAACAAACGGATCAGAATCGATCGAGAGGCGGGGCTAATCGCCGAGCGCGATGACGGTACCTTACTGAAGCTGGAAGCATTATCGTCAGGCGAGCAGCACGAACTCGTCATGCACTATGACCTGCTGTTCAGAGTCAAACCCAATACGCTGGTCCTGATCGACGAACCCGAATTATCCCTGCACGTCGCCTGGCAGAAGCGGTTTCTCCCGGATCTCTTGAAGATCGTTGAAACCGCGCACTTCGACGCGTTGATTGCAACACACTCGCCATTCATTGTCGGCGACCGCTCGGACCTGATGATCGGCCTGAACGCTGAACTCGTATGATCCCGCACGCCTGGACCAAGGAGCCCGGCCCGACCGAGGCCGAGGTGTTGATGCTCCGGCAGGTACATCGCGGCAGTTTCCTCATCATTGAGGGAGGCGACGATTACCGTTTCTGGGTGCCAAGGGTTGCCAAGTCGGCGGCGTGCGAATTGGTCGTCGGCAATGGTAAGCCCGGCGTGGAAAAGACCCTGATCCGGCTCGATCAGCGCGGCTTCCGAGGCGCGCTCGGCATCGTCGACGATGACTTCGACCGGCCGCAGGGCCGGCCGGTGCCGTCGGCGAATCTGCTCGCCACCGACGCGCATGACCTTGAATGCCTGTTGCTGCGCTCTCCCGCGCTCGACGGTGTGCTGGCGGAATATTCCGATCCCGTGCGGGTCCGACGCTTCGAGCAAGCCCAGGGCACGAGGGTCCGAGAGGCACTGCTTGTTCGGGGCCTACCGTTCGGCCACCTGCGCTGGCTCGCCCAGCGGACCGCGTGGCCAGGTGCTTTCGACCCCCTCAAGCCAACGATGCGATCAGTCAACCAACGAACTTGGGAGGTCGATCAGAACGCACTCTACGATCTGGCGGTTGAGGTCGGCCTTGCGAAGAACCGCGCCGACCTCGGCGCCGCGATTGCAGCCCTGCCCAGCGCCGATCCCTGGGCGATCTGCCAGGGTCATGACCTTATTGATCTGCTCAATATCGGGCTGCATGGGGTGCTTGGCGGGGGTGTAGTCATCAAAGGTTTAGGCGCCGCGGATATCGCCGCCTTGCTGCGCCAGTCCTTCGATCGGTACGACTTGGAGCAAGGCGTCCTGGGCCAGGGCATCCGCGGCTGGGAGAAGGCCAACCCGCCGTATCGGATCCTCCCGACACCGGCAACCACCTAGCTGGTACGGCTATTTCCACCGCCCACGACAACACCGAATGGCTCGGTCTCGTCGAGCAGTCGAGTTCCAAGGTCTGCGACTCCGCCTGCGAGCCCGGTGAAACTCAATTCATTCGTGTGCGACGTGAATGACCAACTTACCGAAGTTCTTGCCCTGCAGCAGGCCGATGAAGGCCTCGGGTGCATTCTCCAGGCCGAAAACGATGTCCTCGCGGACCTTGACCTTGCCTTGCTGCACCCACGCGCCCATAGCGTGGGCGAACTCGCCCCAGCGCGGCGCGTAGTCGTCGAACACGATGAAACCCTGCATCTTGATGCGCTTGCGCAGCAGCGTGCCGACCAGCAGGCCCAGCCGGTCCGGGCCTGCCGGCAGCGCGGTGGCGTTGTACTCGGCGATTAACCCGCACACAGGGATACGGGCCTTGGCGTTGAGCAAGGGCAGCACCGCATCGAACACGGCGCCGCCGACGTTCTCGAAGTACAGGTCGATGCCCTTCGGGCAGGCAGCCGCCAGGCGTCCGGGCAGATCCTCGGCACGGTGATCGACGCAGCAGTCGAAACCCAGTTCGTCGACCACATAGCGGCACTTGTCCTCGCCGCCCGCGATGCCCACCACGGTGCAGCCCTTGATCTTGGCAATCTGGCCAACCACCGAACCGACCGCGCCGCTGGCAGCGGCGACGACCACGGTTTCACCGGCGACCGGGCGGCCGATGTCCAGCAGGCCCATGTAGGCGGTGAAGCCCGGCATACCCAGCACGCCCAGCGCGCGCGAGGGCTGTGGCTCGGCGGACGAGATCGCCGTCAGTCCCTGGCCATCCGACAGCGCATAGTCCTGCCAGCCGGTGTAGCCGAGCACCAGTTCACCGACCTTGAAATCGCGATGCCGGGAGACGTCGACGCGGGACACCGTGCCGCCGACCATCAGGTCGCCGATAGCCACGGGCGGCGCGTACGACGGGGCATCGCTCATGCGGCCGCGCATGTAGGGGTCCAGCGAAAGGTACAGCGTGCGCAGCAGTACCTGGCCGGGGTCGGGTTGCGGCACCGGACCGCTTTCCATGCGGAAATCTTCGGCGGTCGGCGCACCGACCGGGCGGGCATTCAGAACGATACGGCGATTGACGGTGGTGCTTTGCGACATGGGACAGCCTCTCTGTGGATGGATCGGTGAACAGCGTCAGCGTAGCACGCAAGGTTTTAGCGCGAAGACGGTGATCGTCGGATTGGCGCTGCCCGGTTCCGGGGCCAGGATGTTGTAGTAACCTGCATCGCCGGAGCCCACGGCGAATGGACTCAGCCCGCCGGTGACGGCAGCCGCAAAGGTAGGCAACTACGTCGCGGTCGTCTGTACGGCAGACAACAGATTGGTTCTAGCCGCTGCCGGCTTGGCGCGTCTGGCGGGATCGATCACCGAAAGCCCTGATTTGTCGCGACCAGGACTCTCAGGACCGCCGAGAGACCCTGGTCGCGGGCGAGGCCAGTGGCCCCTGCGGACGGACGCTCGTCGAGGACTGGGATACCGGGAAGGCGCGGCACGGACTAGACGTATGAACTGTCGCAGGCAACGGGCCAGGACATTGAGGCGACCCTCGACCGCTCGATCGTCGATTTTGGCCCCATCCAGACCGGATGGACGCGACTCGCCAGTTCCGAGACAGACGTTGTACTGCGCGACGGGGCAATCGCCGCGTCTGCAAGCTTGTGTGCGTGCCCGCGGTGCAGCGTCGCCTGAACGCGCCGTGCCGGGTGAGTCCCGGGTCCCGCCGACCGGAGCCCTAAAGAGGCTTGACATACCAGTCCAGGGCGTCGTCCTGGATCGCACTGGAAATAGGTATACTGTCCAGGAACTTCATAGCTAGAACACCTGATTTGGAGCGCATCGTGATCGTGGTGACATCGGTAGAGGCCCAAGACCGCTTCGGGGAGTTGATCGATCAGGCACAACGGGAGCCCATCGAGATTACCCGGCGCGGCCGGCCGGTTGCCTACGTGGTCTGCGAGCACGACCTCAAGGCGCTACAGGCATTAAACGCACGCCGCGAAGAAGCGGTGAATTGGTACGCCAACTATCGGCGAGTGACCGCAACCTCGCCGGAGGCGGCTGCCTTGACCGACGCGGATATCGACCGATTGGTCCATGAGCTTCGCTAGACGCGTGGTGCTGGATACGGGGGTCCTGGTAAGCGCCGCGATCCGACCGGAATCGGTGCCGGCCCTGGCCCTGGACAAGGCTTGGCTGTCGTTCGAGGTCTGCGTGAGCCGCGAAACGCTCGCGGAGTTGGAGACGGTGCTGAGTCGAACCAAATTCGACCGCTACGCGCCCGCTTCGCAACGCCAGGCGTTCGTCGCCGGTTTTCGCGCCCATGCGGTGATGGTCGAGGTCGATACAACGGTCTCGGTTGGCTCGCGGATGGCTGCTATTGCAGCGCAAACGGCCGCGTTGACGGGGTCAAACGGCACCCACCGAGTAGTGGTCTACGCCGTTGTAGTGCAGCGTGAGGTGCGCCCCGGTCGACGCGGCGTTGTAGGTGATGTTGTAGCCGGGGGCGATGACCGTGATCCGCACGCCCCAGACATGTGCCAGGGCCATGATCTCGGGCTCCCCGCCCCAGGTGCCGTCACGGGCCATGATATCCAGGTAGGCAGCGGTCGCGACGCCGGTGGCCGCGACCTCCGGATCCATACGGAGAAACCCGATCGCCTGCTGGCGTAGCGATTCGATCGTCGCACCGATCATCGCCGCCCCGAGATGCTGGTACAGTTGCTCCCAGATCGAGTGAAAGAGGCAGTTGCCGTCAAGTCGGATCCCGTGGATATCCGTTCCATGAATCGAGCCCGGTCCCGTACGCGGCAGCTTCTCGCTCGCGCCCGGCAGTAGGCCGAATTTCTTCATCTGATCGAGCTCGGCCTTGCGGTCCGGGTAGACACCTGATCGCGCCGTAATCCGGGCGAGGTTCATCTCGGCCTTGCCGGCGGCGTCGAACCGGGCCCGCTTGACACGCCTCTGGTCAGCGTCCCAGTACGGGAACTCATCGACGTTCTCGACCATGCGCCGAAAGCTCTCGTCCGCCTTCCGCCGCTGGTCGTCGTCGGTCTGAAAGCCTGGCTGGTGCGAGTAATACTCCTGGTTGATCTGGATGGCGTCACTCGCGCGACGCTTTTTAACCAGCGCGCGCTGCGTCTTTCGATAATCCTCGGATGACTCGTGGGTATTCTTGTAGTCCGAGTGCGTACTGGTGCCGATGTGATCGCGGTGGTCGGGCTTGTACTCCTGGTAGGCCGGTGCCCGGTTCTCGATATGGCGAGCGGAAGCCGACTCGCCCCGTTTCAGCCCCTTGCCGAGCACGTCGTAGCCGATCGCGTGCTCGGATTCATGGGTGGTCCCGGACGTACCAAGCACCTTTTGCTCCTTTTTCTTAAACCCGTGCTCGCCAATCGAGGCCGCGAACGTTGGCGTGACTGGCGGGGTCTTCCAGTCGGCTAGCGAGGAGGACTTCCAGCAGCTCACGCAGGCGCCAACGTCGCCGTCGAAGATGAAGCCTTTCGGAGAATTGCAATACGGACAGGGCATAGGACTTGACTCCTGCGCTCAGTACGACGATTAAGGAATCGACACCGCGTCGGCCACCTTGCGACCCTGTGCTCCAGCATAGGCAGGAGACCAAGCGTCAGTCAAGACACAGAGACGAATGGGTCTTGATTCCCGCACGTTCGACAGTGGTGATATAGGGCATCTGCTTGCTCGCCTCGAAGTCGTAGAGGTCTTTGCGAAAGGCGGCCTCGGTCTCCGCGGGGAGATGGATCATCCAGTCGATCTCGGCATGGTCGTGTTACCCAAAGACGTGACCCTGGCCAGCGCACCCGAGCCCCTGGACGCACGGATCACGTTGCGCGAGGTGCCGCCCAGTCGCGTGGCGGTCATCCGCTATTCGGGTTTCTGGTCGGAGTCCAACTACAACGAACACCTGGAGAAATTACAGGCTGGGTTGCGCGCCGCGGACCTGGCCTGGTCGGGGGAACCGGTCTACTCACGCTACCACCCGCCGTTCACGCCATGGTTCATGCGGCGCAATGAGATTTGGCTGCACCTGACCGGCAGCCGCTGATTGGCGCAGACCGCGGTCTCGCCGCCCGCGTCGTCGGCCGCGCCCCTGACGCCGGCCGACGAAGCCATGCTTACTTCTCTTTCGGCTTATAGGGCCCCTGCCGGTAGATCATGTTCTGCCAGGCGGCGGTGGACCAGGGGCTGCGCGGGTCGGTCATGTTGAGGTTTTCGTAGGTGATCGGATTGATCAGACCCTTGGCGATCTCCTCGCCCAGATACTCCCCGCAGTAGGCGCGGAAGCGCCCGGCCCGCGCCTCGCGCACGGCCTTGCTGCCGAACTTGCCGTGCAGGCTTCGATCAATGCTTTCGCCGGTTTTGGCCGCAGATTGCGGCCGCTCTTTCAGTCCACCCTTGAACCCTTCGCCGAACGACTTGCCGAATCCCGGCGCTTCCGTCTTGCCGAAGTAGTAGTCGTCATCCGTCTCCTTGAACAGGTCGCCGACGCCCGTCAGGTCCGCATCGGCCGTCAAGCTGCCCGCGTCGCCGGCCGCGCCCGCATCCTCCGGCGCCGCGATCATCGCAACTAGCGCGGCGGTGTTGTAGCCGAGGGCGACGCCGGCCATGTAGTAGTTGCCGTTCGCGAAATCCATCGGCATGTCATAGCAGAGCCCAATGGGCACCGCAAGCATGTCGCTGACCAGGTTCTCCGGGATGTCGCCCACCCCCTTGGCCCAACGCTCCAGGTGGGTGCCGAAGCTATGTCCCGCATGAACCTCGGGCATGCCGTTGGGGGCCATGTTGATGTAGCCCAGGGACATGACGCCGAGCATGTTGCCGACCCCCGCCGACTGGAAGGCCCCGGTGCCGGTCTGCGGATTGTAGGACGCGAACCCGAGGGACGCGGTGCCCATGGCGAAGGATTGAATGCCGTCGTAAACGCCCGAGAAGACCTCGCCGGCGGGACCGGCCTTGCGCAACTGGTCGCTCGCCGCGGCATAGAGGGGCCCCATGGGGTTGGCGTAGGTGGTCGCCGCAGCCACCCAGGTGTTCGCGTTCCCCGGGTGCTTGAACATGTTGGTGACGACGTGCGCGTAGTTGGACAGCACCTGCCCCCAGAAGGCGTGGCCGTTGTTTTTTCTGGCATAGGCCGCCTCGATGGACTTGATCGCCTTGTGGTAGCTCTTGTAGGTGTAGGTGTAATGGCCGGTCGGGTCGCTGGCGCCGACGAACTGGTTGGCCGTATAGGCGTAGGGGTTGCGGCCCGCCGCGGGAAACGCGCTGTCCGGCACCTGGAAGCGTCCGACCACCGGGTCGTAGGCGCGGTAGCTGCCCAGAAGCTGGTAGCCCGTCCAGGGGTCGGTGATGGCATCGTTGTAGCCCAGCCCGCCGTCGGCCAGTTCGGCGGTCGTCAGCAGCGCGCCGGTGGCGGGCTGGAGGTTCTGCGGGTAGCCGGCCCCGGGGTCGCCGGCCGCCAGGTTGGTCTGGACGCCGGCAGCGGTGAACAGGTTCTTGGCGAGCACCTGGTTGCCGACCTCGCCCGGCACCGGCGGGGTGGGCGGCGCCCACCGACCCGGCGTGATCGTGAGATTGCGCACCAGGACGGGGTTGCCGAGCAGGTCATGGGTGGTCAAGGGCAGGGTCGAGGCCGACCCGAAACCGAACAGGGTGCGCGCCTGCACGGCACCGGTCGCATCCACCCGGGCCACCGGGCCGCCCCCTTCGTAGTAGGTGTAGAGAGCGGAACCGTCGTTCGCGCTCTGGGTGATCGCCTCCCCACCAGGTCCGTAGCTGTAGCGGATGGTCTCTCCGCTCGCCAGAGTCATGGAGGCCACCCGGCCAAGCGGATCGTAGGCGATCTGGGTGCCGTGGGCGTCGTAGATAACGCGCTGCAGGGCGTCATAGACAATCTCCGCAGCCGTCTGCGGCGGCCTCGGCGTCAGGCTCGTGAGCAGGAAGGGGTTGGCGGCGGCGTAGGCGTATTCCGCCGTGAAGGCGTTGCCGGTCTGGGGCGTCTCCACCGTCTGGGTGAGGTTGTCGAGCAGGTCGTATTGGAAGGCCTGGGACGCGATGGGCGCACCGTCCGCCCCCCGCGGGGCCAGGGTCGAGCCGGTACCCACGCTGTAGGTCAGCAGCCGGTCCCAGGGATCGTAGGCGTAGGTCTGGGTGAGGCTGTCGCTCGCCCCGCCCGCCGCGTGGATGCCGATCGCGCTGCCGACGATGTTGTCCCAGAAGTCGTAGCTCAGGGTCTGGGTGAAGCCCTTCAAGAGGGCCCCATCGAGCGTCGCCGCGCTGCCGAACTGCGATGCCTGGACGGACTCGGTCAGGCCCGTGGTTCTCAACAGCCCGTCGTAGCTGTAGGTCAGGGTGCTGCTGACCGTGACCCCCTCATACGCGTAGGTCCGCGTCACGGTTTTCGGGTTGCCCGCGGCGTCGTAGCCATAGCTGAGGGTCTGGGGACCGGCGCTGAGGCTGGACTTACGCCCGTACTCGTCCAGGGTGACGCTGACGGTCTGGCCCCAGGGGTTGGCGAAGCCCGTGTTGTTGCCGTAGGCGTCGTAGCTGTAGGTGGTGGTCTGGGGCGCCTGGCCGGCGTACTGCACCGTCTTGGCGGTCAGGCGCCCGTTGGCATCGTAGACGTAGCTGTAGAGGGCATCGGGGCTCTCGGGAGCGAGGTTGGTCAGGCTCGGCTCACTGTCGATGGGACCGCACTGCTGGGTGAGGACGGCCCCGAAGTTGTCGTAGGTCTGCGCGCTCCACAGGTACCAGCCCGTGTCCGTCTGGCTGTAGAGGGCCGCCAATGCCCCGGTCGGGTACCAGAGGTAGCGGACCGTATTGCCCAGGCCATCGGTCTCGCTCTGGATCTGGCCGCTCTGGGGGTCGTAGCTGTAGGTGGTGACGGGCGGCAACGCGGCCCCGCCGACGCAGGCCAGGTTGGAGTAGCTGGTCGCGACTCCGGCGGCGTTGCAGTTGGTGCGCGCGAGCGAGTAGGTGGTGCCCGATGGGGCGGGTGTCAGCTGCAGCTCGGTGGCAAAGCCCTGGGGGCTGTAGGTCATGGCGTATTGGCTGCCGGTCGGGTCCGTCATCCGGGCCAGGCGTCCGTTGCTGTCGTAGACACGGTCGATGCTGTGGCTGGTGCCGTTGCCGCTCAAGGTATCGCCCACCAGCCGGTACAGGGTGTCGTAGCTGTGGCCGGTGGTGACGGCGTAGGTGGCCGGGGTGAGGTCGGCGGTATTGACGCTGCCGTCGGGATTGATCAGGTTGAGAATGATGTTTTGATTACTGAGCGGGAGGTACAGGGGCCCGTTTGCTCCGGCACCGGCGGGCAGGGTCACCAGGGAGGAATCGAACACATAGCTCGCGATGGTCACCCCGGTGATGGCGCAGTTCTGGACCAGCGAGGCGCGGCCGTAAAGCGCGATGCCGGCGCTCTCCGACCAGGTGCAATTGAAGCTCAGCACATAGCTGTAGTTGCCGGTGTTGAAGGGCAGGGTCACCTGGCCGAGCCCCACCGCTGGGATCGCCGCCACCTGGTCGCCCACCCCGTTGTAGTAGTAGGTGATGGAAGTGGCGGCGCCGGGGGCGATGTTGGTGGCCGCGCTTACCAACTGGCCGAAAGCGGGCCCGCCATCGACGCTGGTGTTGGCATAGGCGAAGCTGCGTACCGTGCGCGGGCTGGCGTCGCCCACCGCCTGGATTTGATTGCTGGTCTGCCGGCCCAGGCTGTCGAAGGTGTAGACGACCTGCGACCCCATGGGGGTGGTCATGGTGACGCTGGTCCCGCCCAGGGCGAGGCCGTAGCTGTAGCTGGTGACCAGTTGCTGGGCCTGGGGCAGATTGGCCAGCTCCGTCTGCCGGGTCACCCGCCCCAGGCTGTCGTACTGCCACTCGGTCACCCGCCCCTGGGCATCGGTTTGGGACAGGGTTCGCCCCAGGGGGTCGATGGTCTGTGAGGTTGGCAGGGCCGGGCCGCTGCCGCCGTCGCCGTAGCTGGTGCTGGTGGCAATGACCTGGTTGCCGTTGGCGTCCGTCGAGTAGGTGCTGGTCTGGGTGCTGGAGAAGCCGCTGCCGCTCTCGGTGACGGTCGACACCCGGCCGTCCGCGTCATAGCCGTAGGTGCGGGTCAGGGGACCGGCATTGCCGCTGGCCGTGGTGGTCATGCTGGAAGGGCGGATGCAGCCGTCAGCCACGGTGTAGAGGGTGCTGTTGGTATTGCCGGTGACGGCTTCCAGCGCCCCCTGGGGATTGAGATACTGGGCCGGTAACAGGGTCAAAGCGCCCACCTGGGTGGTGGTGGCGGGCGTGGTGGTCGAGGCGCTCACGTAGGGATTGACGTTGCAGGGCAGCGGGAGCCCGCCGGCGTACGCAAAGGTCTGGCTGACCCCGCTGGCGGCGGTGCCGGAGGTCTGATTGCCGTAGGCGTCGTAGCTGTAGAGGACGCTGGTCGTCAGGCTGCCGCCCTCGCTCCAGGCCAAGCCGTTGAACGTGGCGGGGGCGGTAGTCACGACCTCGATCGGCTGATCGAAATTGGCCGGCAGGCTCTTGTAGCTCGAATACATCGGGAGGGTGTACTGACCGTATTCCACGCCGAGTTGGGAGGTCGCGACGGGGTATCGGTAGGAGGTTGTCCGGACCACCACGCTGTTGGAGCCTGGGCAAGCCGTCGTGGTCGATACCAGGGACAACCGCTGGAGGCAGTCGTAGACCTGCTCCACCTCGACCAGCACGTTCCCCATGTTCTCGTCGACGGAGAATGTGGTGAACTCGTAGACACTGAAGGTC
Source organism: uncultured Lamprocystis sp. (assembly GCA_964470155.1). Taxonomy (GTDB): domain Bacteria; phylum Pseudomonadota; class Gammaproteobacteria; order Chromatiales; family Chromatiaceae; genus Thiodictyon. Next base: position 15,633 of record CAYYAY010000033.1, on the reverse strand, counting down.
TGGACCCTGATCTGCGGCGAGACGTTGCCGGTCGTATAGTTCTCACCCACCGGTTCGTCGTTGTCGTGGCGATTCTCGGTGCTGTTAAAGAGCGGATCCAACCAGTTATTGGAGGGGTCCACCCCATGGGCAAGTTCATTCGTGTCGAACTCGCACAGGTTGGGACATTGGAAAGTGGCCGACCCGTTGTCGGAGTTCTCGGTCGCGCCTTGGCGCTGGTCCTGGCTGTAGTAGAACTGCTTGGACCACACCTGGTTGCCGGCCGAGTCGTGGAGCGACTGGGTATCGACCGGGGCGAAGGAGTAGCTGAAGGTGTGGGAGATGTCCTGTGCTTGGGAGCCGGTGACATGCACCACACCGTACTTGACCAGAAAGCCGCCGGAGAGCCAGTTGAACTGACCGTAGGCCCCGGTCGGGTCGGTGATCCGGCTGAGCTTGGTGAGGGTGGAACTGCCGACGCTGACGGTCGCGTACTGGTAGTTGGTGGGGTTGTTCGGGTACAAACCGAGCCCGGTCTGGCTCACGCCGCCGGTGGAGTTCAGGGTCGCGAAGGTGTCGTAGACCCCGGACCCGGCCTGGCTGGGGTTGGTGAAGCTGCCATAGAGGACGGTGGTCGCCGCGGTGAACGTGTCCTCACACTCATTGAATGCCACCAAGCGGTAGACTAGGTTGCCGTCCTGGTCGTCTACGCTCAGGGTGCCGAAGGCTTGGGGATACCAGGCCCCGGTCCACTCGGGCAGCACGTAGCTGAAGGTCAGCTGCTTACCGTTGGGGGACGTGATGGAGCTGAGCAGCCAGCCGTGGGCCCCTTGGTAGGTGATCGCGTACTGGATGCCGTCGGGGGTGGTGACCGTGGCCCCGCCGGTGATGTCCTTGCCGTTGACGTAGGACAGCTTGAGCTTGTTGCTGTTCTCCAGGGCCTTGGCGTAGTAGAAGGCGGTCTTGTCCGGGGAGTCGTCGTCGGAGTTGAGATTGGCCTGCCAGCTCTGGCCCTGGAAGCGCAGACTCCAACTCTTGCCGTTCTGGACGATGGACGGCAAGTCAAGGTCCCAGTCATAGGCGAAGGGCACCCGAGTGATGTTTTCGATCCCGCCCAGCTCGTAACCGGCTTGAGCGAAGGTGCCCAGGTAGGGGCTCACCACCGCGCTCCCGGTCGCGCTGCTGCTGTTGTAGACCAGATTGATGGTCAGGCGCGGCCCCAGGCCCTGGGAGGTCGGCCGGTCCACCTGCGCCACCGTCAGCGACACCTCGCCGGTGATGTTGTTCACCGAGGCGCTGGCGGCCAGGCTGTTCAGGGTGCTGCCCAGATAGGGCGATTCGTCGTCGCTGTCGCCCACGGCGGTGGCCGCCACCGGCGCGGCGGCAGTGCTCGACGCGGCGTCGGTCGCCGCGGGATGGGTCGGGTGGTCGGCCGCGGGGGTCTGGGATGCGGTGCTGGCGTCGCGGGTCGGCTCGGTCACGATGGCACTCCTGGCATAGCGTTTGGACGTGGATGTTCGGCCCCTGCTGGGTGGGGTCTTGGAGACCGGGCAGGCGGCGATCCTGGGGGCTGCGGCACACCATGGTGTTCCACAACGGGAACCGTGTCGTTCGATCGGCCTCGCCGACGGCGAAAACCTGCATAATTTTCGCGTTTAATCCTAAGCGCGCGGCGCCGACCCCGCGATCGGCCGGATGCAACGATCGGTCGGCGCGCTGCAATTTAATCGGCGCGGCGTCGCGCTCGCCCGGCACGTGCCGGCCGGGCTTCCGAGCGCGTACGCGCACCGGCGGGACCGCCCGGTCCGCGCCGGTCGTGGTCTTAGTTTTTCTTCGGCTTATAGGGTCCCTGGCGGTAGACCATGTTCTGCCAGGCGGCGGTCGACCAGGGGGTCCGCGGGTCGGTCATGTTGAGGTTCGCGTAGGTGCTCGGGTTGACCAGGCCGCCGCCGATCTTCTTGCCCAGATACTCGCCGCAATAGGAGCGGAACTTCCCGGCGCGCGCCTCGCGCACCGACTTCAGCCCAAACTTCCCGCGCACTCCGCGAAAGAAGCCTTGTGACGTCTTCAACCCTGACTCGGTACGCTCTTTGATCGAGTCCTCGAAGCCCTTGCCGAAGGACTTGAAGAACCCGGGCACCGGCGCCTCCTCCTTGGGCTTCGCCGCCGCCTTCTCCGCCTCCGCGGGCTTATCCAGGTCAAGCACGTCGGACTTCGCCGAGGCCTCCGCCGTGCTGGCCACGGGCTCATCCTCCGGGGCCCCGACCATCGCCACCAGGGCGGCCGTGTTATAGCCGAAGGCATAGCCGGCCATGTAGTAGTTGCCGGTAGCGAAGTCCATCGGCATGTCGTAGAAAAGCCCGATGGGCACCGCGGCCATGCTGCTGACCAGGTTTTCCGGAATGTCGCCGACCCCCTTTAACCAACGCTCCATGTGGGTGCCAAAGCGGTGGCCGGCGTGGACCTCGGGCATGCCGTTGGGCGCCATGTTGACGTAGCCCAGCGTCAGTATCCCCAGCATGTTGCCGACGCCCGCCGACTGGAAGGCGCCGGTGCCGGTCTGCGGGTTGTAGGACGCAAATCCCAGGGACATGGTACCCATGGAGAAAGACTGGACGCCGTCGTAGACGCCGGAGAAGACCTCCCCGGCCGGCCCGGCCTGGCGCAACTGGTCGCTCGCCGCGGCAAGGAGGGGGCCCGTGGGGTTGAGATAGGTGGTCGCCGCGGCGACCCAGGTGTTGACGTTCCCCGGGTGCTTGAACATGTTCGTCACGACGTGCATGTAGTTCGACGCCACCTGACCGAAGAAGCCGCCGCGCTGCTCGGCGGCCCGCTGCGCAATGGCCTTGATCGCTTGCTGGTAACTCTTATAGGTGTAGGTGTAATGGCCGGTGGGGTCGCTCGCCCCGACGAACTGATTGCCGGTGTAGGCATACGGATTGAGTCCGGCCCCCGGGGACGCGGCGTCCGGGCGGTGGAAGCGCCCCAGGGTCGGGTCGTAGCCCCGATAGCCGCCCAGGAGCTGATAGCCGGTCAGCGGGTCGGTGATGGCGTCGTTGTAGCCCAGCCCGCCGTCGGCCAGGGCGGCGGCCGACAGCGGCGAGCCGGTGCCCGGTTGCAGGTTCTGCGGATAGCCGCCGCTGGGGTCGTGGCCGGCCAGATTGGTCTGGATGCCGGTGGCACTGAACAGGTTCTTGGCGATGATGGTGTTGCCGACCGACCCCGCGGTAGCCGGCCGCGGCGGTTCCCAGTACCCCGGCTGGACCTCGATATTGCGCACCAGCACCGGATTGCCCAACAGGTCATGGGTGGTCAAGGGCAAGGTCGAGGCCGACCCGAAACCGAACAGGGTGCGCGCCTGCACCGCGCCCGTCGCGTCCACCCGGGCCACCGGGCTGCCCCCCTCGTAGTAGGTGTAGAGGGCGGAGCCGTCGCTCGCACTCTGCGTGATCGCCTCCCCTCCCGGACCGTAGCGATAACTGATGATCTCGCCGCCCGCGAGCGTCATGGAAGCGACCCGTCCCAGCGGGTCGTAGGCGATCTGGGTACCATGGCTGTCGGTGGTGGCGCGCTCCAGGGCGTCATAGGCGTAGGGCGATGCCGCCTGCCCCGGCCTTGGGGTCAGACCCGTGAGCAGGAACGGGTTGTCGGCCGAGTAGGCGTATTGCGCCGTGAAGGCGCTGCCGGTCTGGGGCGTCTCCACCGTCTGGGTGAGGTTGTCGAGCAGGTCGTATTGGAAGGCCTGGGACGCGATGGCCGCCCCGTCCGCCCCCAGCGGGACCAGGGTCGAGCCGGTGCCCACGCTGTAGGTCGCCAGCCGGTCCCAGGTGTCGTAGCCGTAGGTCTGGGTGAGGCTGTCGCTCCCCGCGGCGGCCGTGGCGATGCCGATCGCGCTGCCGACAATATTGTCCCAGAAGTCATAGCTCAGTGTCTGGGTGAAGCCAGTCAGGAGGCCCGCCTCGAACTGCACCGTGTGACCGGGCTGCGACGCCTGGACGGACTCGGTCAAGCCCGTGGTTCGGAGCAGCGCGTCGTAGCTGTAGGTCAGGGTGCTGGTGACCGTGACCCCCTCGTCGTCGTACGCGCGCGTCACGGTGGACGGGCGGCCCGCGGCGTCGTAGGCAAAGGTCAGTGATTGGACACTCGAGATCAGCGTGGACTTACGCCCGTACTGGTCCAGGGTGACGCTGACGCTCTGGCCCCAGGGGTTGGCGAAGCCGGTGTTGTTGCCCCAGGCGTCGTAGCTGTAGGTGGTGGTCTGGGGCGGCTGCCCGGCGTACTGCACCGTCTTGGCGGTCAGGCGCCCGTTGGCATCGTAGACGTAGCTGTATAGAGCATCGGGGCTCTCGGGGGCGAGGTTGGTCAGGCTCGGCTCGCCGGCGATGGGACCGCACTGCTGAGTGAGGACGGCCCCGAAGTCGTCATAGGTCAGCGCGCTCCACAGGTACCAACCCGTGCCCAACTGGCTGTAGAGGGCGGCCAAGGCCCCGGTAGGATACCAGAGGTAGCTGACCGTATTGCCCAGGCCGTCGGTCTCGCTCTGGATCCGGCCGCTCTGGGGGTCGTAGCTGTAGGTGCTGACGGGCGGCAACGTGGCCCCGCTGACACAGGCCAGGTTGGAGTAGCTGCTCGGGAGTCCGGCGGCATTGCAGGTGGCGCGCGCGAGCGAGTAAGTGCTGCTCGCTTGGGCGGGCGTCAGCCGCAGCTCGGTCGCGAAGCCCTGCGGGCTGTAGGTCATGGCGTACCGGCTACCGGTCGGATCCGTCATCTGGGCTAGGCGCCCGTTGCTATCGTAGACGCGGACGATGGAAAGACTGGTGCCGTTGCCGCTCAGGGTATCGCCCACCAGCCGGTACAGAGTGTCGTAGCCGTGGCTGGTGGTGACGGCGTAGGTGGCGGGGGTGAGGTTCGCGGTATTGACGCTGCCGTCGGGGTTGATCAGGTTGGCGACGATGGCGGGGTTGCTGAGCAGGGTGTCCAGCGTCGCGTTCGCGCCGCTGCCGGCGCTCAGTTCCAGCGGGGCTGGATCGAACACGAAGCTTGCGATGGTCACCCCCGTGATGGCGCAGTTCTGCACCAGCGAGGCGCGCCCGTAAAGGGCGATGCCGGCACTCTCCGACCAGGTGCAATTGAAGCTCAGCACATAGCTTAAGTTGCCGGTGTTGAAGGGCAGGCTCACCTGGCCGAGCCCCACCGACGGCAGCGCCGCCACCTGGTCGCCCACCCCGTTGTAGTAATAGTTGATGGAATTGGCGGCGCCGGGGGCAACGTTGGTGGTGGCGCTCACCAACTGGCCGAAGGCGGGCCCGCCGTCGGCACTCGTGTTGGCGTAGCTGAAACTGCGCACCGTGCGCGGACTGGTCTCGCCCACCGCTTGGATTTGATTGCCGGTCTGCCGGCCCAGGCTGTCGAAGGTGTAGACGACCTGCGACCCCATGGGGGTGGTCATGGTGACGCTGGTCCCGCCCAGGGCAAGGCCGTAGCTGTAGCTGGTTACCAGTTGCTGCCCTTGGGGCAGATTGGCCAACTCCGTCTGCTTGGTCAGCCGCCCCAGGCTATCGTACTCGTAGAGGGTCACCCGCCCCTCGGCGTCGGTCTGCGACAGGGTGCGCCCCAGGGGGCCGATGGTCTCGGTGGTCGGCAATGACGGGCCGCTGCAGCCGTCGCCGTAGCTGGTGCTGGTGGCGATGACCTGGTTGCCCTGGGCGTCCGTCGCATAGGTGGTGGTCAGGGTGGTGGAAAAGCCGCTGCCGCTCTCGGTAATGGTCGTCACCCGCCCGCTCCCGTCATAGCCATAGGTCCGGGTCAGGGGTCCGGGGCTGCCGCTGGCCGTAGTGGTCATGCTGATGGGGCGGATGCAGCCGTCATCCTGGGTGTAGAGGGTGCTGTTGGTATTGCCGGTGACGTTCGCCGACGCCCCCTGGGCATTGAGGTACTGGGCCGGCAGCAGGGTCAGGGCGCCGACGTTCGTCGCGGCGGCGGGCTGGGTGGTCGAGGCGCTCACATAGGGATTGATGTTGCAGGGCAGATTCAATCCGCTCGCGTACCCGAAGGTCTGCGCGACCCCGCTGGCGGCGGTACCGCAGGTCTGGTTGCCGTATTCATCGTAGGTGTAGACGACGCTGGTCGACAGGCTGCTGCCCGCCGGCCAGGAGCGGCCGTTGAAGGTGGCGGGGACAGTGGTCTCGACCGCGATCGGCTGATCGAAATTGGCGGGCAGACTCGCGTAGGTCGGATACAGCGGGGTGGTGTACTGACCGTAGGCCACGCCGAGTTGGGAGGTCGCGACCGGGTAGGTATAGGAGGTGGTCCCGACGACCGTGTCGTTGGAGAGTGGCGAACTGGTCGTGGTCGTGACCTCGGACAGCCGCTGGAGGCAGTCGTAGACCTGCTCGACCTGGACCTGGCTCTTGTCCGGGAAGGTGGTGATCGCATAGACCGTGAAGGTCTGGACCCTGATCAGGGGCGAGACGTTGCCGCTTGCATAACCATCGCCCACCGGTATGGGGGGGAGAAAGGGGAGGCTTGCGTTATGCTCGCTGCTGTTGAAGAGCGGGTCGAACCAGTTGTTGGACGGGGCAACCCCTTGGGCGAGCTCGTTGGTGTCGAACTGGCACATGTTGGGGCATTGGTAGGTGGCCGATCCGTTGTCGGAGTTATTGGTCAGACCCTGGTACTGGTCCTGGCTGTAGTAGAACTGCTTGGACCACACCTGGTTGCCGCCCGAGTCGTAGAGCGCCTGGGTGTCGACCGGGGCGAAGAAGTAGCTGAAGGTGTGTGAGATATCGCCGTCCGATGCCGTGATATGAACCACACCGTAATTGACCACGAAGCCGCCGGAGAGCCAGTTGAACTGGGTGTAGGCCCCGGTGGGGTCGGTGATCCGGCCAAGCTTGTTGAAGATAGAACTGCTGACGCAGACGTTCGTGTATTCGTAGAGCGTCGGGTTGTCCGGGTACAGGCCGAGCCCGGTCTGACTCATGTAGCCCGTCGAGTTCAGCGTCGCGAAGGTGTCGTAGACCGCGGGCCCGGCCTGGCCGGGAGTCGTGAAGCACCCGTACAGAGTGGTGCCTACTTGCTGTCCGAGCGTTGGCATGGCGGGAACCGGGCTTGCCGACACCAGGGCGTAGACCAGATTGCCGTTCTGGTCCGTCACCTTCAACGTCCCCTGTCCCGGAACACTGTCGGCCTCTTGTGGCGGATAGGCGTAGCTGAAGTGCAGACTCGTACCATTGGGCGAGGTGATGGAACTCAAGAGCCAATTGCCCCAATTGGGTTCAGTCGGTGCGCTCAGCGATGGGGCGGTGACCGCGTATTGGATGCCGTCCGGGGTGGTGATGGTGGCACCGCCGGTGATGTCGGTGCCGTTTTGGTATGTCAGCTTGAGCTTGTTGCTCTGCTCCAGGCCCTTGGCGTAATAGAAGGCGGTCTTGCCCGGCGAGGTGTCGTTCCCGTTGAGATTGGCCTGCCAGCTCTGGCCTTGAAAGTGCAGGCTCCAGTTCCCGCCGCTATTGATGATTGCCGGCAGGTCCAAGCTCCAGTCTCCGGGGATGTAACCCGGCATCCAGCTTCCGGCGACTGGGCTTAAAGAGAAAGGCTGTTGCTGATACACCCAGGGCGCGGCAATGCTGTTCAGGTACGCGCAACCCGCCGCCGACGAACTGGTGCTGTTGTAGACGAGATTGATGGTCAGGCGTGGCCCCAGGCCCTGCGAGGTCGGCAGATCCACCAGGGGCACCGTCAGCGCGACCTCGCCGGTGATGTTGTTCACCGAGGCGCTGGCGGCCAGGCTGTTCAGGGTGCTGCCGAGATAGGGGGACTCGTTGTCGTCGCTGTCGCCCACCGTGGCGGTCGCAACCGGCGCGACGGCAGTCGGCGCCGCCTCTGGCACTGCCGGATGAGCGGACTGGACGGGTTTGGGGGCCTGAGATTCGGTGCTCGCGTCGCGGGTCGGTTCGGTCACGATGGCGTTCCTGTCGTAGCGTCTGGACGTGGATGAACAGCCCCCCGGTAGGCGAGGCCCGGAGACCCTGCAGGCATCGGCTGTCCCGGGCGACCAGGGGGGCAACGCCCCACCGTGGTGTTCCGCAACGCAGCCGCGCGCCCTACCAGCCTCGTCGGCGGTGAATACCTGCACAATCTTACCGTTTAATCCTAGGCGCGCGGCGCCGACCCCGCGACCGGCCGGATGCAACGATCAATCGGCGCGCGGCAATTGCGCATTGCGCGCTGGACGCGATTAAGCCGATCAGCCGGCAGGGGCGCACCGCGACCAGACCGGCCGCCCCTGCGGCACCCGGCCGTCAAGGCGGTCGCAATCCTTGCATCCAACCGACCTGTCATTGCATCCGTCCGATCGCGGGAACCGGCCCAAGCCTGCTAGATTCATGGTCGACGCAACGCGGGGTCGGGGGGGATGGAGGCGAACACATGCAGGCGATCAAGAGGCTCGGCGCTCGGTTCCTGATGATCATCGCGCTCGTCGCCTTCATGGGGGCGATCGGCTGGGTGACGGATCAGGAGGCGCAGAGCCAGGCGCAGCGGGTCCTGGCGCGGGTTCCCGGGGCCGACCCGGATCTGGCGTACCGTTTCGCGTTCTCCGTGATGCTGCTGTTCCTGCTGCTGAGCACCCTGCCGCTGCTGCTGATCATCGCCTACCGCGGACTCCAGGCGGACATCCTGAAGGCTAGGGTGCTGGAGACTCTGTCCATGTGCGCCCTGAACGACCGGCAGGTCCACCAACGACTGGCGGAGTTTGAGCAGCGCAACAGTGTCTCTGCCTTCGTCCTGCCGGCCCTGGTGAACCTGATGCTGCTCTATCTGGTGTGGGACAACGCCCTGCTGCCGAAGGGGACGGACGGACTCCTGGTCCAATTGATTAACGGACCCAACCCGTGGATCGGACTCGCCGAGCTTTTCCCCGTCGCCGCGGGCAGCCTCACCCCCCTCACCTGGGCGCTGCTCGGGGCCTACTTTTACATTGTCAACCTCACCATCCGGCGCTGGACACTCTACGACCTCACCACGAACGTCCTGTGGCAGATCGACGTGCGACTAGTCACCACCTTCGTCCTCGGCATGCTCCTCATGGGTCTGGCCTCCGGGGGTTCGGGCGCCACCCAGGCCTTTGGCCCCTGGCTCGCGGCCTTCGCCTTCCTGATGGGCATCGTCCCGGACGTTTTCCTGCGCTGGATCGCCCAACAGCTCAAGCGGTTGGGCGGCATTGATGCAGAGCAGGACGGGCGCCTCTTCAGCCCCTCGGACCTGCAAACCAAGATCGACGGCATGAGCTACTGGCAGGTGGGACGCCTCGCCGAGGAGGGGATCGAGAGCGTCCACGACCTGGCCTTGAAGGAGATCCCCACCCTGATTATCCAGACCCGTTTCGACCCCGCTCTGCTCCTCGATTGGGTCGACCGGGCACTGCTATGCAAGCAGACCGGGGCCGACCTGGACCGTTTCAGGCGCGCCCACGTCTATACGGCCACCGACCTCATCGCCCTGGTAGGCCCCGCGGCCACTCTCGGCGATGGTGTCGCGCGGCTGCTGCGCTCTCTCGGCAACGCCGCCGCGGCCGGGCCTGAGGAAGACGGCGGCGGCGCCCAGCCCCAGACCCCGATGACCGCGGACCTGTTGGCCAACATCGTTCAGGGGCTCGGCAACGGGCCTAACTTGGGCCACCTGACCGCCTATCGGGCCTACCTGCGGACCCTCGACCCCGGCGCGCCCCGGTTCCCCCAGGACCCGCTCTCCCTCGCTCCTCCCGGCCCTGGCCGGGGCCGGCCCCGGACCGCCCAGGCCAGACCACGGGGCCACCCGACCCGCCACCTGAACCGGAAGGCACCCACCAACCAACCCGCCCCAGGAGGGCACCAGCAATGACCGACTACGCCGTAACCGCCGGCGTGTTGGAACGCGAGACGGCCCCGGAACCCAGCACCCCGTGCTGACCCAGGTCCCCCAGGGGACACCAGTGGAGGGACTGCAACCCGAGTCCACGGACGGCTGGCTCCGGGTCCGCGCCCGGCGCGATAGCCGCATCGGCTGGCTGCCCGCTGGCTCGCCGCGGCGGCCGACCGCCGCATCGGAACGGATGCCCGACCGACCGCGGCAGTGGCGCCGGCCGACCCGAACCAGGCACCACCGGCACCCGCCGAACCGGCGACCCGCGGCGCTTGAAAGGTGTCAGACTTCTTGGTCTTCGACATCTCCCACTTCAATGGCGAGCTAGACTTTGCTGCCGCCTATTCAACCTGCCGGACACGGACGGTTTCGCCCTGTGCCGACAGCTCAAGCAGGCCCCGGACACCCAAGACATCCCCATCATCTTCCTTACCGGCCGACTGATCGTGGCGGACAATACTCAGGGCCTCGCGGCCGGCGGGGTGGACTATACAGAACGGTTTTTCGTTTTTCGTTTTTCGTTTTTCGTTAAGGATTATCGAACATCGGGTTACGAAAAACGAGAAACCAACAACGACGGGTATAGATCGTCAAGCCCTGCGACGCTCACGAGGTGCTGCTGCGGGTTTGCAGCCACCTGGCCCTGGCGCGACGCTGGCGGGCATTGCAGCGGCGTCTGACACACAATCAGGCCGCGCCGCCGGAACCTCGACCGGGTTTGCTGCGGAGAACCAGGGATCGACGACAGGCCGAGATCACTGCCCCGTCCCAAGGTCAGATGGTTCCGACTGGTCGGCGAGCAAGCGCTTCAGCCGTTCGTTCTCGGCCACGGCTTCTTCCTTTCGAAACGATGATCAAGACTGACCCGTCGCCGATCCGTTGCTAAAGAGCGCTCACGAAGACAGGGAGATTTTTCAATCAACTCCGTGACCTTGGTGTCTCCGTGAGCGTCTTTTCCGGATCAGGACCTGGTGTCGCGGGCGAAGCGACAGGTGGAAAACGCCACCGACACCCGGCTGACCTCGAGCAAGCAGATTCGGTTGCCGCCTAAAATCACCTAAACTGCTCCCGACACCCGCCCGACCGGCGACTCGGGCACCCAGCAGTCCATCTGACGAGCACCACACCGGATGATCACCGATTCCTTCACCGACCCCCAGTCCCCCGCGGCGCCCTTGTACACCCTGTCCAACGGCCGCTATGAGGTGCGCATCTCGGCCACCGGGGCCGGGCAGTCGTCCTGCGACGGTCTGGCCCTGAACCGGTGGCGCGCCGATCCGGTCCAGGATGACCTGGGCAGCCTGCTGTATCTGCGCGATCTGGACGATGGCCGCTTCTGGTCCCTGGGGTACCAGCCGACCCGCACGCCGACGCCGGTCTATCGGACCGAGTACGCGGACGGGCGTTTCGTCCTGGAGCGCGAGGACGTCGGCATCGCTGCGCGGCTGGAGGTCAGCGTGGCCGCCGATGCCAACCTGGAGTTGCGGCGGGTGACGCTGAGCAACCGCTCCGAACGGCCGCGGCGGATCGAGATCACCAGTTATCTCGAGGTCGTGCTCTTCTACGCGGATGCGGACACCGCTCATCCGGCCTTTGCCAAGCTGTTCGTGGCGACCGAACGTGACGCGGCGGCCGGCGCCCTGCTGGCACGCCGCCGCCCGCGCGCGCAGGACGAGCATTGGCCCTGGCTGGTGCACGCGGTCGCGGGAGCCGCGGCGGCCGAGTGGGAGTCCGACCGGATGCGCTTCCTCGGGCGCGGACGCACCCCGGCCGCACCCGTGGCCTTGACCGCGCCGGGGCCGCTCTCCGGCACGGTCGGCAAGGTGCTCGATCCCTGTCTGAGCCTGCGTTCGACAATCGCGTTGGCGGCTGACGCCGTGGTCGAGGTGCTGTTCCTGACCGGCGTGGCCCCGGACCGGGCGGGCGCGCTGGCGCTGCTGGACGGTTATCACTGCCCGGAAGCGGCCCCCGCGACCGGCACGGCTGGTCCGGCGGTCGGCGCGGGATCGACCGGACACGCGGTCGGCGCCCCCGGTACGCCGGCCGCCGCCCTGGACCTCGCGGGCGAACCGCTGCGGCTGTTCAACGGTTTCGGCGGGTTCTCCGCGGACGGGCGGGACTATGTCCTGCCCTTGCGCCGCTCGGGCACTGACGGGGGCGCCTTGCCCCGCCCGCCGCTACCCTGGATCAACGTCATCGCCAACGAACGAGCCGGCTGCCTGGTGAGTGAGGTGGGCGCGGGCTATACTTGGGCGCGCAACAGCCAAGCCAACCGCCTCACTCCCTGGTCCAACGACCCGGTGAGCGATCCCCATGGCGAGGCCCTCTATATCCGGGATGAGGCCACCGGCGAATCCTGGTCGCCGCTGCCCGGACCGCGGCCGGCGCCCTGCGACTATGAGGTCCGGCACGGCCTCGGCTATTCGGTCTTTCGCTGCGATTACGCGGAGTTGGCCCAGGAATGCACCGTCTTCGTGCCCCGCACGGACCCGCTGCGCTGTCTGCGGCTGCGCCTGACCAACCACGGCACGCGGCCGCGGACGCTGGCGCTCTTCGCCTACCAGCGCCTGGTCATGGGCAACCAGCCGACCCTGCCGAGCCCGATCGAAACGGCCTGGGACCCCGCCCGCGACCTGCTCACCGCCGTCAACCCGGCGGCCGGCGATTTTGCCGACGGCATCGCGTTCGCCGCGCTGATCCGGGCGGGCGGAACCCCTGGACTCCAAGCCTTCACCTGTGATCGGGCCGCCTTCATCGGCCGCCATGGCGACCCGGGCGATCCCCAGGCATTGCGCGGCACCACCTCGCTGGACGGCGCTTGCGGGACCGGGCTGGACCCCTGTTTCGCCCGTCAAGCGACCCTGACGCTGGCACCCGGTGCCGCGGCCGAGTACAGCTTCCTGCTCGGCGAGTGTCTGGACCGGACCGAACTGGACGCAACGGTCGCACGCTACCGCGCGCCTGGCGCAGTCGATCAGGCGCTGGCCCAGGCTCGGGCCTTTTGGGACGATCTGGTCGGCCGGCTGCAGGTCGAGACACCCTCCCCGGCCATCGACCTGATGCTCAACGGCTGGCTCGTCTATCAGAACCTGAGTTGCCGGATCTGGGCGCGCTCCGCCTTCTATCAGTCCGGCGGGGCCTATGGCTACCGCGACCAACTCCAGGACGCGGCGGCCCTGACGGCCCTGCGGCCGGACCTGACCCGGGCCCAGATCCTGCTGCACGCCGCCCACCAGTTCGTCGAGGGCGATGTGCTCCATTGGTGGCACGCCGCGCCCATGGAGCGCGGGCTGCGCACCCGCTTCGCCGACGACCTGCTGTGGCTGCCCTTGGTCACCTGCCACTATGTCCAGGCGACCGGCGACCGGGCCATCCTCGACGCGGAGATCCCCTATCTCAGCGCCAGGCTCCTGGCGCCCGGAGAAGACGAGGCCTATCTGCTGCCGGAGCCCAGCGGTACTTCGGGCGACCTCTATGACCATTGCTGCCGCGCCTTGGACCGCTCACTCACCCGCGGCACCCACGGCCTGCCGCTGATGGGCACCGGCGACTGGAACGACGGCATGAACCGGGTCGGCCGGGAGGGAACGGGGGAAAGCGTCTGGATGGGCTTCTTTCTGTACCGCATCCTCGGTGACTTCCTGCCGCTGTGCGCGGCGCGCGCCGATCACGCCCGCCTCGAACGCTATACCGACTACCGGACCGCGCTGGTCGAGGCGCTGGAGCAATCCGCGTGGGACGGCGCCTGGTACCGCCGCGCCTACTATGACGACGGCACCCCGCTGGGTTCCGCCGCCGACGCCGAGTGCCGCATCGACGCCCTGGCCCAGGCCTGGGCGGCCATCTCGGGGGCGGTCCCGCGGGCGCGGGCCGAACAGGCGCTGGACGCGCTGGAGTCCGAGTTGATCAGCGAAACCGAGGGCCTGATCCGCCTGCTCACCCCGCCCTTCGTCGACACCCCCAAGGACCCCGGCTATATCAAAGGTTACCTGGCCGGCGTGCGGGAGAACGGCGGCCAATACACCCACGCCGCCTGCTGGGCGGTGATGGCCATGGCCGAACTGGGGCGCGGTGAGCGGGCCGCCCGACTGCTGGAGATGCTGAGCCCGGTCACCCACACGGCAACCCCCGAACAGGTGGCAACCTACCGGCTGGAGCCTTACGCCGTGGCCGCCGACATCTACGGCACCGAGCCCCACATCGGCCGCGGCGGCTGGAGTTGGTACACCGGCTCGGCCGGGTGGCTGTACCGGGTCGGCGTCGAGTCGGTGCTGGGCCTGCGTCTGGAGCACGGCCGCACCCTGATCCTCAAACCCTGCATCCCGGCCGACTGGCCCGGCTACCGGATGACTTACCGGCTGCCGGACGGCCAGACCTCCTGTGTGATCGTCGTCGCGAATGGCGTCGGCGCCGGCCAGGTGGTCGCCGTCAGTTTGAACGGACAGACGGTGCCGGTCAGCAACGGCGTCGCGCGGGTCAGGCTGCCGGACGGCGGCGGCGCCTGCCGGGTCGACCTGCGTCTGGGATAAGTTGCACATCAACAACAAGTGAAACACGAACTCAATCACAGGAGAACGACGATGAATCTACAGCGTATCAGCGGTTTGGCCCTTGGCGGCCTGCTGCTGTTGAGCGGCCCGGCGACGGCCGCCGAGCCGTCGCCGCAGGCGGCGCCGGACCCAAACCGGATCGTCGCACGCATGTGCGACTACCTGAAATCACTCGACCGGTTCTCTTTCAGCGCGGAGGTCACCGACGACCGGGTCTATGCCGGCGGCAAGAAGCTGCAATTCAGCTTTGCTACCGAGACCTTCGTGCAGCGCCCCGACAAACTGCGGGTCAACGCCGCGGGCGATTTGATCGACAAACAGTTCTTCCTCAACGGCAAGACCATGACCCTGTACGACCCATCAGCGAAGGCGTACGCCACCGCCGAGGTCCCCGCGGATATCGAGGGCGCCCTGGCGCACGTCGACCAGAACCTGCACTTCCGGGTGGCGCTCGCCGATCTGGCCAGCCCCAAGCTATGCGAGCATTTGGGCAAGGGCCAGCACCATGCCCTGTTCGTCGGAACCGGCAAGGTGCGCGGGGTCGCCGCCGACCATCTGGCATTCGACCGGGACGATGTCCAGGTCCAGGTATGGGTCGCCACGGGTGCCAAACCGGTACCAGTCAAAATTCTGATCAATCAGAAGAATCTGCCGGCCTCGCCGCAATGGACCGCGTACCTGCGGGACTGGAAAACCGCGCCGCCGCTCAAGGCGAGCACCTTCACGTTCAAGGCGCCGGCCGGGGCGCAGCAGATCAAGTTCGCACCGCCGACGGCACCGGCGGCGCCTGTCGTTCAACCTGCCCAGACCGGAGCACAGCCATGAAGACCCGTCGCTTGATCCTGATGCGTAAGGCCGCGCTGGTCGCGGCGGCTTTGGGCCTGGCCGGTTTCGGCACGCTGGCGACGGCCCGCGGCTTTGGCGGGGGTGGTTTCGGCGGCGGCGGCTTCCGGGGCGGCGGTGACTTCGGCGGCGGGGGTGGTTTCGGCGGATTCCATGGCGGCGACGGCGGTTTCCACGATGATGGATTCAGCGGTGGAAGCTTCCGGGACGGCGGCGACTTCGCGGCGGCACGCGGCCCGGATGGCGGTGGCTTCGCGGCTGCCCGCGGACCGGACGGCGGTGACTTCGCGGCAGTGCGCGGCCCGGATGGCGGTGGCTACGCGGCAGCCCGCGGACCGGATGGCGGTGACTTCGCGGC
>CAYYAY010000032.1:0-63242 GCA_964470155.1 uncultured Lamprocystis sp. | reverse complement strand
AGGTCTCGACCGACGCGATGACCACACGGGCTTCAACGGCGAGCAGCTCGATACCAACCAGTGAGACCTTCAACCACGCATCGATCACGATGCCCTTGTCCAGAATGCGGTCAACGACTTCGGCGAGACTGGAGGAATCTGTGGAGTTGGCGACTTTTGCCATTTTATTTACCCTCTGAACGTCGGAACGAATGCACATGATGTGCGCTTGAAGCGAACCTGCCGGGCCTGCATGGCCTGAGTGAGATCGTCAGTCGATTCACACCCTACCCCGCCGACCTTCGCACCGGAACCGCTCGCTACAACTGGCGGGTCCAGTGCTTTGCGGTGCGGCGTCCTGCCGACTCGGTTGCTTGATCAACATTGAGCATGAGGCGTGCCAGCTTCGATTTTCGCCGAACATCACTGCGATCTTCAAATAAATCAGTGACCTACTTCTTTCCCTATCGATCCGTCGGCAGACGCTCTGGAGGACAGTGGCTATCCTGGGCTATGGAATGGTTTCCATGCTTATGGTGTCGACACCCTAGAACAGCCGTTCCGGACGCGGCCGCGCATTGATCATCGCTACTCCTTGGCCCCGGCCTGCCTCAGCAGGTCGGCGATGGAACGGGAGGACTGGGCGCTGGCCAGGGACAGGGCGGTCGTGGCGTGGTCGGCGGCCTTGACATCGACCGCGGCGCCCCGCGCGAGCAGCGCCTTCACCAGGGTCGCATCGCCCCGCTTGACAGCGAACATGAGCGCGGTCCAGCCGGCGTGGGCCCAATCGCGCCGGTTCGCGCCCGGCGCGACGGTGACCCTGGCATCCACATCGGCCCCGTGGTCGAGGAGCGCCCCTGCCGCCGCGGCCTGCCCCTGCGCGACGGCGATCATCAGGGCCGTCCGGCCGTCCCGGTCCCTGGCCTCGACCGCGGCCCCCCGGGCGAGCAGCAGCCGCACGACCTCCGGATGCCCTTTGCCCGCGGCATTACGCAGGGGCGACTCCTCGGTGTCCGGCCGCGCCTCTGCCGCGGCGCCATAGTCGAGCAGAAGCCGCACACTCTCGACATCACCGCGCCACGCGGCCGCGAGTAAGGCGGCGGCGCCGAGCGGCCCGGCGGCCACCCCGGTACCGCGCCCGACCCCCTTCCCGGCACTGGGGGTGCCCTGGTCGAGCAGGGCCTTGAGCCAGTCGTGCCGCCCATCCCGGACGGCGGCCAACAGCGCCGCGCCGAGGTCCGCCGGGAGGACCGCGGCACCCCGGGCCAGGAGCAGCGGCACGACCCCGATCGCGACGCCGGTCTGATCGAAGCCAATGGCGAACGACAGGGCGTTGCGGCCGGCGGCGTCCCTGGCGTCGACCCGCGCACCGGCGTCCAGCAGGACCTGCACCAGCTCCCGATCCCCCCGCGCCGCGGCGATACTCAAGACCGGGGGCACGCCATCGAAGTCCAGGCCCCCATCGCACGAGATCCGCAGGCCCCCGCCGGTCGGGACTTCCCGGCGGCACCGCTTGAGAACGTCATCGAGATGTTTGATCAGGCCGACCAGCCACAGCCAGTCCCGCTGGTGGTCCTCGATGATCCGGGCATTGACGTTGGCGCCGCGGGCGATCAGCCGCTTCACCGTGTCGACATGGCCGCCGATGACGGCCGCCGCCAGGGCCTCCGGGGTGATCCGCGCACCCCGGTCGAGCAGGGCTTCGACGACCGCGGACTGCCCCGCCTGCGCGGCCAGCCGCAGCGGAGTCTGATTGCCGTTGCTCAGGGTCTCGGGATCGGCGCCCTGGGCGAGCAGCAGGTTGACGATATCCACCCGGCGGTCTTGGACCGCGCGGATCAGCGCCGTTGAGTTATTGATGTCCTTGGCGTTGACGTCCGCACCCCGGGCGAGGAGCGCCTGCACCAACCCCAGGTCACCCCGCCCCACGGCGGCCATCAGGGGGCGCTCACCGCCATCCGACCCGGCATTGGGGTCGGCCCCCTGGGCGAGCAGCATCCGCACCATGTCACGGCCGGCATTGGGGTCGGCCCGCTGGGGGGCGAGCCGCATCCGCGCGATGTTATCTTGGGCGAAGGTGGCCGACACCCCCCGCAGGGCGAGCAACAAGGCGGTCTCACCCTGCGACGCGCCGGCATTGACATCGACACCCTGGGCGATGATGGCGCGCACCGACGCGAGGTCATCGCTCAGCACCGCGGCCATCAGCGTGCTAGTCGCGCCCGGCGGGCCCAGCGAGTTCGGAACGGCGGCGCGCGGATCGGCGCCCCCCGCAAGCAGGGTCGCGACCAGCGCGCCGTCGCCGCGCGCCCCGGCCGTCCACAGCGCCGTTTGCCCGCTCCGGCCGCGGGCCTCGACCGCGGCACCCCGCGCGAGCAGCAGCCGCACCAGCATCAAGTCGCCCTGCTGCGCCGCGACGGTCAAGGCGGTCCCGCCGTCCGGCGGGTCCTGGGGCTTCGCGGGATCGGGCGGCGCGTCGAACCTGGCGTTGACATCGGCGCCGTGGTCGAGAAGGGTCTTGACGATCGCGAGTTGACCCGCATACGCGGCCTCGATCAGGGCGGTTGGACCGGTCCCGGTCTTGGCATCGACGGCGGCGCCGCGCGCGAGCAGCAGATCCAGGACCTCGCGGCGACCGCCCCGCGCGGCCTCCATCAGCGCGGTGCGCCCGGCGCCCGCGGTGCCCGGCGGCGCTACGGCATTGACATCGGCACCCTGGTCGAGCAGCCAACGGAGCGTCTCGCGGTCGTCGTCCCGCGCGGCTGCCGCCAGAACCCCACCCCCGCCATTGATATCGGCGCCCCACGCAAGCAGGGTTGCGGCGAGGTCGAAGCGACGCCAGCGTCGTGCGGTGAGGAGCGCGGTTTCGCCGCGCGCGGACCGGGCATTTATTTGGGCGCCCCCATCCAGCAGGATCTTCACGATCGCCTCATCACCGCCCGCGGCCGCGAGGTGCAAGGCCGTCCGGCCCTCCCGGTCCGTGACACTCATGTCGGCGCCCGCCGCGAGCAGAGCCTGCAGCGTTTTACGGTCACCGGCACCGACGGCGGACATCAACGCGGTTCTGCCCGTGGAGTCGGCGGCTTCGACAGCGGCACCCCGCTCCAGCAAGGCCTTCACCATCTGGGCCTCACCCTTGCCCGCGGCGAGGGCCAGGGCGGTACGGCCGAAGACGTCCTTGCCGCTGTCATCGGCGCCTCGGGTAATGAGCAGCCGCGCGAGCTGCGGTTGCGGGTGCCCGAGGGCGACGACCAGCGCGGTCGCGCCCCGGCGGTCCTTGGCACTGACCGCCGCCCCCAGGTCCAACAGCCAGGTGACGAGTTCGCGGTCATCCTGCGCGGCCGCGCGGATCAACAGGGTCCCGCCCGGCTGCAGGCCGCTCGCGTTCCCCTCGCAATCGATCTCGACACCTGGGCGGCCGAGGGCCTCGACCAGGGCCTCATGGCCCTGCACCGCCGCCAGGACCAGAGTATTCCACGGGTCCTTGGGCACGGCGGCGGCGTCGGCTCCCTTGGCGAGCAGCGACCGAATGACCGCGCGGTTGCCGGTGCGCACGGCCGCTGTCAACGCGTCCCCGTCAGCCACCGCACCCCGCCCGAGCAGCACCTCGACGGTCTCGCCCCGGTTGCAGTCGATCGCACGCATCAGGGCGGTGCCGGCCTTGGGGTCGGCGCCCTGGTCGAGCAGGAGCCGAGCCAGCGCGGGGTTGTTGCACGCGGCGTCAGACAAGACGGTTTGCCCCCCGTGGTCTTTGGCATTGGGATCGGCTCCCCGTTCAAGCAGCAGGCGCGCGAGCGGGACGGCCTCGTCGACGACCCCAAGGTGCAACAGGATGGGTTCACCCTGCGAGTTCTTGACATTGGGATCGGCACCCCGCTCCAACAGGAGGCGCACGGCCTCGAGGTCACGCTGAGTCGCCGCGCGCAGCAGCGCCGTCTCGCCCTCGCTGGTCCGCGCATCGACCGCCGCACCCCGCTCGAGCAGGGCGCGCGCGAGATCGCGCCGGGTCCGCGGGGGGGCCGTGCCTTGCCCCTTGTCAGCCCTCGGCAAGTTGGATTCCATGGCCAGGAGCAGCGCGGACTCGCCCGCGCTGTCCTGAGCCTTGGCATCGGCCCCCTGGGCAAGCAGCAATTCCAGGACCGCCTGGTGACCGCCGCTGGCGGCGTTGCGCAAGGCCAAGGCACCGGCCGGGCCGTCCGCCTTGACACCCCGGGCGAGCATGGCCTGCACCAGCGCCAGGTGGCCGTTACCGGCCGCACTGGTCAGGGCTTGCGGCTCCAGCCGGCTCCGGGATGCCGGATCGGTGGTCTCATCGAGCAGGGCCGTGACCTCCGCCGGATCGCCGCGTCGCAGGGCGATCCGCCAGGTGTCGACGCTGGGCGCGGGAGGCACGGTAAGGCCGGCGTTCGCCGGGGCGAGCCGTGGATCCGCACCGCCCGGCTCGGCCGCGGGGACACCGCCGTCCGCCCCGAGACCGGTACCCGCCCACAGCAGCACGCCGGCCGCCAGCACCCGGATCCGCAGCGACCGGCCCCAAGGCGTCGATGTCATGTCGGCCATCCTGATGCTCCTGTCAGTCGTTGCAGTGGTGGACGATGCCGAAGGTCCCCGGCATCAGGGCGTCGCCCCGGCCTGGCGCAGGCGCTCCGCGATCCGGGAATAGCCGCGCTCGACGGCGAGCAACAAAGGAGTCATACCGTAGTAACAGCCGCCCTCCTTGCCCTCGACATCGGCCCCCTTGTCGATCAGCGCCAGTGCCAGTGCCGGATTGTGGACTATGGCGTCGCACAGCGCGATCCCGCCCGCGGTCCGGTCGATCACCGCGCCCTGTTCAAGCAGCAGCACGGCCGTCGCCAGGTGTTGGCGCTCCAGGGCGGCCGTTAGGGCCGTGACCCCGTCCGCACCCTTGGCATTGACATCGACCCCATAGTCAACCAGGACGCGCACCACCCCGAGGTGACCCAGGTCCGCGGCGGCGCGCAGCGGGGTCCAATCCTGGCCGGGCGCACAGCGATCTAACGACGAGTAGCTGCGCGGCGGATCAGTGTGCCGATCGCAGGACGCCGGCTCGTCACCCCGGGTGCGGCAATCGGCGTTCGCGCCCTTGGCGAGCAGGGCCGCCACAATGACGTCCTGGCCCTGGACCGCGGCGGCACAGACCGCGTCGGCATGCTCGGGGGTAGTGGCCGGGACCCCGTGATCAAGCAGCGTCTGCACCACCGCGGCCTCGCCGCGCCCGAGCGCATCGCGCAGCGCCGCCCCGGTCTCGCCCAGGTCCGCGGCGGCGCCGTGGTCGAGCAGCGCGGCGACCAGCGCCGCATCGCCCTTGCCGACGGCCAGCGCCAAGGCGGTGCGGCCGGCGGCGTCCTTAGCGTTCGCGTCGGCGCCATGCGCGAGCAACACCGCCACCGCCGCGTGCTGTCCGGCCGTGATCGCCGCGAGCAGCGGGGTCCGACCGGCCTGATCCCTGACATCGACCGCCGCCCCCTTGGCGAGCAGCTCCGACACCAGCGCGGTCCGGCCGTAGACCACCGCCAGCGACAGGGGGGTGCGGCCGGCGGCATCTTTGGCATTGACGGCGGCGCCGCGGGCGAGCAGGACCCGGACGGCCTCCAAGCGGTCGTAGGCGACCGCCAGCGACAGGGCGGTCTGGCCGTCGGCGGTGGTCGTGGCGACCTTGGCGCCCTTGGCGAGCAGGGCCTTGATCACCGCGGCGTCGCAGCAGATCGCGGCGGCCATCAGCGGGGTCCAGGCGGTCTGCGTGACCGTCGGCAGGTCCGGGGCGGGCGGGTCCCCGACACCCGGCGGCAGGACGACCGGGGCGCCGGGCGGCGACGCCGGCGGTGGCCGCTTGGCCCGCGGCCGCGCGGGCGGCGTCAACAACCGCTCGGCCCCCGGCGGCACGGGCAGTACCCGTGCGGTCCAGGCGGTATCCAGCTCCGGCGTGAGACCGGCGCCCCGCTTCAACAGGGCCAGGGCCATGGCACTGTCGCCGTGCGCCAGGGCGGCGGCCAGGATCGGGGGGTCCCCGGCGCGGGGGGTCTTGACCGCGGCGCCGTGCGCGAGCAGCGCCTCGGCCAGCGCGACATCGCCATTGTCCACGGCGATGCGCAGCACCGAGCGGCCGACGGGTGGCGGCTGGGGACCACGGGTGCCCGCGGCCCCGTTCGGGGCGGCAGCGGTGGCCGCCGAAGCGCGCGCAGCGCCCGGGGACGGCGGCACCGGTCGACCCAAGACATCCGTGGTCGGCTCCGTGTCATTGGCATCGGCACCCCGGGCGAGCAAGGCCAGGGCGGCCTCGCGGTGCCCGCCCCGCACGGCGAAGAGCAGGGCGGTCTCTCCGCGCTCGGTCACGGCCTTGACCCGGGCGCCGCCGGCGAGCAGCCGGTCTACGAGGTCGCGGCGACCGCGCTCCGCGGCGATCATCAGGGCGGTGCGCCCGCCGAGCCGGCCGTCGGTGTCGGCGCCCCGCTTGAGCAGGGCCGCCGTCTCCTCCAGGTTGCCGCGCGCCACGGCGCGGGGCAGCGCGTCCGGGTCGGGGACAGCCCGCGGTGCGCCGGACGTTGCCGCCGGCACCGCATCCGTCGCTCCCGCCGAACCCTCGCGCCCGGCCGCCGCGGCCCCATCCGCCGCGAGAGCGGCGGCCGGCCACAGCAGGACGGCCGCGACCCAGAGCCCCCGGTGAGAGAGACGGCCCCGCAGGCCGCCGATCCCGTTCGCCATCGCGATCCTCCCAGTCGTTACGGTCGTGATCAATGCCCGGACCGCCTCGCGACCCGTTTCAGTCCCAGCCGGATCGGCGCCCGGTGAACAGAATCTTTAGTTTACATCGAGTAACGAGTCAGGACACCCGCCCGGCCCCCGGCTAGCGGAGATCCCAAGCGCCCCGATCGGCATCCACCGCAGCCGCGTCGGCACCTCTGCGCCTGCCCGACCAGTGCCTTGACCAGCGGCCCGGTGGAGTCGATGGGAGTGTTCTGGGCGTCGAAGAAGACCACCAGCGCATCCGGCAGCTTCAGCGGCAGCATGTTGAGCAGCGAGGTCTTGCCGCAGCGCCGCGGCCCGATCAGGGCGAGCGCCGCCCCCTGGCCCGGATCGCCTAGGATGGACTCGATCTCGGCCACCAGCGGCTCGCGCCCGCGGAACACCTCGCGGCCGAACTCCGGCTCCAGCGGCACCAGCGGGCGGAAAGGGTTCGGGACCTCCAGCGCTGCGGCGGTTTCGGTCGCGGCGAGCCAGTCGGCGACCAGGCGCTGCCAGTCGGGCAGGGCCGCGCGATAGATCGGCGCCTCAAGGTCGCGGCTGCCGAGCAGTGCATTGTCGAGCCCGCGCAGGCGGTCCGCGGCGGTCGTCAAGAGTCGAGCGGCAGCAGCGGCGGCAACCCGCCGCTCTTCTCACGCTGCGCACTGCACCAGTTGCCGAGCCGGTCCGCGGCGGCGTCGGCTCGCCGGCCGCACCCGTCGCGATCCCGGTCGCCGCCGTTCGGGGGTCCCCCGACACCGTGTCGACCACCGCGTCGACGCAGGTCTGATGCCCCTGTCGCTCCCGCCCTTGACCGGACAGGAGCCGCACCGCAAACCCGAGTTCTGGTGCCCGCTGGCCCCAAGTGGGCAGGAGCGCGAGGTCTTGCCGATCCGCCACCCGCCGAGCAGCGACACCCCGCGCCCGTCCCTGCCCGCCCGCTCCAGGTCGCGCAGCACGCGGGTGCGCCCGTCGAAAGCTGGCGGCAGGGCGATGGCCCAGGGGGCGCAGGGGTTGGTGAATCGCTTCCCGTCGGTCATCGCTGCCTCGCAAGTCTCCGGCTGCCGGTTGGGTGATGCGGTTCGAGTACTCACCGCATCCTACGCGCTCGACCAGAGCGTCCGCCGGCCGCCCGGATGTGCCCGCAAAGGCCCGCTTTCTCTCGATCAGTTTACTTTGCTGGCCGGCATCTTAACCGCCGTGATCGCCAGTATCGGGTACGTCGGACTCGCGTGCGAACGCTCCCGCCGCCAGGCGATCGAGGCCGACCAGGAGTACCGCGCCATCATCGGCACCAGCTTGGACGGGTTTTTCGTGTTCGACCGGGATGGGCACTTTCTCGACGTCAACCAAGCCTACTGTGACATGGTCGGTTACCGCCGCGAGGAATTGCTGACGATGCGCGTTGCCGATATCGACGCCGCCGACACCGGCGGCGGGGGCGACGCCGATCGCGGGCGCCGATGGGCGATCCAGCCCACCTGTTTCGAGGCCCGGCAGCGCCGCAAGGACGGGCGGTTCTTGAATGTCGAAGCCAGTACCCGTCGTGCTCGTCGGCGACCTGAGCGCGGATGAGGCGAACGCCGCCCGGCAAGTCGGCTGCCTTGCCGAGAAGGTGCGGAGCCGGTTATCCGCGCCCTATCGATTGACGATCACGCGGCCGGGGCAAGCCGACACCGTGATCGAACATCGCCGCACCGCCTCGCTGGGCGTCGTCCTCTTCAATGGAACAGACGACACCGCCGAGGACATTCTTTGTTGCGTCGGTCCGCACAGCGGACCCTACGCAGGCGCCTGGTCCGCAGCGCTGACCAACAGACCATCGCCGACCGGAACCATGAACAAGGCTGCGGGAAACCCCGAAAATTTACGGGTGAAGTACAATGATGAAGACACGAGCGGGCAATAGCAACCTGTGCCTTAGAGGCTGCGACATTCACCACCCCAGACCGGTGCCGGGCCGCTCGTACGGTCATGGACCGGCTGCCACATAAGAGACCCCAACGATGCACATCCGATCTGTCTTTGCGCTGGGCCTGCTGGCCCTGAGCCAAACCGTCCCGGCGGCCAATCTGCTAATCAGCCCGGGCTTCGAGCCGCCGGACGGCACCACCGGCTGGATCGGCTACGGCGGCAACCCCCTGATCGCCCCCAGCACCGAGGCGATCCACGGCGGCGCCCAATCGGCCCTGATCGCCGGACGCACCGCGACCTACATGGGCATTGCCCAGAACATCCTGGATAAGGTCCAGGTCAACACCGCCTACGACCTGCGCGCCTGGGTGCGGGTCCGCCAGGGCGGGCCCATCGCCGTGGCCCTGGGGGTGAAGCAGGTCGACGGCAGCGGCACCACCTACACGACCCTGGACTCCCGTACCCTGACCGCGGGTAAATGGGTCAAGCTCGGCGGCTACTACCGCTACCAACCGACCGGGACCCCCACCCTGGTCCAGGTTTATGTCAACAGCCCCACCGCCGGGGTGGACTTCTTCGTCGATGATCTGAGCCTGACGCCGCCGGTCGCCTATACCCCCACCGGGGGGCCGGACACGGACTATGTGCGCGCCTCCGGTCGCGACCTGGTGGTGGGCGACCCGGCCGCACCCCTGCGCCTGATCGGGACCAACTTCACCGCCTACGGCGACACCGGCAGTTCCATCGACACCATTCTGGGGGACAAGAATTTCGACGCGGAGGACTACGCCGCCGTCGCCGCGGCCGGCATGAACGTCGTGCGTCTGAACCTGTGGTACCTGATGTTCGAGGACGACGCCGCGCCCTACGTCTATAAGCAGGAGGGCTGGGACTGGCTGAACAAGCAAATCGTCTGGGCACGCCAGGCCGGGGTGCGCCTGATCCTGTCCATGATGCACTCCCAATGCGGTTACCAGAGCAACGGCTATACCGGCACCTTCTGGACCGGCGGCAGCGGCATCGGGTCTTGCCAGGACCGGTTGCGCGCCCTCTGGACCGCGCTCGCCGACCGCTACCGAAACGAGCCGACGGTGGCGAGCTTCGACCTCATGAACGAGGCCCTGCCCGCCAACCACGCCCAGTATGCCGCCTACATCCAGACCCTGGTCGATGGCATTCGCACCCGGAACACCCGCCATCTGGTCCAGGTGCAGACCTGCTTCGCCGGCGATTGCGAGGTCCCGCCGCTGCTGAGCGACCCCAACGTGCTCTACGACTTTCACCACTACGACTTCTGGCGGGCCTCGTCCCAGTTGAGCTATGGCGGGGGCAATGGCGACTCCAACATGCGCTACGGGGACTCGACCTCCATCGTCCTGCCCTACACCTCCGACACCACCGCCGGGGCCCTGTGGGAGAACCCTCCCATCCCCACCGGCACCACGCCCTGGACCTGGTACGAGGGCAGCCTGTTCACCCTCAACAGCCCCAACGTGATCCGCGTGGTGCCGGTGTTCATCGCCAACACCAACAGCGGCAAGGTGACTTTCGACGACTTCCAGGTCAGCGAGTACGACCCCTCCGGCAACCTGGTACGGGTGGTGCATAATGTCGATCCGGAAAAGCAACCCGGCACCTGGTACCTGCTGGAAAACTATGACCCCTTCCTGTCCTATATCAACCTGACCACCACCCAGCGCCTGTCCGGGACCACCGGCAGCCGGGTGATCGAGAGCACGGGCCACCGCGGCACCGCCTCCATCAGCATCTCCAACGCCAACGGCAAGTACCTGATCAAGCTGCCCAACCTCGACTTCTCCGGGCGCCAGGGCTACAGCTACCGCATCTCCGGCTGGATCAAGGGAACCAACGCCACCGGCGGCACCGGGGCCATGGGCTTCCAGCTCCAGAACAACAAGTCCTATGTCGTCGCGACCCCCTACGACCGGGACTTCCTGGAAGACAGCCTGTTGACCTACGGCTTCCAGTTCTCCCTCGACCACAACGTCCCCATCAACATTGGCGAGTTCGGCCAGAGCCCGCGCAACTTCACCGCGGAGCGCGGCGGCCTGGCCTGGATCACCGACACCCTGGACCTGATGGCGGAGTACGGTGCCTCCGGCCAAATCTGGACCTGGCACGGCAGCGCCTTCGGGATCTACACCAACATCTACGGCTACCCGGACCCGGATGCCCTCAACCAACCCCTGCTCGACCTGTTTGCCGACCAGGACACCGGCTCCGGCAGCGGCGGCGGCAATCCTCCCCCGCCGCCGCCCCCGCCACCCCCGGCCCCGGTCGGCACCGAGGTGATCGTGGACAACCTGGACGCGGGCTTCAGCAAGGTCGGAACCTGGAACGAGTCCAGCGTCAGCGGCGAGTACGCCGGTAGTTCCCTGGTCAACGCCACGGTCGGCAACACCGCCACCTGGACCGCCAACCTGACCGCCGCCGGCAACTACGCCGTTCACGTCTGGTGGGGGGCCGCAGACAACCGGGTCTCCAACGCCCCCTATGCGATCGCAACGGCGGCGGGCACCAGCACCGTGACCGTCAATCAGAAGGTCAACGGCGGCCAGTGGAACCTGCTCGGAACCTACGCCTGCAACGCCGGGGCGACGACCGTGACCCTGACCCATCCGGGCGGGGCTGGGCTCTGGTCCTCCGCCGACGCGGTGCGCTTCGTCCCGGCGCCCTGAGCCGGCGCCCTGAGCCGGAGCATGGGGCCAGGGCGGCGGCCCGAAGGAATCGGGCCGCCGCTCGCGGCGCATGGCCGTAGGCCGATCCGCCTGCAAGGTGGGGGAACCGCCGCGCGTTGCGCCCGACGGCGCTCAATCGTCTAAGGCATCCCCTGCCGCCGCAGGCGCATCGGGACTGGCGGCCAGCCAGGCATCGACAGCCGCAAGGTCGCCGCGGGCCTGGCGCTCAAGGAAATAGGCCTCGGTCTTGAGGGCGGACACCTTCTCGGCAGAGTCATATGTGCGAAGGCCCGGCGGATCGTGGCAGCCGCAGCCCCAATGCCATTTCGGCGGCCTTGGTCATCATTCTGGTCACTCGGCATCGTAGGGTAGACAAGCGCAGCGCAGTCAACCAGCGGCGACGCGGGATTCGGTGGACTGTGCTGTCGTTTGTCCACCGACGGCGGGAAGGACGACATTCCGAGCGACCGATTGTCGTACCATGTGCAAACGCCCGGAACGAAAAGTCACGAACTGTCGCCGGTTGCACTTTGGAACCGCACTTACGCAGATTCGTGGAACCATCGGCACAGATCATTTTTATTTTTCTAATTCATAGCGTTAATGTCACGCGCCGATTTGCTCGTTGATCTCGTTAAAGCCGGCACCCGGGGCGACCGGGGGACGTTCGTGCGCCTCGTCGAATCCATGGCCGCCGAGGAGCGGGCGAAGAACCATGCTCTGCTCGCTGACCGGCTGATCCAGGGTCTGAACCTCAACGGCAACGGCCGTAAGCCGCTCGGACTGGCGGTCCCCGACGAGAAGGCGCTCGATCTGCTGCACGAGATCGTACCGCGCCGATCGCTGGACTCGCTGGTCCTGCCGCCGGTCGTCCGCATGGCTTGCGACGAGTTGGTGGAAGAGCACCATCGGACCGACCTGTTGCGGACCTACAATCTGGAACCGCGACATCGTGTGCTGTTGGCCGGCCCGCCGGGCAACGGAAAGACGACGCTGGCCGAGGCCCTGGCCGACGCGCTCATGGTGCCGCTGTTCGTTGTCCGCTACGAGTCTGTCATCGGCAGCTTCCTCGGCGAGACGTCGCAGCGCCTGCGCCGGGTCTTTGAGCATATCGCCAGCCGACGCTGTGTCTTGTTCTTCGACGAGTTCGACACCCTGGGCAAGGAACGCGGCGACACCCACGAAACCGGGGAAATCAAGCGCGTCGTCAGCACCCTCCTGATGCAGATCGATGCCCTGCCAAGTCACGCGGTAACGGTCGTCGCCAGCAACCACCCCGAACTGCTGGACCGCGCGGTCTGGCGCCGCTTCCAGTTGCGCCTGGAACTGCCGCCCCCGAGTCAGTCGATGCTCGAAGAGTGGTTCCGCCGCTTCCAAGATCGTTCGGGCGAGCCGCTTGGTTGGACGCCCCGTGCACTCGCAATGCGCCTCAAGGGCTTGAGCTTCGCTGAAGCAGAACAGTTCGGTGAGGATGTGCTGCGGCGGCATGTGCTTGCCCTGCCGGACAGCAACCTGAAGCGGATCGTAGAAACACGGCTTGACGCTTGGCAGCAGCGGTTTACCGTCCGACCCGATGAGCCGACTCGGACGACGGAGCCGATACAGGACTCATGAACAACACAGACCGGCTGCCCCTGCTGCTCTTTCAAGAGCCGGTGCCGACGCCGAAGGCGCGCGGCTTCGGCGGCGGTTCAAAGTTCAATCCCCGCTCCAGCGAAGAGGTCGCGGGGTACCTCGGTCCGAAACTAACCCGACTCGAACAAGTGCTGGAAGCCGAACGTATCCGGGTGCAGGCGACCGGCGCCGGGATCGAGCCGGAGATGGCGCTGGTCATCGAACTGGCCACCGATTTGGGCAGCTTCCTGATAGCTGCCCGTGGCATTGGCCTGGAATGGCTCGCCGAGGACGAGATAGACCTGGACCCCAGCGAAACCATTTTCCCCATCAACGCCAAAGGCGAACGCCAGGATAAGCCCTTTCACGGACATCTCTTCCTGACGATGACCGACCGCCGAGCACTCGACCAACTGCTGAGCCGTTGGTCGCGGTGGCGGGATGACCCCAAGGCGAATTGGCCACGCGGCGAGACGGCCTGGCGGGACCTGTTCCCGCTGATTGTCGATATCCGCCCATGGGGCGCCGATGACCGCGTGCGCGAGACCGGCGTATTAGACGACCTCGCAGAGCGTATCGAGGATGGCCAGGGAGTTATACCGTTTGAGGCCGAGCTCTGGTACCGCCAAACCGCCGAACGGCGCGCCCTAGCCGAGGCTGAAGTCGGGCGCTTGATCCGCGACTTGGGCGGCAGCGTGTCCGCTCGGTTCCAGCTTGCCGACATTCGCTACCACGCGATTCTCGGTGAGATCCCCGCTGACGCGGCATTATCTCTACTCAGCGAAGATCGTCACATCGACCTGATCCGCTGCAACGATGTCTGGCTCCTCCGCCCGGTCGGACAGTGCGCGGCCCCCCTCAGCCGCACGCCGGAAGCTGGCGAGGCTGCGGCACCACCCGGAGAACTGCCCAATCCGGCGTTGCCTCCGATCGTGGCACTGTTCGATGGCGTGCCCCTTGCCGGCCACCAACTGCTCAAAGACCGGTTGATCATCGACGACCCGGACGGATTCGAGGCCGAGGCCCCGGCGCAGCATCGGGTGCACGGAACCTCCATGGCATCGCTCATCATCCATGGCGAACTCGAAGCAGGCGAGCCACCGCTCCCCCGTCGCATCTACTGCCGCCCCATCATGAAGCCGCAGATTAGCGCGCGCGATGCCAAGGAGCATATTCCCGATGGCATGCTCCCGGTAGACCTGATCCATCGGGCCGTGCGACGACTCTTTGAGGGTGACGGCTCCACCGAGGCCCAGGCACCTGAGGTTCGCATCATCAACCTATCCGTTGGCGATCCTTCCCGCCTCTTTTTTCACGGACTGAGCCCTTGGGCTCGCCTGCTCGACTGGCTTTCCTACAAGTACGGCGTGTTGTTCATCGTGAGTGCCGGCAACCACGCCACGGCGCTTGATCTGGACATCCCAAAGGGCGCCGACTGGTCAAACGCCGACGCGGAAACGCGAGAAGCGGCGATACTGCGGACGATCAAGGTCAACGCGCGCCACCGCCGAATCCTATCGCCGGCCGAGTCGATCAACGCCCTGACCGTCGGGGCCTCCCACGCGGACGCCTGCCCGCAGGGTCCGCGGACGACCTATCACTGCGACCCCTTTTCCACTCGATCCCTGGCAAGCCCGGTCAGTGCGAACGGTCTTGGGTTCCTGCGCGCACTCAAACCGGAGATCCTGATGCCCGGCGGCCGACAGATCTACGAGGATGCGTTGGGCACCGGGGAGCCGAACATGAGACTCGCCCCGCTTCAAAACTATGGGCCACCGGGGCAAAAGACGGCGGTCCCAGGTTCAGTACCCGGCGAGTTGGCCAAGACCCTGTGGTTCCGCGGGACCAGCAACGCCACGGCACTCGCCACCCGACTTGGTGCCCGGCTGTTTGAAATGCTTGGGTCCCTGAGGGCAAAGCCTGATGCTCCGGCCCCAAGCCCGCGGTATGACACCGTATTGCTCAAGGCCCTGCTGGTCCATGGTGCTGCTTGGGTTGAAGCAGGCGACCGGCTCCGCGGCATCTTCAAACAGGAAGTCGGCGGACGTAAGATCAAGGAGTTCATTGGTCGGTTTCTGGGATACGGCCTCGTCGATCCGGAGCGCGTCCTCGGCTGCACCGAGCGGCGGGCCACCCTGCTCGGCTTCGGAACGCTGACCAACGGCGAGGCCCATGCCTTCGCGCTGCCGCTACCCAGCGACCTGAGTGGTACAAGCGGCCTGCGCAGACTCACCATTACCCTCGCCTGGCTCACGCCGATAGCCGCGCACCAGCAGCGCTACCGGAAGGCGCAGCTTTGGTTCACCACCGACGCCAGCGACCTGATTGGCGTTGCGCGTGGTCCGAACAGCTATGACGACGACTTGGTCAAGCGCGGGACCGTCCAGCACGAAGCATTCGAGGGCGAAAAGGCCCGTGCCTTTACTGACGGCGACACCCTGAGGATCCAAGTCAACTGCCGGGAGGACGCCGCCGGCCTGGATGAGGAAATCGACTATGGACTGGTGGTCAGCTTTGAGGTCGGCGAAGAGGTTCCAGTGGAAATTTACGAGCAAGTTCGGCAACGGCTGCAAGCCGTCGTACCTATAACTCCTTGATGCATTGGCAACTGATCAGCCTTCAACGCAGGCGCTGCGCGTCACCGATTTCCCGCTTACGTCCCCTGCCGACAATAGCCAGGCTGTTTCTTAAGCTTCGCACATCAATGCCCGCGACCGCGATAGCCTGCCGGCCAAGTCTTCAGCGCCGGGTTTGTCTGCTCCTTTTGTCCGAACTTGAACGCCGCCAGATCCAGTTCAAACACGCTGACCGCGACCTGCTCGCTACCATGCACATGGGCAATGACCTTTTGATGACGCTCCCGGTAAGGGACCTGCGCCGTCGAGCCGCCGAACTCGCCGCAGTTGGTCATCACAACCGGCTGAAAAAGATGGTAGTTAAGCGCCTGTACCATAGCATCGAAGGTCGGCACGTCTCTATTCATGGCAGCGATAACAAGGCAGTCGGATCTGTCCCGCAGGTCCGTTGCAAGACTCAAATCAGTTGCGTCGTAGCAGATTGCACCAGCGAGCCGATAGCGGGTTCCGGCAGGGCCGGACAGTTCGATCAGGACCTGGTAGGGGCGTTCGCCCCGCACCCTCATGTCCTTCTCACCCTTGGTCATGTGCTGCTTGCCCTGATAGACCCTCACAATTTCCCGGTTGCCCTCACGCTCTTGACGTAAGAGCCAAAGGGCACGGTTGATGGGCTTGCCATCTCGGCCTTCCTGGAACGTGAGCCCGACAAAGAGGTTGGACCTAGTGGTGTCCGACAGACTGCGAAGCAGCCACAGGTCGTCAGGGTGGACCGACAACTCCGGAAACACGATCAGATCGACACCCGTGGCCTGGCCGTCGCGCCGATGCGGCGGTGGTGCGCTACGTTCGGTAGCCAAGTGCTGAGCAACCAGGCGACAGACGGCAGCAAGATGGGCGCGATGGCGCGCCCGGTAGTCGGCGGACCAGTAGAGCGGGTTCTTGACGTCGAAATCGACTAGGCGCGGCATCAGCGTCTGTACCATGGCGACCCGCAGCTCGCGCGCGTTCTCGCGCTGGCCACGGCTTGCCGGAAGCACATAGACCGGTAACTGCGATTGCGTGGCATACAACTGCTCTTGCTGGTTTCGGCGCGCGGCGACGATCCGCGCCAACTGATTTGGCGTTTCGACGCGCCCAAGATCCGGGACCACACCATCAACCATGCGCACGCCGGGCCATTGCAGCAGGTACATGATCAGCTCGGTGAGCCAGGGCGAGAGCGGTGCCGGCTCCCCGAGCAATCCCTCCGGCGTGTTCAGGAGGCCCAGGCGTCGCTTGAACCAGGACGACGACAGACCGCGATAGCGCGCGTAGTCCTCGCGGAGCAGGAAACCCCGAGCAGTGAAGTCCGCATCCCCGATGACGCAGGCACGAAGGATGCGCCCGACGGCGTAGGCCCAGGCCACTCCCTCACGGCACCATGTCGGTATCGTGTTACGCGGATCAATGGAACCGCCTTCGGCGGTGATCACAAACGTGGCGTCTGGATGCTGAGGATCGTGCCAGCGGTTGCAGACCACCCGGAGGTCCAGCAACCCCCAAGACGCGCAGTCATCGAAATACTCGGGCCGAACCATGGCATCGAGCAGCGCGGCGACCAAACCGAGCGCAGCATTTTCCTGGCGAAATGGGTTGTCCGGCCGCAGCACTACCTCGATGAGCGGAACCGGGTCGGTGCCCAGGCTGCCCCACTCGTTCCAGGCACCAGGCCGATAGCTCCTCGGCCGCAGGTGCGCTGGGAGGTTTCGGGTCCAACCGCGGCCGTTGTCGCCATGGGCTATCCAAGCTTCCCGGAGTAGGTCCGGACGCATCTGTCCGAGGACGGTGACAAGCGGTCCCCGTCCGCAGACCGACAGCCTGTCCAGGATGTCGTCCACCCAGATCGCAAACCGCGCTATGCTGGCCCCCATCTGCTGCCCGATGAGTCCAGCGAGGACCGCACGTTCCGCGTTGGCCTGGTTTGGCCGGCGAAATAGGAGGGCATCGTGAAGCAACTTGTAGTGCGCGAGCGGCGCGTCCTCGCTCAGGTCGGCATCGGGCTGCAGGACGGATGCAAGGAACAGCGCGGCCTGTTGCCGCAGAAACCAAGGTGCGGCCGGGTCCTCTTCCAGTACCCTGCGTGCAACCCCGGCGAGTCGCTGGCGCAACTCATCAAGATCGGCACTGCGGGGAATCAATTCGGCGTCGCGATAACCGATATCCACGGCACCGGCGCGCAGCAGCTCGGCGGTCACGTAATCGGCGACCGCCCGTTCCCGCTCATCGACATCGGGGGCGAATGACCGCTTGAGCGCCAAGGCATCGAGGACCGGCTGAAGCAGATCGGGACTCGGAAACAGCGCCAGCCCACACCGCAGTACGGGCACCAGAGCCGGGTTGCGGGACCAGCTTGCGACCAGCTTGCGCGCGGTAGCCTCCATTTCGTGCTCAAGCACTGGCCTTGATGCCCCATCGAGTATCGCTGCCGATTCGGAGACCCCGCCCTGGTCCTCGCTCGCCATGGACTGACGCAGTCGAAAGGATTTCAGATGTTGGAAGGCCACGAATCGCTTCAGGGTGTCGTCGCGCACGTCCAATTTCGGCAGCGCGATGCGCGACAAGGCAAGCGGATTCGGGAGGCCCTTGTCGGTCGACTCAATAACCTCCGAAAGCCACAGCAGGCCGTCGAGACCGGCCGTGGCCTGGCGCAGGCTATCCTGATCCGGGGTGGCGCTGATCAGCCCTTGTAGCGATGCCATCTGTGCAGATGCGTTGCCTTGCAGGGCGTAGTCGGCCCAGGGGACGATTTTGGTCTTGTCTTCGTTGATCCGGAGCTTGAACGCCTCGTCGAGTCCCTTGCAGTAGCGGTCCAACCGGGCCTGAATTCGTTGGGTAACCAACTCGACAACCTTGGCCTGGGCCATCGCACGATCAACCTCCACTACCAAACGGATGTCATCCACGTAACGGCAATAGTCTTGAAGTATCAGTTGTTTTCCTGATCCCAAGAGTTTTCCAATCCAGCGATCGAACCAAAGCATATAGGCATTGGACAGGAACCCTGACGCGACGAGCCCCTGCGGCAAACCGGCTGGCAAACCGCCCGATTGGCCGGCGGACGATCCATCCTCGAACAACTTGGAGTGTGTCTCGGCGTCCGCCGACCATTCCCAGTCCATGATGCGCCGCGCCGCTTCGATGAAATCTGGGCTGAGTATGGACGGATCCCGGTGGCCGAAGCGCCGCGCATAGAGGTGCCAGATCTTGCCCAGCCGAAGCAGCAAGCGCTCGCGGTCGATGCGGTCGAAGAACCGCTTAAGGTCCAGCTCGACGACGTAGATGACCCGCTCCGCCCGACACCGGGCGTCGGCGATACGGGCAAGGTCCGCCGGGCGAGCCAGGAAGCGCCGGTAGTCCTCAAAGTAGCCTGAATAAGTCGCCGTGCTGCCCCAACGGAAGCGGGCGCGTGGGGCAGCCTGGTCGTCTTGGACCTGCCAATCGCACCAGAGCCGATTGCCGTAGCTGTAGACGCCTTGCTCCCGAGCGGCGCTGGCGCTGGACTGTTCCGTCGGCCCCTGCAAGGTCTCAACCGCGTCGGCAAGGCACAGCACCAGACTCGTGGCTAGGGTCTGGTCGCAGACGGTCAAATGGGCCAGAGGCCGCAGCGGCTGCGGGACCTCCTTCGGTGCCCAGTCCGCACTGCTTGGCGAGTCGCCCTCCGACGCCGGAAAGGACCAAGGACAATTCTTCGGCGCCGGCACAACCCGCATCGGCTCCGGCCGAAAGTCAGAGTCCCTCGCTCGTGCAGCCCAATCAGTTAGGTCCGACTCGATCGTTAACACGGCGAGATCGAGCTCAAGGACATCCGCGTACCAGTTGTGTCGGCGGACGTAGTGTTCGACCTTTTTCCACGCCTGGGCCAGAACCACCTCGTCAGTCAGGTACTCAATGGACGGAGCCAGGCGATCGTAACGTGCCTCAACGAGACTCACAGCCAGTTCCCCATCAGCATGAACAACGCGCTGTTAGTCTCGACCAGATGTTTCATGTCCAGTATCCGTGATCCTGATCGACTCAGGGGCCTACGATTCGTATCCGTCGAGTTCAGGGACATGACCATCCTCATAGCGCTGGATTAGGCCCCAACAGCATCCATCAAAGATGGCCAGGGTGCAACTCGTGCTCGCTCACATCATCCACAAGCGATCGAGGAAGGCACCTGGTGTAGGCAGTCTGTCTCGGTATCAAGGACGCGAACAAGACCCGTCCGCCAAACAAATCAGGGTCGCGTTCGGTACAATGCCCGGTGAAGCGGTCGATCCGGTGCCTGTGTTGGGCACCTCGGGCACCAGCGACTCGTGGACCCCAAAATAAGGCTCTTCCTGTGGCGCATTACGCATTGTCAGCAAAATCGTTGCATCTGACAGGACGGCCCATGCGACCCTTTGGTAAGCTGCGGACCAGACTCGAGACAATTCGAATCGGGCAATAGCGGGCGTTGATCGGATCAACTGATGGCACCCGATGGGGCGGTCATGACAGGGAACACAGCGGCGGGCGGGAATCGCTCACACAACCTGGTCTTGGACATTCTGGCCGTCCACCCGGCGGGCTTGCGTTCGGACGAAGTGCGTCGGCGACTCGCGAGTGCCGGCCTGTCCCTTGGCCCGGACAAAGTGACCGACCTGTTGCGGACGCTTCAGGACGACGGACGCGTCACCTATCCCAACCGCCGCTGGACCCTGAAGACCCTGCCACCCGCCAGGCCAGAGCGCACACGCGCCGGCGCACCACTGCCCCGGACCAGACCGACATCAGAACCGACTCCGGCGCCGACACCCGCGACTGGCCACCGGCCCGTGCCGGCGGCGACCATCCCCTGTCTGCCGTTCACCGCCACGGTCATCGGCACCGGTACCCCTGATCCGGCACCAACCGCACTGCGCGGCACACTGCCCGCGGGCTGGGCACTCTTGCGTCGGCTGCTGCCCTACTGGCGCGAGGGTCTCCGGGCAGAGGAACGACCAAGAACCTTCCTGCCGCTCGCACGGGCCAATGTGGAGTTCTGCGGCCTCACCGCGGCCGGCCCTTGGTGGCCGACCCCGACGCGCCGCGTGGAACTGCGCCTGACGACCGCGCCGGTACCGGCTGCTCTGCTGAACCATTTGGCCCGCCAGGGTAACGATGCCGATCTGTTCCTGGGCTATCCGCTGCAACTGCTGCCGGGCAAAGACGGCGATGCGTTCGCGCGCCCCGTGTTTACTCTCACCTGCCGGCTCAGCCTGACCGCGGGCGAGCTTCGCCTCAGCCTCCCGGCCCAGGCCCCTGACCTCAACGCCGAATGGATCGAGCGGCAGGGCCGTGACCCGGCGGAGCGGCGCGCGCTGCTGGGCTGGCTCGGTATCTCCGGCCCGTTGGTCTCGGAGGACGGGGATGATGGGGACGACGACGGCGCCGAATACGCAGCACCGGATCTCCCTGACCTCGCCGAGCGCCTGGCCGCCTGGCGCACCAAGGGGCCGGCGCAGCCCCTCGCGCCCGGCGCGCTCGCAACCAGCCTACCCACGGCACCCACTGCGGTGCAGCTTGTAAACGTCCTGGTGTTGTTTGCAGCCCCCACCACGAAGTACTCCAGGCGCGCGCTCGCGGACCTCGCTGCCCTGACCAACTGGCGTGACGAGCAATTTGCCCAAACGGCCCTCGCCCCCGTGTTTGTGTCCGACACGCCGGCGCCAGGGGCGCCGAACCGTCCAGCGATCCCCGCATTGCCGCCGCTGATCCTGAACGAAGATCAGTTCGCGGCCACGCGCGCCGCGTTGAACGCTCCGCTCACCGTCATCACCGGACCGCCGGGCACCGGCAAGTCCCAGGTCGTGGCGGCGATTATGGCCAGCGCCGCGCTGACTGGCCGCACGGCATTGCTGGCGTCGAAGAATCACAAGGCCCTCGACGCCGTCGAGGAGCGCCTGGCCGGCCTGCTGCCGGACGACCGACGGCTGCTCGCCCGCGCCAGCCGTCCCTGGGGTACCGCCAAGGCCATTGACCTGCGGGCTGCCGCGGACGGCTTGCTTGCCCGCGGCACCAGTAGCGGGGACCGCTCCCAACTGACCCGCACGGTCGATCGTCTCGCGCGTACTCAGACGCGCCTCAGCGAACTCGAAGGTCAGCTACAGATCCAAGGCGACCTTGCCGACGTGATCTCCGGCACCGAGGCGCGCCTCGAAGACGCTGAGGGTGCACTGTCCCCGGCGCAGGTTGCTTGGGCGGTCCGGTCCGCCGCGCCGAGCCTACCGTCACCGCCGCCGGTGGCAACCGATGATCCGGCGCTGCCAATCATCGGCGGGCTGATCCACTGGTTCCGTGCGATCCGCACGCGCCGCGCACTGGCGCGGCTGGCGCCTCTCGCCATTCCGTGGAACAGCGAGGACCAGACGCGACGCCTGACCGTCTGGCGGCATCTGTGGGACTACCAACAGTCTTTGAACGCCCTGGCGGAACTGCGAACGCGCCTGCTGCCGGCACCCGAGGCCGCAGCGTTGATTGACCAGTTGGCCCAGGGTCGCCTGGACCTGATGGACGCGGCGGCGGAGATGTTCCAACGACTGCCCGCCGCGCTGATGGACCTGGACCCGGATGCCCGTCCGTTACTTGCGGAACTGACCGGCGCCCTGGCCCTTTTTGGTGGCGAAGCCGTGGGCGAGGAAGGTGCCGCCGAGCGCCGACGGGTGCAGGAACGCGCGTTACCGCAACTCTTACGTCATCTGCCCCTGTGGGCCGTCACCAACCTGTCCGCCGGTCGCGCGTTGCCGCTCACCCCGGGGTTGTTCGATTATGTCATCATCGACGAGGCGAGCCAGTGCGACATTGCCTCCGCGGTACCCTTGCTCGCCCGCGCCAAACGCGCCGTCATCGTCGGCGACCCGGCGCAGTTGCGCCATGTGACCAAGCTGAGTCAGGAACGGGAGATCCATTTGCTGGAGGCCAACACGCTCCTCGCGAGCGGTATCGCGCGCTGGTCCTATCGCAGCCAGTCCTTGTTCAGCGTGATCGCCGCCACCCCCGCGGTGGTCAGTTGTCTGCTGCGTGACCATTACCGCAGCGCCGCCGCCGTCGTGGACTACTACAACGATGTCTTCTACGGCGGGCGTCTGCGGGTACTGACCGACGAGACCCGACTGCGCCCGCCACCAGGTCAGCGGCCCGGCGTTCATTGGACCCACGTGGAAGGTCCGATCGTCGGCGCGATCTCTGGTTGCCATTCCCCGGCGGAGGCCGACGCAATCATCGAGCACCTGAAGTCTTTGCTGATCGAGCGTGGCTACACCGGCACCGTCGGCGTCGTGACTCCGTTTGCCGAACAGGCCAAGCGCCTGACCGACCGGCTCACGGACCGCCTCCCGTCCGACCTGATCGCTCGCTCCAGGCTTGGCGCCTTCACCGCGCATCAGTTCCAGGGCGACGCCCGGGACCTGATCCTGCTCAGTCTGTGCCTGGGGCCGGACACGCCCGCCGGCAGCCGCATGTTCCTGGCGGAAAGCGGCAACCTGATGAATGTCGCAGTCAGTCGGGCGCGGGCCGTCTGCCATGTGTTCGGCAACCTGGAGGCGGCGCGGCAGAGTGGCATCCCGCATCTGGTCAAGCTGGTGCGCGCCAGCGAACCACGCGCTACGGCCGACGCGATCCAGGTCCGTTTCGAAAGCCCCTGGGAGGAGACGCTGTTCAATGCGCTCAAGGCCCGCGGCATCGACTCCATTCCGCAATTTCCGCTGGCCGGGCGCCGCCTGGACCTGGCCGTGCTCGGCCCGCGCTGCAAGCTCGACGTCGAAGTGGACGGCGACCGCTATCATCGAGACCCGAGCGGCCGGCGCAACAGCAGTGACCTGTGGCGAGACCATCAGATCCGTGGCCTTGGCTGGCAGGTCAAGCGCTACTGGGTCTACCAACTGAGAGAAGACCTCAATGGATGTGTCGACGACATCATCGCCACCGCCTTCGGTTGAGCCTGTACCGGCCAGCCCCGTGACGGGGAACCCCAAGACGGCAAGCCTCCAATCGGGAGAAAGGCCAGCGTCCGCGCTGCTGCCGATCAGTCTGCTGATGCTGGCGTTGTTGGGCTATGGCGGGCTGACCTGGTTCATGGTCGACACCTGGCATGCCGAGGCCCAACTCAGCCAACGCCGCGAGGAGAGCGACCAACTCAGTAAGCAGATCCCCGCACTGCGCGAAGCACGGCAGCAGGCGGCCGCCGAGGCCAACGAGGCGCGGACCCAAGCCGCCACAGCCCAGCAGCAACTCTCAGCCTTGGAACAGCAGGTACAGACACAACGGCGGCACCTCGACACTCAGTCCGCCGCCTTGACCGAGGTCGAGCAGAGCGAGCGGGCCCGGCAATCCGAACTGGCCTCTGCCACCGAGGCCCTGGCCAAGGCCCGCAAAGACCAGACGGCACTGTCCAAAGAGGTCGCAACCCTGATCGCGACCCACGAGGACCTGAGGCAGCGGATCGCCGCCGTAGGGACCGAACTCGACGACCGCAAGGCCCAATTGGAGACCACCGAGCAACGGCTCACCGAGCGCCGCGCGGCTCTGCAGCAGGCCGATACCGAACTCGCGACCCTGCGAGGGGAGTTGGGCCAGGCCGACATTGCGTTCGCGAAGCGACAGGCGGAGGCGCAAGCATTGGACGCACAGGTCAAAGACGCACTCGCACAGGTTGCCAAGACCACCGAAATCAAGACAGATTTGACCAACCGCACCGCAGAACTTGAGCGGATCAATACCCGGCTGGAACAAGCCAACCGGGATCTGAGAACCGTCACTGATGGGATTAAGGCGGCCAGGGATGAGCGTGCCGGGCTAGACACAGATCTGACCGAGCGCCGGAAGGCCGCCACGGAGGCGTCCGCCAACCTGGCTAAGATCGCGGACCAGGTCGCGCAAGCCGAAGCACGCCTGGCCGATTTAAAGACCACCGAAGCCGAACTGAAGGCAGCACGCAAACAATTGGAAACGCTGACGGCGCAGAACGCCGAGCAATCGGTGACCCTGAATGCTGGCGCAGAGTCTCTCGCCAGCCAACAGGCGAAGTTGGCCGCGACGCGTCAGCGCGAGGCGGAGTCAACCGCCCGGGTGCAGTCACTCGATGCCGAGGCCACGCGGCTGGAACCAGTCAGCGCCCAGGTTGATGCGCTGCGCCGCGAGCGCGAACGGCTGCACCAGGAATTGAAGGACCTAAAGGCTCAGGTAGCCGGGCCGGTCGCCGTTCCCGCACCGACCCCGACCGCCAAAGACTGATGCGAGACCGGAGACCACACCCATGACTTGGGAGCCAATCGCACTCGGATTATTCATTGCCGCCGGTGGCGGCGTTCTGGTGCCGGCCGCGGCCTTGATGCTACACCGGGAGTACAACCGGCGCATTGCCAGGCAACCGGCAGCGACCCAATTCGAGAACATTGAAGAGAAACTCGCGGAGGCTCGGCAAGACTTGGAAGAGACCAAAGCCAAGGTCGCCGACGTAGAGCAAGAGATCAAGAGAAAGACTGCTGAAGTCACAGCATTGGAGGTACGCTGTGAACATGCCGTGGCTGAGGCTGCCGAAGCCGCGGCCCGCAAGGTGCAGATCGAAGACGACCTTCTGCAACTGGAACCCAAACGCATCGAGTTGATGGATATTGAAAGGCAATTGGCATCTGCACAGGAAGGTCTTGCAGATGTGACGCAGCGCAAGGTCGAAGCCGAGAGCAAAATCGAGCAATATCTCCGCTTCCGTGAACGTCTCAAAGGCGAGCTTCAGGAACTGACAGAAAAGCTGAATCAGGCCAAAGCCCTTGCGGAGCAGCTACCGGGATTACAAGCAGAGCTTCAGACCTTGCAGTTCCGGCTGGACAGCACGCATCAGGAGATCGAACGCACGCTGGCGGCGCTCGCGGATAGGCAAAATGAACTGGCCCAGGTCGAGGGGCGGCGGGACTCACTGCATACGGAAGTTCGCGGACTCGAACAGCGCCGAGGCGATCTTGGGGCCGAAATCACGGAACTGACGGAGAAGGTCAACCGGGTCAAGTTGATCGCGGAGCAGTTGCCGGCATTGCAGGCAGAACTTCAGACATTGCAGTCCCGGCTGGATAGCAGAAATCAGGAAATCGAACGCACGCTGGCGGCGCTCGCGGATAGGCAGAATGAGCTGGCCAAAGTCGAGGGGCGGCGGGACTCACTGCATACGGAGGTCCGCGGACTGGAACAGCGCCGGGGCACACTTGAGGCCGAGATCACGGAACTGATGGAGAAGGTCAACCGGGTCAGAGCGATCGCGGAGCAGTTGCCGGCATTGCAGGCAGAGCTTCAGACATTGCAGTCCCGATTGGATAGCAGAAATCAGGAAATCGAACGCACGCTGGCGGCGCTCGCGGATAGGCAGAATGAGCTGGCCAAAGTCGAGGGGCGGCGGGACTCACTGCATACAGAAGTCCGCGGACTGGAGCAGCGCCGGGGAGAACTGGAGCGCCTTATTGCCAACCTGGACGCCCAAGTCCAACAGATCGACAAGGTCAAGAACGAGGCCCTCGCCGACCTGACACGACCGCCATCCTGCCTCATTGAGGCAGGACTCAAGGAAAATCGCGGGCCGGTGTCCGAGCAGCAGGCCCTTGATGGCCTCAAGCAGCACTTGACGGAACTTGGCCTGAACTTCCCGCCGCGCACGCTGTACGCATTCCATACCTGCCTGAAGATCAACGATCTGAGTCCGCTCACGGTACTCGCCGGCATCTCCGGCACCGGCAAGAGCGAACTGCCCAGGCGCTATGCCGAGGGAATGGGCATGCACTTCCTGCAGATGGCTGTGCAGCCGCGCTGGGACAGCCCGCAGGACCTGTTCGGCTTCTACAACTATCTGGAGCACCGCTACATCGCGACGGACCTGGCCCGCGCCCTGGCTCACCTGGATCACCTCAATCACTCCGAACTTGCCGCCCCCTGGCGAGACCGGATGCTGCTGGTATTGCTGGATGAGATGAACCTGGCCCGGGTGGAGTATTACTTCAGCGAGTTCCTGAGCAGACTGGAGGTGCGGAAATCAGTGGCAGTTAAGGACCTCGCTAAACGGATGGCTGCCGAGATTCAGCTCGACATCGGCGGACGGGAGAAGCCATTCAATCTGTATGTCGATCGCAATGTCTTGTTCGTGGGCACCATGAATGAGGACGAATCCACACAAACACTTTCGGATAAGGTGATTGATCGCGCCAATGTGCTGCGTTTCGGACGGCCGCAGACGCTTGCGGACCAACAACCCAGCGACGCCGGCAGGCATAACAGCCGTTTTCTTTCACGCGAGACCTGGGCCGGTTGGTGGCGGACTCTCGATACGCTCGATTCCCACGCCAGGGAGCGCCTTCCGCAGTGGATTAAGCGGCTCAACGACGCCATGGAGGGCTTGGAGCGCCCATTTGCCCACCGCATCAACCAAGCCATCCTGCTCTATTGCGCGAACTATCCCGGCGAGGGTCGAGAGCGCGTGGACCACGCATTCGCCGACCAGTTGGAGCAGCGGATCCTGCCGAAACTGCGCGGCATCGACACGGCCGAGTTCAGTGATCCCCTCGGCCAGTTGCAGACGCTGATCGAGGAGACCGGTGATAAAGCACTGGCAACGGCGACGGAAGCAGCGCGGAAACGGCAGCTGTTCAGTTTCCAGGGCGTGAACCGACAGGACTGATCGCGATGCACCCGCCGATCATCCCACTGCGGTATCCGTGGAGCCTGCACACGGGCGCGCTGCCGCTGGATGATACCCCGGAGCTCGCGGCATCGGGCACCCTGGCACTGGCGCTACCGGCGGATTGGCGACTGCAATCGGTGCGGCATCCGCACCAGCCCTGCGCCAGCGGTGCACCGTTTCACTGGGACCGGCAGCAATGGCAGGGCTGGCTGTTGCCAACCGCTGCCATTCGCGGAGATGAAAACCTGACGCTGCGGATCATTGCGCCGGACGGCGCGTCGGCTATCCGGCACCTGCGGGTTGTCGGCAACCTGGGCTGCTATGACAAGGAGCATCCCGAGGATGCGACCAACCTGCGCGCGCTGGACCGAGAAATGCTGATCGCCGTGATCGTGGACCTAATCGCCGGTCTGCTCGACGTCGACCCCGACGAACAGGCCGCCCAGGGGCGCATGCACGGCTGGGTACGCTCGGACTGGCGGCAAGTCGCGGCAGTCCTGGCCGCGGAACGGGATGTCACGGAGCCGCGGATGGCCCTGATCGTCCGTCAGGCCCGCGATCTGCGACGGCTGGTGGAGGAACTCGGCCAACATCCGCGGCGGGTGTTGACCCGCGACCGCCGCCTACAGGCCGTCCACCGCATCCAGGAGATGGACTCCACCTGTCTCGCCTGGTACGTCCGTCAACCGGGGCGCACGCCGGTCGAGAAGGCCGGCTCCCGCCAAGCGCTGCTCGCCGTTGTGCGCGAGGAGACCATCGATACGGCGGAGAACCGCGTCCTCAAGGATTTTCTTCAGCGTAGCGCACAGGCCGCCGAGGTCTACCTGGCCGCCAACCGCAACCTGTCCGGCTCCACCCGCTATGGCGAGGTCAGCCGTTACGGGCGGGGCTGCGCGGCGTTGGTACTTCGGCCGACGTTTGCGTCAGTGCGCGGAGTTGCAGGACCCGTCAAGCCCAATTATGTATTGACATCCGATCAACGCTACCGGCGAATCTGGAACGCCTATCGGGCGTTGCTGCGCCGACAGGACGACGTGGATGAGGCATGGACCTGGCAGGGCCGGCTCTGGGCCGATCTGGTCACCATGGCGGTGCTCACCGCGCTGCCAGGCGCCACGGAGACCCTGGCCCTGGCCCCACTGTACCTGCGCCGGGAGCAGGACCGCGGGCGCTGGCTTTCCGTGCACAGTTGCGCCGGTGTGTTCGCGACACAGGGCGATGTGCTGATG
The DNA here is from genome assembly GCA_964470155.1 of uncultured Lamprocystis sp. Classification (GTDB taxonomy): domain Bacteria; phylum Pseudomonadota; class Gammaproteobacteria; order Chromatiales; family Chromatiaceae; genus Thiodictyon. Next base: position 34,789 of record CAYYAY010000032.1, on the reverse strand, counting down.
GTCTATGCGGCGGACACGGCGCCCGCGGACCTCATGGCACGCTATGCGCCGCTCGCACCGACACTGATCGTCACCCGCGCGCGCATTGGTGGCGGCCGGGCGCGCGATATCCTGGTTTGGTCCGCGACCGATACGGGTGTCGAACCCTTCACCCTGGATCACCTGGTGCTGGACGCGGCTGAAGCGCTCGTCAGTTGGCATCAGGACCCTGCCCACCACCCCGTACGGGCTCTTTTGCTGATGGCCCCGGCCTGCGAAGACAGTCCCTTGATCACCGCCCGACACGGTGACGTGGTCGGGCTCGCGTTGCCGCTCGCCGGACCCGACTTCGGCGCCGGTCTCGCGTGCATCGCGGCTGTTCTCACCGGGAAATAGCGGACATGGGCACGGGCGGCAACGACTGCATCGGCCTCGCACCAGACGGTGTCACGGACCCGGTAGCCGTCTGCCAGGGCGTGCCCGATCCGACAACTCGCGCACAGCGACCGCCAGGGCCGGCGTGCGTGATCATGCCGGAGAAGCCTGGTGAACTGCCGCTGGCCGGTGATGCCGCGTTCGAGAGTCTGGATGGCCGTGGCTGGGACCCGCACCATACCCGAGCGCGCCAGCCGGTACTGCCGCTCTTGCTGGCGCTGGAAGGCAGCGCTGGGACCAGAGCGGAGGAAACTGGTCTGTGGCTTGCCGCACATCTTCGGGCACTCAGCGGCGCACCGGCCGCCCGGCACATCGTTGCAGTGCCGGACTGTCTGGGCGAACTTGGGCAACAGCGACTGCTGGACGCCCTGCGTCGCGCCAACATCCCGGCGGAACTTCTGTGGCGCCCCATCGCGACGGTGCTCGCCTGGGTCTGTCGGCAGTCGCCGGCGGAAATCGAGGCATTGCACGGCAAGTCTGTCCTGGTCGTGCACCTGGGGTTCTGGGCACCGGAACTGAGCCTGGTCCGTCTGGAGGCGGAAGAGCACCAGAATCGGCTCTGGCTGATACCGATCCGCGACGGGCGCGGGCTGGCGCTCCCCGCGGGGCTGGGTTGGCCTATTGAGTCAACCGCGATGGAGTTAATGACGGCGGATCTCGCCCGCGCCGGCCTGTCGCTGGCTGATGTCGATCCGTCTCTGGTCTGGTTGAGCCGCCGACCCTGGGCCGCGTTATGCGGCGCCCCGCTGCCTCAGGAGATTATCCGCGACCGTAAAGGTTGCTGGTATCGGCTGGGAGGCGTGCTTGACCCACCGGACGCACTGGCGGCAAGTCTGACCGACCCAATCCATGATCTGCTACGCAGGGAGGCCGCCAGCCCGGCGCAGGTTCACCGCGTCTTGATCGACGGCCCTCTGACCCGGCTGAACGTCGGTCCCATGAGCTTCGGTGATCACCTTACGGAACGGTTGCGGCAATTACGCATGGCATCGGCAGACATCGACGTACTGCCGGTCCAGCTATCCGCCATCGCCAGCGGTGCCGCGCATTACGGCTGGCGGCGTCGGGAGGACATTCCCGGCTACTACGATACGGTTCCGGAACTTAGCATCAATGCCCTCAAGGAACTGCGCCCGGCCTTTATCAGCCTTCTGCCGGGCCAACAGCGGGTTGCGGGCGGCCAACGGCTTGGCCCCGTTGAAGTACCGGGCTTCGCTATCGCAGCCGGTACGGAGGCACTCGATTATCACTTGACCCGCAGCGACGAACCCACGGTTCGGTTGACCCAAACCAGATTGCCGGAGCGACCGGACAGCACGATCCCCGTCAAGCTGATCGTCACCCAGACGCCCGGCCAAGGATTCGCGTCGGTGGAAATCCGACCATTGAGCGCCGGCAGCCTTGGTGCCCGCACCGTATTCCTCGACTGGAACACCATGACCGATACCGGCAAGTCGCCCGCTCAGATTCTGCATGCGCTTTCCAAGAACATTGGCCTTGCCTATCCCGATCCCACCCCCTTTCCGTGCCATGCCGCAGTCTGGGGGAGTTGTGGTGTTGCGCCAGCCATTGCAACCTTGGTCGAAAGTCTGCGGCGGAACTTGGTAGAATCTGAACCTGCAGCAGAAGAATGCTGGAAGGCCCTCTCCGCCAAACCCTCATTGGACCTCCTGTTAAAGGGCAATTCTGGAGGTGGCGATAAGGCGGGCGTCTTCGACTCTGACGGCAGATCACCGATGGAAAGCCGCCTGCGCGCGCACGCAGGCTCTCCACCAACTTCCTATTCTTCCTATGAAACACTTGTCGATGACTTACGGCGCGAGTGCGGGCTCGCCTTCGAAAAGCTCCGGATGTCACCGAAACGTGGGACTAAACTACACCGGCGCTTGCTGCTGATTGCGGGCTGGTGCTACGCGAGCGTACCGGTGGAGGTGCTCGAATACGTCCGTCATGCGCTACGCACCGGGCACACTTTGTTCAATAGGTACGATTTTAATGTTGCGGGACGTTGTTTCACGCAACCAGACGATATTCGTTTACTGTTCGCTAAGGTTTGCAAGGACTTCGAGCAACACGGGCTTAACACGCCTTTTGATCGAACGAAAGCCCTTTCGCTGGTGCTCGCGTATCGTCCGGATGCCCCATTCGCCATCAACCTCCGTGATGCGTCCATCCTGGCCGAGAAGGCGGTGGATATCCTGGAGCAGGAACAGCGGGCAGTCGAAAATCGTCAAAAGAAAAAGATCGCTGCAACTTTTTTTTCCGCGGTTTTCCTGCTGACGGGATTGCTACGCTGTCGCCGTGTAGATGCTGACTTCTTAGGCGCAGCGAAGCCTACGACACAAAAATTAGCCACACGGGTTCGGGATATATTGGACCGCGCCGTCAAAACGTCGCCGGACAATCTGCAGCGTCAACTTAAGGACCTGCGCGACCAGATTCCCGCCTTTCTTGAGGCCAAGGGCACAGATGCATTAATCTTCAAACGGCTTGATGAACTATCCGATTAGTCTGGGTAATGTGGGCCAAGCAATAACGCGGCAGGATACGCCGACGACGGCAAGCGAGCAGAGTCGCTAAGCATACTTTAGACAAATACGAGCTGCCGTACCCGCCCGGCAAAGCGATCAAACGATCGGCTGATGGCGGCACGCTGATCGACAAGACCTAATTCCCGTACCTTCGCGGCGATCTTCGGCGAGTCGCTTTCTGCATAATCCCGTGGGCGCTGACTCTTGACCTTGGGGCGGAGCGCCTGTCGGAAGGCTTCTTTGGCGTTCTCGATCCGCCCAACCTCCGGGCTTGGCGGCTCGGGGCGGCGCCACTTTGAGTTGACCGCCAATGCCGCGTCAGGCCAGAGGAACCACCAAGCCTCGATTTCCCAGGCTGCTGCGGCAGCGACGACCTGTTTGATGCCTTCGCGGAGCAATCCCTGTTCGAGTAGGGATGCGATCTGCTCGTGTGCCGGTTCGATAGCGTCACAGTCGCGATGGGCGATGACGACACAACGCTTGCCCCGGCGCTGCTCTGCCCTGACGACGGCGGCAATCTCGGCGACGTTCTTTCTGTCCCGTGCTTTGTCTTTTCCCTTGACCAATACCAGTGGCGTGCGGCGGGTTTCGATTCGGACCGGTTCGGGCCGCAGGGCCAGGATGAGTTCTTTCACTGCTCTGGTGTCGTTCGTATCCTCGCCGAACACCAGCAATACCACTGGTTCCGCCATTTCAGATGACCCCGCCCAGCGCCCCCGAGAACCAGAGTTCGCCCAGGCGCAGTTCGTCCTCGCGATACATCTTGCGTACGTCCGCCGGCGCGATTGCCGGGATTCGGGATGCGCCGGTTTCGGGATCTCGCTCACAAACGATCAACTCGTCCGGCCCCAATCGATTGACCAGCGCCGGGGAGTGAGTCGCCGCGAGAACTTGGGTGCGGGTGCTGGCGTCACGCAGACGCTCGACGATGCGGTCCAGGGCATAGGGGTGGAGGCCATGATCGACCTCCTCGACGCAGGTCAGCTTGGGCGGGTCGGGATCGTGCAGCATGGCCAGCAGTGCCAAGGCCCGAATGGTGCCGAAGGACGCCGAGGCGAGCGGCGTGGTGCCGCGTAGACCCTTTTCCTCGATCTCGATGGAAACGCCGGGACTGCTCCCGCCGAGCGGCACCAGGCGCAATTGCATAAACCCCGGCGTGATATAGCGCAGATCATCGACCAGCGCCTCGAACACCTCCGGACTGGCTTCGGCCAGCCATGCCACATAGGCGGCAAGATTCGAGGCATCGGCGGCCAGGTGGACCGGCTCCCCCGCGACCAGTCGATACGGCTGGCGCGCCTTGGCGACATCCGGCTCGAAGACACGAAACGACTCCAGCAAAGTCGCCAACTCGTCGATCTGCTCGGCGCCGTATTGTTTTCCCAATCGGCGTAGTGTCGAGAGTCCTGAAGATGCGGCGGCCAGACTCAAGCGGGTTGGCGGCTGCTCGCTTGGATCGCTCGTGATATCCACATGGGAACCCTTGATACTGATCCGGCGACCCTGGCCGCCGGTCCGTTTGAAGGTGAAGGTCTCGTTGCGTTGAAGCAACCTAACCGGGTCTGTCCAGATCTTCGCAGCCTGTTCCCAGAAGGTCAGCTCGTATTCGTCCGGTGCATTGGAACTGGCATAGCGGGTGATTTGCGCACCGATGGCCAACCGGATGCTACGCGGACGCCTGCCAAGGTCACCGCGAAAGAACAGGGCATTGAATCCACCAAAGTGATTCACGGCCGGAACCAGGTCCGTACGCGCGGTTTCGCCGAGAAATTCGATGGTGCGCAGCAGATTCGTCTTGCCTGCCCCGTTCGGGCCGACGAGCACGTTGAGAGGACCGAGATCGACGCGAACCTTGCCGAGGCTCAAGAAGTGCTGCGCTTCGATGTAGGTGAGATTGCCCACTGGTATCAGAGGATGAGTGTTTGCACTGGATGCGGACGGCGCGACCAAACCGGACGTAAGGCGGGTTTAGAACCCGCCCCTACACGCGTCTGTCTGGATATCAGGTAAGAAGGCTTACCTGCATTCGCCGAGTTCAGAAACATGACCATCCTCATACCCTTCGATCAAAACCCCCACGATCGCCATCAGCGAGGCCAGGGGATGGGACTCGTCCTCGCCTACCTCGTCGACCAGGCGATCCAGGAAGGCCACCAGGCGTCCATATTCTTCCTCGGTATGAGGGACGCAAAGCAGCGGCGACAGCAGCGGCCAGGACCCCAAAGCGGCGGTGATTTCGCTGGTCTGCATCGCTTACTCCTCCCGCCACTTGTCGTGGTTTACGGCTAATAATGTGCATGATAGCGATAGGGCCGCTCCAAACACTAGACAAAAAACTTTGCAATCTCATCAGTGGGAACCCCCGCTGTCCCGCACCGAAAGGCAGATAGATTCGAGCCCCGCGCAGCCCTGCGACGATCTCGGCAACCGACGCAATGATCCCGTGCTGCTCCGCGAAGCGGAGCACGTCAGTAGTAAACGCGCACTGAAACCCCAGGTCGGCGGCCTCGTTCCTCGCCTTCTTGTCGTCCATCAGCAGCAGATTGGCGCGCCGCTCCAAGGCCAGCGCGAGAACCCTTGTCCATCAGTTCAACCAAGCGACGATAGCTCTCATCCAGGTCTTGAGGGCTGGTGTTGATCGGGCTGAGCCCTTTGCTGCTAAGCAACTCAAAGACCTCGGGATAGCTAATCCCCAGCAACTCTGCCGCCTTACCCAGGCTGATTGCGCCGCGTTGGCGCTGCTCGATGACAAAATCCTCAAACAACGCCTGGCGGATTGCTTCGGGGGTATCGAAGTTGGCCGCGAGGTCATCGGGGATGTCGACGGTAATGGCTGGCATGCATCGGCTCCTGACAAAGGGCGTTGATCATCTTTTCGGCCGCCGGTGCTCGGGGCGCGTAGCGCCCGAGACGGGCATGACACCGCTGGGTGGTGTCACCAGAGCCGGGTCGCCGGCCGAAATGGCGATGAGGCCAAGGATAACCCCAAAACGACACCGCCCGCGCATCCTTGCGGATGCGCGGGCGGGTCAACTGGAGCGCTGGGGCATCCCGCCCCCGCCAGGTCACCGGGGCGGGACGCCCCGGCTCCTCCTCTTACTTCGCCGCCTTCAGCGCCGCATGCGCCGCCGCCAGCCGGGCGACCGGCACGCGCGGACCCGAGCAGGACACATAGTCGAGCCCGATCTTGTCGCAGAAGGCGATGGCTGCCGGGTGGCCGCCGTGCTCGCCGCAGATGCCGACCAGGAGATCCGGCTTGACCGAACGGCCCCACTGGACCGCCAGCTCCATCAGCTTGCCGACGCCCTTCTCGTCCAGCACTTCGAAGGGGTTGTCCTGCAGGACCTCGGACTCAGTGTAGAGCGGCAGGAACTTGTTCTCCGCATCTTCACGCGAGAAGGAGAAGGCGGCCTGGGTCAGGTCGTTGGTGCCGAAGGAGAAGAACTCCGACTGCTCGGCCAGGGTCTCGGCCCGCATACAGGCGCGCACCACTTCGATCATGGTGCCGAACTGGAACTTCACCGGCTTGCCGGTGCGGGCCTTGATTTCCTCGTGGATGGCATCGACCCACTTCTTGACGATCTTGAGTTCCTGGGCCGTACAGACCTGGGGTACCTTGATCTTGGGGTGAACTTCGACACCGGCGGCCTGGCACTCGGCGGCGGCCTCGAGGATCGCCCGGATTTGCATCTGGTAGATCTCGGGGAAGCTGATGCCGAGGCGCACACCGCGATGGCCGAGCATAGGATTGGTCTCGAACAGCGCGCGCACCTTGCGCAGCATCCGCTCTTTCTTGACGATGACCGACTCGACCAGCATCGGGTCAAGCTGGCGGCGCAGACCGTCGACGTCGGCGCGGACCTTGTCCGGGGCCTGCATCAGGGTCATGGCCGCTCCCAGGGCGGTCAGGCCATGGGCGTTCTTGGCGAGTTGCTGCAGTTCGGCGATCTCACGCACCAGTACGTTTTCGTTCGGCAGGAACTCGTGGATCGGCGGGTCGAGCAGACGGATGACCACCGGGTACGGCGCCATCACTTCGAACAGAGACTTGAAGTCCTGCTGCTGCAAGGGCAGCAGCCGGTCGAGCGCTTCCTGACGCTCTTCCTGACTGTCGGCGACGATCATGTCGATGACGATCGGCAGGCGTGCCGGGTCGTTGAACATGCGCTCGGTGCGCGCCAGGCCGATGCCGACGGCGCCGTACTTGAGCGCGCGCTTGGCGTCGACCGGGGTGTCGGAGTTGGCCATGACCTTGATGCGCGCCGCCTCGTCGGCCCAGGTCAGCAGGGTGACCAATTCGTCGGTGAATTCCGGCTCGACGGTCGGGATCTCACCCAGATAGACCTTACCGGAGGTGCCGTCCAGGGTGATCATGTCGCCTTCCTTGAAGCTGGTGTCGCCGACGATGGCGATGCGCTTCTCGACATCGACGTGGATGCCCTCGGCGCCGGCCACGCAGCACTTGCCCATGCCGCGGGCGACCACCGCCGCGTGCGAGGTCTTGCCGCCGCGCGAGGTCAGGATGCCTTCGGAGGCGAAGAAGCCGTGGATGTCCTCGGGCTTGGTCTCTTCACGCACCAGGATGACCTTGAACCCCTGCTCCTTGCCGAGCATCTCGGCACGGTCGGCGTCGAACACCGCGATGCCGGAGGCGGCACCGGGCGAGGCCGGCAGACCGGAGGCCACCGGGGTGGCCTTGGCCTTGGGGTCCAGGCGCGGGAACAGCATCTGCTCCAGGCTCTCGGGGGCGACGCGCAGCAGCGCCTGCTTCTTGTCGATGATGCCTTCCTTGACCATCTCGACCGAGGTGCGCACCTGGGCCACGGCGTTCATCTTGCCGTTGCGGGTCTGCAGACAGTACAGAATGCCGCGCTCGATGGTGAATTCGAAGTCCTGCACTTCCTTGTAGTGGCCCTCCAGCCGGTCGCGCAGCGCGTCGAGCTGCTTGGCCATCTCCGGCATATCGGCCTTGAGGGAGACCAGCGGCTTGGGGGTGCGGATGCCCGCGACCACGTCCTCGCCCTGGGCGTTGACCAGATACTCGCCGTACAGGACGTTCTCACCAGTGCCGGGGTCGCGGGTGAAGCCCACGCCGGTGCCGGAGTCGTCACCGCGGTTACCGAACACCATGGTGCAGATGTTGACCGCGGTGCCGTTGGCCATGGCCGGGGTGATGTTGAACTGGCGCCGGTAGTCCACCGCGCGCTTGCCGCCCCAGGAGCCGAACACGGCCTTGATGGCGATCAGCAGCTGCTCGTAGGGGTCCTCCGGGAAAGGCCGGCCGGTCTGTTCCTGCACCACGCGCAGGAAGCGCTCGGCGGCATCTTTCAGGTCGCTCGCGGACAGCGCCACGTCTTCTTTGACGCCGGCCGCCTTCTTGACCATTTCGAACTGCTTATCGAAGTAGGTGTCGTCCACGTTCAGCGCGATCTTGCCGAACAACTGGATGAAGCGGCGGTAGGCGTCGTAGGCGAAGCGCTCGTCACCGGTGGCCTTGATCACGCCCTGCAGCGTCTTGGCGTTGAGGCCCAGGTTGAGGATGGTATCCATCATGCCGGGCATGGACATCGCCGAGCCGGAACGCACCGAGACCAACAGCGGCTCGTCAGCGCTGCCGAAGCCTTTCTTGGTCTTCTTTTCCAGCGCGGTCATCTGCGTCTGGACTTCGTCCCACAACCCCGGCGGCAGTTCCTTGGTCGGCGAGGCCAGGAATTCCAGGCACGCCTCGGTGGAGAGCACGAAGCCGGGCGGCACATTGAGGCCGATCTGGGTCATCTCGCACAGGTTGGCGCCCTTGCCGCCGAGGAGGTGCTTGTTCTTGCCGTCACCTTCCTCGAAAGCGAATACGCGTTTTTTGCTATCTGCTGACATGGCTCTGCTGAACCTCTCTCGCTTGGTGGTTTTGGGGATACGGGTCTGCAGCCCGCGCGTCATCGCGGGGCTATTGTCGCAGAGGTTGCCCTCTAGTGAGGAACTAAATACGAAGAATTGTTTCCAAAAATTGATAAATTTTCAATAATTAATTTTTATACATAGAGTTATGTCATTTTCCCGCATCGCCGGATAGGCCGGAATGCCGGGGCGCGGCACCGCAACACCTGGGGAGCGGCCCCCTGCCGCCCGCCGCGGCGCGGTGTGTCAGGCCCGCACGCGACCCCGTAACGACCCGGACAACCCGGCACAAACCCATCGTGGCCCCAACGATAGGCCCGACCAGCGGGCGCCGCGCGGCGGCCGACCGACCAAGCCTCCGATGGTAGGGGCCGCTCCGCCCGGCTCAAAGCCCAGCGTTGTCCTGGTTTGCGTTGGACCCCGCAAGCCGGGTCTAATCGGCGACTGAACGATCGCAACCGACGCCGCTCACCATGTACCAGCACTCGACCCAGTCACGGCCACACGGCGCCGACCTGGATGCCGAACGGCACAGCGCCCGCCTGCGCGACCTGATCCGCGCCGCGATCGTCGACGCCGACGGTCTGCTGCCCTTCGACCGATTCATGGAGTTGGCGCTCTATGCCCCCGGACTCGGCTACTACGTGGCGGGTGCCGCCAAGTTCGGCAGCGCCGGGGATTTCGTCACGGCGCCCGAGCTCTCGCCGCTGTTCGGAGATTGCGTCGCCGTCCAGTGTGCCGAGTCCCTGCAGCGACTGCAAGGGGGAGACCTGCTGGAATTCGGCGCCGGGAGCGGTGCCCTGGCGGTGGCGGTGCTGACCCGATTGGAACAACTGGGTGCCCTCCCCGACCGCTATCTGATCCTGGAGCCAAGCCCGGAGCTGCAGGCGCGCCAACGGGAACGGCTCAGCGGCGCGGTCCCGCACCTGAGCGAACGCTGCCGTTGGCTGACCGGACTACCCGTCGACCTGCGCGGCCTGGTCCTGGCCAACGAGGTGCTGGACGCAATGCCGGTTCACCGCTTCCGCATCGGGCCGGACGGTGAGCCGCTCGAGATCTTCGTCACCGAGCGCGACGGCACCTTGAGCGAGATCGCGGCGCCCATCCGTTCCGTCGGGCTGGCTGCCGCAGTCGCGGCCATCCAGGCCGCCGGTTTCGCCCGCACCCCAGGCTACAGCTCCGAGATCAACCTGCGGGCCGGTCCCTGGCTCGCCGCGGTCGGCGACGCCCTGACCGCGGGTCTGGTCCTGTTGATCGATTACGGCTACCCGGCAGCGGCCTACTACCAAGACGACCGCGCCATGGGGACCCTGATGTGCCACTGGCGCCACCAGGCCCACGGCGACCCCTATCGGCAGCTCGGGCTGCAGGACATCACGGCCCATGTCGATTTCAGTGCCGTCGCCCGCGCCGGCTTGGCCGCCGGGTTCGCGCTCGCCGGCTTCGCCACCCAGGCGCACTTCCTGATCGGTTGCGGCATCGACCGCTTCCTGACGGTCGAGCCAGGCTCCATTGAGGAGACGCGCAACCAGGCCCAGGCCGCCAAGCAGCTCCTGCTGCCCAGCGCCATGGGCGAGCGCTTCAAGGTCCTGGGGCTGACCCGCGGGGTCGCCGGACCCTGGTGCGGGTTTTCAGTGCGCGATCTGAGTGACCGGCTCTAAGGCGATTTCCATCAAACGATCACGCATCACTCAGCCCTGCCATCATGCCACTGTTCGACCTGATCGGATTCCTCCTCACCGGCGTGCTCTCCGGACTCCTCGCCGGCCTCTTCGGCGTCGGCGGCGGCGTGATCATGGTGCCGGCCCTGATATTCCTGTTCGGCCATCTCGGGATCGGCGGCGACTGGGTGCCGCATCTGGCGGTGGGGACCTCGCTCGCGACCATCGTCGGCACCGGCGCGGCCTCGGCGCTGGCTCACCATCGTCGCGGCGGGGTGCGCTGGGACCTGGTGGCCGGGCTGGCACCGGGGATCGTGCTCGGGGCCTGGGCGGGCGCGGCCATCGCCGGGGTCATGCCGGAACTCTGGCTCAAACGCCTGTTTGCCGCCTTCCTGCTCTACGTGGGCCTGCGGATGCTGATCCCGTCGCGCTCGGCATCCCAGCGGCCCCTCCCGACCAAGGCGGGGCTGTGGGTGGTCGGAGGCGGTACCGGCGTCTTATCCGCCTTGGTCGGCATCGGCGGGGGAACCATCACCGTGCCCTTTCTTGCCCGTTGCGGGGTGGCGATGCGCCAGGCCGTCGGGACCTCCGCCGCCTGCGGACTACCCATCGCCGTGGCCGGGGCCATCGGCTTCCTGGTGGTCGGCTGGGGGCGCGATGGACTGCCGGCCTTCAGCACCGGCTTCGTCTATTGGCCGGCGGTGCTGATCATGCTCGTCGCCAGCATGCCGGCCGCCCCGCTGGGCGTGCGCCTCGCCCACCGGCTCCCGGTCGGGCTGCTCAAGCGCGCCTTCGGCTGCTTCCTGCTGCTGGTCGCGGTGCGACTGGCCTGGACGTGAGTCATATGCGACCGTCGTTGTTGGGTTTTCGTTTCGCGTTTTTCGTAACCCCATGTTTGATAGCTCTTAACTGAAAACGAAAAACCGAAAACTTAAAACCGCTCCGTATCTTTCCAGACTCCGCGGTCGGGAGAATTCGCCTAACCCCCGCCGTCCAGCACCAGCCGGCGGTAGAGAAACACCTGACCCTGCGCATCGCGCAGCGCCAGTCGCCCCTGGTCCAATGCAAACTCGTACTCCAGACTGAAACCGGCGCGGCGGCTGACCATCCGCACCCGGTCGCCGGTGACCTGAAGCGTGCCGTCCACGAAGGCCCAGTTCGGGGCGTAGAGTCGGTAATGATCACCCGCGACGATCAGCAGTCCGCCCCCGGCGGACTCCCAGATACCCCCGAGGGCCGTACCGGTCCAGGGCATCCGGCCCGCGCCCGCGCCTCCCGAGACCATCCCTTCCATCATCTGTCGGCCCACCTCACCGGCCTGGTCAAGGGGCATCCCCGGAACCGGAGACATGCCCGGTACGCCCCCATTGGTCATGGCCCGGGCCGCATCACCACCGGAGCCCATCAGACCCATGGCTTCCATCATGCGGGACATGGCGTCAGCCATCGCTTCCCGGCCGACGCTGCCCGCGGCCCCCAACACGGACAGCCGCGGCGAAAACAGTAACAGGAACAGGAGCCCGACGATGCAGCGACCCGGCCGCCGTCGGCTGCCGCGCGGTCGCGGCGGCAAGTCGTCCACTGCACCGGCGGCGCCGGCGGCGCCGGCTGAAGCGCCGCGGCCGATCGCATCGACCGCGTCGCGACCGCTGCCGGCTGACGACCGGAGATTGGCTGCCGGCACGCCTCTTTCAGTGAATCCGCGGACAATTGGACCTGACATGGGACTTGACACCACTGGTGACGAGGCGGCGGTCCCCGGCAATCCGGTGACCGCCTGGTGAATGAGCGCGTATGATCCGGTTTCCAGCCCGCACGCGCGACGGTGCGGGTGAACGCGCGCAGTCTAGCAGACCCCGCCGCCGGCACCGCCTGCCGCCACCGGGTGATCGGCCGTTACGCACGCCGAACCTTGGGGGACCGCGGCGCACGCTGCCGGTCTGCCCGCAACCCTACCGGCCTTTGACGCATCACACGAAAAACATGCATTGGCGCCCCAGACTTGCGGAGTTCTCTGAGCCACTGGTTCGGCCTTACCCGTGGAGTATCGCGCTGGACGGGTGCCGCAAGGGCATCGACAACGCGCACATCGACTGCCTGCTCAGCGCGCGCTTCCGCGACCAGGCCGTTGCGACCGTTCGCGAGTTGGTCCGCGAAGACGCCCTCAGCTTGTCGCGGCGCATCCCCGAACAGCTGGTCGGCAGCGACGATCTGGCGGCCTTACGCGAAACCTACCTCTGTCTGTTCGAATCGGCGCTGGAGCGCCGCCCCGACAAAGACTCGCGCGACCAAGTGGTGCTGCTGCAGCTCGCCTTGCTCAAGTTTCTGCTGCAACTGACGGCACGCGAACCCCTGGCCCTCCAGGAGACACTCAAGGCGCAGCTTCAGTCCGAACCGGACGGGGCGGCAGCGGACCTTAGTGGTTTGCACGAACACCTGGTCCTGGTGACCCGCCAGGCGCCGGGCATGCAGCGGCGGGTGGCGCAGATTCTGTTTCGCCAAATCCGCAAGTTCGAGACCGTCCAGGTCCAGGCCCTGCGTGCCGCCGTCCTCGGCAAACACTGGCCGGTGCCCGAGAGCATTCTCTTCAACCCGATCCTGTTCATTCCGGATGTGGGGGAAGGGCCGGCCCTCGCCGCCGATTATCCGATCGGCTGGATGGCCGAGTCCGGCATCGACGATTGGTTGACGCGAACCGCGACCTGTCTGACCACAACCTTCGCCGACTACCTGCCGACCTGGCTGACCGGCGCGACCTTGCCCGAACCTCAGGACAGTCACCCGTCGACCATTGGGCGGCGCGATCAGGGCCAACTGCGCGGCTTCGTCGCCACCGAGATCCTGCTCGCCGGGTTCGTCCCGCGGGTGGAATACCGTCAAGGTCTCACCACCTGGCTCGACGAGCCGGCCAATCTGCGGCTCTTACTCGATGTGGGTCCGGCCGCCGATGAGGGGGGCGGCGAGGGCCGCGCCCAGGGCACCGCCGCCCGCTGGCAGTATCCGGACTGGGACCTGTTTCAACACGACCTGGTCGGGCAACTCGTCGCCAGCCTGGAGGTCGCCGGGTTAGGCGATGCCATCGAGTGTACCTACGCCCTGCCCGCGCTGCGCCGTCAACTGGGTTACCCCCTGCCCTTCTCCCTGGTGATGGACTATGCAAAAGAGCGCCTCAGCCGCCGCGCCCTGGCGCAGCGCATTGCCACGCTGCGCGGCGGTCCGGATCCGCTCGCCGTTCATCAGTTGCTGGAGCGGATGCAGCTCGCCCGCAAGCGCCAGACACCAGGACAACGACAGGCGCTCATGGGCCGCTATCTGGTCGACTTCCTGACCCTGCGCCGGGACCTGAAACTCGCTTATAAGACCTTCGACGTGCTGGACGGTATTCACTTGGTGGAGGACGAGGACGAGTGCCGTCTATCTCGCTCGAACGGCAGCCTCTACGAATTCCCCTGCCGCGGTGAAGGCGGTCCGCGCAACCGGCGCATCCGCGCCCATGCGGTGCTCAAAGCCGATGTGCGCGGCTCCACCCTGATCACCGAGGAGTTGCGCGCGCGCGGACTCAACCCCGCATCCCATTTCAGCCTGAGCCTGTTCGATCCGGTCAATCAGCTGCTACCGGAATTCGGCGCGGACAAACTGTTTGTCGAGGGAGATGCGGTCATCGTCGCGCTCTACGAATACCTGGACGACGGCCCCAGCCTGACGGTCACCCGGGCCTGCCGCCTGGCACGCAAGGTGCTGCAGGTTGTGACCTTGCAGAATGTCCGCAATCGCCAGAACGATCTGCCCGAATTGGAGTTGGGACTGGGGCTGTCGTTCTCGCGACGCGAGCCCAACTTCCTCTATGACGAGGGCCGGCCGATCATGATTTCCAGCGCCATCAATCAGGCGGACCGACTCTCGTCCTGTTCCGGGCTGCTGCTGCGCTCCGGCTTCCAGCCGACCAATCCCGCCTTCCGGGTCACGGTCGTGCGCGACGCCATCGGCGGCGAGCGCGCCGGCCCGGGCCGCGACTTACTCAACTACAACGTCAACGGCGTCAAACTCGATGAGAACGCCTTCCTCAAGCTCCAGGAGGAACTGCCAATGACGCAGTTGCGCCTGCCCGACCACGAGGCCCCGGAAAGTCTGTTCTTCATCGGCAACCACCAGGATCACGGCGGGCGCATCCATTGGATCGTGCTGCGCCACGCCCCGGTCCGCGACTGGTACGGCGACGCGCTGGGGCCGGTTGAACCAGACCGGCGGCACTATTTCGAGTTGATCGTCGATGAACCCCTAGCCACACGCATCCGCCGATTGGCGGCGGGTGGATAAGACGACTCACTCGTCTTTCTCGTATGCCGAAACGCCGCACCAGTGCCCCCGACACCCGCCTCGCCGAGTTGCGGGAGACCATCGCCGCCGGCACCGCGCCGGTCGCGGCGCTGCGCACCGCGCTTGCCGATCCCAACTACCGACTGGTCGCACTCGCGGCCGGACACGCGGGCGACCGGCTCGTCTATCCACTGGAGGCGGATTTGATCGCCGCCTTCCGCCGACTGGCCGACCTTAGCCACACCCAGGACCCCCAATGCACGGCCAAGGGCGCCATCGCCCGTGCCCTGGTGGCCCTGGACTGCGCCGATGTGACCTTCTTCCTCACCGCCCTGGGCTATCGCCAACCGGAACCGACCTGGGGCGGCAGTCAGGACACCGCGGTAGACATTCGCATCACCGCCGCCATGGGTCTGGCCGCGACCGCCTATGCCCGCGCCTTGCCCGAACTGACGCCGCTGCTGATCGACCCGGAGCCGCGGGTGCGCGCCGGGGTCATGGACGCCATCGCCTGTTGCGAACCCATCGCGGCCGAATCGGTCCTGCGCACCAAGGCGCAGGCCGGCGATGCTGAACCCGAGGTCATTGGCGCTTGCCTGCTGGCCCTGCTGCGCTTAGAGTCTGAGGTGACCGCCCCCTTCGTCGGCCGTTTTCTGGACCAGCGCGACCCCGATCTGCGCGAAGTGGCGGCCCTGGCATTGGGCGAATCCAGAGTCCCCGCGGCGCTCGTTGAGTTACGCACGCGCTGGGATGCCGCGCCCTATAAAGGCGCCGCGGAGCAAATCCTGCTCAAGGGCGCGGTGCTGCACCGCGGCGATCAGGCGTTCGACTGGCTGCTGTCACTGGTGGCGGACGGCGAGCGGCGGATCAGCGAGCGGCTGCTCAAGGATCTGGCCGTCTATCGCGGCAACCAGCGGTTGCGCCGCCGGTTGGCCGACGCCCTGGCCGGGCGCGGCGATGCCGATCTGGTTGCGCTGCTGCATCGGATCTGGCCGGAAGACGGTTGATGCGCAGTGCAGACTGATCGATGATCGCCGCGTGCTGGTTCCAAACCACCCGCTGCTCGCATCCGCCGGAGGTCGAGCATCTTTCGGCACCCATGGCCCGCGACGTCCATACTTTGGATGGTCGATCACTCGAGGGGCTACGCCATGGGTCAGCCGATCACTGCAACGGCCTTTACCGATCAGGAGTTTGCGGACTTCCGCGAACGTCTGCGCGCGGAGACGGCGCTGCTCGCGCACTGGTTCGCCGACGACACCTTCGACCGCGACGAGCCGACGGCAGGTTTCGAGCTCGAGTGCTGGTTGGTCGGGCCGGACCTGGCGCCGACGCCGCGGGTGGAGGAGATCCTGGCGCGGGCGAACAACCCCTTGGTGGTCCCGGAACTGGCCACCTTCATCGTCGAGATCAACGGCAGCCCGGCGCCGCTGCGCGGCGATGCGCTGTCCCGGCTGGCGGTGGAACTGAACGCGACCTTGCAGCAGTGCGCCGGGGTGGCGGCCGGACTCGACGCCCGGCTGGCGCTGATCGGCATCCTGCCGACCGTCACCCCGGCCAACCTCACCGTCGCATCCATGACCGCGCGCGCCCGGTATCGCGCGCTCAACGACCGCATCCTGGCCCTGCGCCACGAGCGGCCACTGCGGTTGCGGATCGCGGGGCGTGAGCAGCTCGAACTGGAGTGGCAGGACGTGATGCTGGAGGCGGCGGCCACCTCCTTTCAGGTCCATCTCAAGGTCCCGCCGCAGGCCGCGGCACGCGTCTACAACGCCTCCAAGATCCTCAGCGGTCCGCTGGTCGCGATCGGCGCCAACTCGCCCTATCTGTTCGGGCGCGACCTGTGGGACGAAACGCGCATTACCCTGTTCGAGCAAGCGGTGTCACTGGGTGGTCCGATCCTGGAAGAGCGGGTGAGTTTCGGTTTCGGGTACGCCCGGGCCTCGATCATGGAGACCTTTCAGGCCAACCTGGACCGCTATCCGGTGCTCCTGCCGCAACGCCTGGACGCGCCGCCGGAACAACTGGCCCACCTGCGTCTGCACAACGGCACCATCTGGCGCTGGAACCGCCCGCTGATCGGGTTCGATGCCGCCGGGCGTCCGCATTTGCGCATCGAGCACCGGGTGCTGCCGGCCGGACCCACGGTCGCCGACTGTCTGGCCAACGCCGCGCTCTATCTCGGAGCGGTCGCGGACCTGGCTCAGGACCCGCGACCGCCCGAGCAGCGGCTGCCCTTCGCGGCGACGCGTGCCGGCTTTTACGCCTGTGCGCGGGAAGGACTCGCCGCACGCATCCGATGGATGGACGGCCATGAACACCCGGTTTCGGATATCCTCGCACAGGACTTGCTGCCGCGGGCGCGGCGCGGACTTGCCGCGGTCGGCGCCGACCGCTGCGAGATCGACCACTGGCTCGGCATCATCGACGCCCGGCTGGAGCGACCGCGCACCGGCGCCCACTGGCAACGCGCCTGGGTGGCACGTCACGGAGCGGACATGCGCGGGTTGGTCGCGGCCTATCTGGAGCATCAGCGGAGCGGCCGACCGGTGCACACCTGGACCCTGGACTAGACCGCCGGGCCGCGCCATTCAACGAACCTGGAAGCGGATGCACATGTTGCAAGAACTCGATCACCTTCCCGCCGACCTGCTCGAGGCCGACAGCCGCGACCTGCACCGCCGGCTCGGTGCGCCGACACTGATCCATCTGGCGGGCACACGGCAACCGCCGCTGTTCGTGTCGGTGCTGCTGCACGGCAACGAGACGGTGGGCTGGGACGCGATGCGCGCCTTGCTCGCCGAGCGTATCGCGCGCTTTGGTGAGCCGCGGCTGCCGCGCGCCCTGAGCCTGTTCATCGGCAATGTCGCCGCGGCCGCCAGCGGCGCCCGCCACCTGCCGGAACAACCCGATTACAACCGGGTCTGGCCTGGCGGCGATCACCCGCACACGCCCGAGCATGAGGTGATGGCGGCCGTCTTTGACGCCATGACGCGTCGCGGCGTCTTTGCCAGTATCGACCTGCACAACAACACCGGCGCCAATCCGCACTATGCCTGCGTCGATCGTCTGGATCACCGCTCACTGCACCTGGCCACCCTGTTCGGACGGACCGTGGTCTATTTCACCCGCCCGCTCGGGACCCAGTCCGCGGCCTTCGCGGACCTCGGCCCGGCGGTCACGCTGGAATGCGGCAAGGTCGGCGAGGCCGCGGGCGTCGCGCACGCCCGCACCCTGGTCGACGCTGCCCTGCATCTGCTGGAGGTGCCGAACCACGCGGTGGCACCCCACGACATCGACCTGTTCCACAGTGTCGCGCAGGTGATGGTGCCGCCTGAACTGCGCATCGGCCTGCCGCCGACCGAGGCGGAACTGGTGCTCAATCCGGAGATCGAACACTTCAACTTTCGGGAACTGCCGCGCGGGACCCCCTTTGCCAGCCTGCGCACCGGCGCTCATGGACTCGGCTTCGTGGTGCACGACGAGGACGGCAAGGACGTGGCCAAGCGCTTCTTTCAACTCGAAGACGGGGAGATCAAACTGCGCCGCCCGGTGATGCCCTCCATGCTCACCCGTGACCTGACGGTAATCCGCCAGGACTGCCTGGGCTATCTCATGGAACGCTACAACGACCATGTCCCGCGGCGCGGGACCGACTAATCAAGCACGGCGGAGACTACGACCATGCCAATCCCAGTCACCCCCTTGGTTACCGCGGACACGATCATCGAACTGGTCGACCGCCCCGGCCGTCCGATCCTGTTGATCGAGCGTCTCAACCCGCCGCCCGGCTGGGCCATCCCCGGCGGCTTTGTGGACTGCGGCGAGCGGCTGGAACAGGCCGCGGTGCGCGAGGCTCTGGAGGAGACCGGCCTGCACGTGCGGCTGCGCGTCCTGCTCGGACTCTATTCGCACCCGGCCCGCGACCCGCGCGGCCACACGGTCACCGCCGTCTATGTGGCCGAGGCGCGCGGCGAACCCGCGGCCTTGGATGATGCCCGCGCCGTGCAGGTCTTTGCGCTGGACGCGCTCCCCGCACAACTCGCCTTCGATCACGCGACCGTGCTGGCCGATTACCTGGCCTACCGCGCCGCGGGCACGGTGGCGCCGTTGCGGTTCGACTGACCACCCTACGAATGGGCCGCCGGCGCCATGCGCGGCGCGCCCGACACCCATTGGCGCACCTGGTACCAGGCCCGCCCCAGATGCTCGTGGACCGCGTAGTAGCTGATGTTGAAGGCCGCCGCCGACGGCAGCCAATCGACCAGGGCCAGGGTGTCCTGCCAGCCCGGGCCCGTGATGAAGCCGGTCGGCGCCGGGACGACGGCGACACCGGCCCGCTCGAACGCCTCCACCGCCCGCGGCAGATGCCAGGCGCTGCTCACCAGCAGCACGCGCGACACCCCGGCCCGCTCCAGCATCGGCTTGGAAAAAGCCGCGTTCTCCCAACTGGTTCGGCTGTTGCTCTCGACCCCGGCCACCGGGACCTGGAACTCCTCGCGCAACACGCGCGCCATCGCCTCACCGACCGCCGGCTCGTCGGCCGTGACCTCGCCGCCGCTGACATAGATCGGCAGACCGGTCGCCCGATGCAGCCAGGCCGCGTAACGCGACCGCTGCAAGCTGAACCCATCGATCGTATCGTGCTGATATTCCGGTGAATCATGGTAAAGCCCGGCGCCCAGCACCAGGATCGCCTGAGGCTGCGACGGCAGCGCCGCACGGACATCCAGAGGGGGATAGTGCTCCAGCGGCGCCATCAACAGCATCGCCACCACCGGCACGCTCATCAGGGTCAGCAAGGACGCGGCGCCGAACAGGAGCACCCGTCCCAGGACACCGCGGACCAGAAAGAAAGCAGCCAGAAGCATCAGGATGATGATTCCGGGCGGCATGAGCAGGGTCTTGATCACACTGTAGGCCGTCATGGCATCAGGTCTCCCGTTGAGTTGGAACAAAGGTTGTCGGCAATACCGGCGCTGCGGGGAGTCAGCGGATGGCTGCGCTGTCCGGCAATCAAAATACCACTAAACGTACAGCTGAACACCTGTGGGAGCAGCCTGCGGCCGCGCTGGGACAGCGCGGTGCATGTTGACACCGTGACACCCGGCGAAACCGCATCGCGGCCGGAGGCCGCTCCCACGGGGGCTTGCCTGTCACGGGGTGCGGGGCGCTTCCTTCACGGCCGGCACGGCCGGCAGGCTCAGTGATCCCGCCCCGCGCCAGCCCGCGCCAGTGCGCCGAACAGGTCCGAAACCAGCAGCACCGAGGCGCCCGCCGCCATGACCGGTACCGCGAACAGCGCGATCCAGGCACTGGTGCGCCGCCACAGGATCAGGAACAGACCGATCGCCATCGCGGTCCCCAGTAGGGCCGGCGCCCACCGGGCCGGGGCCGGTGTTGCTACGACCGCAGCCGCGGCCGGCTCGCCGGTCGACCACCAGGTGATCAGCCAGGCGGCGAGCAGGCCGTGGGGGATGAGCATGAAGGCCAGGTTGGGCAAGGCGAAGGGCCGGTAGCCGAAACGCCCGGCGACGCGATGGTCAACCACTTGGACCGCAGTGATCAGGCCCATGAAGGCCAGGAAGGCGATCGCGAGCGTGAGCCAGTCGGGCATGGGGGACAGCGCGGGCGCGGACTCAGGCGCCCACCAGACCCTGTGCCTGGCGATCCGCGTGATAGGACGAGCGAACCATGGGGCCGCTCGCCACATTGGTGAAGCCCAAGGCCTCGCCGGCCCGCCGCAAGGCCGCGAACTCCTCCGGCGTCCAGTAGCGCCGCACCGGCAGATGATCGCGGCTCGGCTGGAGATATTGCCCCAGGGTCAGCAGGTCGCAGCCGTGCGCACGCAGATCCGCCATCACCGCCAGCACCTCGTCGCAGGTCTCCCCCAGCCCGAGCATGATGCCGGACTTGGTGGGCACCGCATGATGGCGCGACTTGAATTCGGCGAGCAGATCGAGCGACCCCTGATAGTCAGCCCCAGGGCGCGCCTGGGCATAAAGCCGGGGCACCGTCTCCAGGTTGTGGTTAAACACATCCGGAACCGCCGCGCCCTGGAACTGATCCAGGGCGACCGCCTGACGGCCGCGAAAGTCCGGCACCAGCACCTCCAGCCGGGTCGCGGGGCAGCCGCCACGCACGGCGCGCAGACAGTCGGCGAAGTGTGCGGCGCCGCCGTCGCGCAGGTCGTCCCGATCCACCGAGGTGATGACCACATAACGCAGCCCCATGGCCGCGATCGACTGCGCCAGGTGCCCCGGCTCCGCCGGATCGACCGGCCGGGGACGGCCGTGGGCGACGTCGCAGAAGGGACAACGGCGGGTGCAGACATCGCCGAGAATCATGAAGGTGGCGGTGCCGTGGTTGAAACACTCACCCAGATTCGGGCAGTTGGCCTCCTCACACACGGTGGCCAATTGCGCCTCGCGCAGCATGCGCTTGATCCGCGCCACACCCTCGCCGAGCGGCGCCTGGGCGCGGATCCAGGAGGGCTTACGCAGCACCTCCGCGACCGGCTCGACCTTGATCGGGATACGCGCCACCTTGTCGGCGCCCCGCTGGTGCGTGTCAGGAGTGGAGCGCGAAGGGATATCAGTCATGATGCAAAATCCATCTCGGGGGCAGTGATCGGTTGGCCGGAGGGAACCGGGGCTCAGGGGCGGTCAAGGGCACGGCAACTGGTCAGGCTACCGAGTGACGGCACCGTTTGCCAGCGATTAAGACCACGCAAAATACCATGTTGTACCTGCCGATCCGGGATGCCGATCCCCGGCGCATCCTGTCGTTGTGGCGCGCCCGCGCAGTCGCCTGAGGATCAGCCATCACTTTCCAGGAATGGGTTTTCCGATTGCCGCGGCGCCTTGGGGGCAACCACCGGGTGCGAAGCGCCTGGATGGGTGCCGGCCGCGGCGGATGTCTTGGCACCGTCGGCCGCGGCAGGACTGGCCGAAGCGTGCTCGCCCGCGGACTGCTCCAGGGGTGTCGCATCCGCCACATAAGCGTCGAACCGGCGGCGGGCGTCGGTCAGGTCGAAGTGTCGGGTCTCGCCCTGCTGCGCGAGCAACCCGGCCAGATTGTGGAAGCGGGCGTAGACCACACCCTCCGGACCGGCGGCGGTGGTCCGGCCCTTGGCGCCGACCTCGAGCTCGCGGCTGCCGAGCAGCAGGTGCGGCAGTCGGGCGCCCGCTTGGTCGATGGTCAGCTCGACCCGACCCGCCAAGTCTTTGACAGTCAATAACCGATCGATCCAATCATGTTTTCCGCGCTGCTGATCGAGCACGGCAACGAATGGACTGGAGTCGGCGACCATGATGTCCGCCGCCAGATCCAGGGTGAGCGGCCGGCCCCACTGCACCTGCGCCCGTTCCGCCTGCACCAGGGCATGCCAGTCCGGTTGCCGGTACGTCTGCGCTTTGCCGGTCACCTGCACCCGGTGCAAGCGCAGCGCACTGCCGGCGATGTTGAAGCGCCGCTTGGCGACATTGCCGTCGCGCACCAGGACATCCAGGCGCAGGTCGGTCGTGATGTCCTCGCCGGCCACTTGCATCCGCAGCCGCTTGCCGTCGAGGATCGCTTGCCCTTTAACCTGATTGGGCGCCAGGGACAGGTCGGCACTGACCTCGGCCTCGCCGGCCACGAACCGCACCGGACTCTGCGGCGGCAGATAGGGATTGTAGACACTCATGTCGCTGACCCGCGCTCGAGGCACACGCAGATCGATCGTCATGACGGCGCCCCGGCCGTGCGCATCCGGATTGCGCGCCCGCACCGCGAGTTCGAACCGCGCCTGCTCCAACTCCGGGCGTGGCGCATCCGCGGGCCCCAGTCGGGCATCGGTCAACCCGGCATCCAGCGCCAGCAACGGATGCCGTCCACCCTGGTCGACCCGCAACTTGACCTCACCCGCCCCGGTCGCCGAGTGATCCAGCAGATCGATGCCAAGGTCCTGCGTCTTCACCACCAATGCGCTGTCGGCGCCAAGCCAGCCGTCCACCAGCCGCAAATCCACATCCACCGCACCGCTGCCGCGCAAGGCAAGGCCCATGGGATGATGAATCAGCGCCGCGATCCAGTTGAGTTGCGGCGCGTCCAACCGGGCCCGCAACCGCGCGTCCGTCATGTCCAGAAAGGCGGCAGCCCCGCGGTGAGCGATGCGCTCGGCCAGCGACAGCATGGCGCCATGCGCCAGCTCAGCACCCGTCAGCGGTAACTGAACGTGACCCTCCGCAATGGCGAGGGCGGCCTGCCAGGGGCGCGGTTGCGCCTGATCCGGCAGACTGACCCGGACATCGTCCAGACGCAGGTGGCTGTCGCTGAGATCCAGCACCGCCGCCGGCTTCGGCCGCCGTTTCGAACGGTGGTTCGGTGCCCGGCCCTCCCCCGCCGCCGCCTGCCCCGCGATCCGCAACCGGAGATCCAGATCGGCGCGCAAGCCTTGGTCATGGTAGGCGAGATCCGCATCGGCGCCCGTCAGCAGCAGATCCAGCAACAGGGTCTCGCGTGACAGCTCGGCGCGTCCGGACAACTGACCCTGGCCCCCGTGTAACACCAGGCCGGATTGGGGAGGCAAGAACCGCTGATACACGGACAGATCAGGCACCGTGAACTCCGGAATCGCCACGCTCAGCCGGGTGATGTCGTGTTTGCGCTCCGGCGCGGCAAGGTGCAGCGTCAGCGACACATCCTGTCCGCTGTAAAGCTGCCGCAGGGCGGCCGCGGGCGCCTCGCCCCGCGCGGGAGCGGCCGGTGTGCGATCGGCCCCGGATCCAGCCCCGTCCTCGGCCAGCAGCACCTCCAAGGTCGCGAAGCGCACCACCAAGTCCTGCTCGTCCTGAGGATCGACCCGCACTTGCACCGTACCATGTCCAGCGAAGCCGAAGCGGCCGATCCCGGTGCGCAATCGATCGGCGTCGAGCATCAGGTCCGTATCGCCGCGCAGGTCGCCGTGCTCCAGATGCAGCCGCCCGTGCAGCCGTCCGCTGCCGTCGAGCGTGAGGCCGTCCAGCTGCAGTAAGTGGCTCAGGACGCTCAGGCGTTCGACCGGCAGGTCCACCTCGGCATTGATCGTCAGCAGCCGCAGCGCGTCCAGGCCGCTGATCGCGGTCATGATAAAAGGCTGCACCTCGATCCGGCCGCGCGCCGCCGCGTTCCGCAGCAGATCCTTGTCCGGGCCGATCGCCAACGCCGGCAGCCGCAGATCCAGATCGGCGTTGGCCAGTCCCACCTGTCCGGTGCCGGTATCCAGACTGAAGCTGCCGCCCAGGGTACCGGTGAGGGCCGTGCGAATGTGACCGATCCAGGCTTGTGTCTCGCCGGTGAGGCGCAGATTCTCCACCGCCAGCACCAGCGGTCCGCCGGCCGGCGGCGGCGGCGCGGCGACGGCCGTCGGATCACGATGGCGGATCACCGGGTAGAACGGGCGCAGTGCCGGGTCGTCCTGCCCCGACTGCGGCCGCGGACGCAGGCTCACCCGAACATCATTGAGGTCCAGGTCGTGGATGCGGATCTGGCCGCGCAGCAAAGGCACCAGCGCAACGGAAGCACCGGCAGTGTCGGCATCCACCTGCCATTGCTCAACCGCGGTCTGCCCATCCGCCGCGAGCCCGCGCACCTGCACCCGCAACGGATACCAGGACCAGGCCCGCTCCCAGGTCAGCGTCAGCACATCCGGTTGCAGGCTGTTCAGCCACTGTTGGGCCGCCGGCAGGTTCAGCAACAGGTTGACCGGGATCAGATAGAGCCCGGCCAGGATGAATGGTGTCAGGAGACTGCGCGAGATCGCCTTGAACATGAGCGGTCCTGTGATCCGGTTGAGGATTCGGTAAAGCTGAAAAAGCGGCGACCGCGCGCGGACGAACCGCCCGCGCGGTCACATCCGAATCAACCGATGGTAAAGCCTGTTTCGGCGTTCCGGCAATACCATGGTAACTGTGTCAAGCATTTCCTGGCAAGGTCGCCGCTCGATCCGGCAGAACGATCGGACTAGTCGCGTCGCCGACGCCCGCCTGGGAATCGCTTGAAGTCCGACCGCCTGCTGGTCGTGGTGTCTTGCCCAGTCACCCCGACTGCGGCTCGATCGCGATCCCCTCAGCCGCGACGACCTTTGCCAGAGCAGCCTCCATCGTGGCCCGGGCATGGGCGGTCGCGGCGTGGAGGTAGGCGTGCAGGGCGGCGTCATCGGCATGCCGGACCTCGCACTCTTCGCTGTAGGCCTCGAAGGCGGACAGGGCCGCGACCAGATCCACCAGATGGTGCGGACACTCGCAGCGCACGGTCGGTGAGGCCATGGCGATGCAGGCCAATTGGGCATCGGCAAAACGCCGGGCGGGGATCGGCTGGGACAGATCGACATCCGGACCGGCAGCCCCGTCGGCCAGACGCTGCGCGCCTGCCTGCTGACCCGACTGCCCCTGATGCAGAGCAATACACCGGCGCCGCAATTCGGCGAGTTCGAGTGGCGCCCGTATGGTCGTGATATGCCGCGCCTCGAGGCGCTCCAGGGTTCCGCGCGAGGCGAAGTGATAGACCAGCAGCGCCCGCGTGGCCCCGGACTGGGCCAGCAGGTGGCCGATCTCGCGCACCTGATCCGCGTGCACCGTGGGATACTCCAGCAGCAGCAAATCCGGCGCATCCGCGCCGACCCCGGCCAGCAAGGCGTCCGGCCGCTCGAACAGGCCAAGAATCTCCACCCCCGCAAGGTCAAGGTCCCCGCCCCGCAGTCGGCCCGCCAATCCTGCCCCCATGACCGCGATCTTGCAGGGCCGCGCCCAGGCCGGCTCAGGGGTCGACAGATCCGCCCCGCTCACCCGCTCGCGCAGTTGGGCGAGGCTCAGTGAAGCGACGCTGCTGATCGCATCACCCCGCTCCACCAGACGCTTGATCAGGGTCAGGCGGCCCACATCCTCCGCGTCATAGAGTCGCGTGCCGGCCTCCGAGCGGATGGGGGTGACCACGTTGTAGCGGCGTTCCCACACCCGCAGCGTATCAGCCGGAACCCCGGTCAACCGCGAGACCGTGCCGATCCGGTAAGTCGGCGAATTTTGCGTGTCCATCTCAGTCAATCGGCCAGCCCTCGGTATCTATGATTCGATGGCCCAATATTCGACTAAATGTCCAAGCCTTGTCCAGGCATTTGTCGGACAATCGATCGGACCAGCGGTCGGACACGCCGGGAGACCCGTGATCATCGGGATATTCGCGGGCCGCGATTTGCAGTAGGATCGCGATCTTCCGCGCACACGCCCGCGCGGCTTCCACGACGAACCGTCCTTGACAGCTTCGACCCTTTGACTTGGGAGAACTACAGTTGCCTAAATTCACCGCCCTGCGCCTCGCTCTGCCGGCCCTGATGGCCGCTCTGCTGTCCGCAAACACCGCCGTCAGCGCCGAAGAGACGGTTCATCTGTACAACTGGAACGATTATTTCGCCGAGGACACCCTGGCCAAGTTCCAGGAACGCACCGGCATTCGGCCGGTGCTGGACCTCTACGACGCCAACGATGTGCTGGAAGCCAAACTGTTCGCCGGCAGCAGCGGCTATGACGTGGTGTTCCCCACCGCGCGTCCGTTCGGCGCGCGCCAGATTCAGGCCGGAATTTACCAGCCGGTCGACAAGTCCAAGCTGCCGGGCCTGGCGAAACTGGATCCGGCGGTCTACGCCACGCTGCAGGACATCGACCCGGACAACAAGTACCTGGTGCCTTATCTCTGGGGCACCACCGGTCTGGGCGTCAACGTCGCAAAGGTGAAGGACGCCTTGGGCGCGGACGCCCCGACCGATACCTGGGCCATCGTCTTCGACCCCAAGCAAGCCGCCAAGCTCAAAGAGTGCGGCATCAGTATGCTCGACGATGCGACCGAGGCCTTCTCCGCCGCACTCGCCTATCTCGGCAAAGACCCGAACAGCCGTTCGGACCAGGACCTGGAGGCCGCGGCGCAGGTCCTGAGAAACGCGCGCCCGAACATCCGCTATTTCCATTCGTCGCAGTACATCAGCGACCTGGCCAATGGTGACCTCTGTGTTGCCCACGGCTACTCCGGGGACATCCTGCAGGCCAAGAGCCGTGCGGAAGAGGCTAAGAAGGGCGTCGAGGTCGGCTACCGTATCCCGCGCGAAGGGGCGGTGCTGTGGACCGACGTGATGGCAATCCCCAAGGATGCCCCGAACCCGGCGGCGGCCAACGCCTTCATCGCCTATATCCTGGAGCCGCCGGTAGTGGCCGACATTTCCGACTATGTGATGTACGCGAATCCCAACCTGGAGGCGACTGCGCTGCTCGACGAGGCGGTGCGCACCGACCCGGGCGTCTACCCGTCGGCTGCGGTGAAACAGAAGCTGTTCGTGCTCAAGACCCCGACCGACAAGGCCCAGCGCAAGCTGAACAACCTGTGGACACGGATCAAGGCCGAGCGCTGATTCGACAGGAACCGGAAGTACTATGGCGAACTCCGCGGAACGGCGCAAACTGGAACCCTGGCAGGACCCCAAGGCCGCACCCTATGTGCGCATCGACCATGTCACCAAAAAGTTTGGTGACGTCTACGCGGTCGACGATGTGTCGCTGGACATTTTCCAGGGCGAGTTTTTCTCGCTCCTGGGGAGTTCCGGTTGCGGCAAATCCACCCTGCTGCGCATGCTGGCGGGGCTGGAGCGGCCCTCGGCCGGGCGTATCTATATCGATGGGGCTGATGTGACCGATATCCCGGCCTATTCCCGGCCGGTCAACATGATGTTCCAGTCCTATGCCCTGTTTCCCCACATGACGGTGGAGCAGAATGTGGAGTTCGGCCTGAGACAGGACCGCATGCCGCGCAAGGAACGCGCGGAACGGGTCGGCGAAATGCTGGCGCTGCTCCAGATCTCGGAACTGCGCCGGCGTAAACCCGATCAGCTGTCCGGCGGCCAACGCCAGCGCGTCGCGCTGGCCCGCACCCTCGCCAAGCACCCCAAACTGCTGCTCCTCGATGAACCCCTGGGTGCACTGGACAAGCGCCTGCGCGAGAGCGCGCAATTCGAATTGGTGAACCTTCAGGAGCGCATCGGCATCACCTTCGTGACCGTCACCCACGATCAGGAAGAGGCGATGACCATGTCCACGCGTATCGCGGTCATGAATGCCGGCCAGATCCTGCAAGTGGACACCCCCACTGCCATCTATGAATATCCGGAGTACCGCTTCGTCGCCGATTTCATCGGCCTCGTGAACCTGTTCGACGGCAGAGTGGTGGAGACGCAGGATGACCAGGTATTGATCGAATCCAGCCTGGGTCGGCGACTGCACATGCGCGACCTGCACCCGCATGCCATCGGCACCCCGGTCACGGTCGCGATCCGTCCGGAGAAACTGCAAATCTGCTCCACCTATCAAGAGAACGGAATCAATCAGGTCAAGGGTGTGGTTGAAGACATTGCCTACCTGGGAGACGTCTCGATCTACCGCGTGCGGGTGAGTCCGGACATGCTGGTGGAAATGACGCTGACCAATGTCCACCCACGGACCGAGCAAGCCCTGACCTGGGGACAAGAGGTCGCGATGGAGTGGTCGCCCACCAGCGGCGTGGTCCTGACGGAGTAACGCGAACGGCAATGATGGTATTCATTGTTTAGCTTATTTCTGACTCATCATTGACGGAAGAACACTATGATTCGGGAGTTGTTCATGCGGCTGCACCTGCGCGACCGGCAGTGGGCGCGGATCGTGAACATCGGCACGCCCTATCTATGGCTGGGGCTGTTCTTTCTGGCACCCTTCGCCATCGTGCTGCACATCAGCCTGGCGGAGACGACACTCGCCCAACCCCCCTACACCAGTCTGTGGGAGTGGGTCGACGATGGCGTACTGCAGGTGCGGCTCAACCTCCAGAATTTCGTCACGGTCTTCAGTGATGAACTCTACCTGGCCGCCTTCCTCAATTCACTCTGGGTCGCCCTGGTCTGTACCATCCTGTGCCTGCTGATCGGCTATCCCATGGCCTATGCCATCGCCACCGCGCCGGAGCGGCGGCGGGTCATCCTGCTGATGCTGATCATCCTGCCGTTCTGGACCTCGTTCCTAATCCGCGTCTATGCCTGGATCGGCATCCTGAAGCCGAACGGTCTGCTGAATAATCTGCTGCTGTCGCTCGGACTCATCGATCAGCCGCTGACGATCCTGCACACTCAGACCGCAATCTATATCGGGGTGGTCTATTCCTACCTGCCCTTTATGATCCTGCCGCTCTTCGCCAACCTCACGCGGCTCGATTTCAGTCTGCTGGAGGCGGCGGCCGACCTGGGATGCCGACCCTTCAAAGCCTTCCTGAAGGTCACGTTGCCCTTGTCGCTGCCCGGCATCGTGGCCGGCTCCATGCTGGTGTTCATCCCGGTGGTGGGCGAGTTCGTGATCCCGGATTTATTGGGCGGCCCCGACAGTCTCATGATCGGAAAAATGCTTTGGACCGAATTCTTCAGCAATAAGGACTGGCCGCTCGCCGCCGCGCTCGCCATCTGCTTGCTCGGCGTCCTGGTGGTTCCCTTTGTGATGATGCAGCGCCTGGAGCAACGCATCGGAGGTGACGAGCTATGAACCGCAGCCGCTGGAAACTATATCTGTTCCTGGCGCTGGGGCTCGCCTTCCTCTATATCCCGGTCCTGCTGCTGGTGATCTATTCGTTCAACGAATCCCGGCTGGTGACCGTGTGGTCCGGCTTCTCCACCAAGTGGTATGGGGAACTGCTGCACAACCGGCAACTGCTGGACGCGGCCTGGTTGTCCGTGCGCATCGCCGCCACCAATGCCACCTTCGCGGTGATCTTGGGAACCCTTGCCGCCAACGCCCTGGTGCGGCATGGCAACTTCCGCGGCCGGACCGGATTCCAACTCCTGCTGACCGCACCGCTGGTCATGCCCGAAGTCATCACCGGCCTGTCGCTGTTGCTGCTGTTCGTCACCATGGAGCAACTGGTGGGTTGGCCGGCCGGGCGCGGCTTCACCACCATCACCATCGCCCATATCACTTTCAGCACCGCCTTCGTGGCCGTGGTCGTGCGCTCGCGCCTGTCACAGATGGACCGCTCCTTGGAGGAGGCGGCGATGGATCTCGGGGCGCGCCCGCTGCGGGTTTATATGAGCATCACCCTGCCGCTGATCGCCCCGGCACTGCTCTCCGGCTGGCTGCTGGCCTTTACGCTGTCGTTGGACGACCTGGTGATCTCGAGCTTTGTCGCCGGCCCCGGCTCCACCACGCTGCCGATGGTGGTTTATTCCAGCGTTCGCATGGGCGTCTCACCGCAGATCAATGCGCTGGCCTCGATCGTTGTCTTGATTGTCTCGGTGGCGGTCCTCGTCGCCGGGCTGTTGTCCATGCGGCAGCAGCCGGCGGCCAAGGCGAACTGAGCGCAGGAGTCCAAGGCTTCAGCCTTGGATTGACGGTGCGCGTGTTTGGCACGAGGCTCAGGTGTTATACCCGTCGTTGTTGGTTTTTCGTTTCTCGTTTCTCGTTTCGCGTAACCCAATAGTTGATAGTCCTTAACTGAAAACGAAAAACCGAAACCGCAAAACCGTTCCGTATACTTTGCGCCGCTCGGGTCGGCACCCCGCCACCGGCCCCACCCGTTGACCTCTCGGGAGAACGTTCATGAACTATGTGTTTGGTGTAGAAATCGACCTGCCCTTCGACGCGGCCTTGGAGCAGGTGCAGGCCGCTCTGGCGGCAGAGAAGCTGGGCATCGTGAGCGATGTCAATGTCGCGGCGATCCTCAAGGCCAAGCTCGGCGAGGAGACCGCCGCTTACCGAATCCTCGGCGCCTGCGCCCCCGGCTTGGCCAAGCGGGTGATCCAGTCCGCACCTGCCGCCGGCGTGCTCCTGCCCTGCAATCTGGTGGTTCGGGAGGTCTCCGCCGGCCGCACCGCGGTGGATTTCATGGATCCGGTCACGGTACTCGGGCTGGCCGACGATGCGGCGACCAACGCGGTGGCCGCCGAGGCGCGTGTCATCCTCGACCGCGTCGTCGCCCGGCTCGGCGGCTGACCCTTACGCACATTCCCGCATCACCCGCGCCAGGGTCTCGCCCAGAACGCGGGGTTTGACCGGCTTGGTGATGACGTCATCCATGCCGGCCTCCAGGCACAATTGGCGATCGGACTCCAGGGCGTGGGCGGTCATCGCGATGATCGGCAGGTGCCGCAAGCCGGAGGTCGGCTGGAGCAGGCCGGCCTCCTCCGCCGCGCGGATGCGCCGGGTGGCTTCGAGCCCATCCATCTCGGGCATCTGGATGTCCATCAGCACCAAGCGATAGGTCTCGCGGCCCACCGCCGCCACCGCCAGCGCGCCATTGTCCACCGCATCCACCTGGTAGCCCATCTTGTCGAGCATCGCGAGCGCCACCTTCTGATTGATCTTGTTGTCCTCCACCAGGAGGATCGATGCACGCTCGCGGTCCGCCACCGGAACCGCGAGCGGATCCGCCGGCGGCGCCTCCGGACAGCGCAAGCCGAGCGCCTCCAGCAGGGCTGCCCGATGCACCGGCAGGGTCAGCACGCGCACCGGGATCGCTTCGTCCAACCGCAGGTCGCGACGGCGGGACTGCGCAACCAGAACCAACATCCGGATGGGTTGTTGCCAGGGCTGCTCGGGTAACAACTCCAACAGCCGGTCAGCCTCGCCCGCCGGTTCCCGCAGGATGATGACCACGTGCTGATACGGCTCACCACGATCTTCGGCCAGCAGCAATTCATCCATAGCGGCCGCGACATCGTCCACGGCGACGGCCGGGAGCTCCGCATAGGCGAGGGTCTCGATGACCGCTTCGCGTGAACTGGCCAGCGTGTCCATGATCAGCACCCGTGCTCCGGCGATCCGCGGCGGCATCGCCGGGCCGAGTCCCGTGGCCGGCCGGACCGGCAACTCGAACCAAAACCGCGAGCCTTCCCCTTCCCGACTCTCCATGCCGATGGTTCCGTCCATCAGTTCCACCAGTGCCCGGCAGATGGCGAGCCCCAGGCCGGTGCCGCCGTAGCGGCGGGTGAACGACGTATCGACCTGCGAGAATGACTGAAACAGGAGGCCCTGGCGATCCGGGGCGATGCCGATGCCGGTATCCCGCACCTCGAAGCGCAGCCGCGGCGCGTCCCCGCCATCGGGCCAGAGGCTCACCCGCACTTCCACCTCCCCCCGCTCGGTGAACTTGACCGCATTGCCGATCAGATTGATCAGCACCTGGCGCAGCCGTCCGGAGTCCGCGTGCAGCCAATCAGGGACCCGCCGGTCACAGATACAGGCGAAGCTCAGTTCCCGGCCTTCAACCTTGTCGGCGAACATGTCCGCCAGCTCTTCCAGCAGGTCGCGCAGACTGAAGTCCGACGTGTTCAGGCTGAGTTTGCCGGCCTCAACCTTCGAATAATCCAGGATGTCGTCGATGACGTTGAGCAGGGCGTCCGCCGAGTTGCGTACCACGTTGACGTATTCCTGCTGCTCCTGGTTCATGTGCGTTTCCAGCAGCAAATTGGTCATACCCACGACGCCGTTCATCGGGGTGCGGATCTCGTGACTCATGTTGGCGAGAAACTCGCTCTTCGCCCGGTTGGCGGACTCGGCGGCCTCTTTGGAGTCGCGCAGTTCGCTCTCCACGCGCTGCCGTTCACGAATCTCCTGTTCCAGTTGCAGGTTTTTTTCCTGCACCGCCCGCTCGCGCAACCCGCTCTCGCGCAGGTGCGCCTGCAACGCGACCGCACGGATGTTGAGCCGCAGGATCAGGAAAACCCCGAGCAGCACCACCACCGCCAGGCTTGCCATGCCGAAGAACAGGTGCCAGGGCTCCAGCCGGCCGTGAAGTCGGACCGCGGACATGATGTCGAGCAGAACAAAGTCGGTGTTGGGGATGAGCCGGGCCAACGCAATCATGCGCTCACCCTCGCCCGCCGGGCCGTCCCTGAACTCGAACACCTTCCCGTCCACCAGGTCGGGAGTCGGCACGAGGCGGCTCAACTCGGGGTTCAAGACACCGCCCAAGCCCTGCAGGGTGCCGTTGACGATGGCCGCCACCGCGGTATCGTCGCCGCTCCGACCCAGGTTGAGGACCTCACGAACCACCAGACCGGCATCGAGAAAGGCGAGGAGCTGGCCCGCATATACACCTTTGAACTCGTGGGCGAGGGACACCGCCAGGGTCCGTCCGTCGTCCAGCACCAGGATATCCCCGTGCTGGTGTCCAGGGCTGAGCAGGGACTTCCAGGAGCGCTCCTGCGGGTCACCCGCACCCTCATCGACCGCATCGACCAACACCGCACCGGACTCATCGAGCAGAACCAGCCGCTGGTAGATCGCCTGACCCCCGATCCGTTTACGATCGATCAGTTCGGAAAACCGGGTGTTGATGGGAACCAGACTCTGGCTGAGCCCATAGCGCATACTCATCCCCAGCGCCCGATTCTCGAAGAATCCGGCCACCTCGCGGGACAGGGCCAGATTGGCCAGATCGTCGCGCCGTTCGCTGAAGAAATACTGAAGCGCCGCCACGCGCCGGCCGCTCTCCAGGCGCCGCTGCTCCTCCATCGTCTGGCGCAGGTTGGTGGCTGACCAGTAGTTCGCCACCAGGAGAAAACCGACGTAGAGCGTCAGGACGACACTGATCAGGATCGTGGCAACGCCATACCTGGGTCTCAGATGACTCAACGGACCCCGTGACTTGGGCTCGTACATACTCGTTGTCGTACTCCGGCACGAATGGCTGTTCGTCGTCGCTGAACGCGGGGCAAGCACGGTCGCCGCCTCGGGCCGACATCCACCCGTTGACGCCGGGGGGCGGCCTGCGACGCTAGCCTAAAGCATAACCTCAAGCGACGGCGATCAGGTGCCGGATTAACGGATTCTTTCCCATCAGGGTGTGCCGCGCTGGGGCGAATCCGTGATCACGGGACGGGGGCGGACGGGGAGTGTGACGGACCACCGAAAACCGGATCAGTCGGCAAGCGCCGCCGGCGATTCCGGCAGATAGTCGGGGAAATAGTCCACCACAAAGGGGTAGTAGGCCAGTGCGATCCGCCTGAACTCCCCGCTTGCCTTCAACTGTGCCAGGAACTGATTGAAGGCGTCGCGCAAATCATTGTCGCCTGGCCGAAAGGCCGGAGCCATGTCCTGACGCTCACTCACCGGTCCGATGACCTTGATCTCCCCCGGCCATTTCTGCAGGGCGACCAGCGCATCCGGGACATCGAGCAGGGTCAACTCGGACTCGCCGTTGATGACCGCCGGGGCCAGCTCGTTGAGGGTGCCCTTGAAGAGCGAGACCTTGGCGCCGGTCGCCTTGATGTCGTAGAGGTCCGGATCGAGGCAGGTGTTCGCCATGCCGAGCAACGTGCGTTTCGGCATCAACGCCTTGGTGGCCAGGATATCCTGGGCAAGGATCGGGCCGGGCTCAATGGGTGACACCGGCAGATCGGCCCGCGACACCAGCCACACTTGAGTCGGGAAGGTCGGATCCGCAAAACTGACGACCTTGGTCCGCCAGGGGATTACGGTCATGCCGTTGGCGATCACATCGCCACGGATCGGGGCCTTACCAACGACCTCGAAGTCGTCACCTTTGCTCTTCACGGTGCGCCCGGTCAGATCGCCGATGATCTCGGCCCAGTCGCTTTGCACGTATTGGTACCGCACACCCAAGTGCCCCGCAAACGCGCGCATCAGTTCGACATCCATGCCGTCCCCGGCGCCGGTGACGAAGTTGGCGTAAGGAATGCCCAGATGGCGCAGGACGCCACGCTCTTTGACCTGCGCCAGACCGTCCGCCGCGACGGCGGCCGCCGCGAGCAAGAGCACGAGCGCCACCCCTAAGACCCGGTGGCACGGAACAGCACGACGTCGTAAACAATTCAGCGATGGCCGGATCATGATCAGGTCTCCAGTTCGGGCTTGCATGACGTTAACCTTAAAGCTTATACCCGTCGTTGTTGGTTTTTCGTTTCTCGTTTCTCGTTTTTCGTAACCAGATGTT
>CAYYAY010000031.1:0-65072 GCA_964470155.1 uncultured Lamprocystis sp. | reverse complement strand
GACCTCCGTCGTCCCGGCATGGATGCCGGGACCCAGTGCCAAGGACGGTAACACTCAGCCGGCACACCGCCCAAGCTTGAGCGCTGGCCCTGCCTGGCCCTGGATTCCGGCATCCAAACCGGAATGACGAACCACGCAGCGAACCCCGACCTCCGTCGTCCCGGCATGGATGCCGGGACCCAGTGCCAAGGACGGTAACCCTCAGCCGGCACACCGCCCAAGCTTGAGCGCTGGCCCTGCCTGGCCCTGGATTCCGGCATCCAAACCGGAATGACGAACCACGCAGCGAACCCCGACCTCCGTCGTCCCGGCATGGATGCCGGGACCCAGTGCCAAGGACGGTAACCCTCAGCCGGCACACCGCCCAAGCTTGAGCGCTGGCCCTGCCTGGCCCTGGATTCCGCATCCAAACCGGAATGACGAACCAAGCAAGGACCGCAAGGACCGGGGTCACGCAAGGACCGGGGTCACGCAAGGACCGGGGTCACGCAAGGACCGGGGTCACACAAGGACCGCACAAGGACCGGGGTCAGGTCTTTCCACAAGGACCGGGGTCACACAAGGACCGGGGTCAGGTCTTTCCTTTTTCCTTCCGCAAGGACCGGGGTCAGGTCTTTCCTTTTTCCTTCCGGGAGAGATCGGAGTCAGCGGGACTCGGCGTCAGGTCCCTTCGGTCCCCTTTCGCCTGGTTTGACTTGCTGCGTAGACAATCTTGCTGACACGCGAGTAGTGCAAGCCGAAATAATCGGCGATGACCTGCATCGTATGGCCACCGCTCGCGTAGGCCGCCACGATCGCACCATCCCGATCAACATGCTTGCGGGCGTAGTACGCCAGCGGTTTGACGATTCGCGGCGCCTTCGCCTGCGGGACTTCACGCAGGTCACGGCCGCCAGGGACCTTCTGCTGCATCGCCTCCACAAACGCATCGGAACCGAGAAACACTTGCTGTTTCATCTGATCCCACGGTGACGGCTGGCCTATGCCGTCCGCGACGAAGCACATGTAGCGCCTGCCGGCCTCCTCCGCGGTTGCGCCGTATGCGGCAAGGATATCGCGCGTATTCAACCACTCGGGCGAGGGTGCCGCACCGATCGTTGCCCGATAGCTGCTCCATGGCCATTGCCCCGGCGCAGGAACGATCCCGGCGCGCACCGGGTTGAGCACCACGTAGCGGGTCAACTCCAGAAAATAGGATTCCTTCTGCACCAGGATCGCCTTGTAGCGCCCTTGAAACACATGTCCGACTCGCCCATGCATGCGATTGAATCGCTGAGTATAAACACCGTTGAGCTGGCGCATGCCTTTGGCCAGGTTCGCATCCGGAGTCTCGATCAGCAGGTGGTAGTGATTGGTCATCAGGCAGTAGGCGTGTATCTGCCAGTTGCTGCGCTCCCACACCGCGCCCAGGATGGCGAGGAACAGTTGCCGATCGCCGTCGGAAAGATAGATGTCCTCGCGGCCGTCACCCCGTGCTGTTACGTGGTAAAGCGCGCCCGCGAACTCCAGACGAAGGGGTCTTGCCATGCTCTGAGTCTAACACCCTGCAGGAAAAAGGAAAGACCTGACCCCGGACTTTTGTTTGCGGACTTTTTGACCCCGGACTTTTGGGAAAAAGGAAAGACCTGACCCCGAACTTTCGCGGACTTCCGCGAACTTTTTCGAACTTTTTTTTGGGAAAAAGGAAAGACCTGACCCCGGACTTCCGAACTTTTTTTTGGGAAAAAGGAAAGACCTGACCCCGGACTTCTTTTTGACCCCGGACTTCCGGACTTTGTTTGACCCCGGACTTTGTTTGGGAAAAAGGAAAGACCTGACCCCGGACTTTGTGTGACCCCGGACTTTTGTGACCCCGGACTTTTGGAACTGCTCAGGCGCCCGCCACAAACCTCAACCAAAGGGTGACGATGATGGCAGCGCGATGGCATAATGACATCGTTATGACTGCGAGAGAACACCGATGCCCACAATGACCCTGCGTGACGTACCAGTCGAACTGTATGTCTGGCTTAAGCACCAGGCCAAGGCGCATCATCGCTCTGTGAACAAAGAGACCATTGTCCTGCTTGATCGCCTGCGCGGCGAAGCACCCGCGGCGCGGCAGCGGATCACGAGCGAGGAGATCATGGCCATCGCCGAACAAGTGGCTCGGGCGCCCGTGCTGGATGAGCGTAGCGCTGACGAGATCCTCGGTTACGACGATAACGGCCTACCGGGATGACCGCTGACGGCTTGGTTGTCGATACCTCGGCCCTGCTGGCCGTATTATTCGTCGAGGACGACGCGCACGCTTACGCACAGGCGCTTGCGGCAGCAGCGCGGCTGTGCATGGCAGCACCCACCTGGGTAGAGGCCATGCAGGTGGCAACGGCCCGACGCGGTCGCATCGGCCAGGAGGGCTTGCAGGAATTGTTGACCCGGTTGGATATGGAGGTCGTGGCATTCGATGCCGATCTGGCCCGTCTTGCCTACGCGGCTTGGTTGCACTTCGGCAAGGGCCGCCACCCGGCCGGGCTGAATTACGGCGACTGCTTTTCCTACGCCCTGGCCAAGCAGCGCGGTGAGCCGCTCTTATTCAAGGGGAACGACTTTGCGCTGACCGATCTTGCCGCGGCGCTCGAATGATCGGTCAACCCGATTGTGCGGACCCGAACCCTGCCTGGGGAATCACATCCGCTGAGCGGACGAGGGTGCGGTTCTTTTGTCACCGCGCCTACGCACTGCTTCAGATACGAATTTTACAACTTGTGCGGGCCAATGATGAGGCAAACCGGCCAAATCGGCCCAAGCATCAATGTGTGAGCTTTCGCTCTAGTGATGGCTACGTGAAGTATCTTGCGACTTCGGTAATACGGAGGCTCGTCTCCCCACCACACGAACGATGACACCATCTGCTCGCCGTCGTGCCGCCCCTCACGGACGACAATCACTCCATCGAACTGTTTTCCCTTGGACTTGTGGATTGTCATGACCTGGACGCCTGGCGGATCGTCGATGCCACCAAGAATCTGATCCTGCGCTAAAGCCAAGTCGAGTACCTGCCGTGCGCCTGTGTACTCCCCGTCGCGCGTCCACACCGCGCCAAGCCCACCACTGATTCGCTTTCCCCGGTTAAAGGCGACCAGGTAATCTAGGTTCTTTGCTGCCTGCGTCAAGTGTTCGTCGCCGGCTGCCCGCAAGGCCGTCTTAACGCGGGTCCAGTCCCTCGCGGGGTCGCCTGTAAAGCCTTGCCTTCCCAGCTCGTCCATGACGGCCACCACACATTGAACGAACCGCGCTCTTGAGACCTCGCCAGCCTTAGCCTTGAGCGCCCACTTTTGCCACTGTTTCGCCGCGGCTAGGCCGTTAGCCCGCTTTGCCGTCGCCAGCAGTTCGAGAGCCGTCGCGAGATCCTCCATTCGCTCCAAGTCACGTTTGGGTTCAAGGAGAAACGCCGCGAAGCGCGCCGTCAACATCGCTTCGGCTTCGTCGAACGAGAGCTTGTGGCGAACCGGCTTCGGTTCCGCGTTAAGGGCCGCAGAAATTTTGGCCGCAGACGCCCCGGAGTGTGTCAGAATCGCTACGCTCTTGCCGAACTTTCCTGTCTCCTTCCTTATGGCCCGCTGCAGCATGCCAAGTGACATACGCATAACGGCATTTTGCGTCCGCAGCTTCGCGTTGTATTGGAAAGACGAGACACCAACGTAGGGCGAGCCGCGAACCTTCCCCAGCAGAATATCTCGTCCGAAGGTCGCGATCTCGGTGGCACCGCTTCGGTGATTCTGCGTACCGAGGTCGATCTCCAGCGGACTTAGGGATTGCTTGATGGCGACGATCCGCTCAGGGCCGATGCCAGGAAGGTAGTCGAAAATCTGTTGCTCAAGGTCAGCCAGACAGATCACTTGCGTGGTCGCCGCCAACAGTTCGATGCAGCGCCAGGCGTGTTCGTTGGTGCCCTGCGCCTCGTCGACGATGATCAGTGGGTGGCGCTGCGTGATGAGTCTACGGACGTGCGCGCTACGTTCAATCAACTGCGCCGCATTAGGTGAAAAGAGATCAAAGGCGATCAGCCCATCCTCGCGAAACAGTCGTTCTCGCTCGCTCAGCCAGGCTTGCCACTCTGGATTCTCTTCCTTGCGGTCCTTCGCCTTGATCGTCCCGTACTTGGCTTGCTCGTCTTGCGGCAATAAGATCCGTAGCGACTTCGGCGCACCGAGCAGGTAGGCATGTGTCGACAGCAATGTCCAAAAGAACGAGTGGAAGGTCTGCATGCTGAGCATCCCGCGCTGCGCCTTCGGCACCTCCACCCGCGCGGCCTCGCCCACGCGGGCCACGGCCGCCCTGGAGAAGCTCAAGAACAGTACCGACTGCCCGGCAGACAGCCCATCGGCGATGCGCACGACGGACTTCTTCAGGGCAATCGTTGTCTTGCCGCTGCCAGGCCCGCCGATGACGAGGGCGTGCCCTTTGCAGTCAAGGAGTTGCTGACGCAGATCGCAGATCTCCATCGGACTCCCTTCGGTCATGCTCCGGCAGCCGACGTAACAACAGCGCCGACTGCTGCGGCCTCGGTGGGCTTTGCGGGCTCGGCAGCCGCCGCGACCTCAACCGGGATGTCGGCTGGCTTTGGGAAGGCAGCGTAGACCTGCTTGAAAAAGCCTGTTACGGTCGTCGGCAATTCCACCTCGGTGCTGCCTTCAAAGAGCCTTGCCGCCCAGCCTGCTCCCTTGCTGCTTTCAAGTGCTGACCTCGCGAGCTTTTTCAGGTCTGGATCGGTGGGACGGACAGCCGGAATCATGAAGTTGCCGTTGTCGCCGGAGGTGCGTAGTTCATCAAGGAAGGCCCAGAGGCGGTCGAGTGACATCTCGCTCACGATCAGAACCTCGAAGCCCGCGTATGCATGTTCCCAATCCACGTCGAACGCATCGGTGAACAGTTTTTTCTTCTCCGGTGGTCGTGCAATGAAATCGTAGAACGAAAACGTCTTCAGACCAAGCGCCTTGAAGAACGTGCCGAACTTCGGCATTGCGCTCTCACTCTCTGCGTCAAAGAATGCTGCGCCCGCGATATCGAGGGGCTGCAGCGAATCGTCGCTTTCCTCCATCTTCCTGGCAGCAACTGGTAAAGCATGGAACTCTGTCAAGCCTTCAACCACGATGGCGCCTTTACCGAGCATGCATTCCGTCAGGCCACGCCTAGCAAACCGCTTGAAGTCGTTGCCCTTGAGGCCGCCCGCATCCGACACTTTCATGGCTGATAGGCTGGAGGCTGGGCCGCGCGACAGAAGAAGGGTTTGCTCCGGCTCAAAGCGCTCAATCACATACGGCGAGTGAGAGGTAGCAAAAGCCTGTGTCGT
This sequence comes from uncultured Lamprocystis sp., assembly GCA_964470155.1. Lineage (GTDB taxonomy): Bacteria > Pseudomonadota > Gammaproteobacteria > Chromatiales > Chromatiaceae > Thiodictyon. Next base: position 59,737 of record CAYYAY010000031.1, on the reverse strand, counting down.
GTTGCGGAGCAGGTAGTCCGCGATCCGACGCTGGGTGTGAGGTGGCAGTGCGATCTCGGGCTCTTCCATGGCAAAGATGACCGAACTCGGCTTCAACTCCGCAATGAAGGACAGGAGAGCAAGTACCAGAACATTCAAGGTGCCGGTGCCTACCTGCTGGAACGGCACCGGCGTCTGATCCTTGGACATCGCGAGGAAGAACGCCATGGTCTTGCGCAGATGTTCACGCGTTAATTGGGACACATGCAGCTTAGTCGTCCTGCCGTTCACGTCCGACGCGATGTATCGTCCGAGCCGCGCCTCGATCGACTCCAAGACCGGTTGAAGGTGTGTGGCGTCCAGCTCAATGTCCAAGTTACGCAGGCGCTCAATGGCTTTCTCCCAGAGACCCGCGCGTGATCCCCTGAGCCGCAGGATAACATCAAGGAGTGAGCCACGCTCCAGGCTCAACGCGCGAGAGCCCGTACGAACCGCTCGCAGGTATAAGAACCCAAACAGTCGTTTGATTTCCTTGCTGACCTTGTCTAACTCTCCAGGCTCAGCATTCGGACTGTGCGAATAGCAGGTCTTCGCCTCAAACTCGTCCTCTTCAGGGTTGTAGATCGCCTGGGTTTCAAGGCGCAGGCAACTCACGACAAAGGGAGGGTTCGCTGTTTCGACCTCGCCTTCATTAAGCAACCGCTTCTCGGTCGTGTGCCAGAATTCAAGGTGCTGGCCGCAACGGTTCTCAACCTCGGCGCTGATGTCGATGAGCACGACCTCGATCTTGATCGGCACAGGTATCGGCTCATCGCCTTCCACTAAGGCCGTAGCCAGGTAATTAGCGTTGTGAAAATCGAATTCCTCGACCGGCGGGAACTTGGATATACGATCAGGCCCCAGCGCCAGGTCAAGAGCCTCGCAGATAGTGCTCTTGCCAACGTTGTTCGGGCCGACGATGAGACAATGCCCGTCAAAGTGCAACTCGGCGCTCTTGATGCTCCGAAAATTCACAATCTTCAGTCGCACGACTTTCATTCTCGTTCATCCCTTCTTGATGTCCCGGTGGACCGGGCTAGAGCGTCCGCACTAACAACCGGATCGCCGACAGTAGCGTGCGGTGCGCACGCCATCCATAGAACTGGCAGGCGGTGGCGCGCCTGCGGGTCAGACATCTGGTCCCCGACATACCGGGAGAGAATGTGCAGCTCAGCCACCATGCGCTGCGTGGCAGCATCCGGTAGCTGGGAGATCGGTAAACGAGCCTAGGCCATCAAGAGGCTAACACAGCCGAACCCCGTTGCGTCAAGTCGGCTTCAAGGTCGTTGGACAGGGCTCGATTCGCCTCGCAAATGAGCCCCATCCCAACGGGCTTTCTCTCACCAGACCGGTACAGCCCTAAGGCTTGCATCATGTCCATACCGCCGCCAGTTCTCCTTCATCATCGATCTCTCGGTGGCGGCAGGCGCACTCGTCGCGTTCACCCCCGCCCCTCCCCGATCGCTCGAACGTCCGACCTACAACCATCGTCAAACCAATCCCCGGCAACTGGTGCGAAGCGCCATGCCAATGTCCAGATTGTCGCCGAAAAAACTGAACGGTTGCGGCAATTAAGGTACAGGTGGCCAGTTATCTGATACGGTCGGCGATTTCGACCACGATACCGCCATCGACCAGCAGTGCGATGGCATCCGCAAAGACCTCTTCCATCAAGCCGCGCAGTCGCCGGTTGGTCAGATTGCCGCAGGTGAGCCAAAGAATCTGCGGTGGCGCGCCCAGGCGCAGCACCAAGTCGACGAAATCACTGTCTTTACTCAGGATGATGACATCGCCGGCGGCGCGGGCGGCTTGAAAGATGGTTTGATCGTCCGCGTCGCGCAGCCCGAGATCGCGCACCGCGCGGCAGTCAACGCCGAAATTGGCAGCCAACCAGGGTGCCAGTGCCGGCGGCAATTGCGCATCGAGCCAGACCGTCATGCGGCCAGCCGGGGGATTTCGGTGCGGCGGGCAGCGAACAGCAGGCTGGCCCGAATGTCTTCAGGCTCCAGATCGGGAAAATCGGCCAGAATTTCCGTTGTGCTTACCCCATCAGCGAGCATCTCAAGGATGTCCGTGACCCGGATACGCATCCCGCGGATGCAGGGGCGTCCACCACATTGAGCCGGGTTGCTGGTGATACGGTCTGAGAGGTCTTGTTTGCGCATTGCGGCACTGCTCCGGAGTGGGCGGCTGGCTTCGCAGTGATTATGCACCGCCCGATTCTGCCGCGGTAGGTGTGTATCTCCGCCGACAGCGTTCCCCGCCAATCGCGGCGGACGCATAAAAAAGCCCCGCCAAGGCGGGGCTTTTTCTCACCAAACCGGTGACGCCTTTCGGCTTACATCATGTCCATACCGCCCATGCCACCCATTCCGCCCATGCCGCCGCCGCCCGGCATGCCGCCGCCGGCGTCGCCCTTCGGCTCTTCGGCGACCATGGCCTCGGTGGTGATCATCAGACCGGCCACGGAGGCGGCGTTCTGCAGCGCCGAACGGGTGACCTTGGTCGGGTCCAGGATGCCCATTTCAACCATGTCGCCATACTCGCCGTTGGCGGCGTTGTAGCCGAAATTGCCCTGGCCTTCGGCGACCTTCTGCAGGACCACGGACGGCTCGGCACCGGCGTTGGCGACGATCTGACGCAGCGGCTCTTCCATGGCGCGACGGCCGATGGTGATGCCGACGTCCTGGTCATGGTTGTTGCCCTTAAGACCATGAATGGCCTTGAGCGCACGGATCAGCGCCACGCCGCCGCCGGGAACGATGCCTTCCTCGACGGCCGCACGGGTGGCGTGCAGCGCGTCTTCGACGCGCGCCTTCTTTTCCTTCATTTCCATTTCGGTGGCGGCGCCGACCTTGATCAGGGCCACACCGCCGGCCAGTTTGGCCAACCGCTCCTGGAGCTTCTCCTTGTCATAGTCGGATGAGGTTTCCTCGACCTGGGCGCGGATCTGCTCGCAACGCGCCTTGATATCGGTCTCGGAGCCGGCGCCGTCGATCAGGGTGGTCTCTTCCTTAGTGACCTGAACCTTCTTGGCGGTGCCCAGATCGTTCAGGGTGGCCTTTTCCAACGACAGGCCGATCTCCTCTGAGATGACGGTGGCGCCGGTCAGCACCGCGATGTCCTGCAGCATGGCCTTGCGGCGGTCACCAAAGCCGGGGGCCTTGACCGCGCACACCTTGATGATGCCGCGGATGGTGTTGACCACCAGGGTCGCCAGGGCTTCGCCCTCGACATCTTCGGCAATGATCAACAGCGGCTTGCCGGACTTGGCGACGGCTTCGAGTACGGGGAGCAGGTCGCGGATGTTGGAGATCTTCTTGTCGTGCAGCAGGATGAAGGGCGCTTCGAGCTCGACGCTCTGGCTCTGCTGGGTGTTGATGAAGTAGGGCGAGAGGTAGCCGCGATCGAATTGCATGCCCTCGACCACATCCAGCTCGTTGTGCAGGGACGTGCCTTCCTCGACGGTGATGACGCCTTCCTTGCCGACCTTTTCCATTGCCTGCGCGATGATCTCGCCGATGGAGTCATCGGAGTTGGCGGAGATGGTGCCGACCTGCGCGATCGCCTTGGTCTCGGTGCAGGGCTTGGACATCAGCTTGAGCTGCTCGGTGGCCGCCGTAACGGCCTGCTCGATGCCGCGCTTCAGATCCATCGGGTTCATGCCGGCGGCAACTGCCTTGAGGCCCTCGCGGACCATGGCCTGCGCCAGCACGGTGGCGGTGGTGGTGCCGTCACCGGCCACATCGGAGGTGTGGGAAGCCACTTCCTTCACCATCTGGGCGCCCATGTTCTGGAACTTGTCCTTGAGTTCGATCTCCTTGGCGACGGACACGCCGTCCTTGGTGACGGTCGGGGCGCCGTAGGACTTCTCGAGGACGACGTTCCGGCCCTTGGGACCCAGGGTGACCTTGACCGCGTCGGCCAGGATGTTCACGCCTTCCATCATCCGGGCGCGGGCTTCGCCGCCGAACTTAACGTCTTTTGCGCTCATGGGAATCTATCTCGATCGAAATCTGTTGTCAGGTGGAGATGCGGACGGGGCGGCAGGCCGATCAGGCCTCGACCACGCCCATGATGTCGTCTTCACGCATCACCAGGAAATCTTTGCCGTCGAGTTTGACCTCGGTGCCGGAATACTTGCCGAACAGGACACGGTCGCCGACCTTCAGGTCCAGCGGGCGGGTCTCGCCGTTGTCCAGGATCTTGCCGTGGCCGACAGCGATCACTTCGCCCTGGATCGGCTTTTCGGTGGCGGAATCGGGGATGACGATGCCGCCCGCGGTGGTGCGCTCCTCTTCCATACGGCGGACGACGACGCGATCGTGCAGAGGACGAATGTTCATGTGGTGTCTCCTTGAAGGGTGTTGGCGGAGTGGAGTGCGTGCGCGGCGCTGGTCGCGGCCAGGATTGTTAGCACTCATCAGAAGCGAGTGCTAATAGTAGGGCCTAAACCACGAGTGTCAAGGTATAAGGGGGTCCAGGCACGCTGTCGTGCACGACAAAGCACGGTCAGGAACCGCGCTGGGCGCGGTTTAGTCTTCGCGCCGCCACCGCCCCTCGATGACGCGCGGCCCGCGATCCGGACCCGCGGTCGGGACCGGGACGAGATGGATGTAACGGCGAATCAGCCGGCGGCGCAGCGGCGGGACCAGGAGCAGGAACCCGACGCAGTCGGTGAGAAAGCCGGGCAGCAGCAGGAACAGGCCAGCCACCAGGATCAGGGCGCCGTCCAAGAGTTCCAGCGCCGGGATTTGATCGCGCGCCATGCTGTCCCGGACCCGCATCAGCACACCGAACCCCTGGTGGCGCACCAGCCAGGTACCGAGGATGGCGGTGAGGATGGCCACGGCGATCGTCGGGAAGGCACCGATGACCGAGCCGACCTTGATCAGGAAATAGACCTCGATCAGGGGCAGACCGATAAACAGAAGCAGCAGAAGGAGGGGCACGGTGAAGTTCTCTGGGTGGGTTGCGGCGGTTCGCCGCGGAGTGGTATGGCCGTCGAACGTGATAACCGAACAAGGGGCGGGTTTCAAACCCGCCTACACCAAGGGTCGGTCTGGATGTCAGGTGAGAAGGCTATATCCGATCATCCTACTTAACGTCTGTGCCCGGACCGCGCGTTCAAGTAGCAGCCAAACACGCGCGGGCACCGTATCATCCCACATCCGCCGACGGCGCCGCGCCAACCGCCGATCCGCCACCTGCCCGACCGAGGGATCCATGACCACCGACACCGACTGCCGACTGGTATTCTGCACCTGCCCGGATCAGGAGACCGCCGCCCGCATCGCCGAGCGCCTGGTCGGCGACCGGCTGGCCGCCTGTGTGAACCTGCTGCCGGGTCTTACCTCGATCTATCGCTGGCAGGGTGAGGTCCAGCAGGAGACCGAAGTCCTGCTGCTGATCAAGACGGTGGCGGCGCGCCTCCCGGCTCTGACCGGGACGCTGCGCGGGTTGCACCCCTACGAGCTGCCGGAGATCATTGCCCTGCCCATCACCGACGGGCTGCCCGACTACCTGACCTGGGTGACGACATGCACGCGAGCAGACGACTGAGCAGCGGGTTGCAACCCGCCAACCGATTGATCCGGCTGCTGACGCTGTTGCTGCTGGTCTGCGCAAGCGCCGCGCCCACGGCGGCCGATGAGGAATTCCTGCTGCCGGAGCAGGCCTTCCAGGTCACCGCCGCGGCCGACGGGGCCGACGCGGTGCGGGCACGCTGGACCATCGCCGACGGCTACTACCTCTACAAGAGCAAGTTCCGCTTCACATCGCCCTTCCCCGACGTGGCACTCGGCGACCCGGAACTACCGACGGCGCAGCGCAAACAGGACGCGTTCTTCGGCGAGGTCGAGGTTTACCGCGGGCAGGTGGAGGTCCGTATCCCGGTCACCCGGCGGACCAACGCCGACACCCTGACGCTCGAGGCGAGCTCCCAGGGGTGCGCCGATGCGGGGCTCTGTTATCCCCCGCAGCGGCAAAGGCTTGTGGTGCGCTTGCCCGAAACAGCCGCGGCGGACGACTCCGCCACCGTCCCGGGCGCCACCGCCAAGGCGCTCACCGGCGCAGGCCCCGGCGCGCCAATCTCCGGCATCGCGCAAAGCATCAGTTCGCAAGTCGGACCAGGAATCGACGACGATCTCCTGACGGCCGAACAGGCATTCATCTTCCAGGCCGAGGTGGGCGCCCCCGAGCGGATCGACCTGACCTGGGACATCGCCCCCGGAACCTATCTCTATCGGGACAAGGTCGAGATTGCCCTGGACGGCGCGACCGACGTGACCCTGGGATCCTTCCAGTTACCCCCCGGCGAAATCAAGCGCAACACGATCCTGCCGGACGGCAGCACCGGCGACATCGCGGTCTACCATGATCGGGTCTCACTCGCCCTGCCCTTGCTGCGGCACGGTACGGCAGCGAGCGAGATCACCCTGGTCGTCAAGTACCAGGGCTGCGCCGAGCGCGGCATTTGCTATCCGCCGCAGACCCAGCGGGTCAAGCTCGCCCTGCCGCCGGCGGCACCGAGCGCGGCCGCCGCGCCGGAACAGACCCCGGCCCCGTCGGTCACCGCGTTGATCGGCGCGCCACCGGCGACCGACCGGGCAGTCAGTGCGCCGGAACCGATCGCCGAGCAGGACCGGATCGCGTCCGTGTTGGCCGAGCGCAACCTGTGGGCGATCATCGCCTTGTTCTTCGGCTTCGGGCTCTTGCTCGCGTTCACCCCCTGCGTCTTTCCGATGATCCCCATCCTCTCCGGGATCATTGCGGGCGCCGGCCCCGGCATCACGACCCGCCGGGCCTTTACCCTGTCCCTGGTCTATGTTCTGGCGATGGCGCTGACCTATACCGTCGCCGGGGTACTGGCCGGGCTGTTCGGCGCCAACCTCCAGGCCGCTTTTCAGAATCCCTGGATACTCTCGGTCTTCGCCCTGGTCTTTGTGCTGCTGGCGCTCTCGATGTTCGGATTCTATGACCTGCAACTGCCGTCCAGCCTTCAGTCCAAGTTGGCGGAGGTCAGCAACAAACAGCAAGGCGGCACCCTGATCGGCGTAGCCGTCATGGGCCTGCTCTCGGCCCTGATCGTCGGACCCTGTGTCGCCCCGCCGCTGTTCGGCGCGCTGATTTATATCAGTCAGACCGGCGACGCGGTACTGGGCGGGGTCGCGCTGTTCGCGCTGAGCCTGGGGATGGGCGCCCCCCTGGTCGCCATCGGCACCTCTGCCGGCAAGCTGCTGCCCCGCGCCGGCCCCTGGATGGATGCGGTCAAGGCGATCTTCGGAGTGGCCCTGCTGGCCGTCGCTCTCACCCTGCTGGAGCGGATCCTGCCCGCGGCCGTGGCGATGCTGCTCTGGGGACTGCTCCTGATCTGCTCCGCGGTCTACCTGGGGGCGCTCGGTCAGATCCCCGTCGGGGCGAGCGGGTGGAACCGCTTATGGAAGGGGCTTGGCGTCGGATTGCTGATCTACGGCGCATTGATGCTGGTGGGCGCCGCGGCGGGCGGCAAAGACACCGTCCAGCCGTTGCGCGGTCTGCTGATCGGCGGTGCCGGCAGTGCTCTGCCGCATACGCAGTTCAAACGAATCAAGACCGCGGCGGATCTGGACCGGGAACTCGCGGTCGCGGCCACTGCCGGTCAACCGGTGATGCTCGACTTCTACGCGGACTGGTGCGTGTCGTGCAAGGAGATGGAGCGCTACACCTTCAGCGACCCGGCGGTGATCCAGGAGTTGGGCCGGTTCGTGCTGCTCCAGGCGGATGTGACGGCGAATGACGCCGCCGACCAGGCACTGATGCAGGGCCGTTTCAAACTCCCCGGCCCCCCGGCCATCCTGTTCTTCGATTCCACGGGTGCCGAAACGCCGGGTCTGCGTCTGGTCGGGTTCAAACCAGCAGAGGCCTTCGCGGCCCACCTGCGGCGGATCGCGCGATGAACGCGTTCAAGGTGGTCGGAGTCACGCTGTTGGCGGCCGGGATCAGCGTGGGCACCGCACTCTTCGGCGAGCGCTGGTTGGCGCGCGAGGGTCCGGTTGACCAAAGTACGATGGGAGGTACCGCGCTGTTGCATGGCCTGCCCGACTTCAAACTGCCGGATCTCGGGGGACGCGAGGTTGCGAGCACCGCCTGGGCCGGCAAGGTGCTGGTCGTCAATTATTGGGCGAGCTGGTGCCCATCCTGTGTGCGCGAGCTGCCGCTCCTTATCCAGACGCAGCAGGCGCTGGGTGATCGTGGGGTCCAGATCGTCGGCATCGCCATCGATCGGGTGGCGGACGTCAGACTATTCATCGCCAAGTATCCGGTGAACTACCCGATTCTGATCGGTAACCCGGAGGCGGTCGAGCTCTCCCGACGCCTCGGGAACCGGCTTCAGGGGATGCCCTTCACGGTTATCTTCGATCGGCGCGGTCAGCGCATCTTCAGCCGGATCGGTGAGGTCACCGCCGCGCAATTGCAGGCCCAACTGGAGCGGCTGCTGGGCGACACCCCGACCCAGGCCCTGACGACCGCTCCCGGCGGCCCAACATAACTGGACATGATCGCGCGAAATCCGGACAATTCGCAGAGAATCACCGCTAGCGCGCGTCGTAGCCGGCACGGCACCCTGACGGTGCCGCGGCCGCCGCCAAACCCCGCGCCGGCCCCTTCCTAAACCCTGCCCTGATAAGGGCCAGACACGCGACATGGCAAGCATCCTGGTCCTCAATGGACCCAATCTAAACCTCCTGGGCAGTCGCGAACCGGGTCACTATGGGCAGGCGAGCCTCGCCGAGATTGAGCGCCGTCTGCGCGACCAGGCACAGGGTCAGGGCCATGACCTGGCCTTTGCCCAGAGCAATGCGGAACACCTGTTGATCGAGATGATCCACGCCGCCGCGGGTGAGGGCGTGCGCTTCATCATCTTCAACCCGGCGGCCTTTACCCATACCAGCATCGCCTTACGCGACGCCCTACTCGCCGTTGCCATCCCCTTCATCGAGGTGCACCTCTCAAACGTGCATGCCCGTGAGGCGTTTCGCCGCCACTCCTATTTTTCCGACATCGCGGCGGGCGTCATCAGCGGGCTCGGTGCCTTGGGGTACGAATTGGCATTGAGCGCTGCCCTGAACCGGCTGGCCCAAGTTACTTCCACCGAGAACCATTGAGCATGGACATCCGTAAGGTCAAAAAACTGATCGAGCTCTTGGAGCAATCCAATGTGTCCGAGATCGAGATCCACGAAGGGGAGGAGTCCGTGCGCATCAGTCGGCATGGTGGCGTGGCGTCTTTCATGGCACCGCAGACCATGCCCATGCAGATGACCGCCGCGCCGATTGCAGCGGCCGCCCAGCAACAACCAGGCGATGAATTTCTCGACGGCCTGGCGGGTGAAGTCGTGCGCTCGCCCATGGTCGGCACCTTCTACCGCGCGTCCACACCTGGCTCCGGACCCTTTGTCGAAGAGGGTCAGAAGGTCAAGGCCGGAGATACACTGTGTATCATCGAGGCGATGAAGATTCTCAATCAGATCGAATGTGAGCAAGCCGGAACCGTGCGCCGCATTCTGGTGGAAAATGGGCAACCGGTCGAATATAACCAGCCGTTGTTCATTATCGAATGAGTCCTCGCCGCGACATCCGCCAACGGCCGCGCACAGCGGCCAGGGATCCCGCGCGTCTTGCCGCAGCCAGCGACCATCGCCCAGAGGCTACTCCCGCATGCCCGCCATGATTGAAAAGGTTCTTATCGCCAATCGGGGTGAGATTGCGCTCCGGATCCTGCGCGCCTGCCGCGAACTCGGCATCCGCACCGTTGCGGTGCACTCCGAGGCGGACCGCGACCTCAAGCACGTGCTCTTAGCGGATGAGACCGTGTGTATCGGGCCCGCCGCTTCGCGCGACAGTTACCTCAATGTCCCGGCGATCATCAGCGCCGCCGAGGTAACCGACACGGTCGCCATTCACCCCGGTTACGGCTTCCTGTCCGAGAACGCGGACTTCGCCGAACGGGTGGAACGTTCGGGATTCATTTTCATCGGTCCGCGACCGGAAACCATTCGCTTGATGGGCGACAAAGTCTCGGCCATCGCCGCCATGAAGGCGGCCGGGGTGCCCTGCGTACCCGGCTCGGACGGTCCGATCGACGACGAGGACAAGAAGCGCACCCTGGATTTGGCGCGTCACATTGGCTACCCGATCATCATCAAAGCCGCCGGCGGCGGCGGCGGTCGCGGCATGCGGGTCGTGAATTCCGAGGCGACGCTGCTCAATGCCATCTCGTTGACGCGGGCGGAGGCCGGAGCGGCCTTCAATAATGACATGGTCTATCTGGAAAAGTACCTGGAAAACCCCCGCCATATCGAGTTCCAGGTGCTGGCGGATCAGCACGGCCACGCCATTTATCTTGGTGAACGCGACTGCTCCATGCAGCGCCGTCATCAGAAGGTGGTAGAAGAGGCCCCCGCTCCCGGCATTACCGAGGAACAACGCCGCGAGATCGGCGAGCGCTGTGCTCAGGCCTGTCGGGATATCGGTTACCGCGGCGTCGGCACCTTCGAATTCCTGTACGAAGATGGAGGCTTCTATTTCATTGAGATGAACACGCGCGTTCAGGTGGAACACCCGGTCACCGAGGTCGTCACGGGGGTTGATATCGTACGGGAGCAAATCCGGATCGCCGCCGGGGAGCCACTGCATTACCGCCAGGAGGATATCGTCATCCGGGGCCACGCGGTGGAGTGCCGCATCAATGCCGAGCACTCGGAGACCTTCCGTCCCAGCCCGGGAAAGATCACTGAGTTCCACGCTCCCGGAGGACCCGGTATTCGCATGGACACTCATATCTACTCCGGCTATACGGTTCCGCCGCACTATGACTCCATGATCGGTAAACTGATCGCTCACGGGGAGGATCGCCAGTGCGCCATTGCCCGCATGTGCAATGCCCTGCGCGAAACGATCATCGAAGGGATCGACACCAACATCAAGCTCCAGCGCTCCATCCTGCGGGATGCGGCCTTCCAGGCCGGCGGGGCCAACATTCATTACCTGGAGAAAAAGTTGGGGCTGTGACGACAGCGCCACGCGCTGTCGATCACGCCTGACCTCATTCAGGTCCGCTGCCAATCGGCCCCTTAGGTCACCTCATGTCCTGGCTGCAAGTCACATTCACCGTCGACCAAAGCCGCGCGGCGCTGTTCGAGGCCGTACTGGAAAACGCGGGAGCCCTTGCCGTGACCTTTGGCGATGCCGGCGACGATCCTCAACTGGAACCCCCGCCCGGTACCATGCCGCTGTGGCAGGCGGTGCGGCTGGTCGCGCTGTTCGAAGATGGGGTCGACGCGCAGACCATCGCCGACGGTCTGGCCCCCCACAGCCTGACGCCACCCCTGATCGAAGTCGTCGCCGACCGTCCCTGGGAGCGCGTCTGGCTCGATGACTTCCGACCCACCCGTTTCGGTCGGCGACTCTGGGTCTGCCCGCGGGGACAACCGGCCGGGGCCCCCGATGCGATCGTCGTCGACCTGGACCCGGGGCTTGCGTTTGGGACTGGGCATCACCCCACCACGGCGCTGTGCCTGGAGTGGCTCGACGGGGACGAGCTGGTCGGCAAGGCCGTCCTCGATTATGGCTGCGGCTCCGGAATCCTGGCGATTGCCGCAGGCAAACTTGGTGCCGCACGGGTGATCGCGGTCGATCACGACCCGCAGGCCATCGAGGCGACGCTGATGAACGCCGCTGCCAATGCGGTCCATGTCGGCCTGAGTGTCTGTCTACCCACCGAACTGGCCGCCATTCCGACCGACCCCCCGGTCGATGTGGTCATCGCGAACATCCTGGCCGGGCCCTTGATCGAACTCGCTCCGTTGCTGATGGAGCGTCTCCGCGCGGGCGGCGATCTGGTGCTCTCCGGGGTACTGGAGGACCAGGTGGCGGGCGTGACCGCGGCCTTCGGCTCAACCGTCGACTTTACGCCGGCCCGCCTCCGTGAAGGCTGGGCGCTCATCACGGGGCGCAAGCGCGCGGCCCGGCACCCATGCGCCTGATCGCTCACGGCGGACAGCCGCGGGGAACATTGCCCATCCGGCAGGCCATCGACCGATGACCGCGGCACTCCGCCCGCCACCCTTGCGGCCGTTCATGATCGGACCCTACCGGCTTCCCAACAACCTGGTGCTGGCCCCGATGGCTGGGGTCAGTGACCGACCCTACCGCGTCCTGTGCCGCCGGTTCGGGGCCGGACTTGCGGTATCGGAGATGGTCTCGTCCGATATCCGACTGCGCGGATCGACGAAATCCGTGAAGCGCCTGGATTTCTCGGGTGAGATCGGGGCCATTTCGGTGCAGCTCGTCGGCACCGATCCACACGCCATGGCTGAGGCTGCCCGCTTTCACCTTGACTTGGGCGCACAGATCATCGACATCAATATGGGCTGTCCGGCCAAGAAGGTGTGCCGAGTGGCGGCGGGGTCCGCGCTGCTGCGCGACGAGGCGTTGGTTCGTCGCATCCTCGTCGCGGTGGTTCAGGCGGTCCCGGCCCCGGTCACGCTCAAGATCCGCACCGGCTGGTCACCGGAACAACGCAATGCGCTCACGATTGCCCGCATTGCCCGGGAGTCGGGCATCGCGGCACTGACCGTGCACGGGCGGACCCGTGCCTGCGGCTATGGAACACCGGCTGAGCACGAAACCATCCAGGCGATCCGCGCCCAAGTTGACATTCCGTTAATAGCCAACGGCGATATCGACTCGCCACAGACTGCTCTCCGGGTGCTGGACTCCACCGGTTGCGATGCTATCATGATCGGACGCGCGGCCCAGGGACGCCCCTGGATCTTCCGCGATATCGCAGCCTTCCTGGCAACTGGCGTCATACCCGACACGGCTGCGCCGGACTGGATCAGGGACCTCCTGATCGAGCATCTGGACGGGCTCTATCAGTTCTATGGAATCGATGCCGGAGTGCGGATCGCGCGTAAGCATATCGCCTGGTATTGTCGCGGACTGCCCGGCGCGGCCGTCTTCCGGGTCGGCATCAACCGCGCAAACTCAACGCGAGACCAGGTATCGCAGGTTCTCGCCTTCTTCAACCAAGATTCAGGAAGAGAGGACGTGGCGGCATGACGACGGCGATTAAGGATGACGAGTCTGCTCCGGCGGCCCATCATTTGCGGGTGATCCAGGCCGATGGCACCGACCCGTTGGCAAAGTGCGTGGCGGATGCCCTGGAAACCTATCTGCGGAATATGGACGGGCACGCGGTCAGCGATCTCTATCGCCTGGTCATTGAGGAGGTCGAGCGCCCGCTATTCGAGACGATCGTGCGCCACGCCAATGGCAATCTGACCCAGGCCGCCCGGATGCTCGGCCTGACTCGCAGCACGCTGCGCAAGCGCCTGACCGACTATGGCCTTGCGGGACGCTGAGGCGTGCGCACCCGAATCCTGCTGCTTCACCCGTGCGAACCAGGCAATCCCAAGCGCCGCGGACCGAGCCTTCCCTGCACCTTACGTCAGACCCTGTTCTGACCCGGAAATGAATTGATGCAACCCATAAGACGCGCCCTGATCAGTGTTTCGGATAAGACCGGTGTCATCGACCTGGCTCGCGGCTTAGCCGCCCGCGGCATCGAGATTCTATCCACCGGCGGCACCGCCGCGCTGCTGACCGAGCAGGCGATACCGGTCATTGAGGTATCGGACTTCACCGGCTTCCCCGAGATGATGGGCGGGCGCGTCAAGACGCTGCATCCGCGACTGCACGGCGGCATCCTGGGACGGCGCGGTATTGATGACGCGGTCATGCTCGAACACGGGATTCCGCCAATCGATCTGGTCGTGGTGAACCTCTATCCGTTCGAAGCAACGGTTGCCAAACCCGGCTGCGACCTGGCGAGCGCCATCGAACACATCGACATCGGCGGACCGACCCTGCTGCGGGCCGCCGCCAAGAATCACGCCGCGGTAACCGTGGTGGTGGACGCCGCGGATTATCCGCGGGTATTGGCCGAACTGGCCGAATCCGGGGGCGTCAGCGCGGCCACACGCTTCGATCTGGCAGTGAAGGTCTTTGAGCACACGGCCGGCTACGACCGGGCGATCGCCAACTATCTCGGCGCGGTGATCGAACACCCCGAGGGCAAGGCCGAGGGCTTTGCGCGCACCATCAATCTTCAGTTCCATAAGCGCCAGGCCATGCGCTATGGCGAGAACCCGCATCAGCAGGCGGCCTTCTATGTCGACCGCGATCTGGCCGAGGCATCCGTCTCGACCGCACGTCAAATCCAGGGTAAGGAACTGTCATACAACAACATCGCCGACACGGATGCGGCCATCGAGTGCATCAAGCAGTTCAATGACGCGCCCGCCTGCGTCATCGTCAAACACGCCAACCCCTGTGGTGTGGCCGTCGGCGCCAACCTGATGGAAGCCTATGATCGGGCCTATGCGACCGACCCGGAGTCCGCATTCGGCGGCATCATCGCCGTCAACCGGGAACTCGACGGTGAGACGGCCCGCGCGATCTGCGAGCGGCAGTTCGTCGAAGTGATCGTCGCTCCGCGCGTCTCGGCATCCGCCTCCGCCGCGGTCGCCGCCAAGAAGAACGTGCGGCTCCTGGAGTGCGGTGAATGGGTCACCGAGGTCGTTCCTCGGCTCGACTTCAAACGCGTCAATGGCGGCCTGCTGGTCCAGGAAGCAGACCTGCTGTTGATTGACGCGCTGCGTACCGTGACGCAACGCGCACCGACCCCGCGGGAGGAACAGGACCTGATCTTCACCTGGCGGGTGGCCAAGTACGTCAAGTCGAATGCCATCGTCTACGGCCGCGACGGCACGACCATCGGCATCGGTGCCGGACAGATGAGCCGGGTGAATTCGGCCCGCATCGCGGTGATCAAAGCGGAATTGGCAGGGCTGACGGTCGCCGGATCGGTGATGGCTTCAGACGCCTTTTTCCCTTTCCGCGACGGGATCGACCAGGCCGCCGCGGCCGGGATCACCGCGGTCATTCAGCCCGGTGGATCGATGCGTGACGACGAGGTCATCGCCGCGGCCGACCAGCACGGAATGGCCATGGTATTCACCGGCATGCGGCACTTCCGACATTAGGACGGTGAAGATACATCCCACCGCCATCATCGAGGCCGGCGCTCAGGTCCATGAATCGGTGAGCGTTGGCCCTTATTCGATCATTGAGGCCGGAGCGGTGATCGGCGAGGGTTGTCGTATCGACAGTTGTGCCCGTATCTTCAGCCCGACCCGGATGGGCACCTTCAACCGCGTATGTCACGGCGCCACCCTCGGCTCCGATGCACAGGACTTGGGATTCGACCCTGCCCAGGCGCGGCCGCTGATTATCGGTGACCATAACTGTTTCAAGGAAGGCGTCAATATCAGTTGCGGAACCAAGAGCGAAGAAGGCACCCGCATCGGCAGCCATAACTACTGGATGGCCTATTCACATGCCGGGCACGATTGCGTCGTCGGTGATCACAACATTTTTGCCAACACCGCGACCTTGGCCGGCCATGTTGAAGTGCAACACCATTGCTTCCTCTCCGGTCAGGTGGCGGTGCACCAGTTCTGCCGGATCGGCGCTTATGCCATGATTGCCGGGGTGAGCGGTTTGCCTCAGGATTGTCCGCCCTTCGTGTTGGCCGATGGTCATCGAGCACGCATCGTCGGACTCAATGTCGTGGGGTTGCGCCGCGGCGGTTTCAGTCAGGAGCAGCGCAGTCGGATCAAGGCTGTCTTTCATCTGCTGTTTCGCTCCAATCTGCGCCTTGCGGAGGCTTTGGCGCGCGCGGAAACCGAGTACGCAAGCGCGGAGACGGAGCAGATCGTGCAGTTCGTTCAAACGAGTCGGCGGGGGTTGATCTCCGCGGTCTGAACGCCCTGTCCGTGTTGCGAACATCGGGTTACGAAAAACAAGAAACGAAAAGCCAACAACGACGGGTAAAATTACGCCCTCAGGTGATCAAGGTATTTCGGAACCCCCTCCATTTCCAACCGCGCCGAACGTGCCTCGATCAACAAGGTCGTTGCCGCTCCTTCCAATCGCAGCGCACAACGAATCAGGCCCTTGCTTGAAAAAGGGATCGGAATCATATCACGATAGGTATAAACATTGTCGTCAATGTCACCGCCTGAACAGGTGACTGGACACGCAATCAAATCGGGCGGATCGGTGATACCTTCCAGCACCAGCACACCTGCCTGACTCCAACGGGTGCGCTCCTTTGATCCCGTCATGTTTTTGATGATCAAGGCGCACGGGAAAGCGATACGCACCGTAGACGCTGTTGATTCAATCAGCGCGATCTCAACGCCCTTCAGTTCAATGTAGCTGCTGTCCATCGGACACCCTTCGGCCTGTTGAATGCAGTAGTGTATCAATGATCGCGATCGTCTCCGAGCGGATCAGTGAGCCCCGGGCTCAGGCCTCTTCCGGATCGCGCCCCAAGTCGAGTTGAAGTTCCTTGATTTTACGCGTTAGCGTATTACGGCCCCAACCCAGCAGGCGCGCGGCATCCTGCCGCCGTCCGCCGGTATGCTCGAGCGCCGTTTGGATCAGGATCGTCTCGAATGCGGGCAGCGCCTGATCCAACAGCGCACCTTGCCCTCGTTTGAGGCTTTGCCGCGCCCAGCGTCGAAAGACCATCTCCCAAGGCTCATCGCGACCGGCCTCGGTACTCACGGTGTTCAACTCGGGCGGCAGATCGTCCGCGTGAACCTCTTTGCTCGATGCCATCACGGTCAGCCAGCGCGCGGTATTCTCGAGTTGACGCACATTTCCCGGCCAATCGAGCCGCTTCAGTTGTTCAATCGCAGTCGGCAGCAGAATTTTCGAGTCACATCCCAGTTCGCGAGCGGCTTGTACCAAAAAATGCCGCATGAGCAGCGGGATGTCCTCACGGCGGTCGCGTAAGGCGGGAAGCTGGATGCGGATCACGTTGAGGCGGTGGAACAGATCTTCGCGGAATCGCCCCTGCCGAACCAGATCTTCCAGGTTCTGGTGGGTCGCCGCGATGATCCGCACGTCGACCCGAATCGGCGCGACCCCACCCACCCGATAGAATTCGCCATCGGACAGAACACGCAGCAGTCGGGTCTGAAGCTCGGCCGGCATATCACCGATTTCGTCGAGAAATAGCGTACCACGGTCGGCCTGCTCGAATCGACCCTCGCGCCTGGCTTGTGCTCCGGTGAAAGCCCCGCGCTCGTGCCCGAAGAGTTCGGACTCCAGCAAGTCGCGCGGGATCGCCGCCATGTTGAGGGCAATAAAGGGCCGATCGCTGCGTGGGCTATGGCGATGCAGCGCGTGGGCCACCAACTCTTTCCCGGTTCCTGATTCGCCATTGATCAGTACGGTAATGTTCGAGCGCGCCAAGCGGCCGATCGCCCGAAATACCTCCTGCATTGCCGGGGCCTCGCCGATGATGTCAGGCCCATGCAGAACCACCGTGTCTTCGGTGACATCGGAACGCACGCGACGACACGCCCTGCCGACCTGACTGACCGCCTCGTCGATATCGAACGGCTTGGGCAAATACTCGAATGCGCCCCCATGAAAGGCCGAGACGGCGCTGTCCAGATCGGAATGGGCGGTCATGATAATGACCGGCAAACCCGGATAGCGCGAGGTCACCTGCCGCAACAGGTCCAGGCCGTCGATCCCGGGCATCCGAATGTCGGAAAGAATGACGTCCGGTTGTTCCCGCTCCAACGCCTCCATGACGCCGACGCCGTTGGAAAAGCAGGTCACATGCATCTCGGCCTTGCGGAGGGCGCGCTCCAACACCCAACGAATAGATCGGTCGTCGTCGATCACCCAGACCCGAGTTTCTCTAGGCATGTTCTGGCTCCAGCGGTAAATAGACGTAAAAGTGGGTGTCGCCGGGACGACTCTCACATTCGATCAATCCCCCATGCTGATTGATAAGGTCCTGGGCGATCGGAAGTCCAAGTCCGCTGCCCCCGGGATGGCCGGAGACCATCGGGAAAAAGATCTGATCCTTGATCTCCTCGGGAATGCCCGGCCCGTTGTCACTGATCTCGGTCAACAGCACGAGTCGATGACGCCTGCTCCCGATGGTGAACTGGCGTAATACGCGGGTACGAAACTGGACGAGACCGTGGGCGCCGGTCGCGGCAGCAGCGTTACGAGCAATATTCAGGAATGCCTGGATCAGCCGATCCTGATCGGCGCTGAGTTCGGGCAGGCTCGGATCATAGTCCCGAAGAACCTGCGGGCCGGAGGGGAACTCGGCACTGATCAAACCTCGAACATGCTCCAATACCGTATGGATGTTGACCCTGGCACGGGTCGGCATACGATTGGAACCGATCATCCGGTTCATCAGCGCCTGCAACCGATCGGCTTCGTCGATGATGATCCGCGTGTATTCGCGGAGTCCCGGATCGGGAAGTTCCCGCTCCAACAGTTGAGCCGCCCCGCGGAGTCCGCCAAGCGGATTCTTGATCTCATGGGCCAGACCCTTGATCAGCGCCTGAGTCGCTTGATGCTGAGACAGCAGGTGCTCCTCACGGGTGATCCTGAGTTGTCTGTCGACCTGATGGAGTTCAACGAGGATTTCCGGATCCGCATCAAAGTGGTGCAGCGGGAGCACGGTGCAGTTCACCGTAATGGTGCGCCCGTCCAGGAGAACGACATTCAGTTCGCGTTCCGTAAAGGGATGTCGCGAGGTCAAGGCATCGCGAAGACGCCGTTCCACTTGGGTCCCAGGACAAGGAAGTACATTACCGGCGTAGAGGCCAACCACATGGCGCGCACTGAACTGAAAGAGCATTTCCGCGGCCGGATTCAGATACTTGAGGCACAAATCGGCACCAAAAAGCATCACCGCCGTACTTAAATGATCGACGACCGTTTGTTCAAGTGGAGAGGGAGTGACGCGATTTATACTCATTCTGAATGCCGATAAGGATCCATGACACACGCCGGTAACCGAGGCAAACCAAAGAAAAGTCCAGAGAGAAGAACCGCGTACCTGTTTGCGCGGCTGTCCACGATAAGGGCGTGCCTGGAAACCCTTGAACGGGCGATTGAGAGAGCGAATGCAAGAAGCTCGCCAGGTAGTCTGAAGCGATCAAAGAGAGTGACAGGCGATGTCCGAGCGGTGCGAAACAGCGAATTCGGATTAGGGGAGTACGCCGGGGGGAAGAGGCTTGCGTAGGTGAAACGTCACCGGAGGAGTCCGGGCAAGGGTATCACCCTTAGAATCATGGATCTCAGCAACGATCTGATGGCTTCCCCAGGGGACCTCGGTTAAGCTCATTTGCGCTGCGGCCGCCTGATCGACAGCAATCAGAACACTGTCCATCACAAGATTGAGCTGATGCCCAGGCAGCAGCGGGGGATCGATAATCAAACTGACCGGCACGTTTCTCTCTGCCGGACGTAATGTTTGATTTTTTTCTGGAGAGACGATTTCGAAGGCCGCGTAAGGGCCAAGTAGGGCGCCCTCGACGGTCGCTGATTGCTCGGTGCTTTGCGAAGGAACCGTGTCTTTCAGGTCGATAGTGATCGCTTGCGCATCTTGCCGCGGACGGTCGGAGAACTGGGTATAGCCCTCGGAGTCGACCCACTTGAAAATCTGCCCGAATGCGCCCGGGGCAATCGGGAAGATGACAGCGGCGACCAGGATGATGTACGTAACCCTGAACATATCCTAAGCATAGCCGAGTCTTTGTGCCGACTCAACACGGCAGCGACGCCTTGCGCGATTTCTGTCCGATCCGCTATCACCCTCGCCCGCCTCCCGCGTCGCGTCGACAGTCGCATAGTCCGGCTATGCTCCTGTCGGCGCTTCGATAAGGCCAAGAAACTCCTTCGCGACCTGGTACCGGCTTCTCCGGCACTCAGCTAAGGACGTCGCTGACCAACAGCCTTCAGCTCAGAGGCTGTAATAAAGATCGAACTCGACCGGATGCGTCGTCATCCGCAGCCGGGTGACTTCCTTCATTTTCAGGCCGATGTAGGCATCGATCAGGTCATCCGTGAACACACCGCTCGTCGTCAGGAATTCCCGATCCTGATCAAGCGCGGTCAGCGCCATGTCCAGGGCATGACAGACGGTCGGGATGGCCTTTTCCTCTTCAGGAGGCAGATCATACAGGTCTTTGTCCATCGGATCGCCCGGATGGATCTTGTTCATGATCCCATCAAGGCCGGCGAGCATCATGGCGGAGAAGGAGAGATAGGGATTTCCGGTACAATCCGGGAATCGCACTTCGATCCGACGCGCCTTGGGACTAGACACGAAGGGGATACGAATCGACGCGGAACGATTGCGCGCGGAGTACGCGAGCATCACCGGCGCTTCGAAACCCGGGACCAGGCGCTTATAGGAGTTCGTCGAAGCATTCGTGAAGGCATTCAGAGCCCGCGCATGCTTGATGATACCCCCGATGTAGTAGAGCGCCGTTTCGGAAAGACCGCCGTACTTGTCGCCGGAGAACAGATTCACGCCGTCTTTTGCGAGTGACTGGTGGACATGCATGCCGGTGCCGTTGTCTCCGACCATGGGCTTCGGCATGAAGGTCGCCGTCTTGCCATAGGCGTGAGCCACATTCCAGACCGCGTACTTCTGGATCTGCGTCCAATCCGCACGCTGCACCAGCGGAGCAAATTTGGTGCCGATCTCACACTGCCCGGCGGTCGCGACCTCGTGATGATGAACCTCAACGGGGACGCCCATTTCCTCTATCGCAAGGCACATGGCGGCACGCAAGTCGTTCAGCGAGTCGACCGGCGGAACTGGAAAATAGCCGCCCTTGACGCCAGGCCGGTGGCCCATATTACCGTCTTCGAAGACACGCTCGGAGTTCCATTCGGCCTCGTCAGAGTCGACCTTGTAGAAGCAGCCGCTCATATCCGAGCCCCACCGCACATCATCAAACACAAAGAATTCAAGCTCCGGGCCGAAAAATGCGACGTCCGCAATGCCAGTGGACTTGAGATAGGCTTCGGCACGCTTGGCGACCGACCGGGGATCGCGCTCGTATCCCTGCATCGTGTTCGGCTCGAGAATATCGCAACGAATGATCAGCGTATTTTCGTCGGAGAACGGGTCCATCACCGCGGTCGCCGCCTCGGGCATCAGGACCATGTCTGATTCCTGGATGCCCTTCCAGCCGGCAATCGACGAACCGTCGAACATTTTGCCGTCCTTGAACATGTCTTCGTCGATCTGGGATACAGGCATCGAGACATGCTGTTCCTTCCCTTGTGTATCCGTAAAGCGAAGATCGACGAACTTCACTTCGTGTTCTTTGATCATCTTCAAGACATCTGCCATGGATTTCTCTCCAGTGCTGAAAAATGGGCACGCCGTATGGGTAGCGTCGCGTCGTTTCGGTTTGGCGACTGCCGCATCCCCCAACAGCGGAGCGTAACAGGTCAGATGCAGCGCTGCATGCTGGTCCCGTCCGGCGGCCCTGTCCGTTGCACGAGCCAGGAACATCGCTCAGGGTTGTCGTGTGGGGAAGGTCGACAGGCGTGCGATAACATGCATTTATCGGGCCAGCGAGACCGGACGGCAACATGACCAGGGAACCGGAGAAACAGTTGTTTTTTGCTGGTGATCGGGTCGGCATGACCAGAACCCGGTTCAAGATGATGGTGGCAAGAGGCTGTTTTGGCGGCAAGCGACAACGGTTGTGACCGACTGCTTTCGGGGGCAAGTCGATGCTCGGAGAGTCAACAGGGTAGATAGCTGCGGCTGTCGCACCAATTTGGACTTTTTTGGTGCGGATCGCACTACTATGGGGCGCGTCGCTCGACAAAGGTCGGACCTTTCGGCGAAGACAGCGACAGTATTTTCTGTATTTCTGAACCGATACGCTCCGTGCTCTCACCTGGCTGCCGCCTTGACGAAGCGGCCGGAATGTCGAACGCGAGTTGGAAAACTGGTTATGAGATCCGGCTTACAGATATACTTCCGCTCTTCGCAGTTTGGTAAGAAATGGTGGTTTACCTTGAAGTTGGAGTCAGCAGATGTTTCCACGTTCCAAGGCATGATTTTTGCGCTTGAACGGTATTGGGCCAGCTTAGGGTGTGTCGTTGTTCAGCCTTTCGACATGGAAGTTGGAGCAGGTACCTTTCATCCCTCGACCTTCCTGCGCGCAATCGGCCCAGAGCCTTGGCGGGCGGCCTACGTTCAACCGTCACGCCGTCCGACCGACGGGCGCTACGGTGAAAATCCCAACCGTCTACAGCACTACTATCAGTTCCAAGTGTTATTGAAGCCGTCACCCTTGGAGATCCAGAACCTTTACCTCGAGTCGCTCAGGTATCTCGGCATCAATCCGCTCGTTCATGATATCCGGTTCGTAGAAGATAACTGGGAGTCGCCGTCCCTTGGCGCGTGGGGCCTGGGCTGGGAGGTCTGGCTGAACGGTATGGAAGTCACTCAGTTCACCTATTTTCAGCAAGTCGGGGGATTGGATTGCCGACCGGTCAGCGGCGAAATCACCTATGGCCTTGAGCGACTTGCCATGTACCTGCAATCAGTCGAGAGCGTCTATGACATCGTTTGGGGTCGGTCTGCTGGACACGTCGTCACCTACCGCGATGTCTTTTATCAAAACGAAGTGGAGCAATCCCACTACAACTTCAAAGAAGCTGACGTCGACACGCTGTTTGCGGCTTTCGATGCCAGCGAACGCATCAGTCAGCGCCTCGTCGACGCAGCGCTGCCGTTACCGGCATATGAGCAGGTACTCAAGGCATCGCATGCGTTCAATCTGCTGGATGCCCGCGGCGCCATTTCGGTGACCGAGCGCCAGCGGTTTATTCTGCGGGTCAGGGCCTTAGCGCGCGCCGTAGCGCAAGCTTACTATGCGAAGCGGGAATCGCTCGGATTCCCAATGCTCAATCAAGAAACGCGGGATGTGACGCGATAATGATGAAGGAATTGCTTTTTGAGATTGGTACCGAGGAGTTGCCGCCCACATCGTTGCGTGAATTGGCAGCTGCTCTAGCCGCTGGACTTTCGGCACAGCTCGATGAACAGGGAATCCATCACGGCAAGGCACTCCAGTTCTGCACGCCCCGTCGGCTGGCAGTCATCGTGGAAGATGTGGCTGTTCGGCAACCGGAGCAAGCGCGCTTTCGTAGAGGTCCTTCAGTTGCCGCCGCGTTCGACCAGAATGGAAAGGCAACTAAAGCGGCGATCGGATTCGCACAATCGTGTGGAGTCGATGTCGAAGTATTGGAGAGAGAGCGCTCCGACAAAGGAGAATGGCTCGTCTTCAAGAAATTGGATGAAGGACAATTGACCGCGGTGCTATTGCCGCCGATGCTGGAAAAGGTCCTGAACGAACTGCCGATCGCAAAGCGCATGCGGTGGGGAAACGGGAGCGCCGAGTTCGTACGGCCCATTCATTGGGTCTGTATGGTTCTTGGAGAGCAAGCCGTCGTTGGTGAGATCTTTGGAGTCCCGATTGGGCAGGTCACCTTTGGTCATCGATTCCATGCCCCAGGGCCGATGCGCGTACCGGCGGCTTCTCAGTACCCGGTATTACTGAGGGAGCAAGGTTATGTTGTGGCTTCGTTCAGTGACAGGCGTGCGGCTATTCAAGATCAGGTTGCAGGATTAGCGTCAGCACACGGAATGAAAGCAGATCCGGCGGCGAGTTTGCTGGATGAGGTGACAGGGCTGGTCGAATGGCCGGTTGCAATCTTTGCGTCTTTCGATCCTCAGTTCCTCTCGGTACCGGCAGAAGTGTTGATCGAGACGATGCGCAAGAACCAAAAATATTTCGCGCTTCGCGATGACAGTGGCCAACTGCAGGCGAACTTTATTGCTGTCGCCAATATCCTCAGCACAGATCCTGAACAAGTCCGGTTAGGAAACGAACGCGTTATACGACCAAGATTCAGTGATGCGAAATTTTTCTGGGAACAGGACTTGAGTCGTCCGCTTGAGGACAATTTCGAACGGCTGAAGAGCGTCGTCTTTCAAGAGCGCCTCGGCTCGATTGCTGACAAATCGCAGCGCGTTGTCAGGCTGGCACGGGAGATTGCCATCCTGCTCGATGACAATCCAGCATCGGTTGAACGGGCTGCGTTTCTCGCTAAATGTGATCTGGTGACAGCGATGGTAGCTGAGTTTCCAGCGCTGCAAGGAACCATGGGCAAGTATTATGCGAAGAGATGGGGTGAAGATCAGGACGTTTGCGACGCTTTGGAACAGCAGTACCTTCCGCGGTTTGCTGGAGACTCGCTCCCGGTCGGTCGCTGTGGGATCACTCTTGCGCTTGCGGATCGGCTCGACACTTTGGTGGGGATCTTCGGAATCGCCCAGAAGCCAACCGGAACAAAGGACCCCTACGGTTTACGAAGGGCGTCGATCGCAGTACTTCGGATTCTTATAGAAACGCCCCTTGATCTGGACCTTGGTCGGCTGCTCAGGACCGCGGAACAAGGGTTTGATCAATCGATGATCGGTCCAGGTACCGCGGATAGCGTGCAAAAGTACGTGTTCGATCGCCTTATCGGATTCTATCACGAGCAAGGGATCAGTCAGGATACGGTGGATGCGGTTATCGCGACAGATGAATTTGTTATCAGCGAGTTGGACCTCAAGGTCCATGCTGTACAGCAGTTTCGCCATGCCGCCGGGTGTCCTTCACTCGTTGCCGCGAATAAGCGGATTCGCAATATCGTGGCTAAGAGCGGGATGGTCGTCGATGACTCGAGGGCACCCGACACCGCGTTGTTTACGGCGGCGGCTGAAGAGAACCTATGGCAACGGGTCGCTGCGGCAGAACTGGAGATTCGGCCGCTGATTGAGAAAAGAGAGTATAACGCCGTACTTCAGAAACTTGCGGATTTGCGGGATGATGTCGATACGTTTTTCGATCAGGTTCTCGTTATGGATGGTGATGCAACAATCCGGGAAAACCGGCTGCGGCTGCTGATGCGGCTTGAGGGGTTGTTTCTTCACGTTGCAGATATTTCGTTACTTCAGTAGAGCATAACAGTGGAACGCTTCGTTGCGATCGATCGCGATGGTGTGATCAATGAGGACTCGGATGAGTATATTAAGTCCGAGTCTGAATGGATACCAATTGCCGGCAGTATTGACGGTATAGCAAGGCTGACCCAGGCCGGGTTTCGAATAGTGATCGTGACGAATCAGTCAGGTCTCTCTCGTGGGCTTTTTGATCTTTCCGCACTGAACGGCATTCACAAGAAGCTCCAGGATTGCTTATCCCGCAATGGCGGTCGGGTGGAGATGATTTTTTTCTGTCCCCACGGTCCGACAGATCACTGCACCTGTCGCAAACCGAGTCCGGGGCTGCTCCTGCAAATTGAAGATCGCTTCAACCTTGACCTAACCGGTTTGCCGTTTATCGGCGATTCGTTTTCGGATGTTGAAGCAGCGCGAAAGGTTGGAATGGAGCCGATACTCGTACGGACCGGAAAAGGCAAACAGACTTTGAGTGACCACCCTGATCTTTCCGGTGTCCGGGTCTTCGGCAATTTAAATGAGGCGGCGCAGGACCTGTTGGATCGTTGGAGGAACGCTTGACTATCTTGAGGTCGTTCATCTATTTGGTCTATCTCGTCCTTTCGGTTCTCATTTTCGGATCCGCCATCGTGGTGGTAGGTCGCTTTCTCTCATTCCGACGCCGCTCCCGGCTCGCGCAGCTTTGGGCTAAGTCGAACCTCGGAGCGCTCAGGCTCACTTGTGGCCTCGACTATTGCGTCAGTGGGAGGGAATTACTGCCGACGACCAAC
This sequence comes from uncultured Lamprocystis sp., assembly GCA_964470155.1. Classification (GTDB taxonomy): domain Bacteria; phylum Pseudomonadota; class Gammaproteobacteria; order Chromatiales; family Chromatiaceae; genus Thiodictyon. The sequence continues at coordinate 33,971 of CAYYAY010000031.1, read as the reverse complement.
GCCATCGTGTTATGTAAACATCAATCCGCATGGGAAACCATCGCTTTGAGGGCGATCTTACCGATCGAACAAACTTGGGTTCTTAAGAAGGAACTCCTCCGGTTGCCGCTGTTTGGAGCGGCGCTGAACAGTTTCTCGCCTATCGCTATTGATCGCGCTGCCGGGATGATGGGGATGAAACGACTGCTTCAAGACGGAAAGATGTCCTTACGCGCAGGGAAATGGGTCATCGTTTTTCCTGAAGGCACGCGCGTCCAATCGGGCGAGCGGCGGGCATATAACATCGGTGGATCTGTTCTTGCGGAACGCAGTGGATACCCTGTCGTGCCGATCGCTCACAATGCCGGGATGTTTTGGGGACGGAGAAGTATTCTCAAGCGGCCAGGAAAAATTGACCTGGTCATTGGCCCGGAGATCTTGACGCAAGGGAAATCGGCGTCACAGATCAACCGTGAAGCCGAAGATTGGATTGAATCGACCACATCGGCCCTGGAGCGGAGAGGACTGACGGCCAGTTCACATAATCCTGGTTTGCCTTCCCCCTGATATGATATTTGGCTCGCGCCGAACTACACGTCCAGATTCTCTACATCCAATGCATGACGTTCGATAAACTCACGGCGCGGCTCGACATTGTCCCCCATCAGCGTGGTAAATATTTGGTCGGCTGATACTGCGTCTTCGATGGTGACTTTCAACAGTCTACGCGACTCCGGATTCATGGTGGTATCCCACAACTGTTCAGGGTTCATTTCACCGAGACCTTTGTATCGCTGAATGCTGTACCCGCGTTGTGCTTCAGTTAAGAGCCAGCGAATCCCCTGGCCAATATCTGTAATTGACATCGTCCGCTCACCGCGTGAAACAACCGCTGTCGAGTCGAGAAGTCCAGCGGTTTTTTCGCCGTAACCGGAAATGCGTTCATAGTCCGCGGTGTTAAAGAACTCCAGTGGAATCTGCCGTGTTTCAGATATGCCATGAACCCATCGAATGAGTTCGAGATATCCAGGTTTCTGGACATCGCCTTCGATACGCTTCAGAGTGAAACGGAGAGTCGAGATGTTCGCATGTTGGGCGTTCATTCGGATCTCAAGGTCACGACACCAAGTGGCCAACCGCTCGGGGTCTGCAAGCAGTTCATGATCAACTCGTGGAGCACGTACTAACTCTTGAAGAAAAATCGGGTCGTAACGCACTGAGAGGCGACGCGAGATTCCAGCAAACACCTGATAATCCCGAGCTAGCGTCTCAAGAGCGGTGCTCGCCAAAGGAGGTGCATCTGCCGATACAAAAAGGTTTGATCCATCCAATGCGGTCTGGAGCATGGCCGCGTTAAGTTCCGTATCATCCAGAAGATAATCCTCCTGTTTCCCTTTCTTCAGTTTATAGAGCGGCGGCTGAGCGATGTAGATGTAGCCTCGATCGACCAACTCCGGCATTTGACGATAGAAGAATGTCAGTAACAAGGTACGGATATGTGCTCCATCCACGTCCGCATCCGTCATGATAATGATACGGTGGTACCGAAGATTGTCCGGATTGTATTCATCTCGACCGATTCCGCAACCCAGTGCGGTGATCAGGGTACCGACTTCGGCAGATGAGATCATCTTGTCGAATCGCGCTTTTTCGACGTTTAGGATCTTTCCTTTCAATGGAAGGATTGCTTGAAATCCACGATCTCGCCCCTGCTTCGCTGACCCTCCGGCAGAATCACCCTCTACGAGATACAACTCCGATTTCGACGGATCTTTCTCCTGGCAGTCCGCCAGTTTCCCAGGTAATCCCGCGATGTCGAGTACGCCCTTGCGACGGGTCATTTCCCTTGCTTTACGAGCCGCCTCACGCGCGCGCGCTGCGTCGAGCATCTTCCCAGCAATAATTTTTGCCTGGCTTGGTTGTTCCTCAAGAAATGCGTTAACGTGGTCTACGACAAGAGACTCTACGATAGCCTTCACCTCGGATGAAACCAACTTATCCTTTGTTTGGGAGGAGAACTTCGGATCATGGAGCTTAACCGACAAGACCGAGGTCAGACCTTCTCGGGCATCGTCACCGACCGGCCGGACTTTCTGTGTTTTTTCGAGCCCTTCGCGTTCGATGTATCCATTCAATGTTCTGGTTAACCCGGCCCTGAGGCCAGCAAGGTGGGTCCCTCCATCACGCTGAGGAATGTTGTTTGTAAAGCAAAAGATCGTCTCCTGAAATCCTTCGTTCCATTGGAGTGCTAGTTCGACTTGGATTGAGTTGCGTTCGGACGAAAAATAAATCACTGAGGGATGAATCGGTGATTTATTTCGGTTCAGATAGTCGACGAACGCTGCAATACCCCCTTCATGTTCGAAGACATCTTGCCGTCCACTCATTTCCTCGGTGAGCATGATCCGCACGCCCGAGTTGAGGAATGACAGGTCGCGAAGGCGCTTCACCAGGATATCGTAGTGGAAGCTCAGGTTTGAAAAGATCTCCGGAGAGGGATAGAAGCGTACCTCAGTTCCTGTTTCCGGGGTCTCGCCAATCTCCCGGAGCGGGTATTGCGGGACACCCAAGTGGTACTCCTGATCGTAAACCTTGCCGCCTCGACAAACCCGCAGCAGGAGTCGCTCGGAAAGTGCGTTTACGACGGATACGCCAACTCCGTGCAAGCCACCTGACACCTTATAGGAGTTATCGTCGAATTTCCCACCTGCGTGAAGCACGGTCATGATGACTTCGGCTGCCGATCGGTTCTCTTCAGCATGGATATCGATGGGAATGCCCCGCCCGTTATCTGTTACACCAACCGATCCATCACGATAGATGGTTACTTTTATTTCGGAACAGTACCCGGCCAGCGCTTCGTCGATCGCGTTATCGACGAGTTCAAACACCATATGATGTAAACCCGTACCATCGTCGGTATCGCCAATATACATGCCTGGACGCTTTCGGACAGCGTCTAGGCCGCGCAGCACTTTGATGTTGGTAGAATCGTAAGTCATTTTATAAGTTTGCTCGAAATTCCGGCGGAACGGCTAGCTGCCGGAGATACAACAACAGAAACAGGTCGCTAGCATGGGTTTTTTCAGATGTTCCACGTGGAACATCCGGACGGGCTGCGAACTTACACAGCAGATCAAAACGTCAACAAATGTTCCACGTGGAACATCGGCGCGCCCCACCTGTCGCCCCAACAACCCATCAGAAAACCCTGTCAACCTTTCACTGTCAGGCCAGAACTGATCTGAACTAGAGGCGCATCGGCATCACCACGTACGTCTCCGCGGTTGCATCCTTTCCCCTCCAGAGCGAACTGCTGTTGCCATCTTCAAACCGTACCTCAACGCTTTCATTGTCCACCGCGTTCAACAAATCCGAAAGATAGGCCACGTTAAACCCGATCGTAGTGGGTTCCCCAACATAGACCAACTCCATTTCTTCTACCGCCTCCTCCTGTTCTGGATTATGCGCGACCAATCTCAGCAAATTTGGTTCGAACACTAATCGAACACCGCGATACTTCTCATTTGACAAAATCGCTGTACGGGAAAGCGCTCTCTTCAGCGCATCTTTGTTAGCGTAGGCTACCTTCGAAAGCCCCGACGGAATCACCCGCTCATACTCCGGATACCGACCATCAACAAGCTTCGACGTGGTTAAGGTTCTTCCTACGAGAAACCTGATCAAACGCTCCCCTATCTCCACCTGAACGCTTGCCGAACTAAACCCCAATTGTCTCCTCAACTCATTGACCGTCTTAAACGGCATGATCACCGAGCGGGATTCACTCAGTTCCAGGGAACAAGCACACTCAAACGCGGCAAGCCGGTGCCCATCCGTCGCAACCGCCCTGAACACTTCTTTCTGCACCTGCAACAGCAACCCATTCAGATAATACCGAACGTCCTGCTGCGCCATGGCGAATCCAGTCTTCTCCAACAACCTCTTTAAAATCGACTCCTCCACTGTCAAGATCTCTTCCGCAGGTTGCGCCTCGACGCTCGGAAAGTCCGCTGCGGGCAGCGTGCCAAGCACATAACGCCCACGCTCCGCCGTCAATACGCATCGATCCCCGGTAACCTTTAAGCGGATATCCGCACCTTCCCCAAGTGACCGACAAATATCCGAGAGCTTTCTTGCCGGAATGGTTACCTGTCCCGACTCTGCAATCTTCGCCTCGCTCGAAGCCCGGATCTCGATCTCCAGATCGGTTCCTACGATACTCACCTCACCTTCATCGGCAGAGACCAACAGATTCCCTAAAATGGGCAATGTCTGCCTCCGCTCAACAACTCCCACCACCTTGTTGAGAATTGGGAGCAAGTGTTCCCTGTTCACCGTGATGTCCATGCGTTTAACCTCTTTTACTCTATATATATCTTAAGAAGTAACAGTAGTAAGCACTGTGGGTATGTTGCCAAAAGCGCGAACTCCAGAAATTACAGTAACATACACTGCAAATTGGCGCTTGATATCATTACTTGAAATCTGTGCATAACCAGTGACCAAAAACAGCCATTCGCTCTCCACCCCCCTTATACCCACCTTATCCACAGCTTTCATGACAACCCACGCAACAAATTTCGATAATCCTCTTCCACGGTAGAGTCGCTCTCTTTCAACTCTTTAATTTTTCTGGTTGCATGCAGCACTGTTGTATGGTCGCGCCCGCCGAACGCGCTTCCGATCTCCGGCAAGCTATGCTTCGTCAGTTCCTTTGCCAATGTCATCGCGATCTGCCTTGGGCGAGCGATCGATCGATTTCTCTTAGCCGAAAGCAGATCCGATGTTCGGATCTTATAGTACTCGGCAACAGCCTTTTGGATGCTTTCGATAGTAACGCGCTTGTCCTGCGCTGCCAACATATCCCGCAGCGCCTCCTTTGCAAACTCCACCGTAATGGCACGGCCCATGAACTGTGCATTTGCCACGAGCCGGCGCAGCGCCCCTTCCAGTTCACGAATGTTGGACCGAATCCGCCGACCGACGAAGAAACTGACATCCTCAGGTAGCGATACACCGAGCAAGCTTGCCTTGCTTTGCAGAATTGCGACACTTGTTTCCAGATCCGGCGGCTCGATCGAGACCGTCAGACCCCAGCCAAAACGTGACCTGAGCCGCTCTTCAAGCCCGATTACTTCTTTTGGAAATCTGTCGCTCGACAGAACAATTTGTTGCCTTGACTCAAACAGCGCATTAAATGTGTGAAAAAATTCTTCCTGAGATCGTTCTTTACCGGCGAAGAACTGAACATCATCGATCAATAGCGCATTTAATGAACGATAGGTTCTCTTGAATTCGTCGATCCGATTGTTCTGTAAAGCCCTGATCATTTCCGCGACGAACCGCTCGGAATGCAGATATGCCACTTTCGCTGTCGGATTGCGTTCCAATAACATATTTCCTACGGCATGCATCAAATGGGTCTTTCCGAGACCGACCCCCCCATAAATAAAAAGAGGATTATAGGCCACACCGGGTGATTGGCTGATCTGCATCGAGGCGGCCCGCGCGAGTTGGTTCGACTTACCTTCCACAAAGGTATCGAAACTGAACTCAGGATTGAGCCTGGACTCAGTCCGCCGCTCAACGAACCGCTCGGTGTCGTCAACCGTCTCAACGGGCGGGGATGCTGCCGTGCTCCCGGCTCTGTCGATCCCCCCGACGTCGAACCGGATTCGGTTAACCGCGCCGTTGCTGGCATGCCGGGCAAACTCAAGCAACCGCTCCTCGTAGTGCTGTCTTACCCAATCCTGCACGAATTTGTTCGGCGCGAACAGCCGAAGAACCTCACCTTCGCATCGCGCCTGCAGCGGCAGAATCCATGTGTTGAACTCGGCTGCCGTCAACTCCCCCTTCAACCGCAAGATACACTGTTGCCATAAATCCATAATCCACCCGATACTGACATTCGTTGATCGTCGCCGAACCCTTCTGGGAAACCTGGTATTGTTCGATCATCCAAATTCTGAAAATGTCTGGCCCAGCTCAAGAGCCTTGAGCCGCCAAACCAAGCCGCAGACCCTAAGTCTAGCCCTGCGAGCGGAAGTTATCCACAGGAAGAGCGAAGCCCGCGTGCGCTTGAAGTCGTTGACATCTCCATTGAACTCGTTTATATTTGGGAGTCTTTTTTCGAGCGCGATACTGTAGCTCCAGAACGCACGCCCTAGAGATCACCATGAAACGTACCTACCAGCCAAGTCGCATCAAGTGCGCGCGTACCCACGGTTTTCGTGCACGTAATGCAACCAGAAACGGCCGCAAAGTCCTCAGCGCGCGCCGGGCGAAGGGTCGAGTTCGCCTCACCCCGTAACGCTACGATCAATCAGGACCTCGATCGGCTTCGACCCACGCGTGCCGCTTGAACATCCTCTCGGTCTGCCGCGGGACCGTCGGCTCGTCAATCCGATTCAGTACCAACAGGTGCTCAAAGGTGGCGTTCGATTCGGCGTTGGCGTTTTTATGGTGGTCGTCTGTCCGAACGATCTGGGCAGCCCTCGACTAGGACTTGCGATATCCAAGCGGTACGCCCGGCGAGCCCACGATCGCAACCGACTCAAGCGCATTGCACGCGAGAGCTTCCGAACCCAGGGTTTGGTGCTACCGGCGGTCGATGTCGTGGTGTTAGCGACAGCCAAGGCACCGAACGCGACCAATCAAACCCTATTTTCCGCGCTTGGTCAGGCGTGGAACTCCATCAGGAACGCGTCATGGGTAAGGCCCTGATCTGGTTTGTCCGAGCATATCAGTACCTGATCAGCCCGGTGATTGGACCGCACTGTCGGTTTTACCCAACATGCTCGGCGTACGCCATCGAGGCCATCGACCGCTACGGCCCGTTGCAGGGAACCTATCTGGCAGTCCTCCGACTGTCGCGATGCCACCCGTGGCACCCCGGCGGATGCGATCCTGTCCCGACGAAGAAGCAGTGATAACCCATGGATAACATCCGCTTAATCCTCATTTTTTCGCTCGCCGCAGTCTCGCTGCTGATCTATCAAGCCTGGCTGCAGGACTACGGTCCCGCAACGACTGCACGACAAGCCGCGACCACTGAGAATCCCGTTACAGTCACAGGCGGTTCAGTTGGCATCCCTGGCCCGCAAAGTGAGGCACCAAAACCATCCAGCAGCGTCCTGCCGCTTTCTTCGAGCCAAACGACCGCAGATTCAGGGCGACTCATCACGGTCCAAACGGACCTGATGAAAGTTGAGATTTCGACCAAAGGTGGAACCATCGCCAGCGCCTGGCTGACTGATTATGCGGTGTCCCCTGAAGCCCCGGACGTGAAGTTGCGTCTCCTGAAACCCGACACACCGAACCTGTTTGTCGTGCAGTCCGGATTGATCGGCTCGGCTTCCGATGCTCTGCCGACCCATGAAGCCTTGTTTATCAGCGATTCCAGCCAATACGTCCTGGAGCCCGGCCAGACCTCGCTGACGGTTCCGCTATCCTGGACCTCTCCCGACGGCGTCCAGGTTCGCAAGAACCTTCGATTCCAGCGTGGGAGCTATGTTGTCGAGTCGACTCAGGAGGTGCTGAACAATTCGGCTCAACCACTGATCGCTCGCGAGTATGCGCAGTTGCAGCGTACCGAGTTGATCGATCCGAATGCATCCCGTTTTGTCAGTACCTACACTGGGGGAGTCTATTATACCCCCGAAGACAAATACACCAAGATCTCATTCGCTCAGATGCGGGAGAAGAAGCTCGATCGCTCTGTCACCGACGGCTGGATCGCAATGATCCAGCATTACTTTATGGCGGCCTGGATACCGCCGCGGGACATCAGCGAGACCTTTTATACGAATGTTCTTGATGGCTCACGCTATATCATCGGCAAGTACAGCCCGCCCGTTGTGGTCAACGCCGGCGCCTCGCACACCTTTATCAATCAGGTTTACATCGGACCAAAACTCCCATCGACCCTGGCCGCCGTCGCGCCTGGTTTGGAACTCACGGTCGATTTCGGTTGGCTCACCGTGATCGCCCAGCCGATCCATTGGCTCCTCGACATGATCTACATGGTTGTCGGCAACTGGGGTTGGGCGATCGTCGTTCTCACGATCCTGATCAAGCTGGCCTTCTACAAGCTCTCTGAAACCAGTTATAAATCGATGGCGAAGATGCGCCAGATTACACCGCGAATGCAAGCGCTCAAGGACCGGTATGGGGATGATAAAGAACGTTTGAATCAGGCAATGATGGAGATGTACAAAACGGAGAAGATAAACCCGCTTGGCGGCTGTTTACCGATCTTGGTACAAATTCCTGTTTTCATCGCCCTGTATTGGGTGCTGCTGGAGAGCGTCGAGCTTCGCCAAGCACCGTTCATTCTGTGGATCGACAACCTGTCGGCCCCTGATCCCTATTTTGTCCTGCCATTGATCATGGGTATTTCCATGTTCGTGCAGTCGAAACTGAACCCCGCGCCACCGGATCCGATCCAGGCAAAGGTTATGATGAGCCTGCCGTTCGTGTTCACGATTTTCTTCGCATTCTTCCCCGCCGGGTTGGTGCTCTATTGGACAGTAAACAACCTGCTGTCAATCGCTCAACAATGGCATATCACCAGGAATATCGATAAGGAAGCAGCTAAACGCAACCGCTGATTTTTATTCTGCGTGGATCACCGACCTAAGTAAATGACCGCTGATACCATTGCGGCGATTGCCACCGCACCGGGTGTCGGCGGGGTTGGCGTGGTTCGTGTCAGCGGTCCTGCTGCCCGGGCGATCGCGTACGCGGTGACGGGTCGCCCGCTTCGTCCGCGCCGCGCCAGCTTTTGCGGTTTCCTCGCGAGCACTGGTCAACCGATTGATGAAGGCATTGCCCTCTTTTTTCCGGGACCACGTTCTTTCACCGGAGAGGATGTTCTCGAACTCCAGGGACATGGCGGTCCAGTGGTGCTCGATCTCCTGGTGTCTCGCTGTTTTGAACTTGGTGCTCGACCAGCCAGACCAGGTGAGTTCTCGGAACGCGCCTTTTTGAATGGGAAACTTGACTTGACTCAGGCGGAAGCCATCGCGGATCTTGTCGAAAGCACCACCTCCCTTTCCGCCAAGCTTGCGATTCGTAGTCTTCAAGGGGCTTTTTCCACGCGGGTCCACACGTTGGTGGAAGATCTCGTCCGCCTTCGCACGCGAATTGAAGCGACCCTTGATTTTCCGGAAGAAGACATCGACGATAACCTGGCGCATGATTTGCGTGAAAGACTCGACGCTTTAATCGCGGCGACCGATCAAGTGTTGTTCGAGGCACATCAGGGCGAACGTATTCGCGATGGCCTCAGCGTGGTAATCGCGGGTCGCCCGAACTCGGGCAAATCGAGCTTACTCAATGCGCTGGTTCAACAGGATGCGGCCATTGTGACCCCAGTCGCCGGTACGACCCGCGACCTGTTACGCTACGATATGGAGATCGAAGGTCTTCCGGTAACGGTCATCGATACGGCTGGCATCCGGGAAACCCACGAACTGGTCGAGCAGGAAGGCGTGCGCCGCGCACGTGAGCAATTAGGCAAAGCGGATCAGATCCTTTGGGTTTACGATGCCTCCCTGGGCCTCGACAGCGAGGAACTCGGTGGGCTGCATCAAGATGCAACAGTGACTTTGATCCGCAACAAGAGCGATCTCGTCACACCCGTCCCTGCGCCGGTAAATCCTCACGGATTCATTGAGATATCGATATCCGCTTTAACCGGGGCTGGAATCGACGACCTAAGGCGACACCTGCGCGCGAGGGCTGGGGTAGAGGGTCTTGGTGAAGGGTCCTTTGTCGCCCGTCGTCGGCATCTGGATGCGCTGCGCCGAGGTCTGGCCGCACTGCATTCATCCAAAGTGTCTTTCGCGACGGCATTAGGACCGGAAGTCGTCGCACTCGAGTTACGAGACGCTCAACAAGCGTTTGGAGAGATTACCGGAGCGGTCACTTCAGACGATCTTCTAGGCGAAATATTTTCTACGTTTTGCATTGGAAAATGAGCGTCTCGGTTTTGTTGGGGTGAACGCTTTGACCAGTCGTGAGAGGTCCTGCATATCCGCTGCCGTCGGGTTCGGCATGTAACGCCCGCGGATATACAAGGCGATGATCGCGTTGACCCTCGGGGCGAAGTCAGGGCGAGCGACCGCGACCCGGGCAGCGAAATCAAGCGGTCCTTCATGCGTGTGTTTTACCAACCCCACCACTGCCAAGCGGCGACACAGTAAGGCGAAACAGCGAGTGGCCGGATCGATCGCCGCGGGCTGATGAATCAGTCCGAAAAGAATGAGTCCCATAACCACCGTGACCGCGCCCACCATGATGCCTGCGAGTGCGAACTCCCCGTAGTCCGCTAACCCCAGCCGATCGAGCAGGCGGGTTTGTTCGTCGGCTGAATAGTCCAGAATCGAACGCTGCCAGGCGGCATCGATACTGTCGGCCAGCAATCGCAACTGACGAATCGCGTTCGCCAGGACCCCCGTGGAATCGATATGGAAGCGCGCCGGAGCGTAGTTCCCGAGCAAGCGTGACGCACCGCGATTGTCCACCCGGGATGGTGCTACAGCACTGGTCGGATCGACGCGTACCCATCCCCGTCCGGCAATCATCACTTCAACCCAGGCGTGCGCATCCGATTGCCAGATCGAGTGATAACCACCGATGCGATTTGGCTCACCGCCGAGATAACCGAGCACGACCCGTGACGGTAGGCCGGCGATCCGCATCAGTACTGCGAAACTTCCGGCATAGTGTTCACAAAAACCGCTGCGTGTTTGAAAAAGAAATTCGTCCCAGGGATTGACCCCGAGCGTGGGCGGTAACAGCGTGTAGCTAAATTCCTCACGGTTGAAAAAGTCCAACCCTTTCTGGACCAAAGCCCAGTCTGAATCTGTTTCGAGCTGCCATCGCTTGACGAGCGCAATCATCCGTTCGCTGGTATTTGCCGGTAAGCGCAGAGCATAGCGCCGCTCGGCATCGGCCGGGACCGCGGTCCGGTAGTCGAGAGCAGAGCTGAGTCGATAGCGTCTTGCCGTGGTGATGGGGCGATCTGACAGCAATTGAAAATCGCGGCTCAGAACGGTATTCGGCGGATGTTCGATCGGCAGATCCAAACTGAACATCCAGCGTTGTTGGGATGGCTCCAGCACAATCTCGTAATCGATCCGCTCCGCCGCTTGCGTCAGTTCGGGGTCAGCCGGCTGATATTGGTTGACGCGCCCTGGCGACCATTTCCTGTTATCGACCTCCCATAGCACCAAGCCGCGCCAATAGAGCTGATCGGGCCTAGGCGGACGTTGATCGAAGCGCGCGCGAAAGGCGAGATCTCCGTTGATCACGAGTTCGCTGATTGAGCCCGGTTCCATCGATTCACTCATGCCCATGGTCGCCCGATCCTGATCAAAGCCGAGGCTCCAGAGGGGGCTTGTGAGTCGGGGGAACAGCGCGAACAGAACGATCGTCAGGGGCAGCGCCTGGAGGCAGATCCGCAGCACGACGGGCATGGTCCGGCGGATTGGGGGTGAACCGATACCGCCGTTCAAGTCCACCAGTAGTCCGACGATCATGAACGCAATGCCACCAAAGTACAGGGTTAATCCAATTCCCTGGTCGAACAGAAATTGCACCACGACCACGAAACAGAGCGCGATGGTGCTGATGCGATGATCGCGGCGTGCACGCAACTCGAGCAACTTCAACGCGAGCATGGTTACGAGCAGTGATGTGCCACCCAGCTTGCCAACCAGAGTGTGATTGGCCAGCAGACAGTTCGCCACTCCGACGAAGGTCAAGGCCAGCAATAGCCAACGGCCAGGCGCCGCGGCCGGCCAACGCACTGCCGCGAACCGCAGGATCAGTACCAAAGCGATGAATGCCGAGACGCGCCAATTCAGGTGAGACGCGAGCGGTAGGTAAGCGGCACTCACCGTGAGGACCAGGGCGAGTGTTTGGTAACGCTCAGGCTGTTCGTCAATGGGAAGGAGCTGTTGTTTGGCCATCATCAAAAAGTGCGAGTTCCCGCAGGCAACGTTGCAGCTGATCGGCGCCGCTGGCGAGGCCGATCTCGGTGCCCGGCAGTCTCATCCCGAACCTGAGGTTTGCCGCCTCGGCATCCAGCACCTGTCGCGTCAACAGCCGAATGCGCTCTTCCGGATCGGGCGTGCTCAAGGCTGTCCAGTCGATCCAGACGTCCAGTCCATCATCGCCGCCGAATTGCTTGACCACCAGACCGCGTTCGCGCGCAAAGGCTTTCCAATCCAAATGTCGGGTCGAATCGCCGCTGCGATACTCACGGCTGCCGATGTAGTCATCGGCGCCCTCACCGGTTCGCGCGGCCGGTCGGTGCGTATCACCGCTGCTCTGAACGGGCGGCGGTGCCGCAACAGCCGGACGGGGATAGACCAAGACGCTCGCCTGTCCACGCGCGTAGCACCAGGCGCGAAACAGGTGCATCGGGTGTCGGGTTTCGACCTCGAGATCCGTCAGCCACAGCAGACCCCGTCGGCTTGTCGGCTGCGCGAAGGCGATGCGCCGTTGGTCATGCGCATCAAGAGCGACGGGGATGCTTGCATCGAGACCCCCTTTCAAGCGCAGATCGTAGCGCGACTGTGACCGCTCATTGCTCAAAGTGACCTCGAACAGCGCCGCGGCGCCGTCGAACACCGCGGGACCCGAGCGCACTGAAATGGCTAATCCAAGGAGGTTGTACCAGCAATGATGCATCGCCACCAACCCGACCGATGCCATGAAGAACGCGAAGAGCAAACCGATATTATTCTGATAATTCAGCGAACCCAGCAATGTGACGAAGACTGTCGCGGCATAGAGTATTCCAATACCCGTCGGCAGAATATAGATCTGCCTGGCCGCAATGCGGGCGATCCCATCCTTGTCCATTGGTGCTCGGCGCAGGAGCCCGGTGAACGTCCGCTGCACGGCGGATCGCAGCGACGCGTCCCTGAGCCGCGCCCCAGGGTGCTTACCGGAGGCTCCGCCCGTAAGGTGAAACCGATGCTCTCGGGGCCCGAAGGTCACGGTACCGCGACCGCCGTCAGGATCACAGTTGACACCTCGTCATGGTCGAGGCGTCCGGTGCCATCGTTGCCCACCAAGCGATGAATGGCGCAGGCCGGCAGCACCGCCTGAATATCCTCCGGGATCAGGAAGTGACGTCCGTCGAGGAGTGCCCAAGCCTTCGCCGCGCGTAACAGCCCAACTCCGGCGCGCGGCGAGAGCCCATGGGCAAAGCGCTCGCAACGTCGGGTAAAAGCAAGGATTCCATGGCAGTAGTCGATCAGCGGCGCCGCCGTATGCACCTGACCAACCGCGGTCTGAAGCGCAGCGATCTCGGTGGCGGACAACACTGCTGACTGCTGCAGCACCATGGCCCGGCGATCCTCACCGGCGAGCAGTTCCTTCTCTTGCGCCGTGGCCGGATAACCCAGGCGGATGCGCATCAGAAATCGATCCAGTTGAGACTCCGGAAGTGGAAAGGTACCGACCTGGTAGGAGGGATTCTGGGTCGCGATCACAAAAAACGGCGCCGGCAGGAGTCGGGTCTCGCCGTCGACCGTCACCTGCCGCTCCTCCATCGCCTCCAACAGCGCGCTCTGTGCCTTTGGCGTCGCGCGGTTGATCTCGTCGGCGAGCACCAATTGCGCAAATACCGGACCAGGGTGAAAGCGAAAACACTCGGTCCCCCGCTCGAAGACGGAGACCCCGAGTACGTCAGCGGGTAGCAGATCGCTGGTGAATTGGATACGTGAATACTGCAGCCCGAGCAGTCGTGCCAGCAGGTGGGCCAGCGTCGTCTTGCCGACCCCCGGCAAATCTTCAATCAGGAGATGGCCCCGCGCCAGGAGGCAGGTCACCGCCAAGCGGATCTCCTGCTCCTTGCCCAGGATAATCCTGCCCGCCGTAGCGAGGAGGGTTTCGATCAGCTTCACCTGCGGATGCGGGGTCGATTGCAGCGTCAATTGCGGCATAGAGTCTCTGTGCGTGTCGTTCTTGGCCGGTGCCTTGTCGGTGGTTGCCGGGGTGCCTCCGACAAAGGCAGACGAAAATCCTTCGCGATCTGGTACAGGATTTTCCGGCAATCGCCTAAACTGCCACCTTCGCCGAGCTTACGCGATGATTTTTACCATGTTTGCGACCGATCATTACGACGTCATCGTCATTGGCGGAGGACACGCCGGGACCGAGGCGGCCCTGGCCTCCGCGCGTTTGGGTGTACGCACCCTCCTCCTCACCCACAGTACCGACACCATCGGCAGTATGAGCTGTAACCCGGCCATCGGCGGCATCGGCAAGGGTCATCTGGTGAAAGAGATCGACGCCCTCGGCGGCCTCATGGCCCAGGCCGCGGACCGCGCCGGTATCCAGTTCCGCATCCTCAACGCCAGCAAGGGGCCGGCCGTGCGGGCCACCCGTGCCCAGGCGGATCGTGCACTCTATAAGGCGGCTGTGCGCAGCGCCTGTGAGGGACAGCCGAACCTCTCGATCTTCCAGCAGGCCGCGGACGACCTGCTCTTGGAGGAACATGGGGGCAAAAGTCGCATCCAGGGTGTTCGCACCCAAATGGGACTCATCTTCAAGGCGCGCGCCGTCGTCCTGACCGCCGGGACCTTTCTGGCCGGCCGCATCCATGTCGGTCTTGCCAATTATGAAGGTGGCCGTGCGGGCGATCCACCGGCCACTGCCCTTGCCCATCGACTGCGCGAGTTGCCCTTCCGGGTCGCGCGGCTCAAGACCGGGACGCCGCCGCGCATCGACGGCCGTACCATCGATTATCGGCAACTCAAGGAACAGCCCGGCGATCAGCCGACTCCAGTGTTCTCCTTCATGGGCAGTGCGGCCGATCACCCCCGCCAGGTGAGCTGTTTCATCGCCCACACTAATGCGCGCACTCATGACGTGATCCGCTCCGGGCTGTCGCGTTCGCCACTGTTCACCGGTCTGATCGAAGGGATAGGCCCGCGTTACTGCCCCTCCATCGAAGACAAGATCGTGCGCTTTGCCGACAAATCGAGCCACCAGATCTTCGTCGAGCCGGAAGGCCTCTCCACCCATGAGGTGTATCCCAACGGCATCTCCACCAGCCTGCCCTACGACATCCAGCAAGCGCTGGTCAGATCCCTGCGCGGGTTCGAGCATGCCCACATCACCCGTCCGGGCTACGCCATCGAGTATGATTTTTTCGACCCGCGCGACCTCGCCGCGACCCTCGAGACCCAGGCGGTCGAGAACCTCTATTTTGCCGGTCAGATCAACGGTACCACCGGCTATGAAGAGGCGGCGGCCCAAGGGCTCCTGGCCGGAGCCAATGCAGCCCTGCGTGTCCTCGGCCGCGACTCCTGGTACCCGCGTCGGGATCAGGCCTACCTAGGCGTCCTCGTGGATGATCTGGTCACGCGCGGCACCACTGAGCCGTACCGGATGTTCACCAGCCGGGCCGAGTACCGCCTGTTGCTGCGGGAAGACAACGCCGATCAGCGGCTCACCGAGATCGGCTACGGGCTCGGGCTGGTCGCCGAGGCGCAGTGGCGGGCGTTCGACAGCAAGCGCGAGGCCGTCGCCCGCGAGCGGCAGCGATTGCGCGACACCTGGGTTCGCCCTGACACCGTCCCGCTGGCCGATCAGATCGCCGTCCTTGGCGAGCCCCTGCGGCGTGAGATCCGCGCGCTCGACCTCATGGCCCGGCCGCAGGTCGACTATCGCGGCATTGTCCGTCTGACGGGCGAGCCGGAGCTGCCGATCGACCCGGTGATTGCCGAGCAGATCGAGATCCGCTGCCACTACGACGGCTACATCGTTCGCCAGCAAGCGGAGATCGACCGCTCCCGTGACCAGGAATCCAAGTCGCTCCCGGCAAACTTCGATTTTGCGGGCGTCCGCGGTCTCTCCACCGAGGTCCGCGAAAAGCTCATCCGGGTGCGCCCGGCCACCCTGGGCCAGGCGGCGCGGATTCCTGGGGTTACCCCCGCCGCGGTGTCACTGCTGTTGATCCACCTGAAGCGCCACAGCGCGTGATCCGCAATGCAGTCTTTCCCGACTTGACCACCGATCCGAACATGGCCGCCACCCTTCCCGTTCCCCCACGGGCGCATCTCGCCGACGGCGCCGCCGCGCTCGGCATCGTGTTGACTCCAAGCCAGATCGACCGGATGTTTGCGTTTCTCGAACTGCTGGCCCGTTGGAACCGCACCTACAATCTCACCGCGGTGCGCGACCCCGACGAGCAAGTGCCCCGACACCTGCTCGACAGCCTGGCGATCCGTGCGTTTCTGTTCGGCGATACCGTCCTCGACCTCGGTACCGGTGCCGGATTACCCGGGCTCCCGCTGGCCCTCTGCGACCCGGATCGCCGCTACTGCCTCCTCGACGGCAGCGGCAAGAAGATTCGTTTTGTGCGCCAAGTCGTCATGGAACTTAGCCTCACCCAGGTTGAGGCTGTGCACAGCCGCATCGAGTCATACCGGCCGGGACGAAAATTCAGTACCATAGTCACCAGGGCCGTCGCGGAGATCGCCGCGATCCAGCTGTTGGCGGCCCCCCTGCTCGACCGTCCGGGGCGCTTGCTGATCATGAAGGGCCGCTATCCGCACGACGAGCTCTGCAACCCGGCGCTCAGCGACCTTGATCTGATCGTGCACCCCCTGTGCGTGCCGTTCCTTGAAGGCGACCGCCACCTCATCGAGATCCGCTGTGAGTGATCCTGCCATGGTCCGTATTATCGCCGTTGCCAATCAGAAAGGCGGGGTCGGCAAAACCACCACTGCCGTCAACCTGGCTGCTGCCCTGGCGTCCATGAAGCGGCGTGTCCTGCTGGTCGATATGGACCCGCAGGGCAACGCCACCATGGGATGCGGGGTCGACAAGCACACGATCGAACACTCCAGTTGCGACCTCTTGCTGTCCGACATCCCATTCGCGGCCTGTGTGCAACGGGTCGCCGAACCCGCCCCCGGCTTCGACCTGTTGCCATCCAATGCCGACCTCACCGCCGCTGAGGTCGGCCTCATCGGTTCTGCCGATCGGGAGCGCCGACTTGCCAAGATCCTGGCGACTGTCGTCGACGACTACGAGCTGATCATCATCGACTGCCCGCCGTCTCTCAACATGCTGACCCTCAATGCCTTGGTTGCCGCTCATGGCGTTCTGATCCCGATCCAGTGCGAGTATTACGCCCTCGAGGGGCTTTCCGCCCTGGTCGACACCATCGCCCAGGTCCGTGACAGCCGCAACAGCGGGCTCCAGATCGAGGGCATCCTGCGCACCATGCACGATCCGCGTAACAACCTGGCCAACCAAGTCTCGACCCAGCTTGTCACCCACTTCACCGACCAGGTCTACCGCACCATTATTCCCCGCAACGTCCGCCTGGCGGAGGCCCCGAGTCACGGCTTGTCGGTCCTGCTCTACGACCCCGTCTCGAAAGGGGCCGTCTCTTATCTGGCCCTGGCGAGCGAAGTGCTGCGCCGCAACCATAAACGTCACTCTGTCTCCTGAGGCGCCCGACTGATGGACCCCGTGGAAGAAGCCGGTAACTCGCCGCAAAAAAAACGTGGCCTTGGTCGCGGTCTTGACGCCCTGCTCGGCGCGACCCGCCTGCCCCCGGTGTCCGTCGTGCCGCTGAGCATCGAGCAGCCACCGCCCGTCGACTCCGCACCCTCGAGCGGCGAGCGCATCACCCGCCTTGCTCTCGAACAGATCCAGCGTGGACGTTATCAGCCGCGCCGTGACTTCGACCCGGATGCCTTGCGCGAACTGGCCGACTCGATCGCCGCCCAGGGCGTCATCCAGCCCGTGGTCGTGCGGCCGATCGGCGACGGCCGTTACGAACTCGTTGCCGGTGAGCGGCGCTGGCGAGCCTCCCAGCAGGCCGGGCTCGTCGACATCCCGGCTGTCATCCGTGAGTGCGACGAACTCGCCGCGGTGGCCATCGGACTGATCGAAAACATTCAGCGCGCCGACCTCAATCCATTGGAAGAGGCCGGCGCCCTGGAGCGCCTGTTGACCGAGTTCCAGCTCACCCACCAGCAGATCGCCGAGGCCCTGGGTAAGTCCCGCACGACGGTGACCAACCTGCTGCGGCTGTTGGAACTGAACCCCGACGTCAAGACCTTGGTCGATCACTCGCAGATCGAAATGGGCCACGCCCGCGCCCTGCTCGGTCTCAAAGGCCCGGTGCAAAGCACGGCGGCCCGGCAAGTCGTTGCCGGCGGGCTGTCGGTGCGCGAGACCGAGCGGCTGGTGCGTCGCCTGCAGCAAGCGGACGAGGCTCCGCCCGAGCCGGTCGCCAAACCGGACCTCGATCCCAATGTCCGCCGCCTCCAGGACGATCTGGCCGACCGCCTCGGGGCACGGGTACAGATCCAGCAGGGCGCGCGCGGCACCGGAAAGCTGGTCATCGCTTACAACAGCCTGGAAGAGTTGGACGGAATACTTGAACACATTCAGTGATAGGTGCCTGGTTCATCGGTATTCTTCAATAATTAAAATCCGCTAGATCCATGGAACCGGCGGGCTCTCGTGCGTTGACCCGAAAATTTCGACCCCGTATACTGCGCGTTCGGCAGAGATCAGTCCTCGCAGCATGTTTCGAATCCGATGCAACAGGCAGATGCACTGCTGGCTAAAAAGACCTTGCAGGTTCAGACTGTTCTTGGTTTGAGCGCATTGCTGGTCGCCCTGCCTTTCGGGTGGCATACGGCAATGTCGGTCATGATCGGAGTGGGGTCCTGTCTGTTCGCCAACAGCCTTTTCGCGGTCTTGGTCTTCCGGGGCTACCGCGCCCAGGAACCAGGTCGGTTGTTGCTGAACATTTATGGCGCTGAGGTAGCGAAACTCGTAGTTTTAATCGGTCTCTTCGGCGTGGCATTTGCGACGCTCGATGGCCTGAACGTTCCGGCACTGTTGGTTGCTTACCTGGTCATTCAGGTCGCTTCCACCTTGATTGCGGCCCAACTGAGCGCCCGTGCGGCGTCCCGGTCGGGCACCCAAGACACGCACTGAGAGATGATCGATGTCGACCGCTGAAACGCTGACCGCTCAAGGATATATCCAGCACCATCTCACCAATCTCACCCTGGGTGTGCACCCGGAGCATGGGCTCGGTTTTGCTCACAATGCCCAGGGTGCGGCCGAGATGGGCTTCTGGGCCATCAATGTCGATACCATGTTCTTCTCCATCCTGCTCGGATGGCTCTTCGTCCGCTTTTTTCGCGGAGTCGCCGAGAAGGCGAGCGCCGGCATCCCGGGACCAGCGCAGAACTTCGCCGAGTGGATCGTGGAATTCATCGACGAGAACGTTCGCGGCTCGTTCACCGGCAAGAATCCGCTGGTCGCGCCGCTGGCCCTGACCATCTTCGTCTGGGTCTTCATGATGAACCTCATGGACTTGATTCCGGTGGACCTGCTGCCTTGGTTATTCGGACAGTCGATGGCGATCTTTGGCGCCGATCCCCACCATGTCTTTCTGAGGGTCGTGCCCACCACCGATCCCAATACCACCTTTGCTTTGGCCTTGGTGGTCTTCGGGATGGTGCTGTATTACAGCTTCAAGATGAAGGGTGTCGGCGGGTTCCTCGGTGAGTTGAGCCTGCAGCCGTTCGGCGTCTGGGGCATGCCGGCCAATCTGATTCTGGAAGGCATCAGCCTGCTGTCCAAGCCGGTCTCTCTCGCTCTGCGTCTTTTCGGCAACATGTACGCCGGTGAGATGATCTTCATCCTGATCGCGCTGATGTACGGCGGCGGCTGGGCGTTGGGGCTCACCGCCGGCGCCCTGCAGTTCGTCTGGGCGGTGTTTCACATCCTGATCATCACGCTCCAGGCATTCATCTTCATGGTGCTGACCGTCGTTTATCTCGACATGGCTCACCAGACGCATCACTAGTCCTCAACCACCCTTTATTCCCAACCGCCTGACCAACCACCGGAGTTACCCATGGAACTCGAAGTCGCACAAGCATTCGCAACTGCTATCAGATTCATCGGCGCTGGCCTGATGCTCGGCCTCGGCGCAGTCGGCGCGGGCGTCGGCATCGGTGTGCTTGGTGGACGTTTCCTCGAAGGCGCTGCCCGTCAGCCCGAATTGATCCCGATGCTGCGCACCCAGTTCTTCATCGTCATGGGTCTCGTCGACGCGTTGCCGGTCATCGCGATCGCCATGGGCCTTTACCTGATGTTCGCCGCCTGACATAAGAATCGGACGCGCCTGACCGGAAGGAACTTCAGAGGCACCCCGAGGCACCCCGAGGCATACAAGTGAACTTCAACCTGACACTCATCGGCCAGATGATCTCCTTCGGGGTCTTCGTCTGGTTCACTATGACCTATGTCTGGACGCCTATCGTCAAGGCGCTCAGTGATCGTAAGGCAAAGATTGCCGAGGGTCTCGCCGCCGCTGAACGCGGGCACCAGGAGAAGAGTCTCGGCGAGCAGCGTGCTCAGGAAGTCCTGAACACTGCGAAGGCCCAGGCCACCGAGATCCTCAGCCAGGCCCAGAAGCGCGCCGGAGAGATCGTCGAAGAATCCAAAGTCGACGCTCGCTCCGAAGGTCAGCGATTGATCGCCGCCGCCCAGGCGGAGATCGAACGCGAGACGAATCGCGCCCGCGAAGAGCTGCGCGAAAAGGTCGCGACCCTGGCCGTAGCCGCCGCCGAAAAGATCCTGAAGAAAGAAATCGACGTGCGCGCGCACAAGTCGCTCGTCGACGACTTCGCCAGACAGATCTAAAGGACTACCATGGCCGGAGAAATTACTACCATTGCGCGGCCCTACGCGGAAGCGGTCTTCAAGCGTGCGCAGGAGCTTGGCACCGTTGACCAATGGTCCGCGAGCCTGAATGCGCTAGCCGAAATCGCGGCCGATCCGCTCATGGCCGCTCAGATCGCCAATCCCAATTGCCCGCGTGAACGTCTCCGTGACCTGATCATCCAGATCGGCGGCGCATCCATGTCGGCTGAACTCGGCAACCTGGTCAGACTGTTGGCAGAGAACGCCCGTCTCGCCGCACTGCCGGAGATCGCCCTCCTCTACGAGGAGCGGCGCGTGGCCGCACAGGGCGTTCGCCAGGTGCTGGTCCGCAGCGCTTTCCCGGTCGATGCCGACCAGGAGCAGGTGCTGGCCAAAGCCCTGGCGCGGCGACTCGGTGCTCAGGTGGAGCTGACGGTGGAGCAAGACCCGGACCTGATCGGAGGGGTCGAGATTCATGCCGGCGACCTGGTGATCGACGACTCGGTCCGCGGCAAGCTCAAGCAGCTTTCCAACGCTTTGCAATTCTGAACGGGCATCCATTGAACAGGCCCATTGTGAACAGGACACGGTCATGCAACTGAATCCTTCCGAGATCAGCGATCTCATCAAACAGAAGATCGAACAGTTCGAGCTGAAGACGGAGGCCCGTACCGAAGGCACCATCGTCAGCCTGACGGACGGTATCGTGCGCGTGCATGGCCTGTCCGACGCCCGCTACTACGAAATGCTGGAGTTTCCCGGCGACACCTTCGGGCTGGCGCTGAACCTCGAGCGCGACTCGGTCGGCGCAGTGGTACTGGGACCTTATACCCACCTGACCGAAGGCGACTGGGTCCGTTGTACCGGCCGCGTGCTTGAAGTCCCGGTTGGTCCCGGTTTGCTTGGTCGGGTCGTCGACGCACTGGGTAACCCGATCGACGGTAAGGGTCCCATCGACGCCGTCGGTACCTCGCCGATCGAAAAAGTGGCGCCCGGAGTCATCGCCCGTCAATCGGTCGATCAGCCGGTGCAGACCGGCATCAAAGCGATCGACACCATGGTGCCGATCGGTCGCGGTCAGCGTGAGTTGATCATTGGCGACCGTCAGACCGGTAAGACCGCGGTCGCGGTCGACACCATCATCAACCAGAAAGGCACCGGCGTTAAGTGCATCTACGTTGCCGTGGGCCAGAAGAACTCGTCCATTGCCAACCTGGTGCGCAAGCTTGAAGAGTTCGGCGCGATGGATCACACCATCATTGTCGCTGCCGCCGCCGCCGACTCCGCCGCCATGCAGTTCATTGCACCTTATGCCGGCTGCACCATGGGCGAGTATTTCCGTGATCTTGGCCAGGATGCGCTGATCATCTATGACGATCTGACCAAGCAGGCCTGGGCCTATCGTCAAGTCTCCCTGCTCCTGCGTCGGCCGCCGGGCCGCGAGGCGTACCCCGGCGACGTCTTCTATCTCCATTCCCGTCTGCTGGAGCGTGCCGCGCGCGTCAACGCGCATTACGTCGAAGAGATCACCGGCGGCGCGGTGAAAGGCCAGACCGGGTCCTTGACGGCTCTGCCGATCATCGAGACCCAGGCCGGTGACGTGTCGGCCTTCGTACCGACCAATGTCATCTCCATCACCGACGGCCAGATCTTCCTTGAGACGGACCTGTTCAACGCAGGTATCCGCCCGGCCATCAACGCGGGCTTGTCGGTCTCCCGTGTCGGCGGCGCCGCGCAGACCAAGATCATCAAGAAACTCGGCGGCGGTATCCGTCTGGCACTGGCGCAGTATCGTGAGTTGGCGGCCTTCTCCCAGTTCGCGTCCGATCTCGACGAGGCGACCCGCAAGCAGTTGCAACGCGGCGAGCGCGTCACCGAACTGATGAAGCAGGTGCAATATTCGCCGATGAGTGTGGCCCAGATGGCCATGTCGCTCTTTGCGGCCAACGAAGGCTATCTGGACGACGTGGACGTCAAGAAGGTCGTGGACTTCGAGCACGCACTTCAGTCCTACATGAAATCGGCCCAAGCGGCCCTGCTCGAGCGGATCAACACCACCGGTGATTTCAACGACGAGATCCAGGCGGCGATGCACGCGGCGATCAAGGAATTCAAGGCCAACAACACCTGGTAATGAGACGCCAGCCTCACGCGGCCATCCGCTAGCCGAAGGTGGTTGCGCGAGGCATGAGCGTTTCATCATTGCGATTCACCCTGCCGTCTCCGCCATCCAAACCGGCGGTTGACGGCTGGAAGCTGGGAGCTTGAGCAAATGGCCGGCGCCAAAGAAGTCCGAACCAAGATCGCGAGCATCAAAAGCACGCAGAAGATCACCAAAGCCATGCAAATGGTCGCGGCGTCCAAGATGCGCCGTGCCCAGGAGCGGATGGCCGCGTCCAAGCCCTATGCGCAGAAGATGCTCGAGGTGATCAGCCACCTGGCCCGCGCGACGCCCGAGTATCGCCACTCGTTCATGGCAGTGGAGCGCGAGCGCAAACGGGTTGGTTACATCGTCGTCTCGTCCGATCGCGGACTATGCGGCGGTCTCAACAGCAACCTGTTCCGGCGACTGATTGCCGAAATCAAGGAGCAGCGTACCCTGGGGATCGATCCTGCATTTTGCACCATCGGCACCAAGGCATTGGGATTCTTCAAACGCTTCGGCGGCAGCGTGTTGGCCCAGGCCACTCACCTCGGCGACAAGCCCCACGTCGAGGAACTGATCGGGACGGTCAGGGTGATGCTGGACGCGTTCGAAGAGAAGAAGATCGACGCGATCTACATCGCCAGCAACGAGTTCGTGAACACCATGACGCAAAAGCCGGTGATTCGCCAACTGGTGCCCCTGGTGCCGGGCGAGCGACAGTCCATGCCGCTGCACTGGGACTATATCTACGAGCCCGATGCGCATACCGTGCTCGATTCGCTGCTGACGCGCTACATCGAGTCGCTGGTCTACCAGTCGGTGGTCGAGAACGGCGCCTGTGAGCAGGCCGCGCGCATGGTCGCGATGAAGTCCGCCTCCGACAACGCCGGCAACCTGATCAGCGAGTTGCAGCTCGTCTACAACAAGGCGCGTCAGGCCGCGATTACCCAAGAGATCTCCGAGATCGTGAGCGGCGCGGCGGCTGTTTAGCCGGCCCCGGCGATAACGCTCAGCGCGACCACGGCTTTAAGGTTACAACAGCATCCGCAGACGCCTGCCCAGGCGACGAATGAGGAAGAGACTATGAGTTCCGGTAACGTCACCCAGATCATCGGCGCCGTCGTCGACGTGCAGTTTGCCCGCGGCGAGATGCCGAAGGTCTACGAGGCGCTGCATATCGATTCCGTCGGTCTGACTCTCGAGGTTCAGCAGCAGCTTGGTGACGGTATCGCCCGTACCATCGCCATGGGTTCTACCGACGGCCTGCAGCGCGGCACCCCGGTCACGGCGACCGGTTCGCCGATCAGCGTGCCGGTGGGTCAGGCGACCCTGGGGCGCATCATGGACGTGCTCGGCCATCCGATCGATGAACTCGGGGCGATCGGCACCGACGAGCGCTGGGCCATCCATCGTGAGGCGCCCAAGCTCGAAGATCAGGCGGCTTCAACTGAAATTCTCGAAACCGGCATCAAGGTCATCGACCTCATCATGCCGATCGTCAAGGGCGGCAAGGTCGGCCTTTTCGGCGGCGCCGGCGTAGGCAAGACCGTGACCCTGATGGAACTCATCAACAATATCGCCAAGGCCCACGGCGGCTTCTCGGTGTTCGCCGGCGTCGGCGAGCGGACCCGCGAGGGCAATGACTTTTATCACGAGATGAAGGACTCGGGCGTTCTCGACAAGGTCGCCCTG
Source organism: uncultured Lamprocystis sp. (assembly GCA_964470155.1). Taxonomy (GTDB): domain Bacteria; phylum Pseudomonadota; class Gammaproteobacteria; order Chromatiales; family Chromatiaceae; genus Thiodictyon. The sequence continues at coordinate 9,439 of CAYYAY010000031.1, read as the reverse complement.
GTTTACGGTCAGATGAACGAGCCGCCGGGCAACCGTCTGCGCGTCGCGCTGACCGGCCTGACCATGGCTGAGTTTTTCCGCGAAGAAGGCCGCGACGTGCTGCTCTTCGTGGACAATATCTACCGTTACACCTTGGCCGGCACTGAAGTGTCCGCGCTGCTCGGCCGGATGCCGTCCGCCGTGGGTTATCAGCCGACACTGGCTTCCGAGATGGGCGCCCTGCAAGAGCGTATCACCTCGACCCGCACCGGATCCATCACCTCGTTCCAGGCGGTCTACGTTCCCGCGGACGACCTCACCGACCCGTCCCCGGCCACCACCTTCGCCCACTTGGACGCGACCCTGGTGCTGTCCCGCCAGATTGCCGAACTCGGCATTTACCCGGCCGTTGACCCGCTCGACTCGACCAGCCGCATCCTCGACCCCAACGTGGTCGGTGCCGAACACTACGAGACGGCGCGTGCGGTTCAGGGAACGCTCCAGCGCTATAAGGAGCTCAAAGACATTATCGCCATCCTCGGCATGGACGAACTCTCCGAGGTCGACAAACTCACCGTGGCCCGCGCCCGTAAGCTCCAGCGCTTCCTGTCGCAGCCCTTCACGGTGGCTGAAGTCTTCACCGGCGCACCCGGCGCTTTCGTCCACGTGGCTGACACCATCAAGGACTTCAAGGCCATCGTCAACGGCGACTACGACCACCTTCCCGAGCAGGCCTTCTATATGGTCGGCGGTATCCAGGAGGCCGTGGCCAAAGCCGAGAAGATGGCCGGCTAAGGGGAGAGACCCATGGCAACAATCCAAGTCGACATCGTCAGCGCGGAGGGGGCCATCCACTCCGGAATCGCCTCCATGGTCTACGCCTCAGCCGAGTTGGGAGAGGTCGGAATCGCGCCCCGTCACACGGCCTTCATCAGTCGGCTGCGTCCCGGTGACGTGCGGGTGGAGAATGAAGCGGGCGAGCAGGAGCATTTCTACGTGTCCGGCGGCGTGCTGGAAGTCCAGCCCATGGCCGTGACCGTCCTGGCGGATACCGCGATTCGCGCTCATGACCTCGACGAGGCGGCCGCCCTGGAGGCCAAGCGCCGCGCCGAGGACGCACTCGCCGGGCAAACCGCCGAGTTCGAGTACGCCAAGGCGCAATCCGAACTGGCCGAGGCGATCGCTCAATTGCGTGCCATCGAGAAACTGCGCAAGATGCGACGCGGCTAACCGGATGGGGGTGGCCGCCGCTCGCGTGCCGTCCCTCCGGGCAACGCCCCCGTCGCCACGCGCCGGGGGCGTTTTACTTAGGAGTGTGCTTTGCTTGAACTGATGCAAGCGGGCGGTTGGCTCATGTGGCCGATCGCCGCCTGTTCCGTCATAGCGACAGCGCTGGTCATCGACCGTGCCTGGACATTGCGCCGCGCGCGCATCATGCCCGAGGATCTGGTCACCCGCATTTGGCAATTGCACCGCCAGGGGCAGCTCAGCGAGGACAAGATCGAAGCGATCCGCGCCGGCTCCCCGCTGGGGCGGATGCTGGCGGCTGGTCTGGTCAACCGCAATCATTCCCGTGAGGTCATGAAAGAGGCCATCGCCGATACCGGCCGCCATGTCGTGGCCCGTCTCGAACGCCATCTCGACACCCTCAGCACCATCGCCTCAGTCGCGCCCCTGCTCGGACTGCTCGGCACCGTCTTCGGCATGATCGACATCTTCGGTGTCATCATGAATGCCGGAACAGGCAACGCCGGGGTTCTCTCGGGCGGCATTGCCAAAGCGCTCATCACCACCGCGGCCGGTCTCTCGGTCGCCATCCCGACCCTGCTCTGTCATCGCTTCTTCGACAGCCGGGTGGGACGCTTCGCTATCGATATGGAAATGCAGGCCCTGCGCCTGGTCGAGGTCATGAAGGGTGAACGCGAAGCGGGCGGCGAGTCCTGATGAATCTGCGCACGCGCCGCTCCCAGCCGCCCGAGATCAACCTGACGTCGCTACTGGACGTCGTCTTCCTGTTGCTGATCTTTTTCATGGTCTCCACCACCTTCAAGGACGATGCGGAGCAAGCGCAGACCCGCCTGCGGGTGACCTTGCCTCAGGCCCAGGGTCAGGACCAGCCAGCCAAAGAAGCCGAAGCGATCCGGATCATCATCGACCAAAGCGGGACCTTTTTTGTCAACGATCGTCTCGTCGTCGACCAACAGGCGCTGACCCTGGTGCGCGCGCTCACCGGTGCTCTGAATCAGCGCAAAGGCTTGCCTGTCCTGATTCAGGCCGACGCCAAGACGCCTCATCAGGCCGTCATGACAGCCCTGGATGCCGCCGCCGAAGTTGGATTGAATAAAGTTTCCTTCGCGACCGCGCGCCCGACGCCGCCGGCCGCACCGTAATGACGCACGAGATACCGCAACTGGCCGCTCGCCAGGTGTATGGCCGCTTGCTCGGCTATGCCAAGCCCTATTGGCGTATGTTCGCCGTCTCGATCTTCGGCATGTTGATCTATGCCGCGACCGAGCCGCTGTTTGCCGCGATGATGAAGCCGCTGATCGACGGTAGCTTTGTGCACAAGGACGAATCCATCGTCCGCATGATGCCGCTGGCCCTGATCCTCATCTTTCTGGTGCGCGGCATCGCCGGGTTCATCAATGACTATTTTCTGAGTTGGGTCGGACGACGCGTGGTGGCGGACCTGCGCCAGGCCATGTTCGAGCACCTGCTGCGCGCCCCGACCCGCTATTACGACCAGCACGGATCCGGCCATATTCTGGCCAAGCTCACCTATAACGTCGAAAACGTGGCGAGCGCGGCCACCTCCGCCGTCACCACCCTGGTCCGCGACGGCGCCTCGGTGATCGGCCTGATGGCCTATATGCTCTATATCAATGCCACCCTGTCGGCCATCTTCCTGATCATTGGACCGGTCATGGTCGGTGCCGTGAAGTACGCCACCAAGCGCTTCAGGCGCTACAGCCGACGCATTCAGGACCGGGTCGGTGAACTCACGCATGTGGCCCAGGAGGCGATCGACGCCCATCGGGTCGTCAAGTCCTTCGGCGGGCAAGCGCAGGAAACCGCCGAGTTCGGCTATATCAATGAGAAGACCCGCTCATTGCAGATGAAGATGATCGCCACCGAAGCGGCGAGCGTGCCCCTGGTGCAATTGATTTCGGCTCTGGCCATTGCTTTGATCGTCTATCTCTCCACCATGCAAGGGTTGCGCGCGGACATCACGGTCGGCACCTTCATGTCCTTCGTTGTCGCCATGGGTCTGCTGCTTCCCCCGGTCAAGCGTCTCACCGGTGTCAATGCGCACCTGCAGCGCGGCATCATCGCGGCCGAGAGCCTGTTCGAGTTGCTGGATTCGGAAACCGAGGACGATCAGGGTACCCGCGCCCTCGGCCGCGCCCAAGGCCGCATTGAGTACCGTGATGTCACGCATCAATATGCGCCCGACAAAGCACCGGCGATCCGCAATCTCGATCTCATCATCTCCCCAGGTGAGAAGGTGGCGCTGGTCGGCCGCTCGGGCAGCGGCAAGACCACGATCGCGAGTCTGTTGCCGCGCTTTTACGATCCCACCGGCGGTGAGATCCTGATCGACGGGGTCCCGATCCGGGATTTATCGCTGGCTGAACTGCGCAATCAAATCGCCCTGGTCAGTCAGGATGTCGTGCTGTTCAATGACAGCATTGCCAACAACATCGCCTATGGCCGGCCCGTGCCCCCCACGCAGGATGCCTTGGAGCACGTGGCCGAAGCCGCCCATGCACTGGAGTTCATCCGCGCCCTGCCTCAAGGGTTTGGCACCATGATCGGCGACCGCGGCGTTCTGCTCTCGGGTGGCCAGCGTCAGCGTCTGGCCATCGCGCGGGCCATGCTCAAAGATGCCCCCATCCTGATCCTGGACGAGGCGACCTCCGCACTCGACACCGAGGCCGAACGCCACATCCAGGCCGCGCTGCAACTCTTGATGGCGCAGCGTACCACCCTGGTCATCGCTCACCGCCTGTCCACCATCGAGAACGCCGACCGCATTCTGGTCCTGTTGGAGGGACGTATCGTCGAGCAAGGCCGCCACGCCGATCTGATCAGTCTGGGCGGTTACTACGCCCGGCTGCATCGACTCCAGTTTCATGATGTTCTCGCCGACGCCTAGCCTCGCTCCCGCGACGTTGGTGTCATGCGGACGGGCATGCCGGTCCGCTGTGGGAGCGGTCTCCGGCCGCGACTGAGCCGCACGGGATCTCGCGGCCTGAGCGTTCACGATGGTCCCGATCGCGGCCGGAGGCCGCTCCCACGGACTCCCGGTGCGACTGATACGGTAGCCATCCTTGGACCCAACGCCCATCTGGTACGGCCGACATCCGCTGGCCCAGGCTCTGGCCCCGCTGGGCTGGCTGTACTGCGCCATTGCCCGGCTGCGCCGCAGGGGTTACCGCAACGGCTACTTCACCGCCCGGCGGCTGTCGATTCCGGTGGTGATTGTCGGCAACCTCACCGTTGGCGGAACGGGCAAGACACCCCTCGTGCTCAAGCTCGCGCAGCTCACCACGATCCACGGTTGGCGGCCAGGCATCATCACCCGCGGCTACGGCGCCCGGTCGGTTCATTGGCCGCGGACCGTGAGCCCCGCTGACGACCCCAACGTGGTCGGAGACGAACCACTCCTGCTTGCGCGGCGCGCGCCCTGTCCGGTGGTGGCGGGTCCGGATCGGTATGCGGATGGCGAACTGGCAGTGCACCGTCTCGGCTGCAACCTGGTGCTCTGCGACGACGGACTTCAGCACTACCGCCTGGCCCGCGACCTCGAGATCGCCGTGATCGACGGTGACCGCGGTCTGGGCAATGGCCGCTGCCTGCCGGCCGGTCCCCTGCGCGAACCTCGTGAACGGCTGACCACAGTGGATCTGGTGATCCACAACGGCGGTGCCGCCCCTGGGTACCGGTTCAGTCTGGTTCCCGGCGCGGCCATCAATCTACACGACCCGACCCGCACCCGACCCCTGGACGCCTTTCGTGACCGGCAGGTCACCGCGGTGGCCGGCATCGGCAACCCCGCACGTTTTTTTGCGATGCTGCGTTCTCACGGCATCCAGGTTGCCGAACGTCACTATCCGGACCACCATGCGTTCACCGCTGCCGATGCGCAGACCTGGCCGTCCGGACCCGTGCTGATGACCGAGAAGGACGCCGTCAAATGCGCCCGGTTCGCGCGTGCCGACCTGTGGGCTTGTCCGGTCGAGGCGGTGCCGGATGACGCCTTCATCGCCGCCTTCTTCGCGCATCTGTCCGAACGTCATTTTCCTCGCCAACGATCCCGCGGATACGGCAAGATCCGGCGCTAACTGCCCGTTTTCGTTTATCCGAAATCCGCCGGAGGTACCCAGCCTTTGAACATCCTGCAACGCCCTGCGCCATCACCACCCGAGCCGGCACCCACCGTGCTCCCGGACTTCAAGGTCGTGATCCCGGCCCGGTTCGGCTCCACCCGACTCCCCGGCAAGCCGTTGCTGCTCATCCACGGCAAGCCCATGATCCAGCATGTGGTTGAGCGCGCGCGCGCGAGCGCCGCCGGCGCGGTGATCGTTGCGACCGACGACCAGCGCATCGTCAGCGCTTGTGCCGCCTTTGGCGCCGAGGCGCAACTGACCGGGGCCGATCATCGCAGTGGTTCCGACCGGATCGCCGAGGTCATCGAGCGCCGCGCCTGGTCCGATGACACCATCGTCGTCAACCTGCAGGGCGACGAGCCCTGCATGCCGCCCGCCCTCATCAATCAGGTGGCCCGCAACCTCGGCGCACACCCTGGAGCCAACATGGCGACCCTGGCCTACGCGATTGCCGATGGTGAGTGCCTGTTCGATCCCCATGTCGTCAAGGTGGTCACCGACGCGGCCGGTTTCGCCCTGTATTTCTCGCGCGCCCCCCTGCCCTGGCACCGTGACGAATTCATGGGCAAACGCGGCCACCTGCCGACCACGGTCACCTTCCTGCGCCACATCGGGCTCTATGCCTACCGGGCGGCCTTCCTGCGGCGCTATGTCGCCTGGGAGCCCTCGCCGCTGGAAGTGGCCGAAGCCCTGGAACAATTGCGAGTCCTGTGGCACGGCGAGCGCATCCACGTGGGCCTTGCCGCGCAGCCGCCCGGACCCGGCGTCGACACCGCGCATGACCTGGCGGGAGTCGCCGCCCTGCTTGGCGGTTGAGGCTGCGGCCGGATCACTGCCGAAATCCACTTTTGCGTGGATAAGCGCAGCGCATCCGCCATCAGCCTCGCCGTCGGCAGCCACCCAAATCTGGAACTGCCGCGGGTGCGATCCAAAGTGATATGGTCGCAGATGCACGTAGGATGGGCAGAGCGAGAGCGATGCCCATCCGGCCACCGCGACGCTTGAGGATGGGCATCGCTCCCGCTCTGCCCATCCTACCGAGAGGCCCGCCCCATCAGTTCCGATCACACCCAACTGTCGCTCGGCGTAGGCCCAGACGTCCGATTGCGCGTACTATCGCCCGAAGCGCAGAATGCCGTCACCGGCGAATCAATGCACGCGCGGCCAACCGATTCGCCAACAGAAACAGCGACCGGAGGAATCATGTCCAAGCACGCGAGCAGCATCGCCGTCCTGGCGGCACTGATGGTCTGTGTCGGCCCCGCCGCTCAGGCGGCAGGCGGCGGACCCGATGGGTATCAGGTCCCGGCCTACGGCCAGCCGGCGCCTGGTGCCGGTGGCCAGATCCCCGCGTATTCCGGTCCGGCTTATGGTCAGCCCGTACCCGGTCCCGGTGGTCCGGTTCCCGGCTATTCCGGTCCCGCTTATGGTCAGTCGGCGCCCGCTCCAGGCGCTGGAGGTCAAATCCCCGGTTATTCAGGCCCGGCTTACGGTCAGCCGGCACCCGCTCCCGGTGCCGGTTACCAGATTCCCGCCTACTCCGGCCCGGCCTATGGCCAGCCGGCACCCGGGCCAGGCCCCGGTGATCTGATCCCTGCTTACACCGGGCCGGCCTATGGCAGCCCGGCCGGAGCACCCCAACCTCCGGGGTACGGTCCCGCGGGTGGACCCGCGGGTCCGACCCAGGGTGGCGGTTACGGCGACGCTCCAGGCGGTCCAGGCGGCCCCGTTCCCGGCTATCGCGGAGCCCCCTACGGTGCCGATCAAGGCCCTCCGCCCGAGCCCGGGCGGGCCGGCGGCAACAGCTTCAACCCCATGAAGATGATGCCGAACCCCATGAAAATGTTCGGCGGCGACAAGGACCAATGATCCTGGTCCGCCGCCGCCTACCGCGTGGAGCAAACTGCTGACGGCCGCTTTCGCAGTGGTCGTTTGCGCATCTGGCCAGACCCTGGAGTCTTCCCCATGGCACTGACGGAACACATCGAAATCGACTTCCCCGGCGGTGCGCGCGTCGACGCGCGGATCCGCGAGCACACCATTGCCACCGATCAACTGGTTGAACACGGCGGCGCGGGCTCCGCACCCCAACCGTTTGACCTGTTCCTGGCATCGATCGCCTCCTGTGCCGGCATCTTCGCTCTGAAATTCTGTCAGAGCCGCGATCTGCCCACCGCGGGCATGCACCTGACCATGGACTGGCAAGGCCACAAAACCGATCCCAGTGCGGCCTCCGCGGTTCTTCGCCTCACCCTCCCGGAAGGTTTCCCGGACAAATACCGCGACGGCATCCTGAGATCGATGGACCTGTGCGCCGTCAAGCGGACCATCGAGCACGCGCCCCAGTTCCGAACCGAGATTGTCGCCGCGGGTGCAGCCTCGTAGGTCAGATCATCCTGGCTAAGTAAAGCACGGAACCTCATCAGAACAGCACCATATCCCATCGTTTGAAACCGAGATGACGACCCAATCCCGAAAAGAGGCGATCCGGCGTGAGCTGCCGGAAATCATCCGCACCGATCCGGATTTTCTCCGGTATATTCTGGATTTGACTCGCCGTGAGTATGCCGGGCGGGCGGCAACCGAAGACCGGTTCTACGAGCTCCTGGCTGAACTGCGCCGCGACCGCGAGGAGGGCGCCCGCAAGTGGGACGAATATAAAGAAGAGCAGAACCGCAAATGGGAGGAGCAGAACCGCAAATGGGACGTGCATCAGGCGGAGCAGCGCGAAGAATTTAAACGGGTTCACGAGGAGATCATGGCCCAGGCACAGCGGCATGACCGCAGCATCGGCGCGCTGGGGTCGCGCTGGGGCCTGCAATCGGAGAAGGCCTTCCGCGACGCGTTGGCCGGAATTCTGGAAAAGAACTTCGGCGTACAGGTGCTCAACGTCAACGAATACGACGATCAAGGGACCGTGTTCGGCCGGCCCGACCAGATTGAATTGGACGTCATTATCCAAAATGGTCTGCTGTTGATTTGCGAATTGAAGTCGTCCATCGACAAAGCCGGGATGTACATCTTTGAGCGCAAAGCCCGGTTTTACGAGCAGCGACACCAGCGCACCGCCAACCGCTTGATCGTGATCTCGCCGATGATCGATGCCCGGGCGCGCCAGGTGGCGGAGCGCCTGGGGATCGAGACCTACGGCGACTCGCTGGACGTGGAAGCGTTGTGAGGGGCCTTGACGATCATCGTGCTGGCCGGCCGCGGACGGTCCGCACAGCGGACCCTATGGTAACACCTTGGCCTGTAGGGTCCGCTGTGCGGACCGACGACCCTGCCGATCGCGCAGCCGCATTGCCAGCAACCGTAGGTGGTGTGCTGGTTGCGGGTTACCGTCCCTGGCACTGGGTCCCGGCCTCCGAGCCGGGACGACGCAGAGTGCGGTTCACCGCGCGGTCCGTCGTTCCGGCAGGATGCCGGAACCCAGTGCCCCGGACGGTACCTCTCAGCCACAACGGTGCCCAAGAACAAGCCAAGCGCTGCCGCCGCCCCGCCGCCTACCGCGGATCTCATCGCGCGTTATCCAGCCAAGACGTCGGGACCCTGAACCAAAGATCAACCAAACGGCCAAACCACCTTGCCGCCGCGCCTCACCCGCGTTAGCATAGCCAGCCGTTTAAGGACTGAACAACCATTTCGAACAGGTGCGAACCGGTGACCTCGGTCATGCCCGCCACTGACAGGGTAGGGCGGTAGCGTGTCCGGACCCGTTTTCGCGCACCGCACGGGCCGCCTCACGTACCCACCAGCCCCCACGGCCTTCGTACCCCGCTGCCCCGCCCCCCAGCGACCGGTCCAACCCAACCGTAGGCCGACGCTTTAGCGGGCAGCCCCCCGCACCCAACTGAGGCCTCAACCTCCGGCTGGCCGTGCAGGTATCGCGTTCGGACGTGATCACCGGACGTAGGGGCGGGTTTCAAACCCGCCCCGACACGATGGTCTGTCTGGATAGCAGGTGCGAACGCGATACCACGTGATCCGGACCGTACCGAAGCCCCCCAGGAGCCGCCCCCGCCGTGAGCGAAGACCGCCACTTCCACGCCCTGCGCCTGCTGCAAGCCAAC
>CAYYAY010000030.1:0-65606 GCA_964470155.1 uncultured Lamprocystis sp. | reverse complement strand
CGCATACGTGGCTTTCATGGGCGGGGGTGTCAAGGGCGCCGACATGACCGTTGGGGTGAGGAACGAACCCCAACGATCGGCGGCCGGGATGTTGGGGTTCGTTCCTCGGCAACCTCCGGGCTCCATAGTCTAACGTAAGGTGATTTCGGCGAAAAATCCAACCCGTAGGAGCCCGCTTGCAGGCGACGGGTGGGGGCACAATGACGCGATTCCGGCAGGTCACGTCGCCCGCAAGCGGGCTCCTACGGAGCGTCTTACTCGGAAATCGCCTAAAGTCCGACAGGCTGCTAGAAGTCCAGCCGACTGACCTCTGCCTGGGTCGCACTGTCCTTGATCAGGACCTGGGCCACACCTGCCGCCGACACCCCGAGCACGGCGAGCTCGGCGGCGCCGTTGCCGTTGGCGTCGCTGAGCGCGGCGAAATCCACGGGGCGAAACGCCGTGGCAAAGAACACCTGCCCTAGCCCGGCACCAGTGCCGGCGTCTCAACCGCGATTTTTTTGACAAAGGCATCAACAGCCTCAATGGAATCAATGACTCCGCCCAAGTAAGCCTGCAAGGCCTGACGGGTCGGGAAGTTACGTGAGGCGGTCTCCCCTGTCAGATACGCATTTCCCCGCGCCGTCCACGGCGATGGTCTCGCCACCGTCGTCAATGACCGTCCGGCGGAAATTTTCAACAGGTTGTCCGCCGAAACCCGACACGATGGCTCTCCACCGACCCTGATGCGGATCAGGCCCGCTCGACCGGAAAGGCCAGCACGGCATCGATGTGCCGGACCTCCAGGACCGCCATCAACAGCCGGTCCAGGCCCACGGCGACTCCGGAGGTCTCCGGCATCCCCGCGTCCAGGGCGGCGAGGAAGGCCGTGTCGAGCGGCGGGACAGCGCGGCCCCGGCGGCGGCGCGTTTCAAGGTCCGACTGCAACCGCGCACCTTGCGCCGCGGCATCGGTCAACTCCTGGAAGCCGTTCGCCAACTCCACCCCGTCGAGATAGAGTTCGAAGCGCTCCGCCACCTCCACCGCGTCCCGCCGCAGCCGGGCCAGCGCCGCCTGGCTGGGCGGATAGTCACACAGGAAGGTCAGACGACCGCGGCCCAACTGCCCTTGCAGACACTGGGTCAGCAGCAGGTCCAGCCAGCCGTCCCGGTCGAGATCGAGCGCCGCGGCATCGGGAATGCCCAGCGCCGCGGACCGGGCACGCAGGTCATCGCATCCGGCCGTCCAGGGATCGATTCCCAACCGCTCGCGAAACAACCCGCGATAGGTCACCCGCTCGGTCGGCAAATCCGCGCGCCCGAGCACGACCCGGACCACCGCGGCCACCTCGTCCATCAGACGCCGATAGTCCCAGCCCGGTCGGTACCACTCCAGCAGACTGAATTCCGGATGATGGAGCCGGCCCCGTTCGCCGTCACGAAACACTTTGCAGATTTGATAGATGGGCCCCAGGCCTGCGGCCACCAACCGCTTCATGGGAAACTCGGGGGACGTGTGCAGATAGAGCGGCTGGCCCGCGACGTCACTGCCCCAGTGCCAGCGGGTGACCAGGCTGTCCAAGGCCGGGTCGGACCCGGCACACCGGGAGGCGATCGGTGTCTCGACTTCCAGGACGCCGACGCGGGCAAAAAAGTCGCGCACCGCGGCGAGCATGGCGGCGCGCGCGCGCAGGGCCCGCGGCGACGCGCTGGGTCGCCAGTCCGAGTTCACTCCTTGGCGCGCGAGACGTATTCGCCGATGCGGGTGTCCACACGGATCAGTTCACCACTCTGAACGAACAGCGGCACCCGCACCACGGCGCCGGTTTCCAGGGTGGCGGGCTTGCCGCCGCCGCCGGACGTGTCCCCCTTGAGCCCGGGATCGGTCTCGATAATCTTCAGCACCACAAAGTTCGGCGGCTCCACGGCCAGCGGCAGGCCGTTCCACAGGGTCACATTGCAGATATCGTTATCTTTGATCCACTTGGCCGTGTCACCCACGACGGTGGCATCGGCGGTCATCTGCTCGAACGTGGCCGGGTCCATGAAGTGCCACTGTTCGCCGTCGTTGTACAGATACTGCATGTCGGTATCATGCACATCGGCCGCCTCGACGGTGTCGCCCGACTTGAAGGTCTTTTCCACGGTGCGCCCGGTCTTGAGATTGCGCACGCGCACGCGGTTGAAGGCCTGACCCTTGCCGGGTTTGACGAACTCGTTCTCGACGATGTTGTACGGATCCCCGTCCAGCATGATCTTGAGTCCGCTCTTGAATTCACTGGTGCTGTAGCTCGCCATGTCGTACCCGGTGCCTATGTATCTGAAGCTGTAATTGAAGCTGGAATTGACGCTGAACGCCAAACCGCCAATGGTAACGCGAAGCATCGCGCCATGTCATAGCCAGGACTGGCGGACCGAGCTCGCCCAGGCCTTCACGCGGGTACCCGACCTGCTCGCGTTCCTGCGCCTGCGGGCCGAGCAGATCGCCGACCTCGACCCGGATCCAGGCCCGTTCCGGCTGCTGGTGCCGCGCGGTTTCGCGGCCTTGATGACGCCGGGCGATCCCCAGGATCCGCTGCTGCGGCAGGTGCTGCCGCGGCGCGACGAACGCCGCGAGTGCCCCGGTTTCAGCCGGGACCCGGTCGGCGACGGACCGGCGGTCTGCGCCCCCGGACTCCTGCGCAAATACGCGGGGCGCGCCCTGCTGATCGCCCACGGCGCTTGTGCCGTCCACTGCCGATACTGTTTTCGTCGCCATTTTCCCTACTCGGAGTTAGGTCCACATCGTGCACGCATCGCGGCGGCGATCGACCAGATCCAAACCGACCAAAGCGTGTCGGAAGTCATTCTGAGCGGAGGTGATCCCTTGCTGCTGAATGACGACGCCCTGGCGGCACTGCTCGCCCGACTCGCGGCGATTCCGCACCTGCGGCGGTTGCGCCTGCACACCCGGCTGCCGACGGTGCTGCCCGCGCGGGTCACCGAGTCCTTGGGTGCCCTCCTGACCGGGCTGCGCCTCACGCCGGTGCTGGTGGTTCACGTCAACCATGCCGCCGAACTCGGCGCCGCCGCACGGGCGGCCTTGCGCAGACTGCACGCGGGCGGTATCACGCTGCTGAATCAGAGCGTCTTGCTGCGCGGGGTCAACGACACCGCGGACGCGCTCGGCGCGCTGAGCGAACGACTCTTCGACTGCGCTGTCTTGCCTTATTATCTGCACCAATTGGATTTGGTGCAGGGGGCCGCCCATTTTGAGGTGACCGACCGCGACGCCGGCGACCTGATGGAACGTCTCAGAGCCCGACTGCCGGGTTATCTGGTGCCCCGTCTGGTCCGCGAGGTCGCGGGTGCACCCTGTAAAGTCCCGGTTGCATTCCGCGGTTCCCTAACCGACCCCGTGCGCCGATAATCGCCCCGCAGACCCTATCGCCGGACCCTAGTAGAGAAGCATGCCCGCGCAAGCCCAACCCGTCATCCTGCTGGTCATGACCTCCCAGCCCAACGAGGCGGAACGCCTGATCACGTCCCTGCGCAACGGCGGACTGCCCGTGCGCGGGATGTACACCGCCACCGCGGACCGGATCGATGAACTGGTCGAGCGCCGGGCTTGCGATCTGATCATCTGTTGCAGCTATGACCCCAGCGTGGATCTCGATGCCGTGTTGATCCGCCACCGCGAGTTGGCGGCCGATGTCCCATTGATCGTCGTGGCCGACCACCACGGCGATCACGAGTCCGTGATCAAGGCCTTGCGCGCCGGGGCGCGCGACGTCACCGACCGTGAGGACGTTGCACACCTGCAATTCGTAGTGAGCCGCGAACTGGCCGATCTGCACGTGCGCCGCCAGATCAGACACCTGACCCACCGGCTCCAGCAATGCGAGTCGCGCGCCCGTGAATTGGTCGAAAGCACCGGCGACGCGGTCGCCTTCATCCAGGACGGGATGCATGTGCATGCCAACCCCGCCTATCTGCGCCTGTTTCACTTCCCCACCGTCGACGACCTCCAGTCCGCCGCGTTCCTGGATCTGATCGCGACCGACCAGCGCGCGGCGGTGCGCGACTTCCTGGGCCCGCACACCGCCCCCGAGGCCCGGGGTTTGACCGAAATCCCGACCATGTTCGTGCGGGCCGACGCCGGCATCTTTCGCGGAACCCTGTGCGCCGCGCCCGCCGAGCGCGACGGCGAACCTTGTTTGCGTCTCATCGTGCGCACCGCCGACCGTTCGACCGATCCCGCCACGGACAGCGCCGGCCACCGGCGCGAGATCACGGGAACCGCCACCCTGATCGCGGCCATCGCGACGGCCCTTGGGAACGAGGGTCGGCCGGCGACACCCTTCACAGTCTTCTATATCCGCCTGCGCGGTACCGCCGACCTGCTCCGCACCCTCGGCCTGACCCAGGGGCAGGCCGTGATCGACTCAGTCGCCGCACCGCTTGCCCTGGTGTGTGGTGAACTCGGCGTGCTGGCCCGGGTCAGCGACGACGGCTATGGGCTCCTGGTCCCGGAGCTTGACGAAACCGCCGCCCACACCCTGGCTGAACGCATTCGTGCCGAGGTGCGTCTACCCGAGGCCCAAACCGCCAGGACCCGCATCGAGGCCGATTGCGACGTGGGCTATATGGTCGTCTCCGGACCCTACGCCGACCCCAAGGAGGTGCTGGATGATGCCTATCGCGCCTGCCTTGGCGGCACCGTGCTGATCGCCCGGGCGGGGATGCAGGAACCCACATCCCTGGCCGCCCGCGATAAGCAACCAACGATCGAGGGCGAAGATCCCTTGACCAGCAAGATCGAGTCCGCACTGGACAATGATCGCTTCATCCTGGTGTATCAGCCGATCGTCAGTCTGATGGGCGACAACCAGGAAAATTACACTATCCTAGTGCGCCTGATCGATGAATCCGGGGACCTGCTCGAGGCCAAGGACTTCATCGTCCCCGCGATTCGCAGCGGATTGATCGAGCGGATCGACAAATGGGCGATCCGCAACGCCGTCAAAACCATGCACGAACACCGTGAGGCCGGCCGGAATTTCAATTTTTTCATTAATCTGGCGGAAGACACCTTCCGCGATCCGGGCGCCGTCATCTGGATCTGCGATTGCCTGCAGGAATTCGACGTCCGCGGGAACTGGCTGACGTTCGTCATTCAGGAGGAACTGGTGGACGGCAACCTAGGGAGTCTGAGTCGACTCGTCGAAAGCCTTAAGAAAATCAAGTGCCGGATCGCGATCAATCGCTTCGGCGGCACCGACCACCCACAGATGCTGCTGCAAGGACTCCCCCTGGATTTCATTTTGTTGCGTCCTGAGTTCACCCAGGATCTCGCCGACGACCAGGACAAGCAGCAACGCCTGCTGGCCTTGGCGAATCTGGCGCGCGAATTCAACGTAAAAAGTGTGGTGACCGGAGTCGAGGACGCCCGCGCACTCACCATCCTCTGGACCGCGGGGGTGGATTATGTGCAGGGGAATTTCCTGCAACGCCCCTCGACCAACCTGGAGATGGCGACTTGAGCAAGCGCCGTTTTCCAGCAGCGCGCCGCACCGCCACGGGGCGCCCGACCTACCGCACCAGCCAATCTACGCGACCGGACTCAGGACCTGATTGACCCGACTAAAACGACAGGACATTGGCCAAGTCGCTGCAAACACGTGTATTCTATCGACCGGACAACGAGCGATGCGAGTCGGCCCCTACCGATCCGGCCCAGTCGGGTACGCGATCGACCCCCTGTTCGGCGGTAACGCCAAGCATTATCTACGAGGCGAGCGAGCGACATGGCAAACGAAAAAATCGTGACCAAAAAGACTGCGGCCAAGCCGGCCGCGCCCACTACGCAGACACCGGCTGCCACCCCGGCGGCCAAGAAGTCGGTCGCGAAGAACACTGCCGAGACCGCGGTGACACCGCCCGCACCAGCCCCGGCACCCGCGCTGACCAAGGCCGCGGCGGCGGCCGCCGCCGCCAAGTCCGCGGCCGCCGCGGCACCCGCGAAAGCCGCAACGCCGCCGGCCGCCGCAGCATCCAAGACAGCGCCGAAAAAGGCCGCCAAGCGGGCCGAACCGACCGCGGGCAAACCCCAACCACCGCTGGAAGATAAGCCGGTCAGTCTGCAGCACTTAGCCAACGTCACGCCGGAGCAACGGCTCGACATGATCCGTGAAGCCGCGTATTACCGGGCTGAGAAGCGCAATTTCGCGGAAGGCAACGACGCGCAGGATTGGGCCGATGCGGAACGCGAGATCGATGAGTTAACGGCAAAGGCCAAACAGATCTTCGGGAGTCGACAGTAACCGAGTCGGGAGCAAGTCAAACACAATCGTTGTCGTTGTCGTTGTCGTTGTCGTAATCGGCGAAGCGCTACGACAACCTCGAGTACGACAACGACAACGATGTAATAAGACAGACCCTTGGTGCGGGGGCGGGTTTGAAACCCGCCCCTGGCAGCCTGTCGGACTTTAGGCGATTTCCGAATAAGACACTATCAAGAATCAAGCTCCGTAGGAGCCCGCTTGCGGGCGACATGACCTGCCGGAATCGCGTCATTGTGCCCCACCCGTCGCCCGCAAGCGGGCTCCTACGGGGTGGATTTTTCGCGGAACTCACCTTACGGTGCACCTCAGATTTCCGCGGCCAAGGCCGTCAGGAACGACTGATTCTCGTGCGCTGATCCGACCGTGACGCGCAGGCAATTATGCAGCAGTGGGTGGGTTCCGTTGAGGTTCTTGACCAGTACACCGCGCCGCTTGAGGCCTGAAAAAACGGTGTCCGCGCAACCCGCGGCCAGGCGGATCAGGATGAAGTTGGCATCGCTTGGATAAGGATGCACCCGGGGCAGCGCGGCCAAGGCGCGCAACAGACGGCCGCGCTCCGCGCGGATCAATTGGGTCTGGGCATCGAGCAGGTCGCGATGGCGCAACGCAAAGTCCGCCGAAGTCTGTGTCAACACATTGATGTTATAGGGCAAACGGGTCTTGTCGAACTCGTGAAGCCAGGCCGGTGGTCCGGCCAGATAGCCCAGACGCAGACCCGCCAGACCCATCTTCGAGACCGTCCGCAGGACCAGCAGGTTCGGCCACTCCCCCAGACGCGACAGAAAGCTCGAGTCGGTGAACGGGGCATAGGCCTCATCGACGATCACCAGACCGGGCGCGGCAGCAATGATCCGGCACACCGCATCGGTGTCGAACAGGTTCCCCGTGGGATTGTTTGGATAAGCGATATAGGTCAAGGCCGGACGTTCACGCTCCAGCGCGTCGAGCACCCGCGGCAAGTCGAGCGAAAAATCGTCGTCCCGCAGCGGTACGCCCACATAGTCCAGGCCGGTGAACAGCGCGATCATGCGGTACATGACGAACCCCGGCTCCAGGGCCAGCACTTTCCGACCCGGTCGCGCCACCGTCGTCGCAAGCAGTTGGATCAGTTCATCCGAGCCGTTGCCGAGCAAGAGCCCCATCTCCGCCGGGATGCCCATGGATTCGCGCAGACGCTCCTGGACCAGGGTGCCCTGGGGGTCCGGATAGCGATTCAGGGCGACGGTGCGCAGCACCTCCAGCCACTCGGACTTGAGCGCGTCCGGCCAGGTATAGGGGTTCTCCATGGCATCCAATTTGATCAGACCCTGGGCGTCCGGGACATGATAGGCGCCGAGTGCGCGGATCTCGGGACGGACCAGTTGATCGATCAGCGTGGTGATGCGTGTGTTTTCCATTGAGACCTCGAAGCGGACGACCCATAGCACAATGGATGTCGGTGAATGTACCAAAAGAAGCGCAAATAACCCTAGAAAAAGCAGTTCTCACACGAAGACCCAAAGATCACAACGATAGCCAACGCGAGAGGTCAATCTACCAGTCTGGTGGGCATGCGCAGGCGGGGCGGTTGTTCCTGGGAATCGCCTTACTGCGCCTATTCGGGAACCCCTCCTAAAGGCGCAACAGGATGCTCGGCCTCGGCCCGATACTCCGCCGAGCGGGCGTGCGCCGTCAGGCCTTCGCCGCGTGCGAGCACCGCGGCGATGCGCGCAAGTTCAGCGGAACCGGCGCGGGACGCCATGATCAGACTGGAGCGTTTCTGGAAGTCATAGACGCCCAGCGGTGAGGAGAAACGCGCGGTCCGGGAGGTCGGCAACACATGATTGGGTCCGGCACAGTAGTCGCCCAGCGCCTCGGCCGTGTAGCGGCCCATGAAGATGGCCCCGGCGTGCCGGATGCGACCAACGATCGCTCGCGGGTCCGCCACCGAGAGTTCCAGGTGCTCCGGGGCGACCTGATTGGCGACCGCGATGGCGTCGTCCAGGTCGCGCGCCAGGATCAGGGCACCGCGCTCGCGCAGGGCCGCGGCGATGATCGCCCGCCGCTCCATGGTCGGCAGCAGCCGTGCGATGCTCGCGGCCACGCGCTCCAGGAAGTCGGCGTCCCAGGCCACCAGGATCGATTGGGCGTCCTCGTCATGTTCGGCCTGGGAGAACAAATCCATGGCGATCCAGTCCGGATCGGTGGCGCCGTCACACAGGATCAGGATCTCGGACGGGCCGGCAATCATATCGATGCCGACCTGCCCGAACACGGCCCGTTTGGCCGTGGCCACGTAGAGATTACCGGGACCGACGATCTTATCGACCGCCGGGACGGATGCGGTGCCGTAAGCCAGGGCCGCAATTGCCTGAGCCCCGCCGATGGCAAAGGCGCGGTCCACCCCGGCGCAGTGCGCGGCGGCGAGCACCAGATCGTTCCATTCACCGCCCGGAGTGGGAACCACCATGATCAGCTCACCGACCCCGGCAACCTTGGCCGGGATGGCGTTCATCAACACCGACGACGGGTACGCCGCCTTGCCGCCGGGGACATAGAGCCCGGCGCGATCCAGCGGCGTGACCTGCTGCCCCAACCGAGTGCCGTCCGCCTCGGTGAAGTCCCATGATGCGAGGCGCTGACGTTGCGCGTAGGCGCGGATGCGACCGGCAGCGGCCTCCAGGGCCTGATGCTGATCGCTCGGGATGACATCCCACGCCTGCGCCATCCGGTCGCGGGGAATCTCGAGTTCCGCGGCAGCGGTGGGCGTCCAGTGATCGAAGCGCGCCGTCAACTCCAGCAGCGCCGCATCGCCGCGCGCGCGCACCTCCGCGATGATGGCCGCGACCCGCTGCTGCACCTGATCATCGGCGGCCGCATCCCAGGCCAGCAAGGCGGCCAGCGCCTGGCTGAAGCCCGCGTCAGCGGTGGCAAGACGTCTGATCTGCGTCATGGATAGTGCTTCCTCGGGAACGGACGACAACGATTGTGGTCGTATGTGACTTGTTCTTGGCTTCTGATACGGAACGGTTTTGCGTTTTCGGTTTTTCGTTTTCAGTGAAAAATTATCAAACATTGGATTACGAACAACGCGAAACGCAAAACCAACAACGACGGGTATACCCGGAGTCATCCGCTACTCAATCACCCTCCGCCACCGCTCGCCGCAGCACGCCGAGCAGCGCGGTGACGGCGGCGTGCTTCATCTTCCAGGCAGCCTTGTTGACGACCAGCCGGGAACTGATGTCGCAGATGTGCTCCAGCGGCACCAACCCATTGGCTTTGAGGGTGTTGCCGCTCTCCACCAGATCGACGATCAGGTCGGCCAGCCCCACCAGGGGCGCCAGCTCCATGGAGCCGTAGAGCTTGATGATCTCGACTTGCAGTCCCTTGGCGGCAAAATAGCGCTCGGCGCTCCTCACATATTTGGTGGCGATGCGCAGACGTCCCGATGCCGGAACCTGGTGACCGGGCGGTCCGGCCACCATCAGCCGACAGCGGGCAATGCGCAGATCCAGCGGTTCGTAGAGCCCTTCTCCGCCGTGCTCCAACAGCACGTCCTTGCCCGCCACCCCCAGGTCAGCCGCCCCGTATTCACAATAGGTCGGCACGTCGCTGGCGCGGATGATGACGAACCGCACCCGTGGGTTGCTGGTGTCCAGGATCAGCTTGCGGCTGGTTTCCGGGTCTTCCAGCGGGTGGATACCCGCCTGCGCGAGCAGCGGCAGGGTCTGCTCGAAGATACGCCCCTTCGACAACGCAATCGTCAGGTCGGCGTCCAGGTCCAGGGGCCTAGCCTCCCCGCTCCGATCCGCACCCTGAGATCCAAGATCCTTCACTTCAGCCATGGCTCTCGATCCCCTCAGGTCACCGCCGCGGAGGTGCGCCGAATCACGGCGCCGAGTCCGGCGAGTTTGGCCTCGATGTTGTCGTATCCGCGGTCCAAGTGGTAGATGCGATCCACCAGCGTCTCGCCCTGCGCGACCAGTCCGGCGAGCACCAGTCCGGCGGAGGCACGCAGATCGGTGGCCATCACCGGGGCGGCGGTCAGCCGTTCCACCCCGCGACAGATCGCCAGATGGCCGTCGATCCGGATGTCCGCCCCCATCCGCTGCAGTTCCAGCACATGCATGAAGCGGTTCTCGAAAATGGTCTCGGTGACCACGCCGACCCCCTCGGCGATGCTGTTCAATGCGCAGAACTGCGCCTGCATATCGGTCGGAAAGGCCGGATGGGGAGCGGTATGGATGTCGACCGCGCGCGGCCGCCGGCCCTGCATGTCGACTTCGATCCAGTCCTCGCCCGTGCTGACCTGAGCACCGCACTCGCGCAATTTCTGGAGCACCGCGTCCAGACAGTCGGGGCGGGTGTTGCAGACCCGCACCCGCCCGCCGGTCATGGCCGCGCCCACCAGGAAGGTCCCGGTCTCGATGCGGTCGGGCATCACCGCATAGTGCGCCCCGGCGAGTTGATCCACACCCTGGATATGGATGTGATCCGTCCCCGCGCCTTCGATCCGCGCCCCCATGGCGGTCAGAAAGCCCGCCAGGTCGATGACCTCAGGCTCACGGGCGGCGTTCTCGAGCAGCGTCTCGCCCTGCGCCAGCACCGCGGCCATCATGAGATTCTCGGTGCCGGTCACGGTGACCATGTCCATCATCAGCCGCGCCCCGCGCAGCCGCTCCGAGCGGGCGCGAATGTAACCGCCCTCCACCGTGATCTCGGCGCCCATCGCCTTGAGGCCGTCGAGGTGCAGATTCACCGGCCGGGCGCCGATGGCGCAGCCGCCCGGCAGGGACACATCGGCATGACCATAGCGCGCCATCAGCGGTCCCAGCACCAGGATCGAGGCCCGCATGGTCTTCACCAGATCATAGGGGGCGGCGCAACTGGTGAGGGTGCGCGGCTCGACCCGCACCACCCCGTCGGTGTCCTGGGTCAGGTGGGCACCCATGCGGCCGAGCAACTGCAGGGTCGTGGAGATGTCGCGCAGACGCGGCACATTGATTAGGGTTACCGGTCCGCCGGCCAGCAGGGTCGCGGCCAGGATCGGCAGGGCGGCGTTCTTGGCGCCGGAGGCACGGACCTCGCCCCGCAATGCGGTGCCGCCGGTAATCAGGAGTTTGTCCATCAGGAGATCGCGTCCGGTCTGGGTTGAGTCTGGAATCGTCGGTCGTGCGGGCGCTCTGCCGAAAGGCCCGCCGCCGCGGGCCCGCGGCTAACGTCCATCGACCGCGGTCGGCAAGAGTGACTGGAGGTTGGAGAGTGCGGCGATACGTGCCAATGAGTCGGGCAGATTCAAGTAACTGAGCGCGACCTGGCGCGAGCGTGCCAGATCCAACCACTCCAGCAACAAAGCCAGGCCGGCGCTGTTGGCGGAGGTCACACCGCCTAGATCGATCACCAGGCTGCCGCCGCGCTTCAACAGCGCGGTGCCGGCGACCAGCAGCGGACTGACCGTGTCGAAATCCATCGCCCCCTCCACCCGCGCCCGCCCCTCGCCCGCCGCGACCAGACGCGCGCCCGCGGCGGCCTGTCGGTCGGCCGCCGCGCTCACCCCTGACCCTTGCGGTTCATCTCGGCCAGCTTGGTGATGAGGCCGTCGATCCCGTTCTGCCGGATCTCACTGGAGAAACTGCTGCGGTAATTGCTGACCAGGCTCGCGCTGTTGACGATCACGTCGAACACCTTCCAGCCGCCGCCGCTGTTGTACATACGATAATCGATCGGGATCGGGGTTGCGCCCGGCGCCCGCACCTCGGTGGGTACGATCACCGTGTTGTCCTTACCGGCCGACTTCACCGGCAGGTAACGGATTTCCTCTCCGGAGTAGTTGAGCAGCGAGCGCGCATAGGTGCGGACCAGAACCTGCTTGAAGCCGTCCATCAACGCCTGCTGCTGCGTGGGCGTGGCCGCGCGCCAATGCTGGCCAAGCGCACCCTGGGTAATTTTCTTGAAATCGAAGTGCGGCGCCAGGATCTGGTCGATCATGCCGTAGATCAGCGCCGGGTCGCGGTTCACATCGGCCCGCCGTGCCTCCAGCGCGCTGAGCATCCGCTCGGCAGTCTGCTTGACCAGCGCACTGGCATCCTCCGCGGCGGCCCCGACCGCCCCCCCGAGTAGCACCATGAGTGTTACAAACAGTAGAAAATGCCGTCTGGTAATCATTTTCCGCCTTCCTCTGCCTTGCTGAAGAGAAATTGACCAATCATTTGCTCAAGGATCAGGGCCGATTGCGTCTGGGTGAGTTCGTCGCCGTCGCGCACGAAAGCCTCACTGCCGCCGGGTTCAAGACCCACGTATTGCTCGCCAAGCAAACCGGCCGTAAAAATATTGGCGAAGGTATCGTCCGGAATGGTGTCGACGCCATTCTCGATGCGCATGGTCACCACCGCCTCGTAGGTTTTTTTGTCGAAGCGGATCGCCTCCACCCGCCCCACCCGCACGCCCGCCATACTCACCGGGGCGCGCACCTTGAGACTCCCGGCGTTGGCGAAGCGTGCCGTCACGCGGTAGCCGTCGGCGGTGGGGCTGGTTCCCAGGTTACTGACCTTCATGGCCAGGAAGAACAGGGCGACCAGGGCGGCAGCCATGAAGGCGCCGACCAGGACTTCGATACTGCGTTGCTTGGCCATTGAATCCGCTTCCGAAGATCAGTTACCGAACATCAGGGCGGTCAGGACAAAGTCCAACGCCAGCACCGCGAGCGCGGCATGGACGACCGCGCGGGTGGTCGCACGGCTCACCCCG
Source organism: uncultured Lamprocystis sp. (assembly GCA_964470155.1). Classification (GTDB taxonomy): domain Bacteria; phylum Pseudomonadota; class Gammaproteobacteria; order Chromatiales; family Chromatiaceae; genus Thiodictyon. The sequence goes on along the minus strand of CAYYAY010000030.1, from coordinate 52,576 downwards.
GCGGAGGTCGGGGTCGCGTCGTGGCCCTGGAATAAGGCGATCCAGGTGACGACCACGCCGAACACCAGGCTCTTGATCACCCCATTGACCACATCCTCGCGATAATCCACTTTCGACTGCATCTGACTCCAGAAGGCGCCATCGTCGACCCCAAGCAACCCGACGCCGACGAAATAACCGCCCAGCACCCCCACCGCGCTGAACAGGGCCGCCAGCAGCGGCATCGCGATCAGACCGCCGTAGAAACGCGGCGTGAGAATACGGCGCACCGGGTCCACCGCCATCATCTCCAGCCCGGCGAGTTGTTCCGTGGCCTTCATCAGCCCGATTTCCGCGGTCAGGGCCGAACCCGCCCGTCCGGCCACCAGCAGCGCCGTGACCACCGGCCCCAATTCACGCACCAGGGACGCGGCCACCATGACCCCCAGGCTCTCCTCCGCACCGAATTGGGAGAGCACATAGAAGCCCTGCAAGCCCAGCACCATGCCCACGAAGAGTCCGGAGACCGCGACGATCAGCACGGACAGGACACCGACGTTGAACACCTGCGCGAGCAGCAGGCGCGGCCGCCACAGCACCTCCGCGGAGCCGGCCAGGATGTGCAGTAACAGTAGATGCGCCCGGCCGAGCCCCGCCAGGGCCTTGAGCCCCGAGCGCCCGAGTTCGGCCAGCGGGTCCAGCACCGCATTCGCCACGGCGCGAGCGCCCCGGCGCAGCGCTTTGAAGGCCATCTAACCGACCCCTCGCGTCAGCAGGTCGGCGGCCAGCGCCGGCGCCGGGTAATGAAAATGCACCGGGCCATCCGGCAGCCCGTCCATGAACTGACGCACCCACTCCGAGCGCTCCGCGGCAATCGCCGCCGGCGTGCCCGCGGCCATCACCCGCCCGTTTGAAATCACATAGATATAGTCCGCAATGCTGGCCGTCTCGCGCACGTCGTGCGAGACCACGATACTGGTGAGGCGGCTCGCGTCGTTGAGCTGCCGGATCAGACTCACCAGTACCCCCATGGAGATCGGGTCCTGGCCGGTAAAAGGCTCGTCATAGAGGATCATCATCGGGTCCAGCGCGATGGCCCGCGCCAGCGCAACGCGCCTGGCCATCCCGCCCGACAGTTCGTTCGGCATCAGGTCGCGCGCGCCGCGCAGACCAACGGCCTCCAACTTGAGCAGCACCAGCTTGCGCACCATGGCCGGACAGAGCCGCAGGTGTTCGCGCAACGGGTAAGCCACGTTGTCGAATACACTCAGATCGGTCAGCAGGGCACCGCTCTGAAACAGCATCCCCATCCGCCGCCGCAGTTCGAACAGCGCGGATTGACGCAGTGCGTGCACCGGCTCGCCGTCGACCTCGATGGTGCCGGCGTCCGGCCGCAACTGACCGCTGATCAGTTTGAGCAGCGTGGTCTTGCCGGTGCCGCTCGGCCCCATGACGGCGGTGACCGACCCTCGCCGGATGTCAAGATCTACATCGTCGAAAATCACCCGCGAACCATGGGAAAAACGCAATCCGCGAATGCGCACCAAGCACTCGAACGCACCCGCGGTGCCGGCGCCTGGTGCCTGAGCCGTTGGCGCGCCCGGGACCGGCGCTGGTTCGCAACCAACCGCCGCCGCGGTCATGCCGCAGCCTTGACGTGCACCGGGGGGCGCACGAGTGGGATCGTCTGACTCTGTCGCCGTCCCATGGTGACCGGACCGCCTGCTGCTGCGTCTGCAAATAAACCCGCCATTGTCCAGACCTTGGGCAGGGACGTCAAGTGACTCAAATGGTCAGGCTGAACACGGAATCCGGCCAGCGCTCGGCAGTGACCCCCCGCAGGGCAGTGAGGATGTGTGCGGCCAGGGTGGGGTCTGCCCGACCCTGGTCGCTGGTCTGGACCTCAGTCTGGTCTACGTGCACCCCGTGCAGACCCTGGACGCTGGCCCGCGCGGTGTCGGCGCTGCGCCCGCGCCGGGCCAGCATTGTGTGGAATTCATCACTGGACAGGCAGTGGAGGAAGGTGGTGACCACCGTTTCCTCCGCCCAGGGTCCGGGATCACTGACGGCCACGACCAGTTCCAACCAGTCCAGGACCTCGGCACCGAGACTGATGGCGCTTAACTCCCGATAGGTTCTCGGCCACCGTGTGCGGGGTGTCTGGCGTAACCAGCGCGCAAGGGCCAACGGCGTTCGGCCAGGATGCGCGCCTGGCGGCAGCCCTGGACCTGCTCCCGACCGTCGGCAGTCATCGACTGCCCGTCGCAGGAAGGCGGGCCGGTCCAGCGAATCCAGGTCATCGTCGAGCGGGGCGCTCGGCCCGGCCGACGACGCACGTGGATACGGTGCGGTAACGCCCTCGCACACCGATGCCGGATACGGTGGCGGCGGCTCGCTCGCGGACCCTTCGGCCATGGATGGCGGGGCCAGGGAGAACCGGCCGCCTGGGCTGGCGACCGACCCCAACCCGCCCCAGCCGGCCGGGACCATCTGGGCAACCTTATGGAGTTCCGGCATCCGCGTCGGCGTCTCCCCTTCGGCTCGGGCCTGGACCAGCAGAAAGTTGGTCCGGTCCGTGACCAACTGGTAGGCGACGGCCAAGTCGACCGCGTCCGCTGCCGACCGGGATTGGATGCGCGCCATGGCGGCCATGCGCGCGAGGACGTCGCCCGCCGTCGGGGGCGCCGCCCCCTGAGGTGCATCAGCGGGGGCGAGAACCGCACAAGCGACCTCCCGGGCCTCGGTCGAACCCGGGCCGACGCCCAGCAGGCGAATTGTGCCGGCCAACCACTGCTTGAACACCGCAAAGCAGTTCACCGTGTCACCGTCGAAGATGGCGGTCTCAAGTGGCGACGCCCAAACCGGTATCTGGCCCTCCGGCCAGACCAGACTGAGTTCGGTCAGCCGCGGCGAACGCAGCCGGGCGAACATGCGCAGCACCGCGGGTTCCACCGCCTCGCCCGGCGCGACAAAGTCGCAGGCCCCGCCGGTCGCCGCCGCCAGACGGCGCACCAGGCCCTCCGCCGGGCTCGCGCCGATGCCCACCACGAAGACCCGATGACCGGTGCCCTGGGCGGTCGCGATGAGCCGGTCGATCGCTTCGATCTCCCCGTCGGTGACCAGCAACAGATCGCTGTCGCCGCCGTGTGCCAACGCGCAGGTCGAGACCAGGGCACCTTCCATCTCGGTGCCGCCCAAATCCGCCTCCAGCCCTCCGACCCAACGCTGCGCCGCCAGTCGGCTCGCCTCGGTCAGCGACCATAGCCCCCGCGAGCGATGCTCGACCGTACTGCCGAAGCGCGACAGGGAGAAGCGGTCCGCCGGCCCCAACTGGAGCAGAACGGCCTGCAGGGCCCGCCGCGCGGCGGCCATGCTGTCGCCCGCCATGGACCCGGAGCAGTCCACCAGGATCTTGAGGGCCTGACCCTGCGTCTGCACCGGCATCCGCGGCCGGAAGCTCGCCAGCACCACGACCTGATCCGACCGCTCCGACTGCTCCGAAAGGGGGGCCGCCACCGGGTCGCGCGCCAGGACGGCCATGGACGGCTGGGCCAGTTGGTCGATCACCAGGACGAAATCCCGGTCCAGGGCGCCCTGCCGGGCAAGCGACACGCCCAGCACCTCGGCGCCGGCGAGGTCGTCCCGAGCCACGGCAATGGGGTGGCTGGGTGAGGCGACCCGCGCCCGCGCCAGGCCGCCGTGCAGACGCAGGCGAACCTCGAACGGATAGGCCGCCAGGAGGTCGGACTCGGCCGCCTGGTGGGGCTGCAACCCGCCGTCGTGCACCGGGTCTCCGTACCGCGGGGCAATCACGGTGGGGATCAGCAGACGCAGGCCGCCCTGCGCGAACTGGAGCACCTGGGCGTAGCGCAAGGCCTTCGATGACCAGGTTCGGCCGCTGGCGCTCAACCCGCGGGATAGCCTGACCACCACTACGGAGCTTCTGGCCCGGACCGGCGGTGGCGGAACCAACACCAGTCTGCCTCTGGCCTGGCTCAACGCACGGCAGGCCCGCGGCGAGCTGGTGGTCTATTGCTCGGACAATGCGTCCTGGATGGACAGCCGCCCCGTCGGCGCCACCGAGACCCTGCGCCAGTGGGAAGTGTTCCGCGCCCGTAACCCGGCCGCGCGGCTGGTGTGCCTGGACCTGCAGCCCCATGCCGGCAGCCAGACGGTGAGCCGTGCGGACATCCTCAACATCGGCGGATTCTCCGATGCCGTGTTCGAGGTCTTGGGACGTTTCGCCCGCGGCGAGCACGACGCAGAACACTGGGTGGCCGCCATTGAGGAGGTGGAAGTGTAAAAGGTTCGCCCTGGGGGCGGGAATGCCGGTCGGGAGTACATGACTGCTAATCATGCCCACTCCTCTCGGCCATTCTTGTCCCGCCCTTGGGGCAACAGTTAAATTAGTTGTCACAGGTTCGCCCCACGGGTGGGAATGCGGTTGGGAGTACATGTCTTGAAAACATCCCGTCTCTCGACAATCCCTTGTTCCGCCCATGGGGCAACGATGTCGCGACGAATGCGGTTCGGCAGTCCATTGACCTTTTTCCGCTGGTTCGGTCATCCATCATGAGCGGACCCAGGAGGCAACCATGCCCATCAAGCAAGTCATCACCGAGGGCGAGAAACCCGTCAAAGTCTGGACTGACGAGTTGGAGCCTTACGCCCGGATGCAATTGGTGAATTTGTCCAAGCTACCCTTCATCCACCGCCATGTGGCGGCCATGCCCGACGTGCACGGCGGCATCGGCGCCACCATCGGCTCAGTCATCGCTACCCATCAGGCGATCATCCCGGCCGCGGTGGGGGTGGACATCGGCTGCGGCATGGCGGCGGTGCGCCTCTCGCTCAACGCCAACGACCTCGACGAGAAGTCACTGAAGAAGATCTTCGACCAGATCAGCCGTGACGTGCCGGTCGGCCGCGCCCAGCACAAGGACGATCGGGCGCTGATCACGGCCGCCCGGCCCTTCGATGCCCAACTCACCGCCATGACCGCGAAGCACCCGCAACTGCTCAAGGCCTTCGGGCGCTTCTCCAACTGGGTGAACCAGATGGGCACCCTGGGCGGCGGCAACCACTTCATCGAGGTCTGTCTCGACGAGGCGGATCAGGTCTGGGTCATGCTGCACTCGGGCAGCCGGGGCATCGGCAACGCCATCGGCCACTATTTCATCGCGTTGGCCAGGCAGGACATGGAGCGCTGGTTCATCCAGTTACCGGACCGGGATCTGGCCTATTTCCCGGAAGGCAGTGAGCACTTCGACGACTATGTGGAGGCGGTGTCCTGGGCGCAGGCCTACGCACGGGAGAACCGTGATCAGATGATGCAGTTGATTCTGGCGGCCCTGGCCCGGCACCTGCCACCCTTCCAGGCGACCATGGCCGCGGTCAACTGCCACCACAACTATGTGGACCGGGAGCATCACTACGGAAAAGACGTCTGGGTCACCCGCAAGGGGGCCATCCGGGCGCGCGAGGGCGATCTGGGAATCATCCCCGGCAGCATGGGGGCGCGCAGTTACATCGTGCGCGGCCGGGGTAACCCCGAGAGCTTCCACTCCTGCGCCCACGGCGCCGGCCGCCGGATGAGCCGTACCGCGGCCGAGCACCAGTTCACCGTCGCGGACCTGGCCGCCCAGACCGCGGGGGTCATCTGTCGCAAGGACAAGGGCGTGATCGATGAAATCCCCGGCGCCTATAAGGACATCGACCAGGTCATGGCCAACCAGGAGGACCTGGTGGAGGTGGTGCATACCCTGAAGCAAGTCGTTTGCGTGAAGGGGTGACCTGGTGAGCAACACCGACCCCCTGCCCTTCATTCCCATACTCACCGTGATGCCGGACTACGGCATGGCGCCCTTCCTGTGGCTTGTCGATCGCCCCGACCAAGACGGCGTTGGCTTAATGCAGTGCGACGGGGACTCCTGGGACCCGTCTTACCCGATATCGGAAGGGCTGTGGCGGAAATTCGCGGACTGGGCCATCGCGTTCGACCGGACCCGGTTCTACGATGAAAACTACGATGCGGATGCGTGGGACTGGCTGGCCTTCCATGCGCGCGGCCTGCAACTGGCGCGTCGGCTCAAGGAGGAGGTGGGCGATGTATACCGGGTCGTTTACGACAAACCCTGCGAGGACCCCAACCATCGCCTCGACGAGCGCCGGGAGATCCTCGCCGATGGCACCCTGATCCCGCTGCCCCCGTGGCCCGACCCCGATCCCGAACCGCCGCGCCTCTGCCGGCACATCGTCGCGGGCGGTCAGACCGGCGCGGATCGTGGCGCGTTGGATTTCGCCATCAAACACGGCTACACCCACGGCGGCTGGGCGCCCCCTGGGCGCGCGGCGGAGGATGGCCTCATCCCGCTGAAATACCAGCTCATCGCACTGGCCGAAGGCGGCTATCGCGCGCGCACCCGCCGCAATGTGGAGGACAGCGACGGCACCTTGATCATCAATCTCGGTGAGCTGGATGGCGGCACATGGGAAACCCTGGTCTTCGCCCAGAAACTGGGCAAACCCCATCGCGTCGTGCAGCTTGACCTCGGGGTATCGGCGGAAACGGTGGCAGACATTGTTGCGTGGCTGCGCCGGCATGACGTCAAGACACTCAACGTGGCAGGCCCGCGCGAGAGCAAGCGTCCGGGCATCCAGCGCTTGACCATCGAGCTTCTGAAGGCTGCCGATGCCGCGATCGGCTCCGCGTGATGCGCGAACACAGGGATCTCCCATAGCCCGAAGTGAAAAAATGCACTCTCGCTCCCACGCTCCAGCGTGGTCGACCGAAGTTGTAGGGGCGACTTAAGTCGCCCCTACAGCCCTACGGGGTCTTGCGGGCATGCGCAGCCCGTAGGTTGGGGTGACGAAGGAACCCCAACGATTTGCGGCCGGGGGATGTTGGGGTTCGTTCCTCACCCCAACCTACCGTGCTTCCCGTTGACCGTCCGCGGGCGCCAAACCCCCAGGGCATTGATCGCCCGAACGACTGAACTTCACCGCCCTCGACGGTGCCGCTCCGCGTTATTCACCAACTATGCGCACGATTGGGGAGCCATCCACACCCCCACCGCGGCGCGGTAGGACACGAAGCGCGGGTCTTGCCTGCCGCCGCGGAACTGGCTAGCCTCTTCCCATGGACAACATCGCCAACCCCCACGACGCCTTCTTTCGCGAGAGCTTCGGTCGGCATGAGATCGCCAGGACTTCCTGCGCCATCAACTGCCGGCACCGCTGCTCGCGGTGATCGACCTGGACACCCTGGAGATCGCCAAAGACAGCTACGTCGCCCAGGACCTGCGCGGGTCCTTCTCCGATCTGTTCTATCGGGTCGGCAACGGCACGAGCCACAGCCCGCCGGACTTTCACGGCAACCTACCGCGCTGACCGCCGCCATGCATCCCTCATCGATCCCACCATCAATGCCCGCCTGAGTTCGGCGGCGAACCCCCATCCGCGCGATAATAGAAGCGCCGCGCAGACAAGAGACCCCCTCAGGTCCACACTGGATCAGTCAAGACCACACCCACCCCGGACCACCCCAACCCGGACACCGCGCCCGCACCCCACCCAGGAGCCCGCCCATGCTACCCATCATCCCCGCCGACCGCCGCATCAAACTCGCCATCGTGGGCTGCGGGCGCATCGCCCAACGCCATTTCGAGGCGGCGGCGCAGCATGATGAGCGCATCGAGACCGTCGCCGTCTGCGATGACCATCCGGGCACGCTGGACCAGGCCGTGGCGACCACCGGGGCCCCCGGTTTCACGGAACTGAAGTCACTCCTCGATCACTGCGACGCCGACCTGATCGCCCTGTGCACCCCCAGCGGCCTGCACTCCGCCCAGACCATCCTGTGCGCGCAGGCCGGGCGCCATGTGATGACCGAGAAACCCATGGCCACCCATTGGCGGGACGGCAAACGCATGGTCGAAGCCTGTGACGACGCCAACGTGCGTCTCTTCGTGGTCAAGCAGAATCGCCACAATCCGACCCTGCAATTATTGCGGAACACCGTCCGCAAGGGCCGCTTCGGGCGCATCTACATGGTCCAGGTCAACGTGTTCTGGAGCCGCCCGCAAAGCTATTACGACAGCGCCGCCTGGCGCGGCACCTGGGAGTTCGACGGCGGCGCCCTGATGAACCAGGCCAGCCACTATGTCGACCTGCTCGACTGGCTCATCGGACCGGTGCAGAGCGTCCACGCCATGACCGCCACCCTGGCGCGCCGCATCGAGGTCGAAGACACCGCCGTCATGAACCTGGAGTGGCGCTCCGGCGCACTCGGCACCATGAGCGCGACCATGCTCGCCTATCCCAAAAACCTGGAAGGCTCGATCACCATCCTCGGAGAAACCGGCACCGTGCGCCTGTCCGGAGTCGCGGTCAACCGCTTCGACCACTGGGAGTTCGCGCAGCCGGACCCGGATGACGCCCAGGTCGAGGCCGCCAACTACCAGACCACCTCGGTCTATGGCCAGGGCCACCTGCCCTACTACGATAACGTCATCCGGACGCTACGCGGCGAAACCCGGGCCGAGACCGACGGCCGCGAGGGGCTGCGCTCGCTGGAACTGCTGATCGCCGCGTACCTCTCCGCGCGGGACGGCCGCAAGGTCTCCCTGCCCCTGGAATACTGAACCATCCACGCACACGGGACCACCGCCATGGACTACAGCGTCCACCCTACGGCCATCATCGACACCGGCGCCCGGATCGGCACCGACACCCGCATCTGGCACTGGGTCCACGTCTGCGCCGGGGCGCAAATCGGGCGCGGGTGCAGCCTCGGCCAGAACGTCTACGTGGGCAACCGCGTGATCATCGGCGACAACGTCAAGATCCAGAACAATGTCTCGGTCTACGACAATGTCACCCTCGAAGACGACTGCTTCTGCGGCCCCAGCATGGTCTTCACCAATGTCTACAACCCGCGCTCCGCCGTCAGCCGCAAAGACCAATACCGCGACACCCTGGTACGCCGCGGCGCGACCCTGGGGGCCAACTGCACCATCGTCTGCGGCGTTGAAATCGGCGCCCACGCCTTCGTCGGCGCTGGCGCCGTCGTGACCCGCAACGTCCCGCCCTTCGCCCTCATACTCGGCGTCCCCGCCCGTCAGATCGGTTGGATCAGCCGCTTCGGCGAGCGCCTGCCGTTACCGCTGACCGGGACGGCTGAGGCTGTTTGTCCTCACACTGGTGAGCGCTATCGGCTGAACGGCGACCGACTGACCATGACGGAGGCAACGCTCGCCTGACAGCGGATCCGATTTGACCATACCCCGCCCCCCATCGATCGGTCTACACTTCGGCCATGAGCGACCCCGCCATCCCGAAGCCCGACTACGACTCGCCGTGGAAAGAAGCCCGTAGGTTGCCGTGAAAGTCGGGCGGGCGCAGAGACAAGAACAATCCTCGCGGTCTCAATGAGACACGATAGGGGTACGGCGGTGGCCGGGCCTCCGGCGCTCGGTCAAGCACCACCCCCGTGGGTGCCTATAACTTCGCGGCCTTGGCGCGGCCCCCTAAGCATAGCCCAACTTTCATGGGCGGGGGCGAGCGCCCCGATCATGACCGTTGGGGTGACGAAGGAACCCCAACGATTTGCGGCCGGGGATGTTGGGGTTCGTTGCTCACCCCAACTACCGTGCTCGCGACACCGCTCCAGCGGTGTCATGCATGTCTTCGGTGCTCTGCGCCCCGGGGCTTGCGGGCCGAGTGATGATCAAGGCCTGGGCGCCTGTAGGGGCACCTGTGGGGACACCTGTGGGGGCGACTTCAGTCGCCCCCAACCATCGCTGGTGGACTGCACCGGGGGTTTCCAAACGGGCAGCGCTGGCGTCCCACCCGCGTGCGGGCCAGGGGCCCGCGCACCCCGCAACGCGCCATTGCCCCGCCCGCCTGGACGCTGCGCATAGACCACCCGATCGACCCCAAGACCGAATGTGTCTTCAAAGCCCTGCTGGGCGCCGAGGACAACCGCAACCTGCTCATCCATTTTCTCAACGCCACCCTCGGCCGCGACTTGCCCAGCCCGGTCACCCAGGTCGACATCCTCAACCCCTACAACGAACGCGAATTCCTCACCGATAAACTCAGCATCGTCGATGTCAAAGCCCGTGATGAGCACGCCCGCCTCTATCACCCTACACCGCCAGTCAGGGCCGGGGCGTCCACATCGGTGTTGATCGCACTCGACCAACCATGGCCTCTGCGGCGACCCACCCCTTCGATGTGTACACCCAGGTTCGCACGGACGTTGCGACATCAACCCGACCCCGAGCAACGGTTCAGATCGCTGGGCTTGCCCCAAGTGTAGGCATTGTCTACAGTGCAATCATTGAAGTCATCCACGGGGACTTGCCCATGGCCGTGCTCACGATCCGAAATATCGACGACTCACTCAAGACCCGACTGCGGGTCGCCGCCGCGCAACGCGGCTGCTCAATGGAAGAAGAGGCGCGACGGATCCTGCGTGAGGCCCTGGCGCCACCTGTCGCCGAGACCAATCTCGGGACCCGCCTGCATCAGCGCGTGCTGGAAGTCTCGGGGGGCGCCGAATTGCCACCCCCGACCCGCTCGCAGCCGCGTGCCGCCCCGACATTCGCAGACAACGAGCCGTGATCCTGCTCGACACCAATGTCGTCTCCGAATGGATGAAACGGGAGCCGGAACCGGTCGTCATCGCCTGGCTCGACCGCCAAGTCGCCAGCCGTTTATTCATCTCCGCAGTCACGCGCGCCGAGATCGAAACCGGGATCGGCATACTGCCCGAGGGTCGGCGCAAGACGACACTCACGGCTGCCGCGGCGGTCGTGCTAAAGGACTTCGATTTTCTCGGCGGCCTGGGCTTGGTCAATCCTTGGACGCAGACCAGGTCGGCAAGCGCGCCGTAGTACCGCACCTGAGGTCGCGGCTTCAGGTGATCTCCGGAACGCCGGATACCACCCACCATCGGCTCGGGTGTTGATGCGACTTCAGTCGCACCGATTCGGACGCAGGTGCGACTGAAGTCGCACCTACACTGGACACGAAGCGCGGGTCTTGCCTGCCGCCGCGGAACTGGCTAGCCTTTTATCCCATGGACACCATCGCCAGCCCCCACGACGCCTTCTTCCGCGAGAGCTTCGGTCGGCGTGAGATCGCCCAAGACTTCCTGCGCCACCACCTGCCGGCACCGCTGCTCGCGGTGATCGACCTGGAGACCCTGGAGATCGCCAAAGACAGCTACGTCGCCCAAGATCTGCGCGGGTCCTTCTCCGATCTGGTCTATCGGGTCGGCAACGGCACGAGCCAACTGTCTATTTACCTGCTTTTTGAGCACAAAAGCCGCCCCGAACACTGGATCCTGCTGCAACTGTTGCGCTACATCACCGCCGCGGGTGATGAATACCGCAAACAGCACCCCGAAACCCGGCACCTTCCGCCGGTCTACCCCCTGGTCATCTACCACGGCCGGCGCCGCTGGCGGGCGCCCAAGACGTTCCACGCCCTGGTGTCACCCCTGCCGCCGGTCTTGACACCCTTCGTGCCGCAATTCACCTACACCCTGCACGACCTGTCCCCCCGCACCAATGCCGAGATCAAGGGCGCCCTGCTGACCCGCCTGGTCCAATTGGCCATGCGCTGGATCTTCAGCGATCAACCCATTGAGCGGCTGCGTGAGCTGTTCGCCCTCATCGAACAGATCGAGGACCAGACCACGGCGCTGGAGATGCTGGAATCCCTCTTGCGTTACTACGTCCAAGGCACCCAGCGAGTGGACGAACAGGACGCCCGCCTGCTCCTGCAACAGACCCGAACCGGAGACCCCATCATGCAAACCTTCATCGACCGCTATATCGAGCAAGGAAGACAACAAGGAATCGAACAAGGAATCGAACAAGGCGAAGCCAACGTACTCCTACGCCTGATTACAAAGAAATTCGGCCCCCCCAGCGAGTCGGTATGTCAACGCATCGCCGCCGCCGACGCCGATACCCTGTTGCACTGGTCCGAGCGGATGCTCACCGCCGACAGCCTCGAGGCCGTGTTGCACTAGCCCTGTCGGATGGGCACGTCGCTGGCTCCTGCGCGTTCCGGGCACCCCATCCACCGCGATCGGGGACGACTATCGGGGCGACTGTAGGGGCGACTGTAGGGGCGACTTTAGTCGCCCCTCCACATCGGCAGACCCCCTCCCGGAAATCACCGAAAGCCCCAACCTCCCGTGCACAACGCCCGGACGCCGGCCGGAAAGATGATCAACGCCTCCTAAGGCAGCCCTGGCGTCCCACCCGCCCGCCGGCCAGCAACCCGCGCTCCCCGCATCGCGCCATTGCCCCGCCCGCCGCGCCCGCCTAGACTCTGCGCATGGACCACCCGATCGACCCCAAGACCGACTGTGTCTTCAAAGCCCTGCTGGGCGCCGCGGACAACCGCGACCTGCTCATCCATTTTCTCAACGCCATCTGAACAAATTCGCCGCCGAGCAGGTCGAAACCGAGGAACAGCGATGGCTCAAGTTCTTTAAAGACGGCGAACACCTGAACGCCGATCACCTTCCCGACTGGATGCAAACGCCAGAAATGAGGCAAGCTATGACGACCTTGAAAGCGTTCTCCGACAAAGAACGTGCCTATCACGTCTATCAGGCCCGGCAGGACTTCCTGCGCCAACCGCGCTCCATCCAACGCGAACTCGACGACGAACGGGCGGCACGCGCGGCCGAACGGCAAGCAAAAGAAGCCGCCCTGCAAGCGCGAGAGGCTGAGCGCCAAGCCAAGGAAGCCGCCCTTGCCGAGATTGAGCGGCTTAAAGCGCTGTTGCACGATCGCGACCGCCCCACGGACGCCTGAAACGCGGTTCCCGTGAAAGCAGCCTCCGGCGGCGGCAGGGCTTCGCCGGGACGCGCCGCATCGGCGTTCACTGCGGTGCCGATCGCGGCCGGAGGCCGCTCCCACGGGTTCCCCGTGCGGATTTCACGAACCTCAAGGCTCTGCTTACCATCACGGCCAGATCGTCCATTCCAATCGCTCACCGAGAGTGACGACCCCGGCGTCGTCTCGCGACGACACCCCTGAGAAGCGTTTGGCCAGATGCGCCAGGCTGCCCAATGAGCGAAGGACACTGCCGGCGAAGTCCATCCAAGGCGTCGCACATTCGCAACAACAAGCACTTAGGACGCAGCGATTCAGTCGCATGAACACACTCAGCTAACCCCTGCACTGCACAACGGCTCACACATCAGCCAATCAATTGATCCCACGGGGACTTCATCTCCGACAACCCTAAACGCCTTCCCTCATAGCCACTGAAACCTCCAACTTTTGTCATTAACTGACAATTTTCGTCACTATTGACCACGTTTGCACGATCCACCTGAAGCCTCACGGCACGCTAACCCGCCCACCGGCCAACCAGACTCCTTTACATGTTTTTACATCACAGCAACTTGGCGGATACGCTGCCAACACACACGAAAACACAGACTCTGGCTCGGATCATGCAGTGCCAGCCTCAGGGAGACAGTTAAGGACGCGGCTGCACAGCGGTCGCGACGGCCTCCCAGCGCAGCCGCATCCATCACTCAACTCCGGAGAACAGACGTGAAGAAATTCCAACAAGGCTTTACATTGATCGAGCTGATGATCGTCGTCGCGATCATCGGTATCTTGGCGGCCATCGCCATTCCGTCCTATCAGGACTTTACGGCGCGGAGTAAGGTGGCAGAGGGTATTAACCTCTCTGGATCACCAAAAGCATCCATGGCGGAGTTTGTACTCAGTAACAGCCGCTGGCCAGAGGCGCCTGGCAGCATCGGCTACACAAGTCCGACCACCAAGTATGTAAGTGGTATCACGGTTGCCGGCTCTTCTATGACGTTGACATACAACGCAGCGGCAGGTGTCCCCACTGGTAATACAATTATCGTTCGCGGCAAGACAAGCACTGGTGGCGTGCGGTGGAGTTGCACTGGCGGCACCCTTGACAACAAGTTCCGGCCATCCAACTGTCGTAAGGCTAGCTAGTATCAGAGCGGACACGGATTCGCGCAGTCTACACACAGACCCCAGGGATTCCCTGGGGTCTGCTTTTTGGTGGATTCAATAAGCAGGCTGGTTCTGGATTCGACTTGGTTCTAGGTCTAAGATGACAACGATTTTCAGATCCGAGCAAAACCCAGCGTTAGTCATCTTCACTCTATCACTCTTGCTTGTGACTGCGTGGATTGTTTTCTCTCCTGGTTTATCCGGCCCCTTGTTTTTTGACGATGAAGTACACCTGCCAAAACTCGCCGGTACGGGTAACGGTATTCAAACCTCAGACGATGTGATCCGCTTGATCCTTCCGGACGATGGGGCTTCCGGACGTTCGTTAGCTTTTCTCTCACTGCTCCTAGACGATAACGGCTGGCCTATCTCCCCCGCCACTTTCAAACGCACCAATCTCCTGATCCATCTGCTAAACGGCGTACTGGTTTTCGCCTTCCTGCGCGCACTTATCCGCATGGTTGACCCTCGCTCCTCCTCTGTACATGGCGAATGGGTATCGTTGGCCGCGTCGGCACTGTGGGTACTGCATCCACTTCAGCTCTCACCGGTCATGATGGTGATTCAACGTATGACGCTGCTCGGCGGCACATTCTCGCTGCTAGCGCTTATCATCTACCTGCACGGGCGCCGGATTGCACCGCAACGTCCATGGACGGCAGCGATCTGGTTGGTTCCCGTGTTTGGAACCTGTTTGGTACTCGGCATCATGAGCAAAGAAACAGCTCTGATGACAATAGTCTACGTGTCAGTGCTCGAACTTACCGTCCTCAACAAGAATCAGCCGTCACGCCCGAAATGGTGGCCGGCATGGTCTGCCGTCTTTCTGGTTCTGCCGCTAGTCTTGCTGGGGTATTATCTTGCTTTGGTCTTTAATACCATGGCCGATGCGTTCCAGGCTCGCGCTTTCAACCTACCCGAGCGGCTGATGACCGAGTCACGTGTGATGATGCAGTATTTGAAAGTCATTCTGCTACCCTCACTCACGGAATCCACCCCTTACCGTGACGACTACATCATCTCCCGCGGACTACTCGATCCACCCCAGACTCTACTATCCTTCGGCATCATCATTTTACTAGTTAGCCTGGCATTCATCAAACGCCGCTCTTGGCCTCTACTTTCATTGGCAGTTCTCTGGTTTTTTCTTGGGCATGTTCTTGAAGGAACAGTGCTTCCACTTGAGATTTATTTCGAACACCGCAATTACCTCCCCATGCTTGGCCCGGTTTTCGTTCTCTGTTACGGCATGTTGACTATTCACCCGAGTTATCGATATCTGACCGGTTTAGGGTTGGCGGCGATGATTGGAATGACAGGCGTAATTACTTGGACTTCTGCTGCGGTTTGGGGTGATGCCGAAGCTATTGCACTGCTCTGGTCTGCAGAGCGGCCTGCATCCGCTCGAGCTCAGGAGAGGGCATTGAACTACTGGGCCAGTCGCGGTGACTGGGAACGACTTCATCTCCAGCTTGATCGGGCCACTGCCGCCCAGCCGAACAATGCCAACCTGCCGCTTTACCGTTTTGTCGTCGAGCACTGCTCAGCCCCACGGTCAGCCAGTTTGGGCGCAAGCATCGGAACACTTGAACGGGTGCTGCGGACAGCGCCTTTAGATTACGGAAGTATCGCCGGGATTCAGTGGATGCTGGACCGGAATCAGGACGGAAAATGCCAAGTTACAAATCAAGACATAGAGCGTATCTTCGAGATCTATCTTGCCAGCCCGAAATTTTCCGCTAATGCTCGCGCTCATAGCAATTTGCTAACGCTTCTCGCTCGCCATCGTCGACAACAAGGCGATCTGAATGGTACCATTAGCGCGATGGACCGCGCCTACGCGGCCACACCATCGTTCCTGATTGCCTTGGATCAAGCTTACGACCTGATCACCGCCGGACTTTTCGAAGATGCCGAGCATTATGTTGACATCGCGGCGAAGAGCTCACCAACAAGTCTTTACGAGTGGTTGACCCAAGACGCTAAGATCAAACAATACCGTGATCTCTTGTCGCAGTTCAGAACACAAGACAGCATTCAAATGCACTCTCATTCGATCACTCCCGATACTTTGACGTCGCCATGATCGATACTATTCGCATCGCCGTCGTCGTTCCCTGCTATAACGAATCGACGCAGATCCTGCGGGTGCTAGAGACCATGCCAATCGAGGTCGACCGGGTCTATGTGATCGACGACGCGAGCCCGGACAACACCGCTGCCATCGTACGCGATTACCAGCAACGCGACCGGCGTATTGAGCTGATCGTGCACCCGGTCAATCAGGGTGTCGGCGGTGCCATCGCGACCGGCTACAAAGCAGCGCTCGCCGAACGCATAGACGTGACGGTGGTCATGGCCGGCGACGGCCAGATGGACCCACGGGACTTCCCCGCTATCGTTGCGCCGGTCCTCTCCGGCAGATACGACTACGCCAAGGGCAACCGTCTGTTCAGCGGCGAGGCCTGGGAGATGATCCCGCGCGTGCGCTATCTCGGCAATGCCATGCTTTCCCTGCTCACCAAGATTGCCTCCGGCTACTGGCATATCGCAGACTCCCAATCGGGCTACACCGCCATTAGCCTGCGCGGACTGGAGGCGATCAACTGGGACCTGATGTACAAGCGTTACGGCCAACCCAACGATCTCCTGGTACGCCTGAACATCGCGGAGATGCGGGTCACCGATGTTCCGATCCGGCCCGTTTACGGAATCGGCGAGAAGTCCGGTATTCGGCCACTGCGGATGATCCCTCGACTCGCCCTGCTGATTATCCGGCTGTTCTTCTACCGTCTACTGCACAAGTATGTGATCAAGGACTTTAGCCCCTTACTGTTCTTTTATGCCTTTGGGCTACTCTTGTTTCCGCTTGGCTTGCTGTTCGGAGCCTATCTTGTTGTCGAACGTATCCTCTCAGGTCCGGTGGCCGGCACCAGTGCCATGTTTGCGGTCTTCATGACCATCATGGGTTTGCAGTTCCTGCTGTTCGCGATGCTGTTCGACCAAGAACAGAATCGACACCTGAAATAGCATGGAGTCCGTCAGCCCTCGCCCACACTGGCGAGTGTCTCTGCGGGGACTGCTGAATCAGTCTCGTACCCTATATACGCCGCTGTCTCTTGCCTTTCTCGTCTATATTTTCGTTGTCGATGGTGCAGGTATCCGGGCGCGTCTCGCGGAAGTCGATGCGGGGCTGATGGTTAAGGTGTTCCTGCTCGTTGCATGCGGCCATGGATTTCTCGTGCTTTGCTCTTTTTTCCTGTTCCGCTCACACCATGCGGGGATAGGACTCGGCCAAGTTTGGCATGTCCATGTCGACCGACTGCCCGCACGGTATCTGCCGGGCGGAATCTGGCAGACCGTGTCCCGCGCTTTGGACTTTGCGGCCTACGGATTGCCTCGGACGATCATTGTGCGTGTCTTGACTCTTGAAATGGTGCTGTCCACGGGGTTGGCGGCACTGCTCGGCGCCGCATTATTGTTGTTGGCTGGTTCAACGAACAGCGTATTCTACCTGTACTCACTTGGGCTCATTGGCCTTGCTGATCTGCTTGTGACACCCTTGGTCCTGGGCGTGAAAAGCAAGAACCGCCCGACATTCGGTTTCGGCGACTACTTTGCAGGCATTGCCGCGTTCGCGGTCGTGTGGCTCGTTTACGGCATCGGCTTCTACCTGTTCCTCGGTGCTGTACTGCCAGGTATTGATTGGCCACAGGCCATCGGGGTGTACCTCGTATCATGGGTTGCGGGTTTCCTTGCATTTTTCGCCCCCCAGGGAATCGGTGTATTCGAGGTTGTATCGAGTTATTTACTTACCGGCGAAGTCGTTGCCGGAGTAGTGGCAGCCATGTTTGGCTTTCGCGCTTTGACAATGGCGTCAGACTTGGGGGTATGGTTCATCTACCGGCTCTGGCTGTCAATGTCTGGAGCTCCTACCGTCGACCGCCACCACGATTGACTGGAACAAAGCAAGAGCGCAGCATGACAAGAGAAGACCTGATTGCCCCTATTATCAAGGGTAAGCGTGTCCTGGACATCGGCAGCCTCGGGCAATCCGCGGTTTATTGTCTATGGGATTGTCTGGCGAAGCATAGCCTGGCGTTGACTGGCGTCGATCTGCCGAACGCGGCACAAACCGCCCAGGAGATCTTAAAGGTCCCGCAACATGGGCTGCACCATCAGCATGACCCGCGCATCCGCTATGGCAACATGGAGACGCTCGACCTGGGAGAGCGCTTTGAGGTTGCAGTGGCAGGAGACGTGATTGAGCACGTAAGCAATCAGGGCCTGTTGCTTGACAACATCCGGCGACACCTGGTGCCGGAAGGACGTCTGATCATCACGACCCCGAATGCAAAGTGGCCGACCGTGCTGCTGAGACCCAACGTCACCCATGTGCTATGGCATGACATCTATACACTACGTCAGTTATTCGAACGCCATGAGTTTAAGCTTGAGGTCTGCCGATTTTACCGCGGCAACAAGCCTTATTACCCATGGTGGCAACAGCCACTACTGATTCGTCAACAGATCTTCGCGGTCGCTCGAGTCAAGTCATGAGGCCCGCTCGGCGGCCCCGGCGGTTGATCTTGCCGTTATACGGAACGGTTTTGAGTTTTCGGTTGTTCGTTTTTAGTTCAGGACTATCAAACATTGGGTTACGAAAAACGAGAAACGAAAAACCAACAACGACGGGTATATCCACACCCTCTTCAAAGGTGTATGGATGAGGCGGCATCGTCTTTTCTGGCAACAACCGCCAGGTCAAGCGGCTTAAAGCATCGCGAGTTGAAACCGACAAGCCGTCGATGCCGGTGAACCAGGCGACGGGCAAGCCGGCGCACTCCGGGCGGTGCCAACGCATAAAGATGGTGCAGAAGCGCATGGAGCATTGCGCCTGTATCCTGTCGACTGCTCAACACCTCCGCAACAGTCTTGCCGGAAGCAACCCAGGTTTCGATGTAATCGCTTTGCTGGGGCGACACGCGCAGGGGAGTGACCTCACTGACTCGCTTCGCAACAATCAGTAGATAGACTGGCCTGGTGTTTACCAGGGTCACCCGGCCTTTTGCCGAAGCGGGGCTCTTGACTGAATACCAACGCGCGTTGGGGCCATCCTCAAACGCAACAACGGAAATGATTTCAAAACCGTTCGGCGGCGTGAAAACGCTGAAGAAAAGTTCGGGAGAGAATTGGTAGAATCCGTGGCCCATGAAATTGTTGGCCGGAGTGATGGCGAGAAAATGACCACCCACCCGGACCATTTCCATGCAATTTCGGAGCGCTGCGGGAAAATTGAATACATGCTCAAGTGAACCGCCGTCGCATACCACTGTATAGTATTTCTTCAGCACATCCGGCAGCGCTTCGTTCATATCGTAAACATGTGTTGCCTGCTCGTAGTCCGAGTTGTCATATGAATGAATTTCACTCGCTCCGAGATAGCGAAGAAATTCCTCGGCATATGGCGGCTTACCGCCCAACATGGCACTGACATCTCGACGACTCGGTGCGTAGCCGAATTCTTCAAGATTACGCTTGAGCGCGGCGGGTCCAAGATTCAGATGCTGCCGCCCAATCATCGCGGTCCGGGCGAAATCGACGCCCAGTGCTTTGGCATATAAGAGAAAACGTGTACCGTTGATATCGAGCCCCATGATTTTCTCCTGTGTTCCGGAATCAGTGATTCGCCCTCGCCGCTTGCCAACGACAATAGATGTAAATCTGCCACAACCGTTGCCCATAATCGCGTTGTCCGGCGCGGTGCGCGGCAAGAAGGCCACGTACCACCGCCGGCACGAACGGTAGTCCGGAATCGGCCAGTCGCGCCTCCAGGGCATCCCCCAACTCACCCGCGAACCAGCGATGCACCGGCACGGCAAAGCCCTGTTTGCGCCGCGCCCAGATCGCGGGCGGCAGCAGCGGGCGAAAGGCTGCCGCCAACATACGCTTACCGCGCAGACCCTTGAGATGGAAACGCCGCGGCAGGGAGAAAGACAACTCCACCAGTTCCCGATCCAGGAAGGGTGCGCGTGCTTCCAGTGACGCCGCCATGGAAGCTCGGTCGACCTTGAGCAGAATATCCTGCGGTAGATAGATCAGCGTATCCGCCGCCATCATGCGCCACACGTCGTCGTAATCGACGACCGCGGGGATGCCGGGCGGCGGGTGTCCGCGTCCAGCCAAATCCGGCGCCAGGGCCGCGAGTTCATCCGGGCGGTAGATCAAGGGCGCCACATAGGGCGTCTCAGCCGCCGCACGGCCCACGAGATCGGTGAACAGGTGCGCCTTCTTCAACAGACTGTGGCTATGGTGCGCCATGGGCTCCGGCAGGGCGCGGATGGCCCGTTCCGCACCGCGACGCAATGGTAACGGCAGCCGCGTATACCAACGCAACAAGGCGCGTCCCAGGTAGCGCTGATAACCGCCGAACAATTCATCCCCGCCGTCGCCGGACAGGGCGACTTTGACATGCCGGGCAGCAAGGCGTGAGACCAAGGCGGTCGGCAGCAAGGATGCATCCGCAAAGGGCTGGCCCACCTGGTCCAAGACCAATCGCTCCAGCGCTTGAGGCTCGTCCAGACTCAGCACGTCCTCATAGTGCTCGGTGCCCAGTTGGCGGGCGACGGTACGGGCGTGGCGGCGTTCATCAAAAGCCGTCTCGGTGAAGCCGATCGTGAACGTTTTCGGCGGCTTGCCGGAGATCTGCGCGGCTAGGGCAACCACCAGCGACGAGTCCACACCCCCCGAGAGAAAGGCACCGACCTCCACATCCGCCACCAGCCGACGCTGCACCGCCGCGGTCAGGGTGTCACGCAACCGCTCATGCGCCTCGACATCCCCTCCGCGAAACCCACCCAGCTTGAGTTGCCAGTAAGACCCGGTTACACAATCCGCGACCGGGGACCAGGTCGACCAATGGCCCGGCAGCACCTCCCGAATCCCCTGGTAGGCTGTCGTACCAGGCAGGTAATAGCCATAGCGCAGGAAATCAGCGGTGCTGTCCAGATCCTCCGCGGGCCGTTCACGCAACAAGGTCAACAGCGCGGGCAATTCGGATGCCGCGTAGAAGCACCCCCGGTCGGACCAATAATAGAGCGGCTTCTTGCCCATGCGGTCACGGGCCAAGAGCAGGGTTTGGGTCTCACGGTCCCACAGGGTCAGCGCCCACATCCCCTCGGCCTGGTCAAGAAACGCCGGACCATCAAGGGCGAGCCCGGCCAGCAGAACCTCAGTATCCCCCTGGGTGCGCAGCGTCCAGCGACCGACGAGGCGGGTGCGCAGGGCACGATAGTTATAAACCTCGCCGTTGTAGGCCAGGACATGGCGTCGAGCCGGATCCTCCATGGGTTGGCTGCTGGCGGCGAGGTCGATGATCGACAGACGCCGGTGTCCGATCACCAGACCGGGTGCCGACACCATACCCTCGGCATCCGGTCCGCGGTGAGTCAGCGCCGTGAGTGCCCGCCGCGCCGCGGCGGTCAGGTCCGATTGCGCACGCGTTGGGTCAAAGACGAAGATCAGTCCGCACATGGGCGCCGCCGTGAAGCCAAGACCTCCCGGTAAAGCTCGGCGTAGCGCATGCCGGTGCGCTCCCAGGTCAACCCCTGCACCCCGGCCCGCCCGGCCTCGCCCAGTCGCTGGACCAAGCCAGGCTCACTGATCAGGCGGCGCAACTGGTTGGCCAGGGCGGCAGGCTCATCAGGCGGAAACAGTAAACCGTTCTCCCCGTCTTGGACGAGTTCCGCCACCCCAGGGATAGCGGAGGCCACCACCGCCCGGCCGGCGGCCATGGCCTCGACGACCACGTTCGGCCGCCCTTCGGAATGGCTGGCGAGTACCAGGACATCGTGGCAAGCCAGCACGGCCGGGATTTCAGAAGGCTCCAACGCACCGGTGAAGCGCACACGCCCCGCCAGCGTCGGCTCGGCGGCCAAGGCTGCAAGTCGGGAGCGTTCGGGTCCATCGCCCACCAGGGTCAGTTCAACGCCCAGCGCCAAGTCCAGTTGCGCCAGCGCGGCCAGGATCGTATCGATTCCTTTGCGCGGAATCAGCAATCCGATCGAGACCAGCCGCAAGGTTCGACCCGGCACGTCCGGCGGGACAGCGAAGAAAGCCGCGGAGACCCCATTGGGTATGACGACGATGCGCGCAGATGCAATACCCAGGAGACCCGCCGCCTGCACCCGCAACCCAGCGCCGACCGTGACCAGACGCTGATTCAAGAGCAGGCAGGTCTTCAGAACGAAACGCCACAACCGACCGCGCTCGGCAAGAGTCACGTCGGCACCGCGCAAGGTCGTGATGACGGGCGTTCCCATGATTCGGCCAGCGAGTCCGGCAATCACTCCGGGCGCCGACCAATTCGCATGGATCAGGTCCGCCCGACGGGCGACCCGCAGCACCGCCCAAAAAAAAGCGGGCAGAAACAGGAGCAGCGCGATCGGCACCCCGCCGCTGCGCCGGAGCGCCTCGGGTAGGCCGCCGGGTTGGTAGGCCAAGGTCTGCCAGCGGCGCGGGCCATAGCGAAAGCAGCGCACGCGGACCCGGTCTCCCGCCTGCCAGATCACCTCACGCTCAGCACAGGGCGTAATGACCTGGACGCAAATATCCCCGGGGAGATGGCTCAGCAGTTGGCCGACGAAAACGCCACTCAAAGGGGGAAACCCAGTCGTCACAACCACCACTCGCAGGGCGCTCATCATCCCGGAGTCTTCGGTTCGACCGGCTCGTGGCGCCCGCCAAGCCGCGCCGGCACACCGACGGCAA
Organism: uncultured Lamprocystis sp.; assembly: GCA_964470155.1. Taxonomy (GTDB): domain Bacteria; phylum Pseudomonadota; class Gammaproteobacteria; order Chromatiales; family Chromatiaceae; genus Thiodictyon. The sequence goes on along the minus strand of CAYYAY010000030.1, from coordinate 29,795 downwards.
CGACGTTCGCGGGAATGTCATGATTGACTACAGACCCTGGACCGATGATCGCATTCTCTCCAATCGTCACCCCTGGAAGGATGGTGCAGTTGACGGTCACCCAGGCTCCTCGTTTGATTGTGACCTTCTTGAAGGAACGGGACTCGGGACCTAATATCATGCGCAGCGGCGCCGTTGGCGAGGTGTGAGTCAGCACCGTGACCCGACCAGCCAGCGAGACCTGGTCTTCGATTTCCACCAAGTCTGGTCGCGTATTGTCGATCCAGCATCCGGGACCGAGGAAAACCTGCTGACCGATCTTCACCCCGCGTGCTCGCTGAAGCGCGACGCGCACGGCCGACGGGATTGGCAGGAAACTCATCGCGACCCATTGCAGGAGGCGACTCCAAATGCCCCACAGGGTCGCGCCGGGGGACTTGGACTCAAAAACAGCAGAGCCATTCAAACGTTGAGCCCAGCCCATAAACCACCTTGAGAACCAGGATTTCGTCTCAGACACCTCAGACATCGGCCACCCCCGCTTTTCGGTCACGAACCGCATTGAGAGTGCGAAGCAAAAGCTTGGCCAGGTTGAAAACCACGTCCTTTGATCCCGCCAAGACCCACCCTCCCGGACTCACCGGCCAACGCTCCGGGTGGGCGACGAGATACAGGTTACGCCTTTCCTTCCGGATTAAGGTAATGAGTTCTTCAGTGGTCCGCACCATCGGTGCCCCGGCGATCCGTGATCGACCGGCCGGGATATGATCGCGCATGTTGAATCGCCCCGCCGCCCACGTCCGTCCGGTGTCCGAGTAATAAAGTATGGTGCTGAAATCCACATCAAGGTACGCCTCTCCCAATAATCCGAGATCCTCTCGCGAGAGAAACGGCCACAAATCGCGATTATCACTCCGGCTGGCCGGACTCCCATGCATGCAGGCAGTGCGAATGGAACAGTAACGCCGCAGGCGGGCAAGATCATCGGCGAAACTACGCTGGGCGAGCGCCACATCACCGCGGGTCTTGGCAAGATTCTCATAGTGGAAACCGAGCTCGTGTCCCAATCCGGTCACCTCCCGGATCACCGATGGATCGCAGGTCGACGGGACGCGGACATAATAGGTGGCGCGCAGCCCAAGGTCGCGCTCGATGGTTGCCAGGGGGATCGCCATGCGAGGGAACCGATCAAGATCGTGACGCAGGATGACCCGCTGTGCCTGAAGTGGGAGCCCACCGGAGAGGAAATAGTCTGTTAGCGTCAGGCTTTGATAGCCGGCGTCGACTAGTGAAACGCATAATCGTCGATAGGTTTCCGCGCAGAAATCTCTCATTCAAAAGCCCCCGCCTCCATGACGATCTCGACCTCTTCGAATAGTTGTCGCCAGAAGCTCCAACCGTCCCACGTCGGTCCGAAATAGTGCATTCGCGAAATCGGAACGAATCGACGTACGCGGGTGCGTGCCAGCAGTTCCAACCAGCGCCGGTGCGTCGCATCGATCAGCGCATGCCCGATAGTCTGAATGTTTGAGGGCAAAGCCGCCTCCGCTTGAACGACAGTGGCAGCGACCACCATCAACAGCATGGCAGCGGGGCAGGGCTCCAGACTGAGGTCGCCAACGGCGATAACCGCGCCTTGCCCCCTGGTCACGACGGCGTCCCAACCCAGCGCGGCAGCCCATTGGCGTGCCATCTGATTATCGCTTGCGATATGCATCGGCGTTGATCGTGGATTGGAAAGCGGCCAGAGACGCACTAAGCGATCACGCAATTGCCTGGCATCCGCCGTCGTCGCATCCAGCAGAACAACCCGCCGCGGCGAGGTACACCCGGTCTGGCCATAGATTGCGAAGACCCGCAACAGGCTCACCAGCAGATCATCGTGCAATCGGGAGCACTCCACCCAAGCCTCGGAACGCCGATCCGTGAAGGAAAAGCCGATGCTGTCGAGAGGATGAGCAAGCGCATGGATGGATCGCGCGGCCGCATCGCCGCCGAAGACCAAACGCACCTGGGCCTCCGCTGCCATTTGCCCGTTTTGCGGATCATCGCGATCGAAACCCGCACAGGTGATGCTCGCCAGGTAGTCGCCAAGCGGTTCCCCAGCGAGCCGAGAGCACGCGTAAACCAGGAAGGCAGTGGTCAAATCATCGCTGCGTGACCCGGCCTTGATCCGCAACGGCGCCCCCGCGAGGGAAGTCAGGATGACCAGCAGCGGACCGAGCAGCGAAACCGTGTTGGGCAACCAGAGGGCAATGGTACCACGCGGACGAAACAGGATATCAACGCGCGGACCCAGCACGTCGACCGGGTCGCCGAACGCACTCAGAAAAGGTCGCCGCAGATTATCCGGGTCCAAAAAAGTAATCAGGAAAGCCCACTCATCGCGGGTAAAGGACTCCGGCCGTTCGCGGATCATCCGGCAACGCAAAGCGCACCAGGCGCTGATCGTCCGCTCCGGATCCAGAGTCAAAGCGACGGCGATCACCCCGCCGGGACCACTGAAACCATAGAGTTGAGACTGTCCATCAGACATTGGCGCAACCCCGTAACTCGGCTTTGGGCACCCGCCCCAAGAGTTCGAAGCGTGGCCCGGAACGGCCGCACCCACAAACGCCCGGCCGGAGCACTCCCAGATCTTCAGTCAGCACGTTGTGACAGGGAACACCGCGGGACAGCGTGTTGAGTAACTGGAGTTGTCCGGGTGCCGCACTCAAAGGTTCCAGGGTGAAGGGATCACGGACCATGACACCGGCCCAGACTGGGACATGCCGAAACCCTTGAGCACAGAGAGGATAGATCACTCCAACTTGCTCAACGAGTCCGTAGTAGTCAACGACCAAGGAGTCCGGACCGAGCCCGTTGAGCAGCGCTCCGTCGAACGCCGCACGGTCTACCCGTAACCGGTCTAGCCGCTTCCAGCCACCACTGTGCACAAACACGATTCGCTTGCCAGATAACCGGGACTTTACCTCATCCGGATGCACTGCCGCTCCCCACGCCAGCCACAGCATCCAGGTGAAACCGTATACCAACAGATCATCGTGACGATCCAGCAGGTCACAAAGCAAGTTCCACCGCAACGACTCGGGATCGGTGGGATCGGCGAGCAGGAAATGGATCTCGCTGGCAAGCGGCTTGAGACTCAGGGCGGCGGCGATACGCGCCGAAACCTCGCCACGCGCGCGGAGCGACGCGGCGCTGTCAAGTATCAACAGGGGACGCAGTTGAGCCCCGACCGCGTTCTTAAGGATGGCCTCGATGCTGCGCGCTTGGAGTTCCGAACTGGACTGCTCCAACAGGATCCGGCTGGCTCGGCTACCGGTCGTGGCGGAAGAAGTGAGAGTCCGCTCAAAGCGCGCTCCGACAAAGGTGGTGCGCAAGTTCAAGTGTTTAAACAAGCCGACATGGAGCCAAGGCAGATCGGCGAGCGTCGGCGCAGCGGACCAGCCAGCCCAAATCTTACGGTATTCAGAACAACCTCTGAGATGATGGTGTGTCAGCGCGGTCATTTCGGCGAGCAGCGTCGCCTCGTCTCGCGGTCCGTAGGGTGCTCGGTTCAGCAGCGCACTCACGGGAAGGCTCCAGCGGTGAAGTAGTCGATTGCACATGGACGCACCAGAGCACTGTTGATGCGGGTACTCGGGTCACGCAGGATCTCCCGCCACTGACTTTGCAGTTCGGGTAAGGCAGCATCGTAGCGCTGGGGATCATGGAAGCGAGACAGATGAAGTAACAATCGGTCTGCATCCAGATCAAACTCGGCGGCGAGGGTCTTGAACCGCAAGGAACTCTGGTAATTAAAGCACATGACAGGAAAGACGAACACCGCACACAGGGCGGCGTGCCCCCAACCCGCTTCTGCCTGTCTTGCCCGCAACGGGGCCTCCAATTGATGTGCAATACCGTGGACCAGCCCAACGCTTGAACGCGCTTGGCAAGACGACGCTTGAGCCGAGTACGCAAACCAACGGGGATCGCGGCCGCACGGTGCCAACAGCAAGTTGCGGATCAAGGCAGCAAGTTCCGTCCTCAATGCGTCTCCTGCCAAAGGTGACAGAAAGCCTTCCAGCGCATGTGCCCAGACATCACCAGCACCATCTTGCGCTAGCGCCAGCGGAATCTCATCGGCAAACTCGGGAAAGGTGCAGCGAATATCCGGAAGGTACTGCGGACCGACCAGAATCTCTTTTTTGCCGTCCTGGTCGAGCACTGCGATCGGTGAGTTCTCCGCCCCACTGCCCCATAACGAAGCAATCGCAACCAGTTGCAGCTCTGGCCGATACCGCAGGCGCCAGACCTTGACCTGGTCAATACGTCGCCCTCCGCCAACCACGACCAGCGTATCGAGCGCGCCTTGCACTTGATCAAGATCGGTAACCCAGGAACATCCGAGTTTCCCGGCGACACATGCCGCCCGCGGCGGCGACCCGACCACCAGGACAGCGCCCAGATTTGCCTGTGCCAATTCCTGCGGGGACCAGGACAACGGTCGCACGGTCGAAACATCGCAGCGACTCTGTTCAGTCATCGAACAATAGCCCTCGCGATTCGAGAAAATGGACAATATCAATGACGCTTTTCAGGGCAGTCGCCTCATCCGGGCTCGGATGATGACCGAAGGTCTCGTCCAGTCCGACGGCAATGGAAACGACGGCGAGTGAGTCCCAAGTCGACACGTCGCTGCGCCCCAGCGTTAGCCGGTACTCACCAGGCTCCAAGAGCAGCACATCTTGAATCAATTCACGCAATTTATCGTGGTTCGTCATCTATAGCCTCTGCCTCCAGATGGTCGTGCGGTGCTCTAAGGACGCCAACCGCAAAGTGTCGATTTTTCCGTTCGGCAGTTTTGGCAAGGCTTGTGCAGCCTCTAGCCGCAGCGGCCAATGAGGCCGGGAATAGCCCGCGCGCAGGGCGCCGAGCACCCGACGCAGGTCGTCCCGCGTAGGAGATGGAGCAAGCACCAATACCAAACCGCGCTCTCCTTGGGAGTCAATCTCAGGGTAAAACGCCGCCTCGCCAAACCACACCGCGCACACGCTATTCAGTAACTGAGAGAGCGAGATCTTCTCCCCGTAGCGTTTGAAGACCTCGTTGGAGCGACCCCTGATAACCCAACCGCCATCAGCGGCTTGCACCGCTAAATCGCCGCTCGCGATCCATTCATGAGCAGCGAAGGCATGCACACCGGCGGCGTCTACAAACCCAACTGCCGCAAACGGGCTGCGAAACAACAGGCGACCATCCGCGTCCGCGGTTAACTCGATTCCAGGCAACGGCCAACCGACGTGGGCACCGAGGTCGCTCACGGCGTCGCGACGCAGAGTCAGGCGGGGCATCGCTTCCGCACAGCCGTAGTTGTTAAAGATCGTGGCGTTGGGGAACCGCTCGGCCAGATAGGGAAGTTGTTCCTGTGGGAAAGCACCACCCGCAAAGTGCAACCGCACAACACCCGGAAACACCGGGCCGCAGCAGGATTGGCGCAGTAGCGGCACCTGCGAACCGACCAAACACAACATCGCATCCTCAACCCCGGCAAGTGTCGCAACGAGCCGTTCCGGCTCGCTGAAACCGGCGGTCAAGACCAGGCCCCGACTCATAGTCCGCGCCCACAACCACTGGTTAACAAAAGCAAAGCAGTAGGTCAGCGGAAGCGCAACGACAGTCAAGCGCGCCGCGCCACCCAGTTGCACTATATCCAGTAATTTTGCAAGTGCCTCGGCTCGCTGCCGCGATCCGATGATCAGTTTTGGCTGACCAGTGCTTCCGGAAGTCAGTAGGGCGAAATGCCCTGCCTGCCAAGGTTCCGGCAGCCGACCCAAAGCGTCAGCCACCCACTCCTTGGTAACTGAACTGCGCGATGGGACAAACGCGAACGTTTGATCCATCTCCCAGGCACGGTCTAGCCAACCGATATCCGCGACAACCTGGGTATCCGTAAGTACTAATCCGGGCATTCGGTATCCGAAGGATTCGATTTGGCCTGGCGCAGACGCCCGCGGACGGGCAACCGGGTCGCGCGTTTGACATAGACACAGCGTAATAATGCTCGACCGGTGTCCCGAGCGCTGCCGGCAGGCGTGGGTCTCGTCGGGAATCCCAGTGTCCCCGATTTCCCGCTACCATGCACCTACTAAGACCCGCCCCGCGAGGAAAACCCGATGCCCCCCGCCAATTCTGCGACCCCCGTCGCGGTTGTTGCCCTCTGGGCGGCACGCCCGATGCCGGCGTTGGCGGTACTCTGGCTACTCGGCCTGGCGGCATTCTGGCCCGCTGTCTCCGGACCCTGGCTGCTCGATGATATCAAGCTGCAAGACTCGATCGCGGCGGTTCAGGCGGGCGGTCTTGCTGAACTCTTAGGGGGGCAGTGGCAGCAGCACCTGTTCATCGACGTCTCGGGTATCGGCCGCCCCCTGACGATGGCGACCTTGGCCGCCAATGCCCTGATCGCGGCTGGCCCGGCCTCTTTCAAGGCGGTGAATCTGGTGCTGCACCTGATCACCGGGTCCCTGGTATACCTGCTGGTGCGGTCACTCGCCGGCGCCCGCTATCGACCCGAAACCGCGGGCCTGTTCGCGCTGAGCGTCGCGCTGGCCTGGACCCTGCACCCACTGCAGGTGAGCACCCTGGCCTATGTGGTGCAGCGCATGACCATCCTCTCGGCCCTGTTCTGCGTTTGGGCACTGTGGCTTTACGCGCGGCGGCGCTTTGCGGAGATCGCGTCGGGGCGGCCGACGACCGCGACGGCTTGGCTGCCGCCGTTGCTGATCCTCCCGATCCTGGCGGTGCTCTCCAAAGAGAACGGAGCCTTGCTGCCGGTCCTCCTGGGCGTGCTGGAGATGGCTTTGTTCCGACTGCGCGGGACCCGGCCCACCCAACGCCTGCTTGCAGGCTATTTCGGGCTGGTGTTGGTCCTCGGTTTAGCGGCGGCCCTGTCGCTGCTGCTGATACCGGAGGCGACGGCAACCGGTTACGCCGGACGGGCCTTCGACATGGGCGAGCGCCTGCTGACCGAGACGCGGGTGGTGACGCTCTATGTCGGGCAGGTGCTCCTGCCGCGGCTCGGGGCCATGCCGTTCTTCTACGATACACTGCCGCATTCTACCGGTTGGCTGCAACCGCCGACGACCCTTTTATCCGCCGCGTTGCTGTTCGCCTTGCTCGGCTTAGGGCTCGGGTTATTCAAACGGCGACCGTTGGCGGCCTTCGGTATCCTGTTCTTCTTCGCCGGACACCTGATGGAGTCGACCATGCTCTCGCTGGAGTTGGCCTTTGAGCATCGTAACTACCTGCCGAGTCTTGGGCTGATCCTGACGGCGGCGGATCTGCTCGGGTCGGCGACCGGCACCCTCACCCGCTTCCGCCCGGTCATTGCGGCGCTGGCGCTGCTGGCCCTGTTCAGTTTGGGGCTGGCCCGCTCTTGGGTCTGGAGCGATGCTGAACAGATCTATTCCACCGCGCTGGCCGGACCCTGGCCTTCGCTCCGGGCGCGGGCCGAACTGGCGGAGGCTCTGACCGAGCGGGGACAGTTCGCTGCTGCCCATGCGCTGCTTGCGGACGCCCAGGGCGTCGGCCCCCGCTTGCAGGAGGGTTATCTGGACTGTCTTGAGACTGGCCGGATCGGACCGGAACGCATCCGCCAGGCACGGATGCAGATGGGACAGGTGTTGACCGACTACGACGTCACGACGCTGATCACGCTGACCAATCTAGCTCTGGACAAGCGCTGCAGTATGCCGCAGCCTGAGCTGCTGGCACTCATGCAGGACGCGGCGGCAGCGCGCGCAATGCAGCGTTCCAGCCGACAGAAGCTACTCATCTATGTAGGACATCTGCACCAGGATTCAGGCGACGCTTCCGCCGCCGCGGCGGCTCTTGAAGCCGCCTTCTCGGCGCAGCCGACCAATCCGCTGCCCTTGCTCCTGGCCGCGACCTGGCGGCTGGATGACGGCGACCTGGACGCGGCGCGCATGCTCTATGACCGTGCGCGGGCAGTTGGGGCGCCGGGACGGCTGGACTTGGCGCCGCGGTTTGAGGAGGTTTCAAGCCGCTTGATGGAGGCGGGAGTGTGGCGCCCGGCTGGGCCCTGAGGGTCGATTGCAATGATCAGTGCTGAACCGAATCACCCGCAGTAGACGAGCGGCACCACTTTGGCTTTCCGAAATCCAGCGCCGGACCAACCGGTGACACACCCGACTCGCAACACGCAGATCGGCGTCATGAGCCTACTGCTGGCAGTGCTTGCCCTCACCTATTTCATCTACAGCCCCGGCCTCGCTGGCCCCTTCCTGCTCGACGACGACACGAATATTCCGGCAACTCAAGTCGATACCCTGACTCTGGCCAATCTCCAGGGCCAATTGTTCGACGGCCAACAATTCGCCGGGTTGTCGCGCGGGCTCACCCGGCTCAGCTTCACACTTACTCAATACTTCGCCGGGCCTGATGCCTTTGCCTTCAAATACCAGAATCTGCTGCTCCACCTGATCAATGGGCTGCTGGTCTTCTGGCTGCTCTATCTGCTCGCCTGCCGCCGGTCACGAACGGCCAACACCACCGCACCGCTCTGGTTCGCGCTGGCCGCGGCCAGCCTCTGGGTGCTGCACCCGCTGCAGGTCAGCGCGGTGCTCTATGCCGTGCAGCGGCTGGTGCTCTTGTCGAGCCTGTTCATGCTGGGAGCCCTGATCGCCTATGTGAAAGGGCGCCGGCGCAGCGCGACCCGCCCGCTGGCCGGCGCCCTGGTCGCACTGCTCGGTGTCGGCGTCTGCGGGGTGCTCGGACTGCTGAGCAAGGAAAGCGCGGCCGTGCTGCCGCTGCTGCTCGCGGTCATCGAGGGGCTGTTCTTCGGATTCCAAACCCAGGGGACACGACAGCGCGTGGTCTGGCTCGGACTCTGGGTGCTGCTCATTGGGCTCCCCTTGGCGCTGGGCGCCCTGTACCTGATGCCGCGTCTGCCTGATCTCCTGGGATGGCAGGCCGGACGCGGTTTCAGCGGGGTCGAGCGCCTGATGACCCAGGTGCACGTCGTCGGACTCTATCTCAAGCTCTTTCTGGTGCCGCTCCCAAGCAGTATGTCGCTGTTTCACGATGGCTTCCCCATCACCAGGCACCTGGACGCCGCGACCATCGCCCTGGCGACCCTCTATGCCGGCCTTGTCCTGGTGGCCGTGCGACTCGCCCGCCCGGCCCCCTGGATCAGTTTCGGCATCCTCTGGTTCTTCGGCTGTCATCTGATCGAGTCGACCGTTATCCCTTTGGAAATGGTCTTTGAACATCGGAATTACCTGGCCACGGTGGGACTCGCCGCGCTCTTGGTCTCGCTAGTGACGACCCTGTTTGCGTCCATCGGCCGCTTACGCCTGGCGGTACCGGTCGTCGCCGCGCTGGCCTTGCTGCTCGCCTTCAACACTGCAACCCGCGCACGCGTCTGGGCTGATCTGGATACCTTGCTGGCCTTCGACTACCGCTACCGCCCGGACTCTCCCCGCGTGCTTGCCGAACTGGCCACGCGCGAGAGCGCACGCGGCAATCAGGCAACGGCCGTCGCGCTGCTGGAGCGCTTGGTCAACATGGACACGGAGGATGCGGCGCCGGAGTTGACAGCGCTGCGCCTGTATTGCCGGGCGCCGGCGCTGCCGAAACGGCTCTATGACCGCGCATTGGAAAAGCTTGCACAGGGTCTCATCACGCCGACCGCGGTTACCGCGTTGGCCCAGTTCGCGAACGTTGTGTTGCAGGGTCGATGCCCCGCGATCACGCCTGTCCAGCTCGATGCGCTTACGGCAACAGCCTTCGCCAACCCGCGCGCACGGGTGGCCGATGATCGGTGTCTGGCCGGTGAAGTCAGGGTGCGGGCACTGATCGGACTTTCACGCTGGGAGGACGCGGCATCGGCACTGGCGCAGACACTGGACCACTGCGCTTACGCCAAACCTGTTCAACTGAGATTTGTCATGAGTAACCTGCTGCATTTCGCCGGCGACTATGCTGCATCCACGCAGACAGTCGCGATGCTGCGCACGATCACGCAGGAGCCAACACGCCGCGCCGCCTTGGATCGTGCATTCGGCGCACACGGCGGTTTTGATCTGGACCAATTGATAGACCGCGAATCAACGGCTCGGGAAGGATCCAGGCTTCTACGCTGACGATGCGGCCTTGGTCAACCAGAGACTTAAACGAATCGCCGAGGTACTCGAAGAATCCGTCAATGACCATCGCTGACACGCCCAAACCCCGCTTGCTGGTTCTGACTTCCACCTTCCCGCGCTGGAGTCAGGATCCGGAACCGCCGTTCGTCTACGAACTCAGTCGCCGACTGACCGAGCGCTTCGCCGTCACCGTGCTCGCCCCCCGTGCCCCCGGCAGCCTGGAACGCGAAACCATGGACGGTTTGCAGGTCATTCGTTTTCCCTATTTTTTCAAGCGCTGGGAACATCTGGCGACACACGGCGGCGGTATCCTCAATCGGCTGCGCAGCAACCCACTCTATTACCTCCTGGTTCCGCTCTTCCTACTCGGCCAGCTATGGGCATTGATTCGACTCCTGCGCCGCGAGCCCTTCGATGTCATTCACGCGCACTGGCTGATCCCGCAAGGGTTGATTGCCGTCCTGGCGCGCCGCCTGACCAACCGCGCGATCCCGCTCGTTTGCACGTCCCATGGCGGCGACCTGTTTGCACTGCGCGGTGCGCTGCTGCGCCGCGTGAAGCAGGTCATCATGAACGAGAGCGCTTTGGTCACGGTGGTCAGCGCGGCGATGCGCACTGAATGTCTCAGAATCGGCATCGACGCCGCTAAGCTCGCGGTCATCCCGATGGGCGTCGACATGCAGCACCACTTCACCCCAGACCCGCGAATCCAGCGCAGTCATGACACACTGTTATTCGTCGGCCGGTTAGTGGAGAAAAAAGGACTCCCACTTCTGCTGCACGCCATACCGCAGATCCTGATGAGCCATCCCCAGACCCGCTTGATCATCGCCGGCAGCGGTCCGCTGGAGGCTCAGTTGCGACGGCTGGCCGCGGATCTTCGGATCAACGAACGAGTCGACTTTCTGGGTATGCTTGGCCAAGTGGCCCTGCCGGATCTTTACCGGCACGCAACCTTGTTCGTAACACCCTTCGTAGTCGCTAAGGGTGGGGATCAGGAGGGTCTCGGTCTGGTATTGGTAGAGGCCGCCGGCTGTGGCTGTCCATTGGTCTGCGGTCATGTATCCGCCGTGACCGATGTCGTCCGAAACGGCGAGACCGGACTGCTGGTCGATCCCAGCACATCCGGCGCATTCGCCAAGGCGATCAGTGGTCTGCTGGCCGATCCGAACCGACGCCGCCGGCTTGCCGCTAATGCCCTGCAACACTGCCGTGCAGCCTTCGACTGGACAGCGGTCGCTGAGCGCTATAGCCAACTGTTGCTGAGAACAGTGGCAAACAGATCGACCTGTTGACATCCAACGACCGCTTAAACGCGGATTCCATGCGCTATGTGGACCTTCTTGGCCGCGATCCCCGCGACTCGACAGCGGCGACCGAAATGATACGCCAGAACCGCCTTGAGGCTCATTACGCGGCCCTCGCCCGCCGCGCGGACAGCGCATCGGCGATGAAGGCCCCGAGCTTGACCGACTGATCTTTCCAACTCGGAATCGCCACCCCCGGCACCGTGGGATCAGCCAACTGACACAGAATGCGTTCATCGAGTTCGCCGGGAGTTCCCAGGTCGTAGAGACACGCCGGATACGCGGCCAGGGTGCGCGCCAGAGCACCGACCCAGGCCGTCAACAACGGCGTACCGCAGGCCATGATTTCATAAGCTTTTTGCGGAAAAGCATAGCGTCCAAACGCCGTATCGATCATCGGGATCAGGGCAAGGTCTAACGCGCTGAAAAAATGCGGCATCTCGGAATGCGGCAAACGCCCGAGGAACAGGAGACGCGGATGCCGCGGCGGCGGCATGCGGCGATCGAGATCACCGGCCAGCACCAGATACAGTGCTGGATCATCGGCGCTCAAGCGCAGGAACGCTTGGTAGACCCGATCGATACCGCGGTTGCGCTCAAGACTGCCGGACACGCCGAGCAACCGCCCCTGCACCGGTAGACCAAACCGTATCCGAGCGGCATGTCGGTCACGCGGAAAAAAGCGCAGGGGGTCAATGGTGCTTTCCAGCGGGATCACGGGCACACCAGGCGCCAGGGTTCGCACATACTCAGCCAGCAGTTCACTGACGGCAGTGATACCGCTTGCCTCGCGCAGAGCCTGCCGATAGAGCCTGCGCATACCGGGGATACCGGTCAACCCAAAGCTCTCGATATTATCGTAGAGGTCCAGAAAATACGGAATCCGCAGCCGCTGTGCGACCTTGCGCGTGAGCGCCGCGTGGATGGCATCGGAACCGCCGAGCAAACAGTCCGGCTGAAAGGCCTCCAGTTCACACCGCAGGCCGCGCCAATAGTCGGGTAATCCCAGGATACCGGCCGGCCCGGTGTTGAAACCGCGCCAGACCAGGCTGCCCGGCGGCGCCACCTCATGCGCAACCCGCTCGTTCGGCGCACGGCGGTAGCTGAGGCAGAGTCCCAACACGCGATGCCCAAGCTCGGCCAGACCGCGCGGCAGTTCGTAGAGCCGCGCATAGCGGTCCGCGATCACGTCCTGACCCATGTAGCGGCGTTTCCAGAGTACGGCGATATTCATGGCTCCCGAAGTCCCGCAGGTCACCGATCAGGCTGATCACGGCGAACACGATCCACACACCGGAGGACTCCCGGAAATTGCAAGCTGCCCCGGATGACACCATACGCCGCCGAAACGATCAGGCCGACCCGCGACAAAAACCAAGTCATATAGGGCCGTGGCAGGACCCGTAACTCGCCTGCCAGGTACTGCCAGACGCTATTCCCTGACTGCAGAGCCAACAAGGGCACGCGATCATCGACGACAACCACCCGCGTGCCGCGGGCTGCAGACCGACCATCCTCGGAAAGCGCCCACCAACGCAGCACCCCACCCGCAGAACCAATGAATGCGCGACCCGCGGTCACAAAAACTTGCACCGGAGTTGGCGACGATCCAACAGGGTTCAGCGGTTCCACGGCGGAGCGCATCTTCGCCGCAACGCAGCCACTGGCGAAACGGTAACCCGCGGACGGCCACCGTCCGCCTAGCAACTCTGCAAGCGCCCGGCACTCACCCGGACGCCGCAACCAAAGAAGAAACAGAGCGGGATTACCGGTCTGATTCGGGTCAATGTCATGTCCAGGGACATCAAACAGGCTGGTTCGACCCAAGCGACCGTCAACAACATCCGTCAGGGCTTGCCGATAGACATGACCAAGCCGACTGTCGAGCAACCGAGCGTACCAGAATGCAAGATGATTAAGGTAAGCCAAATAGATCCAAAGCGCACCCAAGCCCAAGTGCCGTGGCGGATGGCGCGCGAGGAATACGGCGCGATTTCGTTTACGATAATACTCGCGCCAGGGGTCCAACGGCTTCGCGCCGCTAAAATAGTGACGTACCACCGATGCAGGTTCGGCGCGAAGTTCCCAGCCGGCAGCACGCGCCCGCAAGCCCCAATCTACGTCGTCATAATAAAGGAAAAAATCACTGAACGGTCCCACCTCTTCGAGACAGGACCGCCGGACCATCACGGAGCAAGCCGCCAGGTAATCCGCTGTGACTGCACCAAAGCCCTCTGGGAAGCGTCGACCGCCCGCACCGTATTGCCGCAGAGCACCCAACCATGGCGAGACATGCCCCCCGACTTCTTGAACAATCTCAGGCCGATCATAGAGGCAAATCTGCGATCCGACGGCGCCGGATCCCGGCTCCATTCGCAACAGGTTCAGCAGCGGCTCCAGAGCACCCGGCTCAATGATAACATCATTGTCCAACAGCCAAATCCACTCGCACTGCGGGCACTCTAATGCGGCCAGCATTCCCGACGAAAATCCGCCGGAACCACCCGTGTTCTCAGCCAGACTGAGAACGGCGACGCCAGGAAACCGATCCCGAATGTAGTCCCCACTCCCATCAGTAGAAGCATTGTCGACAACCAGCAAGTCGCCGTCATAAACCGCTAAGGCAGCCAGCGCCGAGCCGATGCTCGCCTCCAAGAAGCGCCTGCCGTTGAAGTTGACCATGACCGCGATCACCCGCCCGACCGGCGAGCGGGTCAGGGTTGCCGCGTCCAATGCGGCTCTCGTTACCATCCAAAGGTCATCATCGCGACCCGCCGGTTTGTTGTGTATGCTACCCATTCGGAGAGCTTATCAGCTTTGCCGACACCGGTGTCGATTCTCAGATCGACGATCGTTAGCAGTGTCCCGCCCGACGACGATAACCTACTGTCAAGACAGGCCGATGCCCATTCAGGATCATCCCCACCACCGCTTCGTGATCATCGGCGCCGGACCGACCGGCCTCGGCGCCGCGTTACGACTACTGGAAACTGGTGAGTCAAATTTTCTGCTGATCGAGGCGACAGCAACCGCGGGCGGACTCGCGGCCTCGGTCGTCGATGACCAAGGTTTTACTTGGGACCTGGGCGGACACGTCCAGTTTTCCCATTACCAGACGTTCGACAATTACATGGACCTGGCACTGGGTCCGGACGGCTGGATCAGCCATCAACGTGAAAGTTGGGTGTGGATGCGGGGTCGCTTTGTCCCCTACCCCTTCCAGTACAACCTGCATCGCCTGCCGAAAGCGGATATGTGGCGTTGCGTGCAGGGACTGCTGGAGGTCTCCGGCCAGCAGGGTAAGCCGCCAAGCAACTTTGAGGACTGGATACTAAGGACCTTCGGGCGCGGGATCGCAGAAGTCTTTCTACTGCCTTACAACTACAAGGTCTGGGCCTACCACCCGGCGGCGCTGAACGCCCATTGGGTCGGTGAGCGCGTCGCCGTGCCCGATCTTACGACTGTTCTCAAAGGCATTTGTCTGCATGAAGACAACCTGAGCTGGGGTCCCAACAGTACTTTCCGGTACCCCCGCGTAGGCGGCACCGGAGCCGTGTGGACCAAGCTAGCGGAGCGGATACCATTCAACAACAAGCTGTTCAGCGACGCAGTTGTCACCCTCGACGCGTCCCATCGAACCTTGAGTACCGCAAGTGGTGCCCGTTTCAGCTATGAGCAACTGATCAGCACCCTACCGTTGAACCGACTGGCGGCACTGATCGGCGATCCCGTTCTCATTGAGCAGACCTCCCCCTTGTTGTATTCCAGTGTCCATGTCGTAGGGATCGGACTGCGTGGTCAACCGCCGGATACGCTGCGCACCAAATGTTGGATCTACTTCCCCGAAGACGACTGTCCCTTTTACCGGGTAACCGTGTTCAGTAACTACAGTCCTAACAATACCTCTAAGCCAGGCAACACTTGGTCCTTGATGGCCGAAGTATCTGAGAGTCCGCACAAGCCGGTCGATTCCGGGCAGTTGATCGCAACGGTAATCGGCGGCCTGCACACCACCAACCTGATCAGTCCGGACGCCGAAATCCTAACCCGCTGGCACCGGCGCATCGAGCACGGCTACCCCACCCCCTCACGCGAGCGCGACCCCATTCTCGCACAAGTCCTGCCCGCTTTGGAGGCAATCGACATCTATTCCCGTGGCCGCTTCGGTGCCTGGCGCTATGAAGTCAGCAACCAAGACCACTCCTTGATGCAGGGCATCGAGGTGATTGAGCGACTGCTGAACCAGCGGCCCGAGTTGACGCTAAACCAGCCAGCGCTGGTGAACGGGCGTTATAATCCACATCCCTTTCCGGAATGGCTGTCGTGCGCGTGAGCAACCAGACCACAAACCGCGCCATCGAATCTATTCAGAACGGCACGCCGACCGCAAAGTGCAGGTACAAGAGCGCCGACGCCGCCGACAAAGTCCGTACCGCTATGGAATGCCGCTATCTAACTACTCATGGGCCGGGTGTTATTCACAACCCGCGATACCGTCGCAGTCCGGTTTTCAGCTGGACCGATGCCATCAAAACCGCACAACAGATCGCCAGGCATCTCAGCATAACTCCCTTTCCCCAATAGACGCAAGGATTGCTAACCAACTCCAAACTGCCCGGCCGATAAACGTACACCCTGGCAAACTTGAGGGCCGTGCTGAGCGTAAAGTCTTCATCCACAATCGCCGTTGCCGTCGTCGGAGCATCTGCCGAGCAACCCAAACCCGCCGCCAGCCCTTGCAAGATCCGATAATGTTTCCGCGGTAGATAAAAGCGTCTTTCCGAAGAAACGACGCTGAGGTTCTTGATTATAGCCAAGGCGTCACCAACCCTTCCCACACCGACATAAACACTCAACGCAAGGCCGTCAATTTCCAATCGCGCTTCGGTTACCGCGGGAAGCACCCTGTGCCCAAGCCTACCGCTGAGAAAATCATTCAGCGCAAGCAAATACGCATTAAAATAGGCGATATTCCTGAAAAATTTACATGTGAAAATCCGATAGTTGCACGCCACCAGATAGACCCATAAAGCGATCATTCCGCCCTTGCTCGGCGGATGCATAGCCAGGCAGGCCGCGCGATTGCGCTTGCGGTAATACTCTCGCCACAGTTGGGTCGGCTTCAACTCGCTGAAGTGATGCCTAACGACGGATCCAGGGACTGCCCACAAATGACTTCCCGCCCGGCTCAACCGTAGGCCGAACTCTACGTCGTCATAAAACACAAAGAAATCCTTGAACAACCCCGTGCGACGTATCACGTCCGCCTTGACTAACAAGGAGCACGCGGCAAGATAATCCACCGTATATGGCGGAAGGTCCGCGGCCACGCGCTTCTCCCCAGTGTAGAAGGTCTGAAGGGCACCCAGCCACGGGGAATAACGCGCACCGATCTCCTGGACGACACCTGGCTTATCCATTAAACAAATCTGGGAGCCCGCCGCAGCCGCCTGCGCATCTGCCGTCAATACCTTGAGTAACGGCTGCAAAGCACCCGCCTCGACGACGATATCATTATCCAATAACCAGATAAACTGACACTGCTCTGACTGTGATGCCAACAATGCGCCGACATTAAACCCGCCCGCCCCGCCAAGATTACGACTGGTTCGCAATATCGCTACTTCTGGATAGCATTTCCGCAAATACTCAAAGCTACCATCGGTGGAAGCATTGTCAACGACTAATAAATCGTCTTCCGGGCGCAAAACCTCTTGAATGCTCTCCACTGCCTTAGCTAAATAGTCTCTGCCGTTCCATGCTACCATGACCGCTATGACAGTGCCAGCAACCGATCGCGTTGGTAACACTGGTAATCCCTGCTGTTCAAAAAATTGTGTGGCCGAAATGCCCGTCATTTGGCGCCACTCGTACAGCGGTAAATCTCAAGATGCGACCTCAAAAAGCGCTCGGCACCGTATTCTTGCTTGACCTTAGCCAAACCATTTTGTGCCCAACGCATCAACCTGGCCGGCTCTTCCATCGCTAATGCAAGACCTTGCGCAAGCCCCATACTATCCTTTGGGCTCGCCAGCCAACCGTTGATATCATGTTCGACGATTTCCGGAACGCCACCGGTCCGGAAAGCAATCGGCGGGGTCCCCGACGCCATGGCTTCTATTGCCACTAGACCGAAACTGTCCGCTAACGTCGGAAACAGCAAAACATCAGCGGCGGCGAAGTATTGTGCGAGCAGTTCCTCATTGTAAATGTATCCGGGCAACCGGCTAGCAAACCCCGCGAGCCCCGCCTCGGTTGATCTCTCGATCTTTCCGAGCCCGATGATGAACACCCGCTTGTTGACATTACGAAGGGACTGAACAGCGTATGCGAACCCCTTGTGCGTATCGGCAAGACCCGTCGCACACAAGAGTACAATAAAACGGTCACTTGGAAGCCCGAGAACACTTCTTACTGCGGCCTTATCAATGGATCGAAACGCTCGCGTATCGACGAAATTCGGGATATGCTTCGGATTAACCAAAAACCCGGACGCTGATCTAGCCGTATCAATCAACCACTGCGAGGGGCAAATGAGTGAAATCTGATTCTTACTGAGCATCTTGGCCTTGTAAGCCTGCATG
Organism: uncultured Lamprocystis sp.; assembly: GCA_964470155.1. Lineage (GTDB taxonomy): Bacteria > Pseudomonadota > Gammaproteobacteria > Chromatiales > Chromatiaceae > Thiodictyon. The sequence continues at coordinate 11,774 of CAYYAY010000030.1, read as the reverse complement.
ACCCCGGTAAAATCAAACCGCGTTCCAAGTGGAAGACTCGACAACTGAGGACACTTCCGACATCCGGTACGAAATGACTGACACTCTAGCGGAGCGATGCATCCGCCAGTGAAAGGCGAGCAGTCATGCAGAGTCCATACCACCGGTACACGCCGTGCCAACCAATTGAGCGCGAACGGCGAGAACGTATAGGAAATGTCATGAAAATGGTACAGCGAATAGTCAAATGATTTTTTCGCGAAGTGTATCAGCAGTTCGGGAGTGAAAAAATCGGGAAAGCCGATGGCCCTCGAACTGACGGAGAACGCGCCTTGAATCAGAGATAGCCACCGACCCCCATGCAGTTTATGGGTATACCAACTTGCGTTAGGTCCGGCTAGCCCGACCCAATGGTGGGCTTCATACTCTTCTCCGCCATTGATTAATTTAACAAGCCCGGCAGCAATTCGACTTGCACCGCCGCCTGTTTCATCGGCCTTGCTGATAATCGCAATGTACTTCTTTTTCACTTGATTGCCGCCTAAGCTCTTTGGTGCCGACACTCGATAAAAATGCTCTGAGATAATGATAGATCAGCGCGGCATATTGATAATATGCCCTGGTCCAGAACAAACCTACCGACCTGTTCGCGCGTAGATTCTCTCGTAGCATTAACGGCTTGTTCGATCGTTTGTCGCTGATTCCGCCGCCGACCACCAACGATGTCGTCAACTGTATGTCGACACCACCATTGCGAAGAAATTCACGCAGCAAAACGGCTGCATCGCCAGCAATCCGATATGACGCATCAAAGCCGCTCCCATTATTAAACATCCGGGCGCGGTGAAATACCGATTGGTGGCTTGGCAGCCGCGGCCGCCCATACTCCCAAGTTCCCGTAAGCCCTTCCCACCGATTGTCGATCAATTTCCCGCAGTTAGCATCGGCGCGATCAGTGAACTCCGATCGCCCATACGCTAAGTTCATGGCCGCTGGGGTCGCGGCAAGCAGCTCAGCGCAGATTTCCAATATCTTCCGATGCCTGAATTGGTCACCCGAACCTAGGAATATCACCCAATCGCCAAGGACAAGCGGCAGAGCCTTATTCCAGGCATCAAAGATTCCTTGATCAAGTTCGCTGATATAAAAACAGTTCTGGTACGCAATGCAAGTTTCTCGCAGCCATTCTGATGTACCATCGGTTGATGCGCCATCGATAATGATCCATTGCCAATCGTGAAGCGACTGTCCGAAAATCGATGCAGCGGTATACTTCAATAGATGTAAAGCGTTTAGGGTGGATGTAATGACGGTGAAAGTGGTCATAGCCGGCTCCCAATAAAAGATCGCTCCACTTTGGAAGACGCGCGTCGTCCAACGCGGTCGCGTCGCGCGACGGCGCGTCCGCTTGGGGGCAATCCGTCGATTTTCACCTTGGTCGCAGAAGTGCGTGACGCGCGGCCATAATTACAGCCTGCACTGGAATCGCGGAAATGCAAGGACCGCACCCGTCTTCCGGATGAGGAAGATGACAACGCCAGTTGCAGCCGAAGCACGACATATGCCTAAACACGGCCACGGGCTTCGTGCCCCTTACCGACTCGGAATAGGGCATGAATCGTCCATAGTGTCCCCCACCGAGCAGGCACACTGCAGGGGTACCCACTGCCGCTGCGATATGTACCGCCGACGTTTCATTGCCAATAAGCAGTCGCGCCCGGCGGACGACTTCCACAAACTCCGGCAAAGAGGTCTGTCCGGAGAGGTCGATCGCGTCACTGGGCGGCCCTTCGTCGACTAGCCTTCGGGCCAAGGCGCTATCCGCCTCGGAGCCGCACACAACAACGCGCCAACCGTAGGCATCGCATATGGCCCGTGCAATCGCCCCGAACGAATCCACTGGCCACAGCCGCAGGCACGAAGAGGCTCCGGGGAACAGGACAAAATAGTCCGAGTTGATCTGGAGCGCTGACGGCAGATCTGCCACCTGCGCGAGTCGGGCGACAGCGGGTATGATCTCTTGAACCCCAAGACCACGCATGAACTCACAATGACGCTCGATCTCCATGAGGGGTCGGTTCGCCGCAGGAATTAATTGTGTATACCAGCGGTCGGCGATAGCGCGTTCCGACGCGGTCATGTTGGTCAAATCCCCTGTAGAACCAACCCTCAGTGTTGCGCCGCTGGCGCGGATCAATGCATCACCGGTCGCCATGACCCGTGAGAACGTAGGCTGTATCGCGATCGATGCGCATACGCGACGAATCTGCTTGAGCATACGGAATCGATACAAGCGATCTTCTCTGAGTCGTCCGACATCAATCGCGATGATTCGATCGAAACAATCGCATCGCCCCGCCAAGCCGGCGAAAGAGCGATTGGCAGCCAAGACTAGATGTTGCCCCGAAAAGTACTTCTTCAAATGTCGCGCGGAATCAAGCCAAAGAACAAAATCGCCGATGTTATCGACCCGTACAATCAGTACGGCATTTGCTTTACTTGTTGTCAGGGAGAAGCACGCCAACCGATCTAGCGCGTCCCAAAGCGTTATTCGGATTAAGCGGAAGCAGCGCCTGAGGCAAGCTATGTGCCGGAGTCTCTCAGCGGTGCGGATATACCAAGACATTGCCGAGATCGACCTTTCTGCGCGCTATCGCTGACTAGCAAGAGCCTTTAGTTCGTACGAAAAGATTTGCGGGCTGGGGGCATGGAAAGCGCTCGCGGTTACACGATTCCAGAAGTTCATTTGACTGCGGTAGGCCCATAAGAACAATATTCTTTTGAATCTGCGAACTCTGCCCAAACCGGCCGTGCAGTCCGGATCCAGGAATTCAACCTCAGGAAAGCCTGCCGCTCTCAACACATAACATAGACTTCCGCTTGTAAACAGATACTCATGCGTAAAATCTTCATACGCCCAATAACATCCGGTGTTTGCTTGCGCATTTGGCACCATCACGAGCAGCTTGCCGGACGGTTTCAGCAATCGCTTCATCCTTGTCACGTGAGATATAATGTGATCCTTACGGATATGTTCAAGGACGTGGCTCATGATAATTAGATCAAATGCACTTTCCAGGCCCTTATCCCAATCTATTTCGGACGCGTCAAAAACAGGGTAAGTCTTGCCGACCTGATCAAGTACTTGCCGTTCGATATCAGCCCCAAAAATTTCGTCAAAGCCGGCTACGCGTAGTGCCTGTAAGATTTGACCCAATCCACATCCAAAATCAAGGATCTTTGCGTCTTTACTAAATCGTTCAGCCAACAGAATCTTGAGATATTCAGGAATAACATAGTTTTCGTATGACCGCGGCTGGACGTTTCTCCACTCAAAGTATGACATTAACAACTCCGCTGAATATATCAAATTAGCAACAACTGAGATAGGCGTTGAACATAGCACCGTGACGACGACGCTACGAGACGGAGCGCCGAAACAAAACATGAAAGCGATGTTCATCGCGGCGTCTAAATCCTTCTTCCTGCTAAGAGCCATTTGGCATTTAACTTGAGTGCTCGGATATTCATGATCATCAGCTTTACCAATAAATATGCCTTCTTCTGGATGGGAGCGTCGCTTACAATAGCTAATGTATTGCTTGCAAGTCTATTAAAAGGCACAAGAAACGCAAATAGATCTTTGTTGTAACATTCGAATACGTTCGTTTTCCTGCTAACGCCAGATGCGCCGAGGGCTACCCACCCTCCCGGAACTCGCTTTAGTTTTCCACTCACCGCCAGATAGATAACCAGGCCCCAGTCAGCACCTAGGTAGTCGTCTCCCTTAAAAGGACTAGAAATCAACACATCACGCCTAATTAGCGAATAAAATCGTGAATTGGCGTGCCATAGCGTGAAGAAGTCACAGATTCGTTGAAATGGATCAGGATGGTCAAGACTAAAATCGCCCATCGATCGTTCATCAAAACTCGCGCCATCAAAACATGTAGGAGATGTCGACGCAACAAAATCGGGATTCTCGGTTAGAAAGGCTAAATTTTCTTCAAGAAAATCTTTCGATCTCTTGTCGTCTGCTGCGGCCCACATGAAGTACTCCCCGATGGACAGATCGAGCACGAAGTTAAAGTTTGCAGCCGCACCAAAATTCTCCGGCTGTCGCACATAGCGAATCCGGTGGTCCTGCTGTGAATACTCGCTGCAAATCGCCTCAGTACTGTCGGTAGAGGCGTTATCGGAGATGATCAATTCGAAATCAGTGAAGCTCTGCGCCAGTAAAGACTCCAATGCGTCACGAATACACATCTCGCCATTATAAACAGGCATGCCGATACTGACTTTCGGTGGTATAACTGCCACTTTTCAACCTTTAAAGCAATAACTTGCTACGAGATAACCTGCCAATGAGAGAATATTCTCACATACTCGCAATAATGCGTTTTTTATTTCATCCGCTTCAAATATCCATCCGGCGCTACGCTGATCAGAAGCTTGTTGTCGATCTGTTTATCAACAATAAATTCGGGGTGGCTGAAAAGGTATTCCAATACAGCTGTCTTCGGGTTGTCACCGGGGCCCCAAGGGCGGTGCGCAAACATGTCCGAAGGAAGATCGTCGATAATCGTGTCGAAGACAACACAGTAACTGCCGCGGGTGACCAACGGGGCGTAAGCGTCAAGTTCAGCAAGGACGTGGGCGTGGGTATGATTGGAGTCCAGACACACCATCACGCACGGATAATCACGCGCCATGGCGTGCACCTGCGCCACGATCTCCGGTGCGATGGACGAACCCTGGATCATATCGATGCGATGGGACATGGGGTGCGCTTCGATGGCGGCACGGTTGTGGGCGCGGATATCGATGTCCAGACCGAGAACCCGGCGGCGCGGGGCGGCAGGATTTAGCACCGTGCCTTGCTCGGCGGCGTCGCAATAGTCGAGCAGCGCAAGCATGGAGGCGCTGAAGATCAGCGAGCCGCCGTGAGCGATGCCGGTTTCGATAATGAGGTCGGGCCTCACCTGCCAGATCAGATCCTGCATCGCGACGATATCTTGGGGGTATTGAATGATCGGGCGACCGAGCCAGAAAAAATTGTATGAGTATTTCGGTAGCGTTGATGCCTGGGTGAAGGCATGCCCAGCGGCGACCAACTCGGTATTTCTGCGGTTTGCCGCCAGCCGGTCGATAACTTCGTACTCGAACTCAGTCATGATCGATACCGATGCAGCAGCAGGAGTTGTTGAAAATCTTATTTCTTTCAAAAAGGCACATCCTATTTATCGTGGTTTCGGTAACCCGCGTACGCCAACCACGCTCGGCGGATCGAATGGATTATCGGGTCGGGCACCAAACCGGAGAAGTTCGCGCTTACCATACTCATCTGCGATCCGCTCTGCTAACTGGCGAACAGTGATAGGGACGCCAGAACAGATATTGACCGGTCCCTGACAATCACCAAGCGCAGCCGCGGCGATCATGGCGCCGGCCTGACGGACGTCGAGAAAATCGCGAATCTGCTTGCCAGTGGTCAACTCCGCCACCTCACCTGCACTCAGCTTTTGATGCAGGTAAGGCACCAAACGGCGTGGGTCTTCGCCCTCACCGTAAAGATAAAACAGTCGGCACCACGCAAACTCAGCGCCTGCAGTCCGAAACAGCTGACTAAGCACTTGAAATGTAGACGCCTTGCAGGCGGCATAGAGTGACTGAGGTTTGAGTGGGGTTTGTATATCCAACAAACCCTGCGACAAGTCGTACTCGAAGCAAGTGCCGACCCCTACAAAGCGTCGCACACCGGCGTGAATACTGGCGCGTGCCAACTCGATACTGCCACTCAGACATACAAGATTCAGTTCCGATTGGAGATATTTCCCCGGCTCGGCATACCAGGCTAGGTGAACAACAGTCTCGATGTCGGTTAAAGCATCAAGCCACCAATCGCGACTAGCCTGGAAAAGATCCGGCGTTGCGATGACCTCGGCCTCTTGGTTCAACTGGTTCAAGACAGGCGAACTGGAACGTAGCACGAGGCGTAACGGGTAACCCTGCTCATGGAGATGACGCATCACCTGGCGGCCTACGAAGCCACCCGCACCAGTGAGCAGGATCATGATACCCGAACTCTCACTTATGAATCCACAATTCGGGGACCGCGGTGACAAACCGCGCGCCTCGCGCAGCTAGGTCGCTGAGTTGGAAACGAATCTCATCGGCGATGTTCCATGGCAGGATCAGCAAATCGTCCGGGCACCGCTCAGTCAGAACCGCGGGCAACAGGATCGGAATGTGACTGCCGGGCAGGAATTTACCCTGCTTGGATGGAGCCGCGTCGCACACAAAAGGCAACAAATCAGGTTTGACGCCAGCGTAGTTTAGCAAGGTGTTGCCCTTGGCCGCGGCGCCATAGGCGGCGACGGTGCGGCCAACACGCTTTTGCTCGATCAGATAGGCCAACAGATCATCCTTGATACGGTCGGCACGGAGCTGGAAGTGCTGATAAACCGGCAGGTCGCGCAGGTCGGCGCCCGCCTCGTCATCCAATACCTGGCGCACAGCCGGTGTCTCACTGCGCGAGTCCTCCCAATGCACGCCAAAGACGCGCAGGCTGCCGCCGTGGGTGGGCAGGTGTTCGACATCCCATACGCGCAGGCCCTGGGGGGCGAAGATGCGTTGAACTGTATAAAGAGAAAGATAAGAGAAGTGCTCGTGATAAACGGTGTCGAACTGAGTTCCGGTGATCAGGCGCAGCAGGTGCGGAAATTCCAGGGTGATGGTGCCGCCAGGCTTGAGCGCTGCCTTAAGGCCGACGGTGAAGTCGTTGATGTCCGGCACATGGGCGTAGACGTTGTTGCCGATGATGAGATCGGCCTGGCGACCCTGGGCGGCCAACTGCCGTCCCAGCGCGGCGCCGAAGAACCCACGCAACATGGGGATGCCCAGCGCCTGCGCCGCGGCGGCGGTGTCGGCGGTCGGCTCGATTCCGAAACAGGGGATGCCCGCGGCGACGAAATTGCGCAGCAGGTAGCCATCGTTGGCGGCGACTTCAATGACCAGGCTGTTCGCACCGAGATCGAGCCGCGCGCGGATCATGTCGGTGTAACGGGCAGCGTGTGCCAGCCAGGTGGACGAGGTCGATGAAAAATAGGCGTAATCTGCGCGGAACAGCTCGTCGGCACGGGCGTAGTCGGCGGTCTGGACCAGCCAGCAGTGGTCGCAGACATAGAGTTTGAGCGGGTAATACAGCTCCGGGCGACAAAGGTCAGCCTCCGTCAAATAGGCATTGGACGGGGGGGCGAAGCCCAAGTCCAGAAAGACGTGGCGCAACGGGGTTTGGCAGTGGCGGCAGTTCATAGGGTATCCAGACATCGGCTTACCACCATCAGTCGCGTCGATCCATGATCAGCCGGCCAGGTGTTGGCACCCGCGGGCCGAGGTCCACCCCAACGAATCCATCATTCAACAGCGGATGGGACTGATCGCGGGCGGAGCGCTCGGCGATCGGCAGCGGCCAATTGATGTCGAGCCGCGGATCGACTGCGTTGAGGGCACCTTCGGCGGCCGAACAATAGGCGGCGGTGTGAAGATAAAGCAGTTCGCAGTCAGCGGCAAGCGTCTGGAAGCCGTGGGCGAAACCCTCGGGGATAACCAGCGTCCGGTGATTCTCCGCGCTCAGACGCTCGGCGTGCCAGCGCAGGAAGGTCGGCGAACCGCGGCGCAGATCGACGGCGACGTCGAAGACCTCACCCTTGAGGCAACTGACGAGCTTCGCCTCGGCGTGGGGCGGAGACTGAAAGTGCAGTCCCCGGACCGTGCCTGGCTTGGCGGTCAGGGTGTGGTTGATCTGGGCAATGGCTCGGCCGCCGAGAAGGGCAGCCAGCGCGTCACCGCAGAAGACGCGCTCCAGGTAACCGCGCTGATCGCCGATGGGGTGACGCTGCAGCAACGTGAGCCCGCACAGGGGGGTCGCAGTGAGGGTGAAGCGGTTCACGGGTGGCGAATAAATCGGCGAGTTGGACCGCGTTCGTTAGGTCTTTGGCAGTACGGCTGGCGGTTCATCGCCCGGTGGGTTCCAGTAAAGCTGTTCGGACAATCGATTGGACTTCCGCGCATCAGATAAGAATTTCAGGCGCATAAAAAAGGACTCGCGGAAGTTGGCATCGGAAAAACCGGCAGATAACAACCGCAACGCCAACTCTTCGACCGTTCCGATCAGCGTCTCTTGTGGTTGATATCGTGGAGCCAAGCGACCAAACCGTGAGAAATCAACGCGATAGGAACGTCTATCCGAGACTGCATCCGGATTGACCGAAATGGTAACCCGTGGAAGGACATGCTGCACTGCGACGGCAAGGTCACGGACCTGATAGTTCCAGTCGTTAGAGCCAACGTTAACCGTGACGAAAGCGCCCCCCTCAGTTAGACTCCGGGTCGCCCCCCATTCAATGGCGCGCGCCATATCTCGAACATGAATCATTGGCCGCCATGGTGTCCCATTACTTAGGATGGTAATCTTACCACAGGCGATTGCCGAGGCTACGAAGTCGTTCAGCACGAGGTCCAGTCGCAGGCGCGGACTCCAGCCACAAGCGGTACCGAAACGCAAACAGGTCACGAGAAAATTGACATCAGCAAGCTCGCGCAGTGCCTCCTCAGCAGAGATTTTGGAGCGGGCATACGCGGTGAGCGGATGCAGCTCCGACTCCTCATTCTTCGCACTATCCCCGGCGAAACCATAAACGCTGCACGAAGATGCAAAAACAAAGTGATGTGCGCCCTGTCGCTTCGCTTCGCGTGCAACTTCCACGGCACAGTGAGAATTGATTTCCGCGGTCACGGATTCAAACGCCTTGCCCATGGGGTCGTTTGATATGGCAGCCAGTTGAACCACGGAGTCGACCCCAGTCAATACACCAGTCGGCAGGCGGCGAATGTCGCCAAAGATCTGGCGTTCGTAGACAACTTCCGGGAACTCTTGCGGACTAACAAGGCAGCCAGCGAAGAATCCGGTATCGAAACCGATGAGATGAGCAGCAGGCAAGTGGCGGCAAAAATGTGCTGATACCACTGGTCCGACGTAACCCATGTTACCGGCGATAAATATTTTCATGGTCATTACAAAATAAATGGTTCCAAATAGTAGTGGTCAACGCACATACACCACAGCAAACTGCCTGACCACCGTAGCGAGGTACTCCATGACGGCGATGCGAACTATATGCTGCTGCCTTCGCTGCGTTACGGCAACCGGTCGTTGGCAGTGGTTCAGTATTGCTCTTGATGAAACCGTCGCCCTATCGTTTCATTACCGACGCGCCCACGTATCTCGTTCGATTGTAGGGTCACCTCATCTCATTGTCTCACGATGATGGTTCAGAGACTTACGCGGGGTCAACGTGCGAAGGCGTCGGCACGGCGCTGATAAAAGAAGAACTGAAAAGGCGTTGAACTGAACCCGTGCTGGGAGTTGGGCCTTTAGTGGACCAGCCTTATAGTATAGTCCCCCTTTAAGTACACCGCTGTTATGCGTCGATTGATGCGAATCAGCAGACAATTCCTTTTCTCAGACATCAATACGCGCATCCGGCATCACCTCACGCAACTTAAGGGCCGTCGCGAGGCTGACAATACCGCCGCCGATAATGCGGAAACGTTTGCCTACCATCGCTTCCATGGCGCTACGCCGGTACTCCATAACTGCTCGAGCTGATTCTTATCGCGCAGCGTGTCCATGGGTTGCCAAAAGCCCTGGTGCTCAAAGGCCATCATCTGACCCATGCGGGCCAGCCGGTCCAACGGCGCCCCTTCCCAACTGGTGTCGTCACCTTCGATCAGATCAAGACAGTTTGGTGACAGAACAAAAAAGCCACCGTTGATCAGGCCACCGTCGCCACGCGGCTTTTCGGTAAAGCCGGTAACCCGATCGCCGGACCGATCGATGGCACCGTAACGACCCGGCGGTTGCACGGCAGTCACGGTCGCCCATTTGCCATGGGCCTGATGAAAGGTGATCAGCGCCGTGATGTTGACATCGCTCAGTCCGTCGCCATAGGTGAAACAAAATGCATGTTCGTCGCGAATATAAGCGCTGACCCGCTTCAGTCGGCCGCCGGTAAGGGTATCCTCGCCGGTATCGACGAGCGTCACCCGCCAAGGCTCGGCCTTCTGTTGGTGCACCTGCATCCGGTTATTTGCCATATCGAAAGTGACATCGGACATGTGCAGGAAGTAGTTGGCGAAGTATTCCTTGATAATATAGCCTTTGTAGCCGCAGCAGATGACGAACTCGTTCACCCCGTGAGCGGAATAGAGCTTCATGATGTGCCAGAGGATCGGCTTGCCGCCGATCCGGATCATGGGCTTGGGATTGAGGTGGGTTTCCTCGGAGATGCGGGTTCCGAGACCACCGGCAAGGATGACGGCTTTCATTATGATTCCTTACCAATACACCAATCCAAACGCGGCCGAACCACTCCCGGCACTGGACCCGCATAACCGTAGCGATTGGAACGTTCATCGCCCGGGTCTCTTACATTGAATGTCAATGCATTCCGGTCAAAGAAGTCGACTTGATAGGTACCGCCCTCGAAATAGGTCGTCAGCGCAACCCCAACAAAATAGGCCCCCTCATTAAGAAACTCACGCGGTATCCTGCAGTCCGCACGGAAGACTCCAGGCATCATTCTCGGAACATGGGGAGCATTAGAGACAAAAGCGTAACTCCCGTCTCCAGTAAAGAAGTGGAAATTCGGGACACATTTCCCCTCAATATCTTTCTTGATCACGAACCTCATTCGCACTATCAATACGTCGTGAATCGTGATGTCGGAAAAATCAACAACCCCTACTAATTCCGCACTAAGCAACTCGGCTATGTCACTTTTACATTCCCGCACGGCGACGGTCGATTGTTGGCTGGCGGCATTGTAATATTCCAACACTGCATCAGACGCCCGACCATGGAACTCGAGCTTTCCCGAATTGAAAAATAGACCTGTTCGACATAAATTTGTAATCATCGCCATGTTATGGCTTACGAATAAAACCGTCCGACCGTCCTTTCCAACGTCCTCCATCTTACCAAAACACTTCTTCTGAAAAGCCGCATCCCCCACCGCCAACACCTCATCGACCACCAGGATCTCCGGTTCCAAATGTGCCGCCACGGCAAAAGCCAGGCGGACATACATGCCGGAAGAATACCGCTTGACCGGGGTATCGAGAAAGGTCTCCACCTCGGCAAAGGCGACGATCTCGTCGAACTTGCGCCTGATCTCGGCGCGCGTCATGCCGAGGATGGCGCCGTTGAGAAAGATATTCTCGCGCCCGGTCAACTCCGGATGGAAACCGGTGCCGACCTCGAGCAGGCTGGCAACGCGGCCACGGATGGTGATCCGGCCCTTGGTGGGCTCGGTGATCCGACTCAAGACCTTGAGCAGGGTCGACTTGCCGGCGCCGTTGCGGCCGATGATGCCGAGGGTCTCGCCGCGCTTGACCTCGAAGGAGACGTCCTTCAGTGCCCAGAACTCGTCCACCTCGTCACCCTGCACGATGGCTCGCCCGTAGAACATGTCGCGGGTCTTGCGCGCCAGGTTGCGGGCGTTGCGTGCAAGGACATCACGTAGTGCAGTATAGCGCTCCGCATCGGCGGTGTTGTGACCGACCACGTAGGATTTGCTGAGGTTTTCGACGATGATGGCGGGCATGTCGGCAAGGTTGATCGAGTGCATTCGGGTCGGGTCTATCCCGGTTGGCGCAGGTGGGCATGTATTGCTGCGACGGCCTTGATCATAAACCCGGCCGCCGCGCGATCTGCACGGTCGCCGGTCCGCACA
>CAYYAY010000029.1:0-67439 GCA_964470155.1 uncultured Lamprocystis sp. | reverse complement strand
TACTTTAAAATCACCCCGTCCATCTGGCACACTCCGAGGCCGCTGGACCGCCCAGTGTACCCTCCGGTTGGTTTGCGGTAGGGTCCGCTGTGCGGACCGACGCGCTGGTGTCATGCGTCTGGTGTGAACCTGTCACCGAATCCGGGTCACACGTCAGGTTATCATTGGGCCGCGGTCGGGGGCGGGGCGGCCGGGCGTGCTGCCGGTGCGCTCGCCCAATGGTGCCGATGACCGCGTCAACCCGGAGGTCAAGCCATGTTTGTGTGTCGTGATCGCGTGGCGCTCGCAGCGTCTGCACTCTTGTCACTGTGGTCGGTCGCCGCTGCCGCGGCGGATTGGTTCGTCGCTCCCAACGGCAACGATGCCTGGGATACCGCCGGCACCCTCAGTGACCCCTTCAAGACCATCTCCCGCGCCAACTGGGACGGCTTCGCCGGCGCCGGCGACACCATCCAGGTCCGCGGCGGCACCTATGTGTTGAGCGCCGGGGAGTGGATCGGCACCGGCGGTGCCCCCGGCAATCCGCTGACGGTCAAACCCTATCAGGGCGAGCAGGTGATCCTGGACGGCTCGGCCATGTCGTCCTCGGTGCTGGGGGTAGGCGCAAGCCACGTGGTGATCGAGGGCTTCGAGGTCCGCAACAGCGCGCGCACCGGCATCACCGCCTGGGGCGGCGATGCGGGGCAAGCGGGGATCCAGGATATCGTCATCCGCAACAATCGGGTGCACGACTGCCAACGCGGCGGGATCTATGTGGGTCATGACATCGCCGAGACCACGGCCGGCGTGCAGAACGTGCTCATCGAGGGCAACGTGATCTACCACACCGCCCTGGAGAACGCGGCGCGCTCCGCCACCAGCAGTTGGCCGGGGGCGCTGAGCGTCGCCGGCAGCCAGGACGTGGTGGTACGCGGCAACCGGGTCTACGAGAACCTGGGCGAGGGGATCATCGCCGGCAACGCCCGGCGGGTGCAGATCCTCGGCAACGAGGTGTATGACAACTACTCGGTGAACCTCTATGTGGACCGCGGGACCGCGATCCGCCACGAGGGCAACCTAGTCTACTCCACCGGCAACAGCGCCTATTTCCGGCAGTTGGGTGGGGTGTGGCTGCCCGCCTCCGGGGTGCAGATCGCCAACGAGAACGAGACCCTGTGGGCCGATCCGATCTGGTCCTCGGACAATGTCATCGTCAACAACGTCTTCATCGGCAACCGCAACGCCTTCCACTACGGCAACTACCAGGGCGGCGGCGGCATGCATGGGGTGCTGTTCGCCTTCAATACCATCTATGGATCGGTCCAGGCGGCCCTGGACATCGACGCCGACACCCACGGCACCAGCGAGATCGCCAATAACCTCTGGGTGCAGACCCCGGCACCGATCGGCGGCGGGTCCCAGACGGCCCTGGACGGTGACCTCACCGGCATCAGCTTCCATCACAACCTGTGGTTCGGCGGTGTCCCCCAGTCCGCCGCCGCCCCTTCGGACCTCAGCGCCGACCCGGCCTTCATCGCCCCGGGTGGATTCGCCGCCGCCGACTATGACCTGCTGCCCGGTTCCCCGGCGAGCGGCGCCGCGGTGGCCCTGGCGGCGGTGACGCAGGACTATGCCGGCAGTGCGCGGGGCGCCTTCCCGACCCTGGGGGCCTTCGAGGGCATCGGCGGGGCCGTGCCGCTGCCGGTGGCGAACTTCGCCGCCGCACCGCTGGCCGGCAGCGCGCCGCTGACGGTCGTCTTTTCCGACCATTCCAGCGCGGCGGCAACCTGGTCATGGGACTTCGGCGACGGCACAACCTCCCAGGAGGCCTCGCCGAGCCATGTCTACAGCGCCCCCGGCCATTACAGCGTAACCCTCACCGTCACCAACGACACGGGCAGCGACAGCGCGACCCAGGCCGGACTGATCCGGGTGCTGGACCCCGCGGCGCGGCAAACCGTTTTCGCCGACGGCTTCGAGACCGGGCTGGCGGGCTGGTATCGGGAAGGCCGGGTGGCCTGGTACGCCGGCACCCCCCGGCATGACACTCATGCCATGCGCTTTACCGGCAACAATGTCTGGGCGGAGCGGTCGGTCTCCACCGCGGGCTTCACCGACCTCGTGCTGTCGGTCTACCTGGGCGCCGCGTCCTTCGAGAACTGGGAGTACCTGGTGCTCTACTGGTACGACGGGCAGCAGTGGCAGTCCCCGGTGATCATCGACAACCACCATCCGGCGAGCGACGGCCAACTGCACCCAATCGAAGTGGCCCTGCCGGCCGCCGCTGCCGACAATCCGGGCTTCCGTGTGGGCTTCGGCATGTGGGACACGGACACCAAGGATTTCGGGTATGTGGATGATGTGCTGGTGACGGGGGTGCCGGTCCAGTGAATTGCGATAGCGCAAGCCCAAGCAATCCAGCCGCCCGGGATGGCGGCATCCGGAAGCTCAGCGCGTTCATTAGCTGCTGGGAATCATGTTGAAGATACGCATTGCACTTCATGGTGGACTTGCTGCCCGCGGGGATTGCCGCACATCGGCTGACCGGCCTTGAACGACAGGCTGACCATCCGGGCATCCCATCGCGAGCGACCTCACGCATCAACCCTGCACTCAAGAGGTATCACCATGACCGGCACCCGCACGACGGCCCTGATCACCGGCGCTTCCTCAGGGATCGGTAAGGCTCTCGCCGAGCATTTCGCCCGCGACGGCTACGATTTTGAGAAGCTGAACGCACATCGCCTCAACGTGTTTGGTCGCCGATCAGGCGACCCACGCCAGCGGAAGGATGATCAAGGCCAGACGCAAGGATCACACAGGTCCGCGACGCGCGCGACCGGTCGCTTTCAAGACGCTGTTCTTCTACGTGTTCTTTGTGTCTTTGTGTGGGCAATTGCCGGATTTCGGTATCCAAACGGCCAGCCGTCAGCCCGCGGCGGCGGCAATGACCGCCTGACCGAGCGACAGACCCCCGTCGTTGGCCGGTACCTGGCGGTGGCTCATCGGAGTCAGGCCCAGTTCCCGCAGACGTTCGCTCACGCCTTCAAGTACCAGACGGTTCTGGAAGACGCCGCCGGAGAGGGCGACGTGATCCAGTCCGGCGGCGCGGGCCAAATCCGCGGTCAGGACGGCGACGGCGGTGCAAAACCCCAGATGGAAGCGCAGGGCGATCCGAGCCGGCGCGATTCCGGCGGCCAAGTCGGCGAAGAGGGCGGACCAGAGCGGCGCCGGATCCAGCAGGGTGCCGGCATCCGTGTCGATGCGGCCAAACGGGTAACCGTCACCAGCCGAGGCCGGTCCCGTGACCGCGGTCGCCAGGGCTTCCAGTTCGATCGCCGCCTGGCCTTCATAGGCGATGCCGGCGGCGCAGAGGCCGAGGGCGGCGGCCACGGCGTCGAACAGGCGCCCGGCGGAACTGGTCAGGGGGGCGTTGAGCCGGCGCTCCATCAGGGTGCGCAGCAGAGGGATCGGCCGCTCGGCCAGGCGGCGAGTGAGATCCAGGCCCGGCCAGCGCTGCTGAAACGCCTCCCAACCGAAACAGACCTCGATCTGCGCCAGCAGGTTGCGCCAGGGTTCCAGGATGGCGCGGGTGCCGCCCGGCATCGGCACGGGCCGCAGCCAGCCGACCCGCCGATAAGCCCGATAGTCGGCGATCAGGAATTCCCCGCCCCAGAGGGTGCCGTCCGCGCCATAGCCCAGGCCGTCCAGGGCGATGCCGAGCACCGGTCCGGCGTCCAGCGGCCAGCCCTGGTCGGCGAGGACCGCGGCGATGTGGGCATGGTGGTGCTGGACCTCGATCAGCGCGAGCCCGCCGTGCGCCGCACGTGCCCGGCCGGTCTGGGTCGAGCGGTAGTCCGGGTGCAGGTCCACGGCGCAGCGCTCCGGGCGATGCTCAAACAGGGCCAGATAGAGGTCGATGGTCCGTTCGTATTCCCGGGCGGTGCGGGCGTCCTCCAGATCGCCCAGGTGCTGGGAGAGGATCGCCTGGCCGTTCTTGAGCAAGCAGATGGTGTTTTTGAGTTCGCCGCCGCAGGCCAGCACCGGCGGTGCCGCCGCAAACCCCGGCGGCAACGGCAGCGGCGCCGGGGCATAGCCGCGCGCCCGCCGCAGCAGGCGCGGCGCCCCGTCCATCAGGCGCACCACCGAATCGTCCGCCCGGTTGATGATGGCCCGATCGTGCAGCAGCGCGGCGTCGGCCAGCCCGCCGAGCCGCTCCAGGGCATCGCCGTTGTCGATGCACTGGGGTTCCTCGCTGAGATTGCCGCTGGTCATCACCAGCGGCCGGTCCCAGTCGGCCAGTAACAGCAGGTGCAGCGGACTGTAGGGGAGCATGAAGCCGAGGGTGGACTGACCGAGCGCCAAATCCGGCGCCAGGGCCGGACCGGTCGGCGTCGCCAGCCGGTCGAGCAGGCAGATGGGCGCGGCCGGACTGGTCAGCAGGGCCGCCTGCGCCTCCTCCACCGCGCAATAGCGCCGGATCACCGCCAGATCGCGCGCCATCAGGGCGAAGGGTTTCTGAAAGCGCCGCTTGCGCCGCCGCAACTCGGCCACGGCATCGACGTTCGCGGCATCACAGGCCAGGTGGAAGCCGCCGATGCCCTTGATGGCCAGGATGCGGCCTTGCGCCAACAGCCGACCGGCGGCAACGATGGCGTCCGGTTCCGGCAGCGCACTGCCCTCCCCGTCCGCCAGCCAGACCCGCGGCCCGCACACCGGGCAGGCATTCGGCTGGGCATGAAAGCGCCGGTCGGCCGGGTCCGCGTACTCGGCGGCACAGGCCGGACACAAGGGAAAGACCGCCATGCTGGTATTGGCGCGGTCGTAGGGGATGGCCTGAATGATGGTGAGGCGCGGTCCGCAGTGGGTGCAGTTGGTGAAGGGGTAGCGGTACCGGCGATCGGCCGGGTCCTGAATCTCGCGGGCACAGGCGGCACAGGTGGCCGCATCCGCCACCACGCCGGTGCGCACGGCGGTGGCGTCGCTCGCCAGGATCCGGAAGTCGGGCCACCGCGGGCGCGGCAGCGCCAGAGCGACGCGCTCGATCGAATCGATCCGCGCCAGCGGCGGGCACTCCGCCCGCAACCGTTCGCACAGCCGGTCGAGCCGCTCCGCCCCGTCCTCGTCAGGCACCCAGACGCGGATCAGCACCCCGTCGCCGTCGTTGCGCACGTCGCCCCAGAGCCCCAGGCCGCGCGCCAGGCGCCATACTGTCGGCCGGAAGCCGACGCCCTGCACCAGACCGCGGACACGGATGGATTGCGCCAGGGTGGCTGGAGCCTCGGTGTGAGGAGATACAGGCTTCAGGCTGATCGTCTCCTGCGGCGAGGCACCCAAGGGCATAAGATTGTTCTCACAGCTGCTCTCACAAAGACGCAAAGACACGAACAAGAAACGAGAGATAAGAAGCCATGAAAGGCCTCTCTATCTTTGTGTCTTTGTGAGAGGATTTCTTCTCTTTCTTCCGTGTCTTCGTGAAAAGCCCTTGATCGGGCTCCCAGTCTCAACCGCGTAGGATGCGGTGAGTAACGGAGTTTTCGGCTGCCCGAAGGCAATGCACGATGCGGTCATCACCTAAGCGCGTCTCCCCCGGATAGACCCGACTGCATTCCGCTATCGCCTCCGGGCAACGGGGATGGAAATAGCAGCCGGTCGGCGGGTTGGCCGGCGACGGCATGTCGCCCTCCAGACGAATCACCGCACGACGCTTGGCCGCGTCCACCACCGGCACGGCTGAGAGCAGCGCGCGGGTGTAAGGATGCCGGGGGTCGTCCAGCACCTGATCGACCGGACCCCGCTCCACCACCCGGCCCAGATACATGACGGCGACTTCATGGGCCAGGTAGGAGACGACCGAAATGTTGTGGGTGATGAACAGATAAGCGAGCCCGAACCGGTCTTGCAGGTCTTTGAGCAAGTTCAGGATTTGCGCTTGGACCGAGACGTCCAGCGCGCTGGTGGGCTCGTCGCAGACGATGAGCTTGGGCTCCACCGCCAGCGCGCGGGCGATGCACAGTCGCTGGCGCTGGCCGCCGGAAAACTCGTGCGGGTAGCGGTCCGCGGCCGCCGGGGCCATGCCGACCAGGTCCAGCAGTTCGGCCACCCGCTGCATACGCCCGGCCCGACTCCGCTCGATGCCCAGCGCCTGTAAGCCCTCGCCGATGATGTCGCCGACCAGCATCCGCGGGTTCATGGCGGCGAAGGGGTCCTGGAAAATGATCTGTAGATCTTTGCGGCAGGGCCGCATCCGCCGATGGCCCAGGCCGCGCAGTTCCCGGCCCAGATAGCGCACCGAGCCGCCGGTGGGCGGTATGAGTTGCAGCAGCCCCAGGCCGGCGGTGGTCTTGCCGCAGCCGGACTCGCCGACCAGAGCCAGGGTGCGGCCGGCCTGAAGACTGAGCGAGACACCGTCCACCGCCCGCACCTGCCCCACAATCCGGCGGAAGACACCGCGCTGGATGGGGAAATGTACGGCCAGGTCTTGGACTTCGAGCAGACCCGCCGCGCCCGCCGAATCGACCGCCGACAGCGGCTCGGCCGGCAGTGGAGTGACGGCCGGTGCCGCGACCCCGGACCGGTCACCCGACCACAGGTGACAGCGCACCCCGCGTCCCGGTCCCAGCACTGTCCACTCGGGGACCTGGCCGCGGCATTCCGGCAGCACATCGGCACACCGTTCGGCAAACCGGCAGCCGCCGAAGGTCTGGTCGAGCGGCGGTACCCGGCCGGGGATGACGGCGAGCCTGGCCTCACGCTTGTCGGCGCTGGGCAGACTGTCCATCAGTCGACGGCTGTAGGGATGGGCGGGGGCAGCGAAGAACTCGGCGACGCTTGCGGTCTCGACGAGCTGGCCGGCATACATCACCGCCAGCCGATCGGCGGTCTCGGCTACCACGCCCAGATCGTGGGTGATCAGCAGCACGGCCATCTCGGTGCTCTGCTGCAACTCCTTCAGCAGCCGCAAGACCTGAGCCTGGATGGTGACATCGAGCGCCGTCGTGGGCTCGTCGGCGATCAGCAGTGCGGGATCGCCGGCCAGGGCCATGGCGATCATGACCCGCTGTTTCATGCCGCCGGAGAGTTGGTGCGGGTACTCGGCGATGCGCCGCGCCGGGTCGGGAATGCCCACCGCGTCGAGCAGTTCCAGCACCCGCTCCGCCACCAAGCGGGCCGGCCGGCCCTCGTGCACGCGCACCGCCTCGCCGATCTGCTCGCCGACCGTCAGCACCGGGTTCAGCGAGGTCTGGGGTTCCTGGAAGATCATCGCCATGCGCCCGCCGCGCACGCCGCGCATCTGCGCCTCGGTCAGGCGCAGCAGGTCGGTGTCCGCCAGCCGCACTGCTCCGGCGCTGATCCGCCCGCCGGGGGGCAGCAGACGCATCAGCGAGAGCGCGGTCATGGATTTACCGCAGCCGGACTCGCCGAGCAGGGCGAAGGTCTCACCCTCGCGCAGGGTCAAATCCAACCCGTCGACCACCCGTGCCGGAGTGTCGGCGGGTCCGATGTCGGTGGTAAGGCCCTCGACTTCGAGCAGGATGTCCGTCATGGAACGATCACTTGATTCATTTGCGGCTGAACGAGCATAGGTGGATCAATCAACGGGCAACCCCAGCACGGCGGCGGCGTTCGCGGTGGTCTGCTCCGCCAACCGCCGCGGGTCCTCACCGCGTACCTGGGCCAAGGCGGCCAGCACGTCCGGCAGGTATTCCGGGCTGTTGCGCTCGCCCTGGTGGGCGGCGACGGTCAAATCCGGGGCATCGGTCTCCAGCACGATGGACGCGACGGGTAAGGCCGCGGCCATGGCCCGGAGCTTGTTGGACCGCGCGAAGGTCAGCATCCCGCCGAAGCCGAGCGCGAACCCCAGGTCGCGATAGCGGCGCGCCTCCTCGCTCCCGCCGCTGAAGGCGTGGGCGATGCCGCCGCACACCGGGATGCGCTTGAGGGTCGCCAGCACTTGCTCGTGGGCCTTGCGGACATGCAGCAACACCGGCAGGTCGGCCGCCCGGGCAATCGCGAGCTGGGCTTCGAACAGCACCTGCTGGCGGTCGCGATCCAAGTCCCGCATGTAATAGTCGAGCCCGATCTCACCGATGGCCGTCGGACGGGCGTCGGCCATCGCCCGCTCCAGTGCGGCCAGATCGGCGTCCTGATGCTGCTCCAGATAGACCGGGTGCAGCCCCAGCGCCGGATAGAGATCCGCCGCCGTGGCGCACAGGGCCAGCAGCCCCGGCCAACCCGCGCGATGGATCGCCGGGATTACCAGTCCGGTCACCCCGGCGGCGCGGGTCCGGGCGAGCACGGCGGCCCGGTCCGGGTCGAACTCGGCAACGTCCAGGTGGCAGTGGGTGTCGATCAGCGCCATGGGCGAGCTCCGCGGAAGAACACCTACCAGATCAGATCATCCGGCACCTGGAACTCGGCATACGGGTCATCCGCCGCGGGCTGCTTGGCCGGCTGGTTGTGCACCAGCACCAGGCCGGCATCGCGTTCACGCACGCGCACGGCGATCTCGGCCGGCACCAACTCGTAGAAGGCGTCCTGACGCACCACCGCCAGGCGCCCATCCACCAGCCGGGCGTGCTGGTCCTTATTCACATAGAGCCGCTTCAGGCTGGTCCCATCGGTGAAGTGGTAGGCCAGATCGCCGCCCTCGCGCACCACCCGATGCGTGTGGATCAACTGACGGGTCTCGTTCTCGCGGGCGCGCCGCTGCGCCTCGTCCTGCCGCTGGCGATTGAGTTCGCGGTCCTTGGCCGCCTTCTCGGCCCGCGCCCGCTCGGCCGCCTGGCGCGCCGGATCCTCGGTCGGCGGGGTGCGTTTGCCGGTCTGCTTGACCGTCTTACGCTTGTCCGTGCGCACGTCCTTGATCCGCTGCTCACTGACCAGACCGGCCTTCAGCAACTGTTCCTGAAGCGAGTTACCCACGATGCCACCACTCACTGAAGGAGGCCTGCGCGGCCCCAAAGACGCAAAGCATCCAATAGCGCGGCGCGAAGCGCAAGACGGGACCGGTTGCATAGGGTGCAACGCCGATCGCGGCCAACGCGACCATCAGGTAACGTCGCCCATCCTGTTAGAATCCGGCATCAGCATCGTCCTCGCAACCTTGTCGGCAGCACTCCCTCACCGCCGGCATTCCGACCGACCCGCAACAGCCCGGAGCCCGCGCCATGCAAAGAAATCGTATCCTATTGTCTTTTTTACTTTTTATCCTACCGGCGGCCGCTATCCAGGCGACCGAGATCGGCTTCGTGGACATGCAGCAAGTCATCGAAAAAAGCAAGCTGGGGAGCAAGGTTCAGGAGCAACTGCGCAAGGAGTTCGAGCCTAAAGCCAAACCACTCGGCGAGGAAGAGCAGGCCATCAAGCAACTCCAGGCCGGTCTGGCGCGGGAAGGCGCACTTATGAGCAAGGACCAACTCGCCAAAAAAGAGGCGGAACTTAAGAAGCGCATCGAGGCGTTCGAAAAGACGGCCGCGCCCTTCCAGCAGGAGTTACTGAAGGCCCAACAAGAGCGCGGCCGCGAGGTCTTGGTCTCGGCCCAGAAGGCCGTGGACGTCGTCGCCAAACAGAAAAAAATCGGCATGGTCGTGGAACGCAGCCTCCAAGGAATCATCTATATGGACAAGTCCGCCGACATCACCGACGAGGTCATCAAACAGATGGATGCGAACGCCAAATGATCGCGCGGCGGCCTGCTTGTCGCGTTCTATGTGACCAAGCTGTTTCCGCCGCGTCACCCTGCGGTAAACTAGCGGCCCACCGCCGTATCTTGCGGCGGCCATCCACGTGAAGAGGCACGGATCAAATGCTTGGTGAACCCCATGACCTGCTGCACGAATTTCCGGAGTTGACGGGCAAAATCGCGAGCATGCGCGCCGCCAACCCGGTCTTCGAACACCTGATGACCGACTACGACGACCTCGACGCCCGGGTGCGCCAACTCGAGGAACTCGGCATCCCGGTCGCCGATGAGACCATTGAAGAACTGAAAAAAGAGCGTCTGGCCCTCAAGGACCGGCTCTACACGTTCTTGCGCACCTGATATGGACTTCCGCATCCTCCCCGTCACCCCTTTCCAGCAGAACTGCACGCTGATCTGGTGCGAACGCACGCGCCGCGCGGCGATCATCGACCCCGGCGGGGAGGCCGCGCGCATCCTGGCCCTGATCGAGGAACTGCAACTCACGCCCGAACGCATCCTGTTGACCCATGGACACTTGGACCATGTCGGCGCCACCGGAGACCTGGCTGCACAGCTCGCGCTGCCGATCACCGGCCCCCATCGCGACGACGCCTTCCTGATCCACGCACTACCCGAACAATGTGAGATGTTCGGAATGCCCCCGGTACGGGCCTTCGAACCGGACCAGTGGCTGACGCACGGCGACACCGTCACGGTCGGCGAGGCGACCCTGGATGTCCTGCACTGCCCAGGGCATACCCCCGGCCATGTGGTCTTCCATCACGCCGCCGGCGGCCTCGCTCAGGTGGGCGATGTGCTCTTTCAGGGGTCGATCGGGCGCACCGATTTCCCGCGCGGGAACCACCGCGACCTGATTGCGTCCATTACCGAACGTCTCTTCCCTTTAGGGGATGAGGTCCGCTTCATCCCCGGACATGGGCCCATGTCGACCTTCGGGCAGGAGCGCCGCACCAACCCGTTCGTCGGGACGGCCAGCCGGGGCGGCGGACGGTGGGATGCGGCGTTCTGAGTGCGCAAAGCAACCACCGAGGGTCCTGCCCACGCGCAAGATGGGGACCGGCGCGGACAATGGGTTCGCGCCCATGCGCCGCCGTCGGATCCCCCGGACGAGACGGCCGCGCCGCGTCCACCGAAAGCGCGTTTCCTGGAACCTTACCGTCTGAGCGACGAACAACGCGCGGCGTTGCTCGCGCCCTTGATCGCGGCGGCAGTCGGCGATGCCGAGAGCCATGCGCTCTTCCTCTCCGCGATTGCCTATGATCTGGCGAAGTTTCGTCGGGTCGCACTGAGCCCGGAACTGCAGGCCGCGCCGCCCCCGATCGCTACTCAGTCCCCGATCGAGCAGACCCGGTCTAATCCGACGTTGGATGGGATCGTCGCTGCCGCAGCCGCCCTGGCAGGGCAACTGCGCGGCCTGAGTGAGACTGAACGGGCCGCGATCGGCGCCGCAATGAATAGCAGCGACCGCTTCCGGCGCACCTATGACGATGCCTATTTTGATGCCTTGCTGGAGGAACTGGAGCGGGTGAGCGCCACCGTCGCTCGCGTAGCCACCCACCCCACGGCCGTCTCGCCGCCGGCGCCATCGCCGCGCCCAGAGCCGATTATCACCGATCTCGGTCGTCGCTTCGTCCGTCGGCTGGCGCGAATTTACGAGCAGTGTCTTGAAACCAAACCCTCGACCACCCCCGGCAGCCCGTTCACTGCCGTGCTGATGCTGCTGGCTGCAGCGGCTGGAGTGTCACTGCCGAGCGAACCGGCCGCGGTGGCCGCCGTCCTTGATGACAAGGTCCGCGGTCCCGGTGAGGCCTGAACTACGCACGCACGTCGTTGAACATGCCGATTTCGACAAGCTTAGGGAAGAGGACCCGCTCTTCGCTATCGATGCGTTGCGCAACCAGGTCGAACACCTCGTGGGTTTCGGCCAGAAACTCGCTGCTGAAATTGAAATCGCAAGTCTTCAGCCAGCGCGTGTAGTAGTCGTCGAAGGTCTGCCGTAACGGCCGCTCGCCGCTGATGAACCCCCAGGCGATGGACTTGACCTTCGGGTCGTCGTGGATCAGCAGGCTGGGGTAGATCCCGCGATCCTCTTCCGCCAAATGCCTGCGCACGCGCTCGCCCAGGTCGCACAACAACTCATATGCGGTCTTAGCGTTGGGTCGTATCCGCAGTTGCTCCATGGTGAGGATCGAGCGCAGGTCGTCGATCGTCTGGCGCAACTCCGAGTGGGTGCTACGGTAGCCATCTAAGGTGTACATGAATTGTCCTCTTCGTTGTTAGTTGACCAGCGGCGCCGGAAGGGAAAAGCCTTCAGGGACGCGTCGTGTCCGACCTTCTGTGGCATCATGCCGCCCGCCCGCATCTACGGGTATTCCCTAGTACCAAACCCCCAATGCAGGCCATCTTAATCACTATAATGTAGCACCCTCGGATCATCGCAGCAATACACTCGACCGGGTGCCTGCACCGCAACAATTGCGTAAAACGAGTCATAACTAATTGTTTTTCATGACTTCATATCGATCGCACACGTATGGAAATTAAGTAGAAATACCTAAATCAACCAGCTTAGGAAATGGTGCATTGCAGCATGATCGCCGATTGCTGCATTGCACCATTAACCAGGAAATTGCTGCATTGCGTCATTCCCGGTTCGCTGCGCCAAACGGAATGCGTTGCTATAGGTAATGGTTTAACTCAAAACCGGCACCGTGTCAAAACTCATTTTAGTTGGGTCGGATTCACGCGCTTCGCGGGCCTGGCGAATCGTTGCGCACCAGATCGCCTCGCGGCCGCACCAAGATAGCATCATGGGGTTACGCAACACACCTGTACTAACGATCAAATATACATCGCAATAACTTAATATACCGATTTGTTTTACGTTTTTTGCTTTTCGCCAAGGGCTTTCGAACCTTGGGTTACGAAAAACGAGAAACGAAAGACCCACCACGACGGGCCTGACGCGTGATCAGCGCCATGACACGACAGCATCCAGCGCCGACGGGACCTTGGCCGGGCCGCCGCTTCATCGGCCGGGGGGCAGATGTTGAGACCAGGCGAGAACGTCGCCGTCCCGTGCCTCCCATTGGTTCCTGAGGCTGAGGATTTCCGGCAGGATAGCGATGAACAGACACGTCAACCGCGGGTCGAAATGGTGTCCGGCGCCGGCGGTCAGCTGTGCCACGATCTGCTCGATCGACCAACTGTCTTTGTAGGCACGCTTCATCGACAACGCGTCGAATACGTCAGCCACGGCGACGATGCGGGCCGACTCGGGCGTTGCACTGCCGATCAGACCCCGCGGGTAACCACCCCCGTCCCAGCGCTCGTGGTGACCGAGGGCCACCTCGGCGGCCAATTGAAAAACCGGTGCGCGGCTGCGACTCAGGATCTGATGACCGATGAGGGTATGGGTTTTCATGATCTCCCATTCGTCGGCATCCAGTTTCCCCGGCTTCTTCAGAATCGCCGCTGGAATACCTATTTTTCCCGTATCGTGCATTGGTGCGGCCAGCTCGAGCAGATCACAGCGTTCCGGCTCCCAACCCGCGGCCCGGGCCAGCGCGCGGCTATAGGCAGCCATTCGCCAAATGTGCACACCGGTATCGGCATCATTGAAATGGCCGGCGGCACCGAGCATATAGACGGCGTCGCGATACGCTTCTTCGAGTCGACTCGTGTGAACCAGTGAAAGATGTGCCCGGACCCGCGCCTTGACGATCGACGGACGTACCGGTTTGGTGATGTAATCGATACCGCCGGCATCGAAACCCGCCTGTTCGTCGACCTCCCGCGCCTGGCCCGTGACGAAGATCACCGGGATGTCCGCGGTCGCGGCCGTTGCCTTGAGCCGGCGGCACACGGTATAGCCGTCCATATCCGGCAACTGCACATCGAGCAGGATCAGCGCGGGCTGGTGTTTCGCCACCGCCGCGAGGCTATCCGCTGCGCTGCGCGCAAATACCAGCGTATAGGTGTCTTTCAGGGTCTCGCGCAATAAGGCCAGATTGGCGGGCTCGTCATCCACGCAGAGGATGGGTCTAATCGACATAGTGACGCTCCGGCGGATTGAGAAATCGCTCACTAACAAGCGAAGCAAGTCTATTAAGGAACACTTGTGCGTCGCGGTCGTTGTCATCATCGTAATCGTAATCAAAAGTCTTATCGAAACCCGATCGACACATCGCGTTTCCGATTATGACAACGATTACGACAACGACAACGATTTCTTGTCTATTTTATTTCCGATCCGTTAGTCCGTTATCAAGAGGAATCCCCAGTTCGTGCGCCACCCGCAGCACCTCCGCCTCCGCGGCGCGGAAGTCGAATCCGTCGACGCACGCGCGCACGCCGCATAGCGGGTCGCCCGGCAGCGCTTGGTTCAACTCGGCGAGACGGGCCTCGGCCGGACCCGGGTTGTCGCCATCGAGCGCACGCAACAACGCCTGCATTAATCGACTGGCCGCAGCGACATCAATGACGGCGGGGCGCGGGGCGGCGACCTCGGCAGGTTCACCGGCGACCCGCCTGATGGCGTCAACCGCGGCGTCGAGCGCGTCTTGAAGTCCCGCCCAATCTGCCGACGTCGCGCGCTCCGACTTGAGGTCCTGCTCGATCACCGCGGCGCGGCGCGCCACCTCGCTCAGCGCCAGCGTCCCCGCGACCCCCTTCAGTTTATGGGCCAGACCGGCACCGGCGCTCACTTCGCCGCGCGCCATCAGGTCCCGCACGTCATGACCCGCCGTGCGGTACGACTCGGCAAACCGCCGCAACAACCGATGATAGACTCTGACATCGCCGAAGTTACCGCGGCCGCGCGTGAGATCGAGCACCCCGACCGCGCCGGCGGTCAGGGTAACCGCGGTCGCCGCCGCGGGTTCATTGGCCGACGTATCCACGGCGCTGTCAAGCGCCGATTGGCCTGCCGCCTGCCGCTCAATGGATGGTTGCGCACCTTCATCCGAGCGATCATGGCCCAGGGGCAGAATGGGCGCCGTTGCCCGCGGCGTCGGCGACAACCACTTCAGCAGGGTCGCGTAGAGCGTGGCCGGATCGACCGGTTTGGCAATAAAGTCGTTCATGCCCGCCGCCAGGCAACGCTCGCGGTCCTCGGCGAAGGCGTTGGCGGTCATGGCCAGGATCGGCAACGTCTGCCCGGCCGGCACCGCCCGAATCGCCCGCGTCGCCGTCAGACCGTCCATCTGCGGCATCTGCATATCCATCAGGATCAGGGCATAGGTCCCGCGCTGAACCATGGCGAGCGCCTCGGCGCCGTTGTTGGCGATCGCCACCTCCAGGCCGACGGCCCGCAGCAATTCCCGACCCACTTCCTGGTTGATCAGGTCGTCTTCGGCCAGCAGCACCGGAGTCCCGCGATGGATCGCGGATAAGGCCGCGGCGGCGGAGCGCGGCGAACTCATTGGGGGCTCGACCGGTGCGACCCCCCCCAGGATCCGGCTCAGCGCATCATGCAGATCGGACGGGGTGACCGGCTTGATCAGGACGGACGCGAAACCGGCGTCCCGTGCGCTGTCGCGCAGGTGCGCATCGTCATACGCCGTGACCAGCAGCAGCGAGATGGGCAGGCGGTCCAGCGGCAGGCCGGCAATGCGCCGCGCGGTCTCGATGCCGTCCAGCCCCGGCATCCGCCAGTCCAGCAGAATCAGGTCATAGTGTGCCGCGTGACCCTGCAGTTCATCGAGTGCGGCTGCACCGGAGTCCACCGCCGTTACCGCGACCCCCCAGGCGGACAGGATGGCGGCCAGCACCTCCCGCGCCTCCGCCTGGTCATCCACCACCAACGCCCGCCAGCCACGCAGGGCGACTGGACGCAGCCGATGATGGATCGCCCCGGTCATCTTGCCGAGCCGGGCGGTGAACCAGAAGGTGCTGCCCACGCCGACCCGGCTGTCGACGCCCACTTCGCCGCCCATCAAGCGCGCCAGTCGACGGTTGATGGTCAGACCCAGGCCGGTGCCGCCGAAACGGCGCGTGATGGAGGTGTCGGCCTGTTCGAACGCCTCAAACAGTCGATCGAGATGTTCAGGGGCGATACCGATGCCCGTATCCTGGACCTCGAAGCGGAACACGCAATCCGTGGGGCCATCGTCCATCATCCGCACCCGCAACCGGATCGCGCCCCGCTCGGTGAATTTGACCGCATTCCCCAGGAAATTCAGCAGCACCTGGGCCAGGCGGGTCGGGTCGCCGCGCAGCGGTGGCGCCCCGGCCACGGCCGGGTCCAAATCCACGACCAGTTCCAACCGGCGGGCGAAGGCTTTCTCCCCAACCAATGCGCAGACGTGCCGGATCACGGCCTCCAGATCGACCGCGGTCTCTTCCAGGACCAGCCGCTGTTCTTCGATCTTGGCGAGATCCAGAATGTCGTCGATGATCTGCAACAGGTGCCGGGATGCATGGGTGATCTTGCCCAGCTGTTCCCGATGGGCGGGCTCGGGGTCCATGGTCTGTAACAGATGCGTCAGGCCGATGATGGCGTTCATCGGCGTGCGGATTTCATGACTCATATTGGCCAGGAACTGGGACTTGGCACGCGTCGCCACTTCCGCGGCTTCCTTGGCTTGACGCAGGCGCTCATAGGCCTCGCGTTCGGCGGTGATGTCTTCAATGGTCGTCAGCGCGGTCGTCGCGGCGCCGTCCTGATCGAGCTTGCGTCCGCGCAGCCGCGCCCAGAACAGGGTACCGTCCTGCTTGACGAACCGGACCTCCTGAATGTGCATCTCCCCCTGCGCCAACTGCCCGTAGATCTCCTTGCCAACCGCGATATAACTCGCCTCATCCGGATACCAGATGCGGGTCGGCGACCCGTCGAGCGCGCCGGATGCGCAACCAAAGATTTCTTCCAGTCTGCGGTTGCAGCGGATGATCATGCGATCACGCGTCAGCACGATACCCACGCTCGCCGAATCGAAAATCGCGCGCAATTCCTCGTTGGTCGCGCCCAGCTCGGCGGTCCGCTGGGCGACCCGGGTCTCCAGCTCGGTATTGAGTGACCGGATCTCACGCTCCGCCTGCTTAGGCTGTGTGATGTCGCGCAGAAAGGCCAGGAAGGTGCGGGACTGCGCATCGGGCATGGTGCTGACCTCCACATCGATGATGCGGCCGTCACGGGTGCGGTGCTGCGTCTCGAAGCGATCGAAACCCTGTACGAAGATATGCGCGTTATGCGTGTCCACAGCAGCGGAGTCATGCATGACGTCCAGGTCGGTAATGCGCATGGCGAGCAGTTCATCGCGTGAATAGCCGCTCATCCGCACCGCCGCCGCATTGACATCCAGGAGTTGTCCCGAGGCGATATCGACCAGCCAGAACCCGTCGCTCGTCGTGTCGAGCATCCGGGTATAGCGGTCGGAGGCCTCTTGCAGCGCCAGTTCAGCCTGTCGGCGCTGCTGTTCCGTATCGAGCGCATCCAGCGCGAACGACAGGTTGGCGGCGGCCTGCTCCAGCAAGGCGACCTCCTCGTCTCCAAACAGGCCCGGCTGTCGCGCATACAGGGTCAGGGCACCGCCGACCCGGCCGGCGGAGTGGATCGGCAGGCTGACCGAGGCCGCCCAACCCGCCCGCTGCCCCGCCTGCTGCCAGGGCAGAGTGCTCGCATTGGAGAGGAAATCCGCACAGACTATGACGCGATCTTCGCGCGTCGCCGTGCCGGTCGGGCCCCGGCCTTCCGGACGCTCATCCGCGTACACGACGATACTGTCCAGATAACCCGTGTCATCGCCGGAGGACGCCACCGGCACGATGCGGTGCGTCTGCGCATCGACCCAGCCGATCCAGGCCATGGCGAACCGACTGGTATCGACCAGGATCGAACAGATCGATGAAAAGAGCTGAGCGCGCGTCGTGCTGCGCAACAGTGTTTGGTTCACCTGGCCGAGCGCCGCATACAGGCGACTGAGACGCTCGATTTCCTGCTCGCGCGCGCGGCGGAACGCGATTTCGGCCGATGACGCTTGGGCGGCGGCGCGATAACGCGCCTTCTCCTGACGCTGCCGCAGTCCCAGGGCGATCAAAATGAGCGCGCCCAGCCCGCTCAGCAGCAGGGTCAGGGTCAGACTCACGCGCTGCCGGCCGGCGGCGAAGGCCTCGGCACTGTCCATCTTGGAGATCAGAAACCAGGTCGACTCCGGCACCGGTCGGACTGCCGCGACAACCTCGACCCCCCGGTAATCCAGCCCCGTCAGGGCGCCCGTCGCCCCGCTTACCGCCCTGACCGCCGGCAGCTCGGTATGACTGAGCGGTGCGCGCCGCACGAGCGCGGCACCGGCCTGATGCCGAAAGGGGCTCAGGGCCAGCACGTCGTCGCCGTCGCGGCGGACCAGCAGGCTTTCCGCACTGACACTGGGGGTCGGCCAACCGCTCAGCAGCGGATAAAGTGACTCGCGGGCATCGCTGCGCAACTCGATCGCGCCGAGCGGCCGGGCGTCCCGGTCCGCATCCCCGAACACCGCCTCGAACACGGGGGCGATGACACTCAAATGGGGGAATGGACAGGCTGGATTGGTGTGCAAGTCGGTCAGCACCGGCTGCCGAGTCCGCAGCGCCAACGCCAGCGCGGCGCCTTCTTTGCCCGGGTCGGAGCAGTCGACACCGGTCAGGTTCAACGCAACCCGTCCATCCGGGTCCAACAGCACCACATCCTGATAGCCA
This sequence comes from uncultured Lamprocystis sp., assembly GCA_964470155.1. GTDB lineage: Bacteria > Pseudomonadota > Gammaproteobacteria > Chromatiales > Chromatiaceae > Thiodictyon. The sequence goes on along the minus strand of CAYYAY010000029.1, from coordinate 49,081 downwards.
TAGCGTCGCTGCAGCGCCCGCAAGTGGGTGAGCAGCGATTCAGCGTCGGTCTCATCCGGCGCGGCACGCCAGCGGGCAATCGCGTCGCTCAGGAGCAGGCTGTCCGTCAGTACCCCGGCGTCGGCGAGCCGCTCGGCACGCCAGGCGACGATCCGCTGGGCGGTCAAGGCACCGATGGTGTCGAGGTCACGCTCGACCATTTCCCGCAGATGCTGCATCTGCGATCGATGGAACAGGGTCGCAGCGACCCCGAGCGTCAGGCCCACCACTATAACCGACCCGGCGAGCCACGGGCGTCGCGCGGACCGGGTCGCGCGCGCCGACGACGGGGCAGCGTTCATGGCGGGGTACCAGTGCAGATTCGCCCGCGCGGGTGCGGACAACATCATCGGATCAACACGATCGGAGCATCCTACCCGGCCACGACTTCACCTGCAAATTCCTGCGAAATCCAGTCGATCCCGCCCATTTTCGCGCGGGTAATCCTAACGCCGCGTGGCCGCTCGGGTACAATGACCGGCCACGGGAAGACACGCGGATTGATTGCTGATGTTTTTCGATCGCTTTCTGAAAAAACACCGCCCGGCTGCGGAAAAAAAGACGAGCCAGGAAGATCTCCTGGAGCTTGCGCGCGGCCATGGCGACCGCGCCGTTCGCCTCGACGCGGTCCGGCGCCTGGCGAGCCTGCAGCATCTGCGCGACATTCTCGCCCAGGACGACGACCTCGGCGTGCGTGAACTCGCCGCGGTGCGTTACCGCAACCTGTTGAGCGGCGCCGATCAGGCCGAGTTGTCACTGGCCGACCGGCTTGCGGATGTTGCCCTGGTTGCGGACCCGCGGCTCCTGGAGCATCTGGCCCGTGACGGGAAGGAGCCCGAGGTGCGGCGCGCCGCCATCGACCGGGTCGGTACGCCGGGTGTGCTCGCGGACTGCGCCCTGCGCGACACCGCGGCCGGTAATCGCGGCGCGGCCGTCGCCCGGCTCGAGGACCGGCAGGCGCTGGAACAGGTGGCGCGAGCCATCGGCAAGAAGGACAAGGCGGTGTACCGCACCGCCCGTGAGAAGCTTCGCCGGATCACCGCCCGCGAGGAAGAGCCCAAACGGATCCACGCCTTATGCACCGACCTGTGCGAGCGTGCCGAACGGTTGGGCCACCTGCAGCAGTGGACGGCGGACCGCGCCCTGCTGGAGCACCTGGATCGCCAGTGGGCCGAGATCGCACCCCAGGCGGACCCCGCCGACGGCGCCCGTTATACCGCCGCCCGTGAGCGCTTCATCGCGGCCTTCGACAACGACCGCGCCGCCAACGCCGCCCAGCGCGCGGCACAGGAGGCGCGGGTCGCGCTGCGCGCCGAGCGCGAGGCACTGATTGCCGAGGCAGCACAGCTCGCGGCGCTCGCCGCCGATGGCCAGATTGGTGCGGCACGGGAACGGCTGACCGTCGCCTGGGCGAGTCTGGAGGCCTTGCCCGACGGCGAGCAGGCGGGATTCGACCGGCGGTTCAACCAACAACTGCAGGCCGCCGAAGTGATCGAACAGTCGCTACTGCGACTGAACAAGCAGCGCGAGCGGCTGCGCGGCACCCTCGCCAAGGCCGAGCGGCTCATGCAGGACAGCAGGCTGCTCGACCTGGCCCAAACCCGCACCCTGATCGAGCAAGGCCGCGCCCTGTGCGAGGGGCTGCCCGCGGACCTGGCGGCCGCCGAAACGGCCGCCTTCAGTGATCTGGCGAGCCGCCTGGAGCACCGGCTCCAGACCCAGCAGCGCCACGCGCGCCAACGCCTGGCTGAATTCCCCGCCCGCATCGACGCGCTCGAGGCGCTGGTCGAGGCCGGGGAACTGAAGAAGGCCGATCCCCTGCACCAAAGCCTGCAAGCCGCACTGGACCTCATCCAGTCCAGCGGCCTGCCCAAGGAGGCCACCGCGGCATCAGCCGCGCGCCTGCGGGCACTGAGCCCGCGGGTCCGCGACCTGCAACACTGGCGCCGCTGGGGCGCGGATCAGCACCGCGAGGCCCTGTGCGCGGCCATGACCGCCCTGCGCGACCAGGATCTGCCGCTGGCAGCCGTGGCCGAGCGCCTGCACGTCCTGCAAACGGACTGGAAAGAACTGGACCAGTCCGGCTCACCCGGAAACCAGACCTTATGGGAGCGCTTCCAGGAGGCCAGCACGGCAGTGCACGCGCGCGTGCGCCCCGTACTCGAGGCCCAGGCGGCGGAGCAGGCCGCCAATCGGGCCGCGCGCGAACAGGTCTGCCAACAGCTCGATGACTTCCTCGCCCAGGTCGACTGGGAGCGCGTGGACTGGAAACGCGTCCTGCACGCGGAGCGCGAACTGCGTCAGGCCTGGTCGCTGATCGGCCCCTGCGAACCGCGCGCGCGGCACCGGCTGGACCGCCGCTTCCATCGCGCCATCAGGACGCTGGACCAGCGCATCGAGGCGGAACGGGAGCGCAATCAGACGTTCAAGCAGGGTCTGATCAAGCGCGTGCAGGAGTTGGCAGCGCTCGCCGATCTGGACCCGGCCATCGAGGAGACCAAGACCATCCAGCGCCAGTGGCAGACCACGGTCCCGGCCCGCCAACGCGATGAGAATCGCCTGTGGCAGGAGTTCCGCGCGGCCTGCGATGCAGTCTTCGAGCGCCGTTCCGCCCAGCACCAGGCGCAGCGCAGCGAGCTGGCGGAGAACCTGGCCGCCCGCGAGGCGCTCTGTGCGGAGGCCCTTGCGTTCGCGGCGGCCGAGGACGACCCGCGCCGGTTGGCCGCGGGGCTGCGCGACTTCGAACAACGCTGGCGCGACGGGGAATCCGCCCCGCTGCCCCGCCAGGCGGCCGCGGCCGTCAATCGCCGCTGGCAGCAGGCGCGCGACCAGATCGCCCACCGCCGTGCCGAAATCGAGGCGGCGGCGCAACGCACGGCGATGGACCTGCTCGCGCAACGGGCCGCGCTGTGCGAGACACTGGAACAGGCCGTCCTCGACCCGGCGGCCGCGGCCACGCCGGTCGCGGACCTTGAGCCGACCTGGGTCAGCCTGCCGGAACTGCCCGACCGGCACCAGCAGGCGGCACTGGACGCCCGCCGGCACGCGGCCCTGGCGGCGGCGGCCGATCCGGCGCGACTCGCCGAATTGCAGGCGCAAGCCGCTGTCAACCGGATTCGGCGAGACCGGCTGTGTCTGGAACTCGAGGTCGCCGCCGGGGTGGACTCGCCCCCCGCCTTGGCCCAGGAACGACTCAAGCTGCAGGTCGGCCGACTCGCCGAACGGATGAGCGAGGGCGAAGGCGACAGCCTGCGCGGCGCGGTCGACCTGCTGCGCGCCTGGTATCTATGCGGCCCGGCGCCGCGCGATACGGATCTCGCGGCACGGGTCGAACGGGTCGCGCGAGCGCTCCAGGCCGGTCAGACACCAGTGCAGCCATCGGCGAGCGAGCCGGCATGACGCACGCCAGGGGCGGATCAGATCGGTTGAACGGCCGTGACTGACAGCGCCTGGCACCACCTGTTCCCTGCCCTGGCGGCTGGTGACCCGGCCACCCGCGCCCTGATCGAGGGCGCCCAGCGGCTCGACCTCCCGCCGGACCAACCCATGTTCCATGCCGGCGCCCCCTGCCACAACTATGTGCTGGTGCTGTCCGGTAGTGTGCGGATTCAGGTCATCGGCGAGGGCGGCCGCGAGGCCGTGCTGTACCGCGTGCTGCCCGGTCACGCGTGCGTACTCACCACCTGCTGTATCCTCTCCGGCGAGAACTACCCGGCCGAGGGTTTCACCGAGACCGCGGTCCGCGTCCTGACGCTGACCAAGCCGGTCTTCGACCGCGCCCTGGAAGAGGCACCGGCCTTCCGGCGCTTCGTCTTCGCCAACCTGGGCAGCCGCCTCGCCGAGGTGATCACCCGCATGGAGGAACTCGCCTTCCGGCCGATCGAACGGCGGCTGGCCGACTTCCTGTTAGCGCGCGCCGGTCCGGCGCCGATCGCGGCCACCCACCAGGACATCGCCGTCGAACTGGGTACGGCACGCGAGGTCGTCTCACGGCACTTGAAGCGGCTGGAATCAGCCGGCCTGGTGCGGCTGGGGCGTTCGACCCTGCAAGTATTGGATCGCCCGGGTCTGCAGCGGCTCAGCCGCGGGTCTCAGTGATCTTGTCACTGAAACCATCGGCCCCGTCCTATAGTCTGATCATCATGCCCAGGGAACGGGGCGATCATTCACCAACTTGCAGAGATCGACACCATGAGCATTACCAAGAACGTCGGCACCGTTGACCGCGCCATTCGCGCCGTCGCCGGCATCGCCCTGATCGGCCTGACCGTCACCGGCACCATCGACGCCTGGGGCTGGATCGGCATCGTGCCCTTGGCCACCGCCGCCATGAGCTGGTGCCCGGCCTACACCCTGTTTGGCATGAAGACCTGCGGCTAACGCCCAGCCGCCTTGCGTCCGTTCACCGGACGCGGGTTCAGCGAGCGTTAGGCGATTTCCGACAATTCGGATACCGGTCAATGGAGGTGCGACTTCAGTCGCACCTACATCCGAGCCGATAGTGGGTGGTATCCGCTGTTCCGGAAATACCTAAGGGGTCCCTCGGTGGACCCCTTATTTTTTCGAAGCCTTTAACGAAAAAACCGGAGGCCGAGGCTTTACCCGGTCGCCGTCGCGTCTGCGCGGCCTTGGTCCCACCAAAAACTCGCCTTCCGGTGCGCAAGTTACCCGCATTGGCCGGAAAGAGGATCAAGGCTCTCGCAGGTATCATGGACCTCGATTACGTTTCGATCGACCCGGCGCGCCAGTCAGGTAGAATCCGACCGGTCGGCAGCGGTCCGCGCCTGTTGCGGATCGGCCACGCGGCCCCGGAGTCCATCGGCCCCATGCAACTCGTCTTCTGTGTCATCACCCCGTTTCTGGGCGCCGCGCTGGCGGCCTGGGCCGCGCGCCTTGGGCCCAATGTCGCCGCCTGGATCGCGGGCGCCGCGACCCTGGCGGCCGGCGGGTGGCTGGTCCAGGGCGCCATGGACACCTTTGCCGGCGCGACGCTGGTCGAGCGGATCGCCTGGATGCCGACGGCGGGGCTCGATCTGGTCTTGCGCCTGGATGGGCTCGGGCTGCTGTTCGCCCTGATGATCCTGGGCATCGGGTTCCTGATCGTGCTCTACGCCCGTTACTATTTTTCGCCGCAGGACCCGCTGGGACGCTTCTATTGCTTCATGCTGCTGTTCATGGGCTCCATGCTGGGGCTGGTGCTGTCCGAAAACCTGATCCAACTGCTGATCTTCTGGGAACTGACGAGTCTGTCGTCCTTCCTGCTGATCAGTTACTGGCATCAGCGCGCGGAGGCCCGCAACGGGGCGCGCATGGCGCTGGCGGTGACCGGGATGGGCGGGCTGGCGCTGCTCGGCGGCGTGCTGCTGCTGGGCGAGATCGTCGGCAGCTATGAGCTCGGCGCAGTCCTGGCCGCCGGCGATCTGATCCGCGCCCATCCGCTCTATCTGCCGATGCTGATGCTGATCCTGCTCGGCGCCTTTACCAAGTCGGCGCAGTTCCCCTTCCACTTCTGGCTGCCCAACGCCATGGCGGCACCAACGCCGGTGTCGGCCTATCTGCACTCGGCGACCATGGTCAAGGCCGGGGTTTTTCTGCTGGCACGGCTCTTCCCGGTGCTGTCCGGCACCGCGGAATGGTTCTGGCTGGTCGGGCTGACCGGGTTGCTGACGCTCATGATCGGCGCGGTGATCGCACTCTTCAAACATGATCTGAAGGGCCTGCTGGCCTACTCCACCATCAGCCACCTGGGGCTGATCACCATGCTGTTCGGCATCGGCACGCCGCTCGCCGCGCTCGCCGGGGTCTTCCATATCATCAATCACGCGACCTTCAAGGCGTCGCTGTTCATGGCCGCCGGCATCATCGACCATGAGACCGGGACCCGCGACATGCGCCGCATCAACGGCCTTTGGGGCTACATGCCCTACACCGCAACGCTCGCCATGGTGGCGGCGGCGGCCATGGCCGGGGTGCCGCTGTTCAACGGGTTCCTGTCCAAGGAACTGTTTTTCGCCGAGGCCGTGGGGGTCGCGGGCCGCTACCGCTTCGGCTGGCTGGTGCCGGCCGCGGTGACTTTCGCCGGCATCTTCGCGGTGGCCTATTCATTGCGCTTCGTCCATGACGTGTTCTTCAACGGCAAACCCGTGGACCTGCCGCGCACGCCGCACGAGCCGCCGCGCTGGATGAAGGTGCCGGTGGAGGTGCTGGTGGCCATCTGCATCCTGGTCGGGATGCTGCCGGCACTGACGGTGGAACCGCTGCTGGCGGTGGCGGCTGCCGGGGTCTTGCAAGGCCCCTTGCCGGACCACGATCTCGCCATCTGGCACGGGTTCAGTCCAGCGCTGTGGATGAGCGTCATCGCCCTGGTCGGCGGCGGACTGGTCTATCTCGGCCGCCGCCCCCTGTTCGCCCTGGCCGATCGGGTGGAGGGCCGCTTCGAGGCCCGCCGCGGTTATGACCGGCTGGTGGCGGGAGTCTTCACATTGACCGCCTGGGTGACCGCCCGCCTGGATAGCGGTTCGTTACAGCGGATGCTGCTGTGGTTCGTGCTGAGCGCGCTGCTGCTTGGCCTCGCCGGCTGGTGGGGGCAGCGGGTGCCGCTGACCGGCCCGCGCCCGCTGCTGCCGGTGGGCCTGGCCGGCAGCCTGGCCGCTCTGGGGCTGATGCTCACCGCGGTGCTGGTGGTGGTCCTGCACCGTCAGCGGCTCACGGCGCTGATCCTGCTGGGGGCCGTGGGGCTCGGCTGCTCACTGATCTTCGTGGTTTTCTCCGCCCCGGATCTGGCGCTCACCCAGTTGTCGGTGGAAGTGGTGACCGTGATCCTGCTGCTGCTCGCACTCTATTTCTTGCCGCAGACGACGCCCGCGCAGTCCAGCCGTATCCGCCAGGGCCGCGACCTGCTGCCGGCGGTCGCATCCGGCGGCGGCGCTGCCGCCTTGGCCTGGGCGGTGCTGACCCGGCCGCAGGCCTCCATCGCCGACTGGTTTCTGGCCAACAGTCTGCCGGGCGGCGGCGGCACCAATGTGGTCAATGTGATCCTGGTGGATTTCCGCGGCTACGACACCCTGGGCGAGATCACGGTGCTGGCGCTCGCCGCGCTGGGGATCTATGCCATGCTGGAGGGGCTGCAGCTCACCGGGCCGGCACGTGACGATCAGGGCCGCCCCTGGGACCCGGATCTGCACCCGGCCATCATGGCCTCGCTGGTGCGCCTGCTGCTGCCGCTGGCGCTGCTGGTCTCAGTCTACATTCTGCTGCGCGGGCACAATCAGCCGGGGGGCGGGTTCATCGCCGGGCTGATCACCGCGGTCGCGCTGATCATGCAATACCTGGCCAACGGGGTGGCCTGGACCCACGCGCGCCTGCCCGGCGACCTGCATCCGCTGATCGGCGCCGGTCTGCTCATCGCGACCCTGACCGGGCTCGGCAGCCTACTGCTCGGCTATCCCTTCCTGACCTCGACCTTCACGCACATCCATTGGCCGCCGGGTGATTTTGAACTCGCCTCGGCCATGGCCTTCGATCTGGGGGTCTATCTGGTGGTGGTGGGTGCGACCCTGCTGATCCTGATTCACCTGGGGCTGGTGCATGACGCGAGCCATCCGTCGGCGGATCAAGCACCGGACGCCCGCGGGGCCGGCAGATGAACAGGTCATACCCGTCGTTGTTGGTTTTTCGTTTTTCGTTTTTCGTAACCCAATGTTTAAAAAATATTAACGAAAAACAACAAACCGAAAACTCAAAACCGTTCCGTCTACTGAGCATGACGCGAGCCCCAGCGCGGCGGGACGCCGCTCCCACGGGGGCCTGCTGATGGAGGCACTGCTGGCCCTGATCATCGGCACCCTGACCGGGTGCGGCATCTATCTCATCCTGCGCGCCCGCACCTTTCCGGTCGTGCTGGGACTGACCTTCCTGTCCTACGCGGTGAACCTGTTCCTGTTCGCGATGGGCCGGCTGGTCGTCGGCCGCCCGCCGCTCATCGACCCGACCGCCGCAGCCTACACCGATCCCCTGCCCCAGGCCCTGGTGCTCACCGCCATTGTCATCGGCTTTGCCATGACCGCCTTCGTCATCATGCTGGCGCTCAAGGCGCGAGCCGAACTGGGAAATGACCATGTGGATGGAATGCATGAGCCTTGAGCGCCGCACTGCCGGGTTGACGCACCGGCCGTGCGGCAGCGGGTGGATACTGTGACGATGAGCCATCTGGTCATCGCCCCGGTGCTGCTGCCGCTGCTGGCGGGGATCGCGCTGCTGCTGGGCCGGTCGCTGGACCTGCGCTGGCGGCGCGTCTTCGCCCTGACCTGCGCGCTCGGACAGTTCGCCCTGGCCCTCTTGCTGACCCGCGCCGTCGCCGACGGGTCCGTGCTGGTCTACGCCCTGGGCAATTGGCCGGCGCCCTTCGGCATCGTGCTGGTCGCCGACCGGCTGGCCGCCTGGCTGCTGGTGACCACCAGTCTGCTGGCCTGGTTCGCCCTGGCCTATGGGTGCTTGGGAAGCGACCGCGACGGCCGTCATTTCCATGTGCTCTTCCAACTACAGATCTTCGGGCTGTCAGGTGCCTTTCTCACCGGCGACCTGTTCAATCTGTTCGTCTTGTTCGAGGTCCTGCTGCTCGCCTCCTATGGCCTTCTGCTGCACGGCGGCGGTCGACAGCGCACGCGTGCCGGCTTGCACTATGTGGTCATCAATCTGGTCGGCTCGACCCTATTCCTGTTCGCCGCCGGCACCTTCTACGGCGTGCTGGGGACACTCAACCTGGCCGATCTGGCCGTGAAGGCGGCGGCCGTGTCGCCGCAAGACCTGCCGCTGGTGCGCACGGCCGGACTCCTGCTGTTCGCCGTCTTCGCCCTCAAGGCGGCCCTGGTGCCGCTTTATCTCTGGCTGCCCGCCGCCTATGCCAATACCAGCGCACCGGTGGCGGCCCTGTTCGCGATCATGACCAAGGTCGGCGCCTACAGCATCCTGCGCGTCTCTACGCTCATCTTCGGCGCCGACGCTGCTCCGGTGGCCAATCTGATCGCCGACTGGCTGCTGCCGGTGGCCCTGCTGACCCTGGCGGTGGGCCTGATCGGGGCGGCCGGCAGCGCGCGGCTGCGCCTGCAGATCGCCTATCTGGTGGTGGCCTCGATCGGGACCCTGCTGACCGCCATCGGGCTGGGCACGGTGTCCGGCATCGGCGCCGGACTCTATTACCTGCCGCACAGCACCTTCGCGGCGGCGGCATTGTTCCTGCTGGCCGATGTGATCGCCGGACAGCGCGGTGAACACGCCGACCGCCTGGCACCCGGTCCGGTCATGGGGCGCCATTGGGTCCTGGGCGTGCTGTTCTTCTTGGGCGCGATCCTGATCGTCGGGCTGCCGCCGCTGTCCGGCTTCATCGGCAAGTTTCTGATCCTGCGCGCCGCGCTGGATCACCCGGCGGCGGTCTGGGTGCTGGGGATCGTGCTCGGCGGCGGACTGCTGGCGCTACTGACCCTGGCACGCTCCGGCAGCCTGCTGTTCTATCACACCGCTGAGGCGGACGCCGGAACCGCGGTCCCGCCGCCGACCTGGCGGGCCTTGGCGCCGGTCGCCGGACTGCTCACCCTGGGCGCGGCCATGACCCTCTGGGCGGGACCGCTGAGCGATTACACCGCGGCCATGGCGGACCAGTTACTGCAACCGGACGGCTATGTGCGGGCCGTGCTGGGCGGATGACCAGGATGAACAACACGACGGATGGCGCCGCACCGGCCGCGAACAGCAGACTGCACCGACTGCTGCCCCACCCCATCCTGACGGCCGCGCTGACCGTCATCTGGCTCCTGCTGGCGAACAGCGTTTCGGCTGGACAGTTCCTGCTGGGTCTGTTGTTCGGCTGGGCCATCCCGCGCTTTACCCTGCGCTTCTGGCCCGTGCGGGTTCAGGTCCGCCGGCCGCTGGTATTGCTGCGCTTCATCGGCGTCGTGCTCTACGACATCCTGATCGCCAATCTGACGGTCGCCTGGCTGATCCTGCGCGGACCGCAGCGGTTAAGGCCGGGCTTCGTGGAACTCCCGCTGGACCTGGCCTCGGATCTCGCGATCAGCCTGCTCGCCAATACCATCTCACTGACCCCGGGCACGGTCTCGGCACGCTTGAGCCCGGACCGGCGCACTCTGCTGATCCACGCGCTGGATCTGACCGATTCAGCCGCGCTGATCGCCGCCATCAAGTCGCGTTACGAGGCCCCATTGAAACAGGCCTTCGAATCATGCTGAACACCGTCGTCCCCCTGGCTTTCGCATTGGTCGGCCTCGCCGCCCTCCTGACCCTGTGGCGGCTGCTGATCGGCCCGAGCCGGCCCGACCGCATTCTGGCGCTGGATACCCTCGCGGTGAATGCCGTTGCGCTCATCGTCCTGTTCGGCATCCAACAGAACAGCGCGCTCTATTTCGAGGCGGCACTGCTGATCGCCATGATGGGATTCGTGGGGACGGTTGCGCTGTGCAAGTATCTGTTGCGGGGCGATATCATTGAGTAGTGGTTAGTGGTTAGTATGATGATCGAATTGGTGGTGTCGGGTTTGATTCTGGCCGGGGCTGTTTTCACCCTGATCGGAGCCTTGGGGCTGGTGCGTCTGCGGGATTTCTATACCCGCCTGCATGGCCCCACCAAGGCAACGACGCTGGGCGTGGGCAGCCTGCTGGTCGCCTCCGCCGTCTGGTTCAGCACCCGCGACGCCGGTCTGAGCCTGCACGAAGTCCTTATCACGCTGTTTCTCTTCATCACCGCGCCGGTGAGCGCCCACTTGCTTGCCAAGGCGGCGCTGCATCAACGTCTGCACAGCCTGGCGCCTGAGCCCGAATCGCAACCCGAATCCGCGGCGCAGAGCGAGGAAACAGACGCGGGTTGACCCGTTCTGGAGCCCAGGGCTTTACTGTGAAAGTCCGGCCGGGATCGTGTGGGAGCGGCCTCCGGCCGCGATGCGGTGCCGCGGCGACCTCTAAGCCTGCGGCTGCGCGCCCGCCCCGTCGCGGCGGGACGCCGCTCCCACAGGGTCGCTGCACGACTTACAGGGTAAAGCCTTGGACTCCGGCGGGGCGCGACGCGTCGGCGCAGGCACGACCGCGCTTCGGACAGCCCGGCCCGATGTTTGCCTCGATTGTTTCCTGAGGGCTGAAAGCGGTCCTTACGCCGACCCACCGCACCGCCGCGGTGCAGCGACCCGGCGAACCGCCCGATTCGCAAGCGAAGTGCAACCGACAGGAAGGCTTCCGCCTGTGATCGCGACACACCGCGCCAACCACGGGACATGACACATGGCCGATCAACCCAATATCCACGTCCACGGCGCCGACTATGAGAAGGTCGACGCGAGCTATTTCGAGCACCGACAACTGCGCACCGGAGCAGCCGGCTGGGTGCTGTTGGCGGGACTGGGGGTGGCCTATGTGATCTCCGGGGACTTCGCCGGCTGGAACTTTGGGCTCAAACAAGGCGGTTGGGGCGGGTTGTTGATCGCCACCATCCTGATGGCCGTGATGTACACCACCATGGTCTTCACCCTGGCGGAACTCTCGTCCATGATCCCGACGGCCGGCGGCGGCTACGGCTTCGCCCGCCGCGCCTTCGGTCCGGTCGGCGGCTTCCTGACCGGCACCGCGATTCTGTTGGAATACGCCATCGCCCCGGCGGCCATCGCCGTCTTCATCGGAGCCTACACCCAGTCGCTGCTGGGTGTCGGCGGCTGGCCCATCTATCTGGCGTTCTACGCGGTCTTCGTCGGCATCCACATCTACGGGGCCGGGACCGCGCTCAAGCTCATGTTCCTGATCACCGCGGTCGCGGCCACGGCGCTCGTGGTCTACGTGGTCGCGATGATCCCGCATTTCAGCACCGCCAACCTGTTCGACATCGCGCCGACGACCGCCGTCGGCGCCAGCGCCTTCCTGCCCTTCGGCTACATCGGTATCTGGGCGGCGATCCCTTATGCCATCTGGTTCTTCCTCGCCATCGAGGGCGTGCCGCTGGCCGCCGAAGAGGCGGCGGACCCCCGGAAGAACCTGCCCAAGGGGTTGATCGTGGGCATGCTGATCCTGCTGTTCTTCGCCGCCTCGATCCTGGTCGTGGGTCCGGGCGGTGCCGGCTCGGCCACCATTCAGGCCAGCGGCAATCCGCTGGTCGAGTCGCTGGAAGCGGCCACCGCCTATGGCGGGCGCACCTGGATCAGTGCCTTCGTCAATCTGGTGGGGCTCGCCGGACTGGTCGCGAGTTTCTTCTCCATCATCTTCGCCTATTCCCGGCAGCTTTTCGCCCTGTCCCGCGCCGGCTATCTGCCGCGTTTCCTGTCGCTGACCGGCGCCCACAAGACACCCTGGGTCGCGCTCATCATCCCCGGCACCATCGGCTTTCTGCTGGCCCTCACCGGCGAGGGCGACCTGCTGATCCTGGTCGCGGTCTTCGGCGCGACCATCAGCTATGTGCTGATGACCGCCGCACATATCGCGCTGCGGCGTCGTGAACCCGGACTCGACCGCCCCTACCGCACCCCCGGCGGCGTCCTGACCTCCGGCATCGCCCTGGTCTTGGCCATCACGGCGTTCGCCGCCGGCTTCCTGGTGGACTTGCGGGTCGTGCTCTACGCCGCGGGCTTCTATGCGGTGATGGTTGCCTATTTCTTCTTCTACAGCCGCCATCACCTCGTTGCGCAGGCCCCGGAAGAAGAGTTCGAAGCCATTGCGCGGGCCGAGGCGGAGTTGGGGGGCGGCTAGGGACAGGGCACTCCCGCTATCCAGCCGGCAAGCGAGGCTTCGGTCACCTCCGCCGGAGCTGGAGCGAAACACACGACGTTTTCGCCGATCATACCGATTACGACGAGCGCGCCCTTGTTCGCACCCTTGAGATCCAGCTTGGGGATGCGAAATCCGATCTTGGTGCCGATTCTGGCCTGACCCGGCCGGTCCACCGCGAGGACCTCCGCCTGAACCCGCTGAGCATCGGGCAGCGAACCACCAAGGGACGGGGAGCGACCAATGCCAAACAAGCCATGACCCTCTTTCTTGATCTGGATGAGCCGCAGGCCCGCGCGTTGCTCCAGAGCACGGGCGGCGCGCCATTCCCATCCCAACTGAACCAGCGGGTCGGCCATGGCGTAAGATTCCTCTCGCGTTAAATTGAACAGGGTAAGCGCCGTCGCGAGCGACGTCGCGGCCACACACCTGAGTCGGCAGGGTTAACTTCCTGAATAGCGGTTCAAATACCCCATCCACCAGTCGAACAGCGGGTCTCGTACATTTGGAAGGTACCTCGCGCGACGCTTGATGTGCAGCAGTGTTTCCCCGATGGTCAGATCCGTGACGTTGGCAGTATCCGCCCAACGCTTGATCAGATCCGCGGTACCGCAAACGGCGACCGGGACCGAGCAGGCGACCGTGATCGCCTTGCGGTCGTCGGTCGCCAGCATCCATCCGCGGGACTGCGCGATGGCAAGGGCCATCGCCTCACCATCGTCGAGTCCGCGCGCATGGGCGACGAATGCGGCCATCTCGGCCAGCCCTTCAGGTGCAACGCGCTGGAAGAGTCCGCTGTCGAGGTGCGGTTTGAGGTCGATCAGTTCGCGCGTCGGCTCGCTTTGGTCATTGCAGCCGCGCAGAAATAACGCCTCGTCGGCCACGGCTTGAGGCAGCATCCAGGTCAGCCCGAGTTGGGGGAGCCAAGTCGAGAAGGCATCCGCGGCCGCGAGGTTGATCAGGCAACAGGCGTCGATGACGATCCGGGTCAAGGCTTGATATCCAGGCTAAGAGGCGAGATCGAACAGGGATAATTGCTCCGGGATCTGCACCGCGCAGGCGTGTCCTTGCGCATCCAGGTCCCGAGAAGTCAGCGTTGCCTCGACAATCTCCCGTGCGGTGACGCGATCGGTGCGCAGAAAACGGGCCAGACTGCCTTCGCTGATGCGTTCCCGAACGTACGCCTGCACGGCCAGATAACGGTAGCGCTCGGGATAGACATCCTCATGGATCGGCGAGGGTTCAAGCCCCAACAGTCTGCGGGCGGCCCCCGGTTTGAAGCCTCGTTCGGTGAGTGCCTCCCAGGTACCGTTCGGGAGCAGCCCCAACTGCTCCAGCCGCAATGCCGCCGCTTGGGCCGAGACATGGAATTGGTAAGCAAGCCGGCTCAGGTCGGCGGTCTGAAAGTCACCAGTCCGTTCGGTCACCGCGAGAAAGCCGCGTCGGATGGCGGTTTCCGGCATCAACAGGCTGGCCGCAAAGGCATCCGCAAAACGCTCGGAGACCGGCTTACGCCGTGCGTCCTCAATGTAATCCACTCCCGGCTTGTGCCGGTCGGCGAGGAAGTGGGCGTATTCGTGGGCGAGCGTCCAGCGACGACGTTCCGCCGGGTGCTTGCGGTTGATCAGTATGCAATAGCCAAGCTGCGGAACGAAGGCGTAGAGCCCGGCCAGGGTGGAAGGGATGTCGCCAAAGAAACAATGGACCCCGGCCTGCTCGACCAGCGAACGCAGATCGAAAATCGGTTGGTCCCCCAAATGAAGCCGGGAGCGCTCGCGGATCGCGACATCTTCGGCGAACGCGCGCAGATCCGCTCGACGCGGCAAGATCGCCTCCGGCGGGAAGTCGCGGAACGGCTCAGTCCCCGCCAAGTCTTCCAGTGCCTGATAGTCGTTAGCGAAGGCTTGCAAGGTCTGGATCGCCGCCGCGACCGCGGGCGAGTCGTCAGCGCCGAGCGCGGCGCGTAGCTGCGGCTCCAACGCCGGCGTGTCCGGACCCTGACGCATCAAGTCATGGACCGAATGCCGGTAAATCCCGGCTAGGGCGACGATCTCCTCCGGTCTCGCCTTGCGCGTGCCTTTCTCGATTCCAATCAAGGTCGGGCGGCTGACCCCAAGCTGCTCGGCCGCCTGCTGCTGCGTCAGGCCGGCCGTTTTGCGCGCTTCGGTTAGGCGGTGGCCGAGTGAGACGGGAGCGAGTTCAAGAATCGCAGACATGACGTTTGCTCTTGGGTTTCGCAAGGATCTATCCGCACTCTGCGTCTGCCGCGTTTTCCCACGGCAGGCACGGCAGGGGCCGATTGTTGTTGGGCAAGAATCTCGAGTTGAGGTTGTATCTCTCGCATAACCTGGCGCTGGCGGAACTCCAATGCGTGGAAGGCGGATGCACCCAGCGATAAATCGAGCCTTTGGCGCTCTTGGTTGAAGAACGTTTCAACTATATGCTTTTCCAGCGCAAAATAAATACCGAACTCATCACGATGGCAGCGTCCCAGTTGACCGATAAGCTCTGCGTATTCCGAAGCGCTTCGGCATTGGTCCATTAACAGTTGCGGTTGGCCCGATGGATTCCGCACCTCTGAAATCAATGCTTGGAGTGGCATTGTCTTGGGTAGATGCAGCTTCTTTAGAATCCTGCGGACGCAGTTCAGCACCTCGCTCGCAAGCTCCGGTAGGGGTGCTCCGTCCTTGATGAGTTGCCTTGCCCTGTTCCACCGGGGGCTCTTGCGGAAGTCCAAAGTTTCGTTCTCGGCCACGCGGAGTCGATCTCCACCAGGGTGCACCTGGATTGTTGTCAGCCTGTGCACAAAGAGTAGCAGAAGAGTTTTCTTTGTAAATATCTATCGCAGTATTTTTCCATTTTTGTAAAATTTTACCGGGCCCCTGGTAGTCGGAAAGCAGCAAACCGGATGCCCGGTGTCGAGCCACGGTTCTGCTCAACGCGTTCAGTGTGCGAAGCAGCTTCGGTAGGCGTCAACGTCAACAGCGAACCCCATCGGGACTCTCCACAGGCATGTCGGCAGGTCGCGACCCCCGGCCTTGTACCTCACCCGCGCAGCGACTAACATCCAGGCTATCGGATTCGCGCAGCGGCTTGTGGCCGCGTTTCGTACCAAGATGATCAGGGACCCGAGGCGGAGGTTGACTTAATGAGCGTCACGACACTGCATGAGGCCGATCGCTTTGAATGGCTGGAGCAACAGGTCGGTTTATTGAAATCCGGGGCGCTGGGCGCGCTGGATATCACTCACCTGATTCAGGAACTCGAGGCCGAGATGGGAAATGAACGGCGCGAATTGTTCCGACGCTTACGTGTGCTCATGGCGCATTTGTTGAAATGGCAGTTTCAACCAGACGCGCGCTCCAACAGTTGGAAGGGGACGATCCGTACTCAACGCAACGACATCGCGCGGCTGTTCAAGGAAAATCCAAGTCTGCGCCGTTTCCTGGTCGTGGAACTGCCTGATGCGTACCGCGAGGCTATAGAATGGGCCGCGGATGAAACCGGGCTTGGAGACGAAACCTTCCCGACTGCATGTCCTTACGCGATCGACGACATCCTGAGCCGGGACTTCTGGCCTGATTGATCGCGCGATGTATCGACGCCGAGGGGGCTTTGATCCTGATCCCGGCCATCGCGGCGAGGGCGAGGGCGCTGGTCCGCAGAGCGGACCCTACTGCTCCAGCGCCGCGGCTGGCCGGAACCATAGGCCATCAGGCGTCATCGCACCATCACCTGGTTCATACGGAGCCCCCCATGCCCGTCTACCGCCACACCATCGGCTCGACCACTTACCGCTTCAACGGCCTGGGTGACCTGCTGGCCAAAGCGTCGCCGGCGCGCTCCGGGGACCAGCTCGCGGGGATCGCGGCCGTGGATGCCGCCGAACGGGTCGCCGCCCAGATGGCGTTGGCCGATCTGCCGCTGACGACCTTCCTGAATGAAACGGTGGTGCCCTATGCGTCCGACGACGTCACGCGGCTGATCATCGACACCCATCAGCCGGCAGCCCTGGCCCCGGTGGCGCATCTGACGGTCGGGGACTTCCGCAACTGGCTGCTGGGCGACGCGGCCGATACGGCCGCCCTCGCCGCCCTGGCGCCGGGCCTGACACCGGAGATGGCGGCGGCGGTCTCCAAGCTCATGCGTATTCAGGATCTGATCCTGATCGGGCACAAGTGTCGGGTGGTCACCGCGTTCCGCAATACCATCGGCCTGCCCGGACGCATGGCGACCCGACTCCAGCCCAATCATCCGACCGACGATCCCACCGGGGTCGCCGCGAGCATCCTCGACGGCCTGCTCTACGGCAGCGGCGACGCGGTGATCGGCATCAACCCGGCGAGCGACAGCACCGCCGCGGTGATCACCCTGCTGCGGATGCTCGACGACATCATTCAGAGCTACCGCATCCCCACCCAGTCCTGCGTGCTCGCCCATGTCACGACTCAGCTCGAGGCCATCACCCAGGGGGCGCCGGTCGACCTGGTGTTCCAGTCCATCGCCGGCACCCAGGCGGCCAATGCCGGTTTCGGGGTGACGCTCGACCTGCTGGGCGCGGCGCGGGACGCCGCGCTGTCACTCAAGCGCGGCACCCTGGGCGACAACGTCATGTATTTCGAGACCGGCCAGGGCAGCGCACTCTCCGCCAACGGCCACCACGGGGTGGACCAGCAGACGCTGGAGGCGCGCGCCTACGCGGTCGCCCGTCACTTCAAACCCCTGCTGGTCAATACCGTGGTCGGCTTCATCGGCCCCGAGTACCTGTACAACGGCAAGCAGATCATCCGCGCCGGACTGGAAGACCACTGCTGCGGCAAACTGCTCGGCCTCCCCATGGGCTGCGATGTCTGCTACACCAACCACGCCGAGGCGGATCAGGACGACATGGACGTGCTGCTGACCCTGCTGGGGGCGGCCGGCTGCAACTACATCATGGGCATCCCCGGATCGGACGACATCATGCTCAACTACCAGACCACCTCCTTCCACGACGCGCTCTATATCCGCCAGGTGCTGGGGCTGCGGCCCGCCCCGGAGTTCGAAGCCTGGCTGCACCAACTGGGGATCTTCGACGGGAACAACCGGGCGGCGGTCACCAGCGCGCTGCCGGAGCCCTTCGTGCGCACCCTGGCCCAACTCACCTGAGAGTGCCCCGGAGCGCCCACCATGACCCATCCGCTTGTACCCCATCAGCCAGTCGTCGTCGCCAACCCCTGGGAGACCCTGCGCCGCTTCACCGCGGCCCGCATCGCCCTGGGCCGGGCCGGCGGCAGTCTGCCCACCGCGCCGCACTTGGCCTTTCAGCTCGCCCATGCCCAGGCGCGCGACGCGGTGCAGTTGCCGCTGGACCAGGCGGGCGTCGCGTCCGACCTGCTGACCCGCGGCTACCAAACCGTGCGCCTGCACAGCGCGGCACCGGACCGCGCGACCTATCTGCAACGCCCGGATCTGGGGCGCCGACTCGCTGAACCCTCGCGGGAGGCCCTGGCCGCACTGGCGGCCCATGCCGCCGCCCCGCCGGAGCTGGCCTTCGTCATCGGCGACGGGCTCTCCGCCCGCGCCATCCACGAGAACGCCGTCGCTGTCCTGGACCAGATCGCCCCCCGGCTGCGCGCCGCCGGCTGGCACCTCGGCCCGGTCTCGCTGGTCGCGCAGGCGCGGGTCGCCATCGGCGACGAGATCGGCCAGGTCCTGGGCGCCGCCATCGTCGTGATCCTGATCGGCGAGCGGCCGGGCTTGAGCTCCCCGGACAGCCTGGGCGCCTACCTGACCTACGGACCCCGCATCGGCGTCACCGACGCGCAGCGCAACTGCATCTCCAACATCCGTGCCGCGGGACTGAGCCATGAGGCTGCCGCCCACAAACTCGCCTATTTGCTGGACGAGGCCCGGCGCCGCAAGCTGTCGGGTGTCTTGCTGAAGGACGAAGCGGGAACACGGCTGCCGCTGACCGCGGACTGACCACGGTCGGCAGCCGGCGCTCGGGCTGATGGTGGATGTGCTGCGCGGCCTTGGTCATAAACCCGGCCACCGCCCGATCTGCACGGTCGTCGGTCCGCACAGCGGACCCTACAGGTCTGTGCGGACCGTCCGCTGTGCGGACCGTCCGCGGCCGGCCGGAACGATGATCAAGGCCCGCTGCGCTTTCCGCTGGTGGAGAAGGCGCGCCACTCGATGCCGGGGACCCCGCACGTCGGTCGCGCGCCGCATCCAGCAGGGGTCGCACGATGCAACAGCTCCGCCCTCACCCGACCGCCGCCTGCGCCAGCGCGCGCAACCCGCACCGATCCAGCTTGCCTGATGCGAGTACGGGCAACTCGGGCAACTGCAGGAAGAGCCGCGGACGCTCCGCTCCCGACAGCCTGACCCGACACCAGGCGTCGAGCGCCGTCGGCGTCGCCTCGCCCCGATAGAGCGCGACCAGCCGCTGGCCCCACACCGGGTCCGCGACCCCGACCACCGCCGCCTCACTCACGCCAGGCGCCTCGGCCAGCATCGACTCCACCCGCCCCGGATGGACATTGACCCCGCCGGTCACCAGCACCTCGTCGGCCCGCCCCAGGATATGCAGCGCGCCGTCCGGCCCCCGACAGCCGAGATCCGACGTGGTGAACCAGCCGTCCGCCAGCCCCACGCCGGGCATCCGCCGCGGATTGGCATAACCCGCCATCACCATCGGCCCGCGCACCCGCAGCCGCCCGGACCCGTCCGCGCAGGCCGGGCAACACAGCTCCACACCGGCCAGCGGTTGGCCGATGACTCCGGACGCGGGAGCCTGCACCAGACGCGCCGAGGTCGCGACCTGCGCCGCGGTCTCGGTCATCCCGTAAGTCACGTGCAACGGCCAGCCGGCCGCGATGGCCTGCCGCGCCAGCGGCGGACTGAGCGATTGCCCGCCCACCAACACCACCCGCAAGGTCACCGGCGGCGGTCGCCCCAGCGCCAGCAGGCGCGCCAGCATCGGCGGCACCAGCGACAGGTGCGTCACGGCCCGCGACGCGATAGCGGCGGCCACCGCGTCCGCGTCGAACCCGTCATGGAGCACCACCGCGGCCCCGGCCAGGGCACAGCGATAGAGAATGGAGAGCCCGCCGATATGGCGCAGCGGCAGACAGCACAGCCAGGAATCACCGGCGCGCAGATCCAGATGCCGATGACTCAGCGCCGCCGCCGCCAGCACATTGCCCTGAGTCAACATCGCCGCCCGCGGGGCGCCGCTGCTGCCGCTGGTCTCCACCACCAGGGCCAGCGGTGAAGCCCAGCACGTGGATCCTGATACCACATCCAGCGCCACCCACGCGGGCGGTACCGCCAGGCGCACCAGCCGACCGTCGTTCAGACCATCGGCTCCAGCGGACCGCCAGACCCACTCTGCACCGGTCCCCGCCAACAGCGCGCCGCCGGCCGGGTCATCCACCGCGGCGCGGATCGGCAACAGCGCCGCAGCGCACTGTGCCAACGCGTGCAGCATCAAGACCAGGTGAGCCCCCGGCCGCTCCGGCACCGCCACCAAGTGGCCAGGCTGCAAGCCCTGCGCACGGAGTTTCGCCGCCAGGGCCGCGGACTGCTCGGCGAGTTGCCCATAGTTCCAGAGGGATTGCCCCGCCCCCGACACGGTGATCAGCGCAGGCTCCGGACCCTGGTGCCGGGGCGCCTCGGCGAAGACCGCTCCAATGGCAAGCGAAACGGCAGGAACGCCCTCCCGCACCCCAGTCGAGCAGTCCGGTGAATCATTCATTTGCGACTTGGTCATCGGGGCCTTGATGCAACCCTGTGGGAGCGGCGTCCCGCCGCGACGGGCTGGGCGCGGAACCGCAGCCTTGTAGTCGCCCCGACACCGCATCGCGGCGGGACGCCGCTCCCACGGGGGACATGCTTCGTCCTGGGTGACTGATGTTCCTTCCACGGCTGTTCGCCGGTCGACTTCGCATCTGGGTGGCCCTGGTTCGGCTTAAGCCTCGGCCAGTGCGCAACTCCCGTGCATCGGCCGGACCGAGGAACTGCCGCGGCAGCACAGGAACACTTTCGGTTCATTAACGCTGCGTTACTATAGATCCTTGCCCGGTAATCACTTTAGGCGATTGCCGGAAAATCCGATACCAGATCGCGAAGGATTCTACTCTGGCTCCCACGCTCCAGCGTGGGAGCGGGTGCGGGCGCTCTGCATCCAGGATGCAGACCGGACGCGGAGCGCCAGCACGACACTCCCACGCTGGAGCGCGGGAGCGAGCGAAAGTCACGCCCGTGGCGCCGACCCGCCGCCCGCGCTGTCCAACGCTCCATCAGCCTGCCTGAGGGGGACCGCTGAATTCGCCACCAGTGTCAGTACTCGAACCGCATCGCAGACCCCCGCCCTGCCGTCCAGCGGCCACGGTCCCGCCCGCACGCTGTTCATCCCCCAATCACCGCCCGCTGGTAAGCTCTCCCCAGGCAACCGTCGGCCCTGCGCCGGCGAACCCACGCCAACCCGCAGCGCATTTGCCTGGACCCGGTCGCCAACTTCAGGAGCCGCCACATGCCGTTAACCCCGACCACCACCGCCCCCGCGCAGACGCCGCCCCTGGTCTGGACCCGCTCGCATCTGGGTGAACTCAGCGCCGCCAACCGGATGGTCGTCGGCGCCGCGGCGCAGCTCATCAAGGCCGGGGCACGCACGACCCTGATGCCGGCCTTGCAGGCCTGGCCGCCGACCCATGTGGTGGAACTCTTCGTGCACCTGCCGCTCAAGCGCGCACGGGTGCTGTTTGACTGGCTCGACCCCGAGCAGGCGCGCGTGATCGCCGAGCTGGACGACACCTTTCGCGATGTGCTGCTCGCCGATGCCACCGTTGAACGGCTGGTGCAGGTGATCGACGCGCTGGAACCGGAAGAGGCGGCCGCCGCCCTGGGGCAACTGCCCAAAGCGCTGCGCAAGCGGGTGCTGCCCCTGTTGCAGGGGCACACGGCCATCACAGAACTGGAGTCGTTCGAAGCCGAGTCGGCCGCCAGTATCATGAGCCCCAAGTTCGTGGTCGTGCCGCCGGACTGGACGGTGGGCCAGACCATCGAGGAGATCCGCGCCCACGCCCACACCATCGGGCGGCTCTATGCCGTGTATGTAGTCGACGCCGAACGGCGGCCGCTCGGCTATCTGCGGCTGCGCGATCTCCTGTTGCAGCCCGATACCGAGCGCGTCGGCGACCTGATGCACACCGACTTCATCGCCGTCGGGCCGGATACGGATCAGGAAGAGGTGGCGCGGATCGCCGAGCGCTACGAACTGTCGGTGGTCCCGGTGGTGGACCGCGTCGGGCGTCTCATCGGCCGGATCACACCGCAACGCCTGGAACAGGTGATTCGCGACGAGGCCGCCGAGGACATGAAGCGGATGAGCGGTCTGCCGCGCGACGCCCGCCCGGACGAGTCGATCGGACGCATCATCCGCGGGCGGGTGCCCTGGCTGCTGGCGGGGCTCGCCGGGGCCACCCTGTCCGCGGCCGTGGTCGGCGCCTTCGAAGACCAGTTGGCGCGGGCAGCCATCCTCGCCAGCTTCATCCCGATCGTCATGTCGAGCGCCGGCAATGCCGGCATCCAGGCCTCCACGGTGGCGGTGCAGGGTCTCTCGACCGGCACCGTCACCTTCGACGATCTGGGCTGGCGGCTGGGCAAAGAACTACTCGCGGCACTCGCCAATGGGGCCATCGCCGCCGCCGTGCTGATGGCCCTGGTGCTGTTCATGGCCCAGTGGGTGGACGTCGGCAACCCGGTGCGGTTGGCCCTCACGGCGGGTCTGGCACTGACCACCGTCATCACACTGGCCGTCGCGGTGGGAGCGACCATCCCGCTGGTGCTCGACCGGCTGGGAATCGACCCGGCGATGGCGACCGGGGTCTTCATCACTACCGGCAACGACATCATGGCGGTGGCGGTGTTCTTTCTGATGGTGAGTCTGATCTATCTGTAGCCGAGCTGGCCTTGGTGATAAACCTGGCCACGATGCGATCGGCACGGTCGTCGGTCCGCGCAGCGGACCCTACCGGTCAGGGTGTTCCCGTAGGGTCCGCTGTGCGGACCGACGCGCCTCAGGAAAACAGGAACACCGCCGCACTCACCGCGCAGGTCCAGCGCCCCTGGGGGTCGCCTTCAGTGGCCGCGGTCAACGACAGACTCTCGATCACCAGGTTGCTGTGCTCGTAGATGCTGCGGCGCTCGTTCCAGGCGACCTCCGGGTCCAGCTCGAGACCAAGCGTGCTGGCGAGCATGCTGGCGGCCAGGTCTTCGGCATGGTCCCCGCTCTGCACGGCCGTTTGGCCGAATCCGTGGTGTTCGGAGATGTAGCCATAGCCATCGGGGTCGGCGGGCCGGGCGAGTCCGATGCTGGCATGGATGCGGCGGCCGGGCTCGTTGGTCTCGATCCGCGCCATCACACAGAAGGTGATGTCGCCGGGCTTGAGAGCCTCCACGCCGACCTCGCGGGGGATCAGGGCGCAGTGGGGCGGGACGATCGACGAGACATAGACCAGGTTCTGCTGCTCGATGTCGGCATCGCGCAACGCCAACTCGAAGGCGGTCAGGGCGTGGCGGTGAACGCCGATGCCCTTGGTCAAGAACACGCGCACGGGTGTTGGAAACACGATCGATTCCTCTTGGCAGTCACGGCGAGCTGAGTCTAACTGAGTCTAACGCCGGGCGATTTGCGGGCCGGTATCTTATGATGCGGTCCAGGCGATTTTAGCGACCAGCGTTTTCCGAATCATGACACCCACCTTTGCCATCCCGCCCACCTTTCTCGGCAGCACCCTGGATCCCGCGGCGGCGCGTATCTGCGTGGCCGGCGTGCCCTTGGATCTGGGCACCACCAACCGCGCCGGGGCACGCGAGGGGCCGCCGGCGGTGCGCCGTGCCAGCCGCATGCTGGTGGACGGCGACAACCCGGCGAACTGGCGGGACCCGCGCACGCTGGGGCTCGCGGATGTCGGCGACTTCGCGATTGCCCTCGGCGACCTCCCCGGCTCCCTGTCCCTGATCGCCGAACAGGCGGGGGCCTATGATCACCTGGTCACCATCGGCGGCGACCACAGTATCACCCTGGGGCTGCTGCGGGCGCTGGCGCGGCGCGGCGGGTCACTGGGGCCAATCGGCCTGGTGCATTTCGACGCCCATGTGGATACCTGGCCCGACAGCTTCGGCCAACCGCTCGGCCACGGCTCGGTGTTCTACCGGGCGATCGTCGAGGGCCTGGTCGACCCGCGGCGGATGATTCAGATCGGCATCCGTTCGCCCTGCGAGCGCGCCGTTTACGATTGGACCTTGGCTCAGGGCGTGCGCATCGTCACGGCCGAGGAGGTCCACGAGACTGGACCGCGGGCCGTCGCCGATCTGGTACGTGCGGTGCTGGAGTCCGGCCCGGCCTATCTCTCGTTCGACATCGATGCCATCGACCCCGGCCAGGCGCCCGGCACCGGCACCCCCGAGGTCGGGGGACTGTTCACCTGGCAGGTCATGGCGATCCTCAAGCGGTTGCAGGGAATCGACTTCCGGGGCATGGATTTGGTCGAGGTCGCCCCCGCCTACGACCACGCCGAGATCACCGCGCTGGCCGGGGCCGCGGTCATCTGGCAGTACCTTGGTCTGCAACCTTGAGTAAGCAACTGGGCCGGACGGGGCATTCGCCCCGTCCGAAACGTTTTCCCCGAACCTGCCGGTTCCAATCAACGCCCGGCCACGAATCAAAGGTTCGGGACGGGGCGAATGCCCCGTCCCGCCGCGGCTGATGGGACATACCCCGCCTGGCGTGGTGGACCGGGCGCTCAGCCCCCGCAGCCGCCGCACCCGCCACCGCCATCACCGCCATCACCGTCGCCACCCCCAAAACTGATCGAGTCGTTGGCGCCCGGGTTGACGCCATGATAGTCGGCATAGAGTGTACCGGCGAGCATCGCGACGCCCCCGAGGGCTACCGCCGTCGGAAGCTCTTCGTTGGTCGGTGCGCGCAGGACTCGGGCGAGGCGTCGGCGGGCGCCAGCGAGCGCGCGGTCCCCGGCCCAGGTGCGCAGCGGAGCCTTAAAGAGCAGATACAGGCCGACCGCCGCGAGGATCAGGGTCACGACAGCGAGAAAGCCCACCGGATGGTCGCGCGTTTGGCCGACCGCGATCTTGGCCGCCCCGAATGCGGCGACCGCCAGCGGGAGCAGTGCGCCGGCGACTTGGGCCCGCCGTGCCGCGGTCGGCGGGGGCACCAGATAATGGGACTCCAGACGCGCGCGCAGCGGGGCGGTCCAGTCCGCGGCGCGGCGGCGCAACGTGGACAATTTTTCGCTGGACTCGATCGCCGCGCCGAGACTGCGCAGCTCGTCCGGCAGCTCGGCGGCGGGCACCGTCAGGGCGATTCGCTGCGGCAGGCGTTCCGCCCGCGCGGCACGGCGCACGAGCAGCTCGGTGACCGCGGCGTCGATGGCGCGATCGGGACCGCCGGCCAAGTAGGCAAGATGATAGGGATCGAATGCGGCCGCATGCCCGCTGCCGTTACCCCGGGCGCGCCGCCGCAGGATCTGCCGCAGGATGAACGCCAGGACCAGCGCGCCCGCGGCGAGCCCGGCGAAGAGCGACAGGAAGGGTTCGGCAGTCCAATCAAGCGGGTTGGCGGGCAGCGCCTCGGCCGCTTCGGCCGCACCAATCGCGGCGAGCGATCCGAGCAAACCGAGCAACCCCCGCCAACCGGGCAGCCGGGGTCTGGGCAGTACCAGGTGACGCGCGCGATCGACGCGCCGGATGCGCACCGGGTCGGCGAACCGCTCCCGGCTACCCGGCCAGAAGGCCAGGGGCGGCGGCCCGAAACGGCGCTCGTAGGCGGCCAGGGTGCGGGCGTATTGCTCGCGAAAGCGCATGCCCTCGGCGCGCCCGCCGCGGGTCGGGCCGTGGTGCAGCGCCATGCCGAGCACCCGCGGGCAGAAGATCTGCCAGTAGTCACGGCTGAAGGTCAGGTGCAGGTGCCAGACCTCGTCGACCTCTTGGCTCGGTGTCATCTCCTCGCCGGCCGTGCAGCACAGAAAACAGAAGCGGCGGTATTCGTCGATGGCCGCGCGTGCCCGGGCCAGCCCCCAGCCTTGCTCGCGGGCGAGCCGACGGGCGAAGTCCAGGCTGTCCGTGGGGCTCTCGAACGGGTGGGATTGCAGACGCGCCAAGAGCGCAGTTTCTTCGCGGGTCCAGACGGTCGGTTCGCACATGATGGCTCCGGGTGCGCAACAGCGTTGACGAAACCTGGGAGGGGATGGCCGCGCCGGAGCAGTCCGCAAGCGGCGGACCGGGTGCTCGCCGCGCGCCTGTCGACGCAGTGGATAGTTTATTCCAGGCCGCCATTGCGCGGCCATCACGACGACATTGATGCCCGGCAGGGCGAAAACCGTCCACTTGAAATAAGGAAAGACCCGGTGCAGCAGAGGATGAGGGATGGTCGCGGACGGCTCCTGTCAGGCCTAAGGTTGTGTAACTGATTTCCGACGTCGGCATAGAGCCGCCGCTGGTATTGGGCGCGCGTCAGCACCAACGATTGGGCGACATCCAAGCGGCCATGGAGTTGGATGACGACCGGATCGCCATCCGCCCGTTCCCCGCGGTTCCGGGTCCAGGGCCACCCGCGCCAGCGCCTCGCGCCACGGCGATGGCCGCCGACCCCGCAACAGCTTGCGATAGGCCTCGGGGCCGGGCGGCAGACCGGGCAGGAGCGGGTCAAAGTTGGTGGTCAGGATCGCCCGGAACGGGATGCCGTAGAGGTGCTTGAGACGCAGCCGCATATCAGCGGGCAGTGGATCCTTGCGCAGGGCCATGGCCAGACGCTCACGGAAGGCATCCTCGCCGTGGGAATCGAACAAGCGTTGCGCCGCCATGGCCAGCTCGCGGCTGGACGGCGCCGGCTGGTCGTTTAGCATCGACACCACCAGCTCGTACTCGGGTCCCCGCGCGTGCGTCGGCAAATCGCCCGCGACCGCGCAGATCAAGTCCTTCCACTGGGGTAACCCGGCCGCGGCCGAGAAGCCGGCCCCGACGAAGGCTACGCAACGGCCTTCCTGGATGGTCGCCATAAGCCGCGGATCGATGGTCGGCATCGCGTATCGACGGGCCTGGTCCGGTTAAAGCCTCGACCTGGCGCCACTACGATACAGTTGCACGCGCAGTGCTCCTGACTTGCGGAGGCGACGGGGTCTCACGCGGCGTCCCAGGCGCCGCGTGAGGATCATCCCACCGCGGTGTTACGGAGCCGTGAACCGAGCGCGTGGTCAGATCCCAAGCCCGGATGTGCTCGCGCAGGCTGTCGAGGAAGTCGACGATGGCCAAGGCCTCTTCGGTGGACCAGTAATCGAGGATCAGCGCGGTCTTCATGGGTATTCTGCGCTGGGTGTGGTGGCGCTTGGGCGCGCGCGTGGTCGCGGTGCGCGCGGGTTGACGCGGCTGCGCACGCGCTTGGGCCCCTTTGAGGCGATAGGGCTCGCCCGTGATGGTGATGATCGCGGCGTTTCGCAGCTCGCTCACGCCGTTGTCAATGCGGAATCGGACAATCGCCCGCGGCGGGCCGCAGCGCCGCGACGGCCTCCGGGGCCAGCGGCGGCGACTGGCTGCCATTGGCGGCGGCCAGGTGGTTGGCGATGGCGGCGATCTCGGCATCGCTCGCCAGGGCGCACAGGGGATACATGTTGCCGGTTCCGTGCAGCGCCTTGAGGGCGACATAGACCGGACCGGCCGCGGCCACCTGGGCGTTGCCGAACAACGCGGGATAGGGGCTGCCGCTCAAGGGCGCCGCGCCCTGCCCGTGGCAGGCCGCGCACAACTCCACGTAGAGGGCAGCGGGATCGTTCGCCCAGCCGACGCCGACCGGCAGCAGCGCGACGAGCACCAGGACAGACAGCGTGCTGCGGGATTTCATGACTGCACCGCCCATTGCTGTTGCAGGAGTTTCAGCCCGGCATGGGCCGATTGGACGGCCCCCTCCATCCAGGCCGGAATCTGGCTCACGTGTTCCCCGGCGAAGATCACCCGCCGGTCGCCGCCGGCCACCCGTGGCAGGTCGTGTTCCCGGGCATGGTCGGTCCAGGCACCGAAGCAACCGGCACTGAAGGGGATGCGCGGCCAGGCGACCGAGACGGCCGAGTCCAACGCCGCCCCGGCGTCTGGATGCAGCGACTGCAGGTCCGCCAGGGCGGCCCGATGCCGTTCTTGGGGTTTCAGTGCAGCCAACGCCAACGCACCCCGAACCCCATAGTAATTGGTCAGCACCCCGGTCGCCGAACCCAGCCGGGCGCTCGGGTAGGCGACGAACAGCTCCGGGTCGTCGACGTACGAGTAGCCGCCGAAAATCTGCTCGTCCTGCTCCCAGAAACGGCGGCGGAAGCCGAAACCGACTTTCAGTGCCGGCTCATAGCCCAGGCGCGCGATGATCCCCCGGACGGCCGGATCGAAATCGCTATCGATCCGCGACAGCACAATGAAGGGGATGGTACAGACGAGCCGCGCGGCATGCGCCTCGTGCACCTCGCCGGAGCGCGTGTCTCGCCAGCGCACCGTGACGCCGCCATTGTCCTGACGCACCCGGACCACCTCCGCACCCAACCGGATGGTCTCCGCCGGAAGCTGCCCGGCCAGAGCCGATGCCAGCTGATCCATGCCGCCCGTCACCGTGAGGACGGGCGTAGGATACTTGGCACTGTTGACCCACCCCGGGGCTTCGGCCAGTCGACCGTAAGACCACACCTCCTCTTCCGGGAAGGGCTTGGACAACACCCCAGGGGCGTCCACCGCACCCGGCAGGACCTGATAGCCACGGGCCGGGCCGCCGACGTAGCGCCCGGACGCGTCCAGTGTACCGAAGCGGCGCGCCCAGGCGGCCAGGGCCTGATCGTCAGCAGCGCCCGCGGCGGCATCCCCTCCTGACTCCAGCAGTTCCACCAAACGCTGCATCCCATAACCGATCTCGTCCCGATCCAACTCGCGGAACCGCACCCGCTGACCGGACAGCGGATGTCCGGGCTTGCGACGCAACAGCCAGTTTTGACCCTGAGGGCCGCTGGTGTAGAGTTCCAGGGGCACACCCAGCCGCCGGGCATAGGCGAGGACACCCAGATGGCTGGTAAGAATCCGGTTGGCAGCCGCGTTGAGATAATCGCCCGGCGCGAACCGACACTCCTGCTCGGCCCCGCCCATCTCGGTGAAGCGGTCTCCCCGGCGCAGCGTCCAGCAGCGCCCGCCCACCCGCTCGCGCGCTTCCAGCACCCGCACGCGGCACCCGGCCTGGTGCAGTTCGTAGGCGGTCACCAGCCCCGCGATACCGGCGCCCAGCACCAGCACATCCTGACCCTGTGCGCTCCCCGCCGGCAGAAAGGCGCCGGCCGTCGTAGCGGTCCCGGTCGGCCCGGCCATGACCGGCCAGCGCGCCCCCGCCGCGAGCACAGCGGCAGCCAGGAGCAGGCGGCGGCGGGCAAGATCGGTGTCAGCGGTCGGATCGGTCTTCATGTGATCTCTCGCGGCAGTCGGGAAAGCCGGGCACGATTGCGCCGGTGCTTGTGTCCGATCTCAAGCTAGCGGAACAGCGCGTCAATAACCTTGACGGCCGTCGCTGAAACGCACCTAGAGCCTTGCCGTTCTGTCGTTGGTGGCGAGATCGCGCTGCTTGATAGCGACGATCACGGCCGCCTCGACTGATTCAGGTGGAAGCGGTGACCGGGGCGACGCAACCGGAGGCCGAGGCTTTAGCGGGCGGCGGCGCGTTCGGCTGCAACCTCGGCCTCCCGGCGGTTGAGCGAGTGCAGCAAGATGCGCAGGGGGGCGGTAGGGGCGGTAGGGGCGACTTCAGTCGCCCCGTACAGGTCGGTTGGAACGGGGGGCGGCCGAGCGGAGCGTCGGGAGCGAACCGGAAGGGGCGACTAAAGTCGCCCCTACATGTCGCCCCTACATGTCGCCCCTACCCGAGGTACGCTCAAGCCAACGCGCGCAGCACCGCCTCGACACAGTCCTCGGGAGACATCCGCGGAGTCTGCAGGTGGACCTCGGGCGCCTGCGGACGCTCATAGGGGCTGTCGATACCGGTAAAGTTCTCCAGACCGCCCTGCCGCGCGCGGGCGTACAGGCCCTTGGCATCGCGCCGCTCGCATTCCTCGACCGGGGTATCGACAAAGACCTCAATGAACTCTCCCGGTTCGAACAGATCGCGTGCCATGCGGCGCTCGCTGGTGTAGGGCGAGATGAAGCTGACCAACACGATCAAGCCGGCATCGGCCATCAGTCGGGCCACCTCGGCGACGCGCCGGACGTTCTCGACCCGGTCGGCCTCGGTGAAGCCCAGGTCGCGGTTCAGGCCGTGACGGACGTTCTCGCCATCGAGCACATAGGTGTGCTTGCCCTCGGCGTGCAGCCGTTTTTCCAGCAGGTTGGCGATGGTCGATTTTCCGGAACCGGACAGTCCGGTGAACCAGATACAGCGTGCCGACTGATGCTTTTGCGCGGCCCGTTCGGTCTTGTTGATCTCCAGCAGCTGCCAGTGGATGGTGCTCGCGCGGCGCAGCGCGAAGTCGATCATCCCGGCGCCGACGGTCTCGAAGGTGAGCTTGTCGATCAGGATGAAGCCGCCCATCACCCGGTTGACGCTGTAAGGCTCAAACACCAGGGGCGCGCCGGTGGACAGATTGACGACCGCGATCTCGTTGAGTCCCAGCGACTTGGCCGCGAGGTGCGCACCGGTATTCACGTCCTCCCGATACTTGATCGCGGTGACGGTGGCCGTCACCTCCTTGCAGGCGATTTTCATCAGGTACTGCCGGCCTGGCGTCATGGCGTGCTCGACCATCCACAGCAGCTTGGCCTCGAACTGATCCGCCACTTCCGGGGGCGCGGCAGCGGCCACCAGCACGTCGCCGCGACTGGCGTCGACCTCGTCCGTCAGGGTGACGGTCACCGCGTCGCCCGGATGAGCGGTCTCGACCGCGTCGAAACCCGCCAGAATCGCCTTCACCCGCGTCTGCACGCCGGACGGCAACACGCGCACCGCATCACCCGGATGCAGGGTGCCCTCGGCGATCCGACCGCAGAAGCCCCGGAAGTCGAGATTGGGCCGGTTCACCCATTGGACCGGCATCCGGAAGGCCGCGCGCTCGCTGGTATCGCCGACATCCACCGTGTCGAGATACTCCATGAGGCTGGGGCCGCTGTACCACGGCGTTTGTGCACTGCGATGCAGCACATTGTCCCCGTCCAGACCCGACAGCGGAATGGCCTGGGTGCTGAGAAACGCGAAATCGGCGGCAAAAGCCTGGTAGTCGGCGATGATCCGGTGATAAACGGCCTCATCGAAACCGACCAGATCCATCTTATTGACCGCCAACACGATGTGGCGTATTCCCATCATGGCGGCGATGCGGCTGTGACGGCGGGTTTGCGTGAGCACGCCCTTGCGCGCGTCGATCAGGATGACCGCGAGTTCCGCCGTGGAGGCGCCGGTTGCCATATTGCGGGTGTATTGCTCGTGACCGGGCGTATCGGCAACGATAAAGCGGCGGCGGTCGGTCGCGAAGAAGCGGTAGGCGACATCGATGGTGATGCCCTGCTCGCGCTCGGCCTGCAGGCCGTCGACCAAGAGCGCCAAGTCGGTCTTCTCGCCTTGGGTGCCGTACTGGCGCGAGTCGCTCTCGAGCGCCTCCAATTGGTCATCGAAAATGCTCTTGCTTTCGAACAGCAGACGGCCGATCAGGGTACTTTTGCCGTCATCCACGCTGCCGCAGGTGATGAAGCGCAGGGTTTGCTTGTTACGTTGCTCTTCCAGAAAGGAAACGATATCATGGGCGTGCAGGTCGTTCATCAGAAATAACCCTCTTGCTTCTTTTTCTCCATCGATCCGGGGGTGTCGGCGTCAATCAACCGGCCTTGGCGCTCCGAACTGCGGGCATTGAAGGTCTCGGCGATCACCGCCTCCAGCGTATCGGCATCGCTCTCGACGGCGGCCGTCAACGGCCAGCAGCCAAGGGTGCGGAAGCGCACGCGCTTCATCACCGCCTGTTCCCCCGGTGCGAAGGGATAACGGTCGTCATCGACCATGATCCATTGACCATCGCGCTGCACCACCGGCCGCTCCGCCGCCAGATAGAGCGGGACGATCGGAATGCCCTCGGCGTGAATGTATTGCCAGATGTCGAGTTCGGTCCAGTTACTGATCGGAAAGACCCGGATCGTCTCGTCCGGCTTGACGTGGGTGTTATAGAGATTCCACAGCTCCGGGCGCTGGGCTTTGGGATCCCAGCGATGGCCCGCCGCGCGAAATGAGAAGACCCGTTCCTTAGCCCGGCTCTTTTCCTCGTCGCGCCGGGCACCGCCGAACACCACATCACTGCCCAGGGCATTCAGGGCTTGCTTGAGCGCCTGGGTTTTCATGACATCGGTATGGTAGTTGCTGCCGTGGGTGAATGGGTTGACCCCCGCCGCGACCCCTTCCGGGTTCGTATGGGTGATCAGCTTCATCCCGCTCTCCTCCACCATGCGGGTGCGGTGCAGATACATCTCGGCAAACTTCCAGCCGGTATCGACATGCAGCAATGGGAATGGCGGCGGCGCGGGGTAGAAGGCCTTGCGTGCCAGGTGCAGCATGACCGAGGAGTCTTTGCCGATGGAGTACATCATAACGGGATTGCGGGCCGTCGCCACGGCCTCGCGGATGATTTCTATGGATTCTGCTTCAAGGGTGAGCATGGGTCTGTCCGCGGTTGAAGAAGCCGGGTGGATCGTTTCGGAAACAGGCAAACAGTGATGGTCAGCGTCTTTGACTCATCGCGTGCGGGGGATTATGGGTCCGGTTGCTGCACTGCACAAGGGCCGGTGCGTGCGGATTCGAAAGCTGCAGTCGATGCGCGTGGTTGACGAAGGCTTATTAGAATCACAGCAAGTTATCAACCATTGAACTGCGAGTGATGCCGTTACGGGTGCGGATGCTTCACCACAGAGGACACAGCGATCACAGAGAAATAACAATGCGAGACTTTGACGGACATCGCCCTGGCCACTCCCGACCCCGGAAGAGACCGCATGTCGTCAGCCCATCAGATGGTCGGGTCATCGCCTGCAGCGGGGCGACTGAAGTCGCCCCTACATCCGGCCCGGCAGGTTGTGGTCTGACCGGCCGGGCGGCCGACGCGGTCACGCGCGCTCGGGGTGCCGCGGGGTCGACCGCTCCGGACATCCCTGTTATTCCCTCCCTCCGGCCCATAAATTAGCGGGCTATCGGCGGCCCCCGCCGGTGCCGACGGCAATCAGATTACACAAAACGCCATGAATACGGAACGCTTCCCCCGCACCCCACTGCTGCACGGCGAGGATCCCGAGGCCAAGCGCCGCGAGATCCGCGACTATTTCATCGCGACCTTCGACCGGTACGAGTCGCTGTTTGCCACCCTGGCCACGGCCGACGCCTACTATCGCAAGCCGATCGCCCTGCGCCATCCGTTGATCTTCTATTTCGGCCACACGGCAACCTTTTTTATCAATAAGTTGATTCTCGCGGGCCTGCTGGAGCAGCGGCTCGAGCCCCGCTTCGAGTCGATGTTCGCGGTGGGCGTGGACGAGATGTCCTGGGACGATCTGGACGAGTCCAACTACGACTGGCCCGCGGTTCAGGCCGTGCGCGACTATCGCCAGCGGGTCCGCACCGCCGTGATCGGCCTGATCGAGCGGCTGCCGCTGCGGCTGCCGATCGATTGGGACAGCCCCTGGTGGCCGATCCTGATGGGGATCGAACATGAACGCATCCATCTCGAAACCTCGTCGGTGTTGATCCGGCAGCAGTCGCTGGACTGCCTGCGCACCGACCCGGCCTGGGAACCCTGCCGGGAGGCGGGCGAACCGCCGGCCAATCCGCTGGTGCCGGTCGCCGCCGGATCGATCCGACTCGACAAGGATCGGGCGAGCGCGCCACACTATGGTTGGGACAATGAGTACGGTCTCCATGAAGCCGAGGTCCCGGCCTTCGAAGCCTCGCGGACACTGGTTTCCAACCGTGAATTCCTGGCTTTCGTCGAGACCGGCGGCTACGAGACCGACGGTTGGTGGACTCCCGAGGGCCTGGCCTGGCGTCAATTCAGTCAGGCGCGCTTCCCGACCTTCTGGGTCCCGGAGCCCGCGGGCTGGCGCCTGCGCCTGATGCTGGAAACCGTCCCGATGCCCTGGAACTGGCCAGTGGAAGTCAACTACCACGAGGCCAAGGCATTCTGTCTGTGGAAAGCGGAGCAGACCGGCACGCTGGTGCGGCTGCCGACCGAGGACGAGTGGTATCGCCTCCATGCTGTCGCCGGCTGCTCCGAGGTCCCCGCGGATCGACCGGCCGCCGCTAACCTGCACCTGGATCACTGGGCCTCTTCCTGCCCGGTGGACCGCTTTCCCCAGGGGGCGTTCTGCGACGTGACGGGCAATGTATGGCAGTGGACCGAGACCCCGATCTACCCCTTCGCCGGGTTCCGGGTGCATCCGCTCTATGATGACTTCACCACCCCGACCTTCGACGAGCGCCACAATCTGATGAAGGGCGGGTCCTGGATCTCCAGCGGTAACGAGTCGCTGCGATCCGCCCGCTACGCCTTCCGCCGCCATTTCTTCCAGCACGCCGGCTTCCGCACTGTGGTCGGCGCGGCGCCCGGACTGCCGCCGGCCTCGCACTACGAAACCGACCGCCTGCTGTCCGAATACGCCGAGTTCCACTATGGCGCCCAGTATCACGGCGTACCCAACTTCCCGCGGGCACTCGCCGACATCGCGCTGCGCTGCCTCGGCGACCGGCCGGCCCGCCGCGCGCTGGATCTGGGCTGTGCAACAGGCCGCACCACCTTCGAACTGGCGCGCCGCTTCGCGGCGGTGACCGGCATGGATTTCTCCGCCCGCTTCATCGGCCTGGGCGCGCAACTGGCGGACCAGGGCGTGCTGCGCTATACACTCGTGGATGAGGGTGAACTGGTCTCCTGGCGCGAGGTCTGGCTGAAGGACCTGGATCTCGCCGAAGTGCGGGACCGGGTCACTTTCGTTCAGGGCGACGCCTGTAACCTCAAGGCGCAGTTCACCGGCTATGATTTGCTCGTGGCCGCCAATCTGATCGACCGGCTCTACAGCCCGACACGCTTCCTCGCCCAGTGTCATCAGCGCATCAACCCCGGCGGCTTGCTGCTCATCGCCTCGCCCTACACCTGGCTCACCGAGCACACCCCGCGGGAGGAATGGCTGGGCGGCTTCAAACGCGACGGGGAAAACGTGACCACACTGGACGGACTTAAAGCGGTGCTCGGCGCTCACTTCCGGTTGATCGAAGGCCCGCTGGAGGTGCCCTTCGTGATCCGCGAGACCCGTCGCAAGTTCCAGCACAGCCTCTCCGAGGTGACGGTTTGGGAGCGTCTTGCGGATCAAGAGGATGCCCCCGCGCATGGACATGCCTGAACTGGATTTCGACCGGCCGACCGACCGGGAGGGCACGGCCGCGGTCAAGTGGGACGCGCGCCTGGCACAGTTCGCTGACCCCGGCGTGTTGCCCCTGTGGGTGGCGGATATGGACCTGCCCGCGCCGGCGGCGGTCACCCGCGCGCTCACCGCGCGGGCGGCGCACCCGGTCTACGGCTACACCCTGTTTCCGGATGCGCTCTTCAGCGCCCTGACCGACTGGATGCGCGCGCGGCACCACTGGGTCATCGAGCGCGACTGGGTCATCATGGCGCCGGGGGTGGTGCCCTCGCTCGCCGCGGTCGTCCTGGCCCTGACCGAGCCCGGCGAGGCGGTAATCGTTCAACCCCCGGTCTATGCCCCCTTCTTCTCGGTGGTCCGGGCCAACGGCCGACGGGTGGTGGAAAACCCGCTACGCGCCACGCCCGCGGGCTACGCGTTCGACCTCGATCATCTGGAACACTGCGCCGCCACGGGCGCACGTCTGCTGATCCTGTGCTCGCCGCACAACCCGGTCGGACGGGTCTGGCGCGCGGACGAACTGACCGCCCTGCTGGAGATCACCCGCCGCCACCGCATGGTGGTCCTGTCGGATGAAATCCATCACGACCTGTGCTTTCCGGGCGAGGTCCATCACCCCCTGGCACGACTCACGGATGATCCCGCCTCCGTCATCACCGCCGCGGCGCCGAGCAAGACCTTCAACATCCCGGGTCTCGGACTCTCCGCGCTCATCTGCCCCGACCCGACCCAGCGCCGCACGCTGCGCCGCGTCTTCGACACCTTCCATGTCAGCGCGAGCAACCCGTTCAGCGTCGCCGGCTTCACCGCCGCCTACCGTGAAGGCGGCCCGTGGCTCGACGCCCTGCGCGGTTACCTCGCGGGCAATCGCGATCTGGCGCTGGACTTCATCGCCGCCCGACTGCCCGGCATCACCGCAGTCCGGCCCGAAGGCACCTATCTCCTGTGGCTCGACTGCCGGGACCTGGGTCTGGACGATGCCGCGCTGCACGCCTTCTTCATCCAGCGCGCCGGCCTGGGCCTGAGTCCGGGAACCCTGTTCGGCACCGGCGGCAGCGGCCACATGCGACTCAACCTGGGCGCCCCGCGGGCGGTCATCCAGCAGGCGTTGGAGCAGCTTGCCGCGGCCTTGGGGTAACGCGATGAAGGTCACCCTTGCCGACCGCGTATCGGCCACCGCGGGGCGGATATCCTTACTGAAGGCGGGAGCGGCCGTTGCCGCGGCGGCCACGGCCGCGTTGGGCGCGCTCGTCCTGGTCGGGTGGCAACTGCGGATCCTGGCACTCACGAACGTGCTGCCCCACTGGGCCCCCATGAAACCCAATACCGCTCTGGGGTTTCTGTTCGCGGGCCTGGCGCTTTGGTGGTTGCGAACCGCCCCGTCCGGCGGACGCCGCCACGGCGCCGGTCTGGTGTGTGCCGGCGGCGTCGCGCTGCTCGGCCTGCTCAACCTGACGCAGTGGTTGGGCGGGTGGGACTTCGGGTTCGACAACCTGCTGTTCAGCGCAGCGCCGGGGGCGGACAGTGGGCCGTCTGCGCTGCGCATGTCGCCCGCGACCGCGTTCTGTTTCCTCTTGGCCGGATTGGCGTTGTCGGCCCTGAACAGCGGCGCGCGCCCCGGCCGCCGGCCCACCGAGGTGTTGGTCCTGCCGGTACTGGCCGTCGCCTATGTCGCTCTGCTCGGCTATCTGTACGGCGTCGAGAGCTTGCACGACGTCGCACCCTATGCGTCCATTGCCGTGCATACTGCCGCGGGACTGCTCGTCCTTGGCGTTGGCGTCCTTTGTGCCCGGCCGGACCGGGGGTGGATGGCGCTGGTCGCCGGGGATACGGCGGGCGGTGCGTTGATCCGCCGGCTGTTACCGGCAATCCTGCTGATCATGCCGGTACTGGGATGGTTGGGGCGCGCCGGCGAACACGCCGGCTGGTATCGCGGCCCGTTCGGTCTGGCCCTGGTGGTCCTGGCCGGCGGGCTCGTGCTCACGCTCGTCGTATGGCGTAGCGCCCACTCGCTGGACTTGGCTGAATGCCGGCGGCAGCGGGCGGAAGCGGCGCGCGCGGAAGGCGAGCGACACTACCGCGTACTGACCGAAGTCTCCCCTCAATTCGTCTGGATCAGCGACGCCGTCGGCACTTGCACCTATGTCAACCAGTGTTGGATCGACTATTCCGGACTGACCGCGGAGCAGTCCGGGGGGCTGGGCTGGACCCAGACGATCGACCCCGCGCACCGTCCGGCGATCACCCAGGCCTGGCATCAGGCCGCCGCAAGCGGCACCTGGAACGAGGAAATCCCCTTCCGGCGGGCGGCGGACGGACACTACCGCTGGCACCTGAGCCGCGCCGTTGCGCTGCGCGACGACCGCGGACAGATCCGGCAGTGGATCGGCACGGCAATCGACATCCACGACCGCAAACTCGCCGAAGAACTGAACCGCAAGACGCTGCAGGCCCTGCCCGCGCACATCGCCGTCCTCGACCGTCAGGGCCGCATCGTCGCCGTCAACCAGGCCTGGATGGACTTCGCGACGGCCAACGGTGCCGAGGGCTCCCCGACGGTGGCCGTCGGCGCCGATTATCTGGCCGTCTACCGGCGCCCGGACGTGGCGGATGATCCCGAGATCGCGCGGACACTGGTGGAGATCGAGGGCGTGCTGAACGGGACCCTGCCGCGGTGCGTGATGGAGTATCCCTGTCACAGCCCGTCGCAGCAACGCTGGTTTGTGCTCACCGCCGTACCGCTCGGACCGGACGGCGGGGCCGTGGTCACGCACCTGAGCATCACCGAGCGCAAATTGGCCGAACTGGCCCTGCGCGAGGCCGATCGGCGCAAGAACGAGTTCCTGGCGACCCTTGCCCACGAGTTGCGCAACCCCTTGGCACCGATCCGTAATGCAGTCGAGATCCTGAGCTTCACGCAGGCGTCCGCGGCGGATCTCCAGGCCGCGCGCGACATGATCGCGCGCCAGGTCGGTCATATGGTGCGGCTCATCGACGACCTCATGGACGTCAGTCGGATCAGCCGCGGCAAGCTGGAACTGCGCCGGGAGCGCGTCGCCCTGGCGGCGGTGATGGAGCAGGCCGTCGATACGTCCCGACCACACATCGAGTCCGCCCGCCACCGCCTCGTGCTGTCGTTGCCCCCGTTCCCGATCCTGCTCGATGCCGACCCGGTACGCCTCGCGCAGGTCTTCTCCAACCTGCTCAACAACGCGGCAAAATATACCGCGCCCGCGGGCACCATCACGGTGACGGCCGCGCGCGAAGGCGCCCAGGTCATCGTCAGGGTGACGGATACCGGCATCGGTATCCCGCCCGAGAACGTGCCGGGATTGTTCGATATGTTCTCCCAGGTTGGGGCCGTCCCGGATCGGTCCCAGGGCGGACTCGGTATCGGTTTGGCGCTGGCCCGCAGCCTGGTGGAACTGCACGGCGGTCAGCTCGAAGTCCAGAGCGCGGGACCCGACATGGGGAGCACGTTCAGCGTACGGCTACCCGTCATCGCGGCGGCACCCGCCGACCCGTCGGCGCCAGCCGGGCGTGGCTGCGACCCCGGGGACCAGGCTCGCCGCATCCTCGTCGTGGACGACAATCGAGACAGCGCCGACTCGCTTGCCATGCTGCTGCGGCTCGCCGGCCATGCGGTCGAGACCGCCTATGACGGTGTGGAAGCCGTCGCGGCGGCGCAGCACTACCATCCGGACCTCATCCTGCTCGACCTGGGAATGCCCAAGCTCGACGGCCTCGACGCCTGTCGACGCATCCGCGCGTCACCCGGGGGCAGCACCGTCGCCATCTACGCCGTGACCGGCCGGGGGCAAGACCAGGACCGCAATGACTCACGGGCGGCCGGGTTCGACGGTCACCTGGTCAAACCGGTCGAGGCCGCCACCCTGCTGGGCTTGCTGGAGCAGGTGCGCTCCGGACCGCCCGCCGCGACCGGGCCGCGGACGCCTGAGTGATAAATACCCGTCGTCGTTGGTTTTGCGTTTCTCGTTTCTCGTAACCCAATGTTTGATAATTTTTCACTGAAAACGAAAAACCGAAAACGCAAAACCGCTCCGTATAGCATTCGGACGTGATCACCGGACCTAGGGGCGGGCTTCACCCCCCCTACACCAAGCGTCTGTCTGGATATCGGGTACGAAGGCTATACTACGCGGCCTTGCCACCTTCCACGTTTAGGATCGAACCTTCCAGGGTGACCGTCTCGACCCCTCTGCAACTGTTCGGCGCGCTCGTCGATTCCGCCGCCTGGCCGGCGCTGCGCAGCATCCTGCACCTGGCGTTCTTCGCCGCTGCCGTGATCATCCTGTGGCGGATCTGGACGCGGCTCGCGGGTGCCAAGGCACAACCCGGCCAGACGCTGCAACTGTTCGGCGCGCTGCCGATGGCGAGCGTGGCCGCGGCCTTTCTGGGGGTGCTGCTCTATCAGGCGAGCTGGCATCTCACCGGGCTCTTTCGGCCCGCGTTCGTCGCCTTCATGCAGTCCCATGACCGCCGGGAATTCAACCCAGCCCACCGGATCCAGCGCGGACGCATCCTCGACCGCCGCGGTCAGGTGCTGGCCGCAAGCCAGGAACGCGACGGCCGGGTCTACCGGGTCTATCCCTACGGCCCGGCCTTCGCCCACACGGTCGGCTACAGTGACCCCCGGTTCGGGGCGATCGGCGCCGAGGCCGCGGCCAATGCGCAGCTCAACGGGGCCACACCGGAGATCCTGGCCTCCTGGGGCGAACTGGGGCGCCAGTTGCTGACCAAGGACAAACGCCCGCGTGGTCAGGACCTGGAACTGACCCTGGATGCCGAACTGCAACTGCTGGCGCTGCAACTGCTGGGCAGTCGGCATGGCGCGGTCGTGCTGCTGCGCCCGGCGGACGGCGCGCTGCTGGTGTTGGCGAACAACCCGGCCTTCGATCCCAACCGCTTATCGTCCGGCTTGTTCTCCGGGCCGGCGGCCGGCACGCCCTTGTTGAACCGCGCAACCCAAGGGCTTTATCCGCCGGGCTCGGTGTTCAAGGTCGTGCTGGCCGCCGCGGCCATCGAGTCCGGCTTCAACGGCACGCTGCATTGCCCGGCCGGCGGTTACACCACCTCGAGCCGCTACCCGCCGATCCGCGACCATGACTATTACACCGCGGCCAAGGCCGGACGGACCTGGGCCGGGCACGGCAATCTGAACCTGACGACGGCACTGGTGGAGTCATCCAACGTCTTTTTCGCCCAACTCGGGGTGCGTCTGGGACATGACAGTTTCGCCGCCGCCGGTGAGCGCTTTCAGTTCGACCGGCAGGTGCGGCTGTATCCAGGCACCGACCGCTACGGCAACCTGAGCACCGGCCGCCTGCCGCACTTTGCCCGCAACGATCTGTACGGCCTGGCGCAGGCCTCCATCGGTCAGGGTCGGGTGCTCGCCACGCCCGGTCATCTGGCGACCATCGCCGCGGCGGTCGCCAACCGGGGTCTGGCGATGCGTCCGCGCCTGCTGGCCCAGGAGCCGCCCGCGCCCTTGGGCCGGTACATGGAAGAAGAGACCGCGACGCGACTGGCCCAGATACTGCGCAAGGTGGTCACCACGGGCACCGGTCGCGGCATCGACGGACCGCAACTGGCCATCGCCGGCAAGACCGGCACCGCGCAGAACCCGCGCGGCGCGGCCCATAGCTGGTTCATCGGTTTCGCGCCGGCCGCGGCGCCCACCCTGGCGGTGGCGGTGCTGGTGGAGCACGGCGGCTATGGTTCGAGCGCGGCGGCACCCGTCGCCCGCGACCTGCTCCTGAAGGCGATGGAACTGGAGAACGCCCGATGAACGCCGCCGCTTCGCCCGCCGGACTCGCCGCGACCTGGGACCTGCGCCAGGGCGAGCGCGAACTCTTGCTCTCCTGCCTGGGATGCATCGCCCTGGGTTTCGTGCTGGTACTGGGGTCGGAGCACGCGGCCGGCCGGCAGTTGACCGCGTCGGCCCTGCTGCCGCTCCTGATCTATGGTTTGAGCCTGAGCGGACTGCACCTTGCCCTGGTGCTGCTGCAGTTCCGCGGCGATCAGGTATTGACTGCCGTGGTCGCCTGTCTCGCCGGCTTTGGTCTGCTCGCGCAATACCGCATGGGCGCCTTCGCCGGCACCCTGGGTGCGGGCGACCCTGAACTCTATCTGATTCCCGCCGGGTTCGCCGCCATGCTGTTCACCGCCGCGGCGGGCGCCAACGGGCGCTACCGATGGCTGGCCAAGGGTCTGTGGCTGTGGGCCGGTATGTCGCTGGTCCTGCTGGTGGTGCTGCTCGTCACCGGCACCCGCTTTCGCGGCGCTGTCTATGCCCTGGGTTTCACCACCCCGACCGAGGTCCTCAAGGTCACGGTGATCCTGGGTCTGGCCGCCTATTTGGAGCGGCACGCGCGCGCCCTCGCCCGTTGGCATCCCCGTTTCCCGCTGCTTCCGCCCCTGCGCGCTCTGTGGCCGCTGCTCGTCTTCTGGGTGCTGCTCGCGGGACTCCTGGCGCTGCAGCGGGATTTGGGAATGATCGTGATCCTGAGCGTCACCCTGGTCCTCTTGCTGGTGCGGGCCACCGGGCGTGCCGGGTATCTCGGCTACGGTCTGCTGGCCGCCGCCGGAGCGGGTGCCCTGCTGCTGACGTTCTTCGCCCATGGCCAGCGCCGCGTCGAGGCCTGGCTGGACCCCTTCCAGGACCCGACCGGCGACGGCTGGCAGATCCTGCAGGGACTCTCGGGCATGTACGCGGGCGGTCTGTGGGGCGAGGGTTTCGGCAACGGCAGCCCCGAATACACGCCCATCGCCCGTTCGGACTTCATCTACGCGGTGATCGGTGAAGAACTAGGTTTTCTGGGCTGCGTGCTGGTCGCGCTCTTCTTCCTGATCCTGGTGCAGCGCGGCATCACGATCGCGGGCCAGGCGCGGACCGATTTCGGCCGACTGCTCGCCGCCGGGCTGACCACGGTGTTGGCCGTGCAGACCCTGCTCAATCTTGGCGGTGTCACCAAGGCCATCCCGCTGACCGGCATCACCCTGCCCTTCATCAGCCACGGCGGCGCCAGTCTGCTGACCACCTTCACCGCGGTCGGCCTGCTGCTCGCGATCTCCGACGGACCGCCCGGCGCCGCCCGGCGGCCGCCACGGACGGTCAAGCGCGCCCCGGCGGCCGACGCAATACCGCCGGCGCCCACGCCTACATCCACGCCGGCACCGCGGCCGGTCGAGCGACCCGCGCGACCGCGGCGGCGGCCCGCTGAAGCCAAGACGCCGTGACGACACCCGCCGGGCGGTATCCAGTGTTCCGGAAATCCCCTGAAGACTTGCAACATTCGCCACCCGTTCGTTGGTCCGGCCCATCGGTTTGGCGGCGATTGAACACGAATGCGGGTCCATGCTACCGTCCGCCCACACCGGCTCAATCATTCCCACGAAACGGACATGCGCATGATTTTCGAACTGCTCCAACGCCATCCGGGGCCGCGCGGCCAACGCCCGACGTTTTTCTCTTGTGTTTGATAGTGGTCCTCAGTCTGGCCCTGGGCCAGGCCGCGGCCGGGCTGACGGCGCGCGGCGGCGACCGACGCCGCAGCGCTACGTGCGCAGGCGGCCGCCGCGGGCTGGGTGACCGTAAAGGTGGAGTTGCGCACGACAGCGGAGGACCTGGAGCAAACGGCGCAGGATGTGCTGTTCGCCTTGCCGGCCGGGTCTTACGATGGGGTGCAGCAAACCGCCGGTTCGGCCCGCCTGACGCTGCGGGTGGATCCCGCCGGGCTGGATGCGCTGTTAGGCTCGCCCTGGGCGGCGACCGTTACCGCGGCCGACACTCCGGAGATGCAGCGGCTGGACGCCGGCTGGTATCACAGTCTGGCCATCAAGACCGACGGCAGCCTCTGGACCTGGGACTACAACGGAACGCCGGTGCAAGTCCTGACCGGGGTCGCGGCAATGTCAGCCGGCTTGATGCACACGCTGGCCCGCAAGACCGACGGCAGCCGCTGGGCCTGGGGATCGAACATCGACCTGACGCCCAAACGCCCCGCCGCCGGCGGGAGCTTCAGCGCCGCCGTAACGGTGAAGAACCGCGGCACCGCGCCCGGCGATGCCGGCATGCTGGCCCTCTGGGTCGATCAGCCGGACGTCCCCGCCTGCGGCGCCGCGGGTGACGCCGCGGTGTCCGTTGGCACTCTCGCCGCCGGGGCCAGCACCACCCTGACGCTGGACGGCCTCCCCGCCGGGGCCGCAGCCGCCAAGTCACTGCGCGCCTTCATCGATCACACCTGCGTCAACACGGAGGCCTATGACGGCAACAACCAACGGGTGAAGCCCTACACTGTCGTGCCCTGAAGTGACGGCTCGTTCGGGAGCGGGCACCCCGCCGTCGCTGTGCCTGGCGTCATGACAGGCTGCCGCGAACCCGTTACCCTGAACCCCGACGACTCGCGTCCCCGCTTCCGAGGCCCGCCATGCACCGCCACAGACTGCCGATCGGCATCCAGACCTTCGCTAAGATCCGCGCGGACGATCATTACTATGTGGATAAAACCGGCTTCATCCGGCAGTTGACCGACGAGGGCACCCACTATTTTCTGTCGCGCCCGCGCCGCTTCGGTAAATCGCTGCTGCTCGATACCCTGGGGGAACTCTTTGCAGGTAACGAAGCGCTGTTCCGCGATCTGGCGATCCATCCGCACTGGGACTGGACCACCCGCTATCCGGTCATCCGGATCAGCTTCGGCGGCGGTCTCGTGCACAGCCGGGCGGAGCTGGACCATAAGATCGGGGAACAACTGCGCATCAACCAGGACGCGCTGGGGGTGCGCTGCACCGAAACCGGGAGCGGCGCCTGCTTCGCGGAGCTGCTGCGGCTGGCCCATGCCGCGACCGGCCAGCGGGCGGTGGTGCTGGTCGACGAATACGACAAGCCGATCCTCGATAACCTCACCGATCCCGACACCGCGCGCGCCGCGCGCGACGGGCTGTGCGATCTCTATTCGGTCATCAAGGACAATGACGCGCATGTCCGCTTTGTCTTTATCACCGGGGTGAGCAAGTTCAGCAAGGTAAGCATTTTCTCGGGGTTGAATAATCTCAACGACATCACCGTCGACG
This sequence comes from uncultured Lamprocystis sp., assembly GCA_964470155.1. Classification (GTDB taxonomy): domain Bacteria; phylum Pseudomonadota; class Gammaproteobacteria; order Chromatiales; family Chromatiaceae; genus Thiodictyon. The sequence continues at coordinate 4,739 of CAYYAY010000029.1, read as the reverse complement.
CCGCTTATTCGGCACTTTGCGGCTATACCGAGCAAGACGTCGAAACCGTCTTCGCGCCTGAACTGGCGGGTCTGGACCGGGATGACATCCGGCGCTGGTACAACGGCTACAACTGGACCGGGGAGGCGGTCTACAACCCCTTCGATCTCTTGCTGCTGTTCCAGAAGCGCGCGTTTCGCACCTGGTGGTTCGAAACCGGCACCCCGACGTTTCTGGTGGATCTGCTCATGCAGCGCGGCTTTTTCACCCCCAGTCTGGCGCGCTTGCGCGCCGACGAGGCGCTGCTATCGGCCTTCGACGTGGATCATCTGGCCACCGAGGCGCTGCTGTGGCAGACCGGCTATCTCACCTTCACCGGCGCGCGGCGGATCGGCGCCCGGCTCGAATACACCCTGGGTTATCCCAATCTGGAGGTCGAGAGCGCACTGAACGACAGCCTGATCAAAGCACTGATCGGCCAGCCGGGACGCGCCAGCGAGCTGACGAGTCGGCTCTACGATCTGCTGGCGGCAGCGGATTTCGACGGGCTGCGCGCCCATCTCGACAGCCTGTTCGCCGCCATTCCCTATGAGTGGCACACCGGCAATCCCATCGCGCGTTACGAGGGCTATTACGCCAGCTACAGCCATCTGGCCGCGCTGGGCCTGGACTTGACGGCGGAGGACGCCAGCCGCCAGGGGCGGGTCGATCTGACGCTGAAGTTCAATGACCGGATTTGGTTGTTCGAGTTCAAGGTAGTGGAGTTGGAGCCCGCGGGACGGGCGTTGCAACAACTAAAGGAACGGGGCTACGCGGCGAAATACCGCGCGCTTGGTCAGCCGATCCACCTGATCGGCATCAAATTCAGCCGCGAACAGCGCGGGGTGGTTGGGTTTGAGGTCGAGACGCAGTAGGGTTTTTGGTGAGGTCCGGAAACCTGTTCCCACCCACCATCGGATTGGTGCGGTTCGTACCTCACCGCACCCTACGGCACCCCATCCGTCGGCTCGGCCCATTCATCCGGTGGCGATAAATACGGAACGCGTCCGCATGGTAGCTTCCGCGTGCCCTCGCTAAAACCTCCCCCATCAATAGGACATACCGATGTTTTACGAACTGTTTTCCTGGTGACACCGCTCCGCGGTGTCGCCCATGTCTCGGCCGCTCTGCGGCCCGCGGCGTTCTGCGAGCCAAGCCGGGCGGGATATGCCCCATCAACCGCGGCGGGACGGGGCAAATGCCCCGTCCGGCCCGTGAGCCCCAGCGTCGGGCAGGGTTTCCGGAAGCAGCGGCAACGAGACCAATCACGGCACCACGGAATACGCCTTCACCAGCTGGTTGTTGCCGTCATAGGCCTCCGGGGTGGTACAGTCGCTGTCCGCGTAGGCGCGCAATGGCTTGGCACCCGTCGCACCGGCAGACAGCCCGGAGAGCGTCAAGGTCCGCTTGGCACCGGGCGCCAGCAGGCCAATGACCGCCGTGGCGTCGCCCGCCGCCGCGCACGTCGGGACGGCCGGTTGATCGACCCAGACCGCCAGCGTGCCCGCGTCGGCACTCCCCGAACCCTGGTTCTTCACCGTCACCGCAGCGCTGAAGGTGCCGTTGCCAAGCGGGGCGCTCGGGTTCAGGGTGATGTTGCTTACCAGGAAGTCGGGGGCTGAGGTTGGGGGAAACCCGAGGACTGGGGTCGGCCTCCGGTCGGCCTTGATCACAGTTCCGGCCACGGGACCATCGTAGATCAGTCCTTACTTGACCTTCATCCCCGGCGCGGCGCCCTGATCCGGACTCAGAATGAAAATGTCCGCCCCGCCGGGGCCGGCCGCCAGCACCATGCCCTCCGAGACGCCGAAGCGCATTTTGCGCGGGGCCAGGTTGGCGACCATGACGGTCAGCCGGCCGACCAGGTCCGCCGGGTCATAGGCGGCGCGGATGCCGGCGAAGACCTGACGGGTCTCACCGCCCAGATCGAGCGTAAGGGCCAGCAGCTTGTCCGCGCCCTCCACCAAGTCGGCGGCGACGATGCGGGCCACGCGCAGGTCCACCTTGGCAAAGGTGTCGAAGTCGATGGTCGCGGCGATAGGGTCGCGGAGCAGGTGCGGGCTGGTATCGGTGCGTACCAGGATCTCGCCCTGGTCGGCGGCGGCGGCCCCCGCCTTGTGCGTCAGGTCTTCTTTGGAGGCTGCCAGCAGGGCCGCGATCTGCACCGGATCGACCCGTGTCATCAATGGTTTGAACTGGGCGATCTCATGGTCGAGCAGGGGCGCCTGCAGGTCCGCCCAGGTGAGTGGCGCCACCTGCAGGAAGGCCTCGGAATCCGCGGCGGTGCCGGGCAGGATGGGCTTGAGCCAGCCGATCAGCAGGCGGAACAGATTGAGCCCCATGGTGCAGATGCCCTGCAGCTCCGCCTCCCGACCGGGCTGCTTGGCCACCACCCAGGGCGCCTGTTCGTCGATGTACTGGTTGGCGCGGTCGGCCAGGGCCATGATCTCGCGCACCGCGCGGCTGGTTTCGCGGGCCTCGTAGGCGCTGGCGATCGACTCCCCGGCGGCGGTGAAGGCGGCGAACAGGTCCGGGTCCGGCAGCGCGGCGGACAGGCGTCCGCCGAATCCCTTGGCGATGAAACCGGCCGAGCGGCTGGCGATGTTCACTACCTTGCCCACCAGGTCGGCATTCACCCGGAACTGAAAGTCCTCCAGATTGAGATCGATATCGTCGACCCCGGGGCCCAGCTTGGCGGCGAAGTAGTAGCGCAGATACTCCGGATTGAGATGGTCCAGATAGGTGCGCGCCTTGATGAAGGTGCCGCGCGATTTGGACATCTTGGCGCCGTCGACGGTCAGGAACCCGTGGGCGAAGACGCCGCTCGGCGTGCGGAACCCGGCCCCGTGGAGCATCGCCGGCCAGAACAGGGCATGGAAATAAATGATGTCCTTGCCGATGAAGTGATAGAGCTCGGCGGTCGAATCCTTGGCCCAGTAATCGTCGAACTCCAGCCCCGGCGTGCGGTCGCAGAGGTTGCGGAAACTCGCCATATAGCCGATGGGCGCATCCAGCCAGACATAGAAGAACTTGTCCGGATGATCGGGGATGGCGAAGCCGAAATAAGGCGCGTCGCGCGAGATGTCCCACTCCTGGAGGCCGGCCTCGAACCACTCGCCGAGCTTGTTGGCCACCTCCTTCTGCACACTGCCGCTGCTGGTCCAGGCCTTGAGCATCGCCTCGAAATCGCCGAGCTTGAAGAAGAAATGCTCGGACTCGCGCTGCTCCGGCACCGCGCCTGAGACGGCCGAACGCGGGTTCTTCAGCTCGTTGGGCGAATAGCTGGCCCCACAGGCCTCGCAGTTGTCGCCGTACTGATCGGCGGCACCGCACTTGGGACACTCGCCTTTGATGAAGCGGTCGGGCAGGAACATCTGCTCCACCGGGTCGAAGGCCTGGGTGATGGTGCGCCGCGCGATATGGCCGGCGTCGCGATTACGCTCGTAGATCAGCGTGGCGTAGTGCCGGTTCTCGTCGGAGTGGGTGGAGTGGTAGTTGTCGAAGGCGATGCGGAAGGCGGCGAAGTCCGCCTGATGCTCCCGCGCCACCCGCTCGATCAGCGCCTCGGGGGTGATCCCCTCCTCCCGCGCCTTGAGCATGATGGGGGTGCCGTGGGCGTCGTCGGCGCAGCAGTACCAGCACTGGTGACCGCGCATCCGCTGGAAGCGCGCCCATATGTCGGTCTGGATGTACTCCACCAGGTGGCCGATATGGATCGGACCGTTGGCGTAGGGCAGCGCGCTGGTGATCAGGATGTGACGGGGATCAGTCATGGGAGTCCAGGGGTAGGTCGCAAGCGACATGCAGGCGCTAAGTATACCCGTCGTTGTTGGTTTCTCGTTTCTCGTTTCTCGTAACCCCTGACCCGATGCTCGATACTCCTTAGCGAAAAACGGAAAACCGAAAACTCAAAACCGTTCCGTCTATCTCGCGAGCCGGGGCCGGGCGGCCAACCGTGCGACCCTTGATAACCACCGGCGGTGGACAGACTTCCGTCAACAAGTCTGAGCGGCGACCGGCGTTCCGGTACCCCACCCGCCCACACCCCGAACCATCCCCAAACGCCTACCAGGTGCCGGCCCGCGCCGACACGCAGCAGTACAGCGGAGCAGAATCAATGGCTGAAGTCACGAAAGAGCTGATCGAGACGGCAATCAAGGGCTATGTCGAGCCCCACCTCAAGCGCGATCTGATCGCGGCCGGCACGGTCAAGGGGATCGAGATCGAGGGTGGTCAGGTCAAGGTCAAGGTCGTGCTGGGCTTCCCCGCCAAGGGCACCCGGCAGACGCTGGCCGACGGGATCAGGGAGCGGATCATGGCCGTCCCCGGCGTCACCGCGGCCGCGGTCGATGTCGGTTGGGAGATCAAGGCCCACTCGGTTCAGAAATCGCTCAAGCCGATCGACAACGTCAAGAATATCATCGCCGTCGCCTCCGGCAAGGGCGGTGTGGGCAAGTCCACCACCGCGGTCAACCTGGCGCTCGCTCTCTCCGCCGAGGGCGCCAAGGTCGGCATCCTTGATGCCGACATCTACGGCCCCTCCCAGCCGCGCATGCTCGGCATCACCGGCAAACCCGAGTCCAAGGACGGCAAGAGCCTGGAGCCGATGAACAGCTACCACCTCCAGGCGATGTCCATCGGTTTCCTGATCGACGAGGAAACACCGATGATCTGGCGCGGCCCCATGGTCACCCAGGCCCTGGAGCAACTCCTGAACGACA
>CAYYAY010000028.1:0-69922 GCA_964470155.1 uncultured Lamprocystis sp. | reverse complement strand
GTTTTGCAAGGGGCGTTTTGTGATCTGGATCATGGTTTCCGCAAATACCGGATACAAAACGCTTGATTCAAGGCAAACCTCCACCGGGCGCTTGCCATCCGACCCGGCATCCGGACGAGACTTGGCGTACGCGACCGGCACGGGCCGCTCGTGAACTAGGCTGGCACGGGCCGCTCGTGAGCTAGGCTGGCGCGGGCCGCTAATGAACTAGACTGGAACGGGCCACTAGGGAACTAGACTGAATTCTGTCCAAGACCGACACGACCGCCACAGGATGTCCACCATCCCCAAGCTCCGCCGCGAGGACGGCTCCCCCTCTAACTGGGACCGGTATCTGGATCTCCTGGCCCACCGCGGCGTACCGGAGCGGATGCGCCCTTGGGTGGAGAACCGGGGGCGCCCGCTCGACAGCGATCATCCGAACGTCGCGATAGGCCGGTCCACCTGCGACGGCGCGGGATTCGGTGCCTTGATCATCAACCCGGTCATCGCGCGCTCTGCACGGGCGCCGGTCCGCACAGCGGACCCTACAGGTCTTTAATTGAGCCTGGTCCCTTTTCCCCTTGGTCGCGATCTCCCACGCGGAGGCTTTGATCGTCATCCCGGCTAGCGGCGTGCGTAGTCAGGGCTTCCAGCCCTGACGGTGTCAGGCCAGGATGGCCTGACTACGCACCTGGCGAGCCCGAGTGGCCGGAATCTTGATCAAGGCCGACGCGGACGCGGCGCTGACAAACACCACGCTCCTCGTCGATTGGCTAGGCGGTTGGCGCCACGGTGATCCATGTTCATGGGACAGCGTAACGAATCCAGGGTAGCCGAGTGCCGGGATTGTCGGCGCGGTCCTCGCCGTCGGGGATCGTCCCCGCGACGGTCGGCTTCAGGCGGTCAGATAGAGGGCCAGCCACGTCAGGCCACTGAGCGCCAGTCCGGTCACCAGGGCAACATAGCTGTACCGGAGCCACAGATATTTGCGCCGCAGGGCCAGGGCGCCGGCATGAAGATCGGCGACGATCGCGTCGTAGACGCTCGCGTTGGTGCGCATGACCTCGGTCATGCGGACCAGGTAGTCCGGGTAGTCGAAGGCAGCGATGCCCCCGAAGAACAGTGGATTGAGGGCGGGCGCGCCTTCCTTGGCCGAGGGCCGGCGGACGACGGAGGCACTGGGGATCAAGGCCGCCAGCGCGAACAGGGCCGCCGCGATGGAGGACACCAGCAACATCAGGAGCGCCGGCGGATACTCGCCTTGGGCGAATCGGGTCGCCGTCAAGGTGGTCAGGAGGAAGGTCAGGCCGAGGACGATGTTGCTTGGGTTTCTTTGCAAAACCCCAAAGTCGGTGAGGCGCAGCGTGGGCTGCCGATTGCCGGGCAGGTCGCGCCCGCGTCGTCGCTGAAGCAGCACGACTGCCCAATTGGAAATGCCTTGCACACCAAGCCTGAGGTGCCCGATGCAGGAGGAATCACCGCCCGAGGACGAGACGCACGACCCCGCAGCGCAGGTGCCGCTGGACTGGGTAACGCTGCAACGCCCGCTTCCACCGAAACCGCAGGGCATGGGGTGGCGCGACTACTTGATCATGTTGCTGCATATCGGAGCGGAGCTGGAGCATAGCCTGATGGTCCAGTATCTCTATGCGGCCTACTCGCTCAACGACCAGACCGGAGCCCCAGAACAGCGCCGCCAGGTCGGGGACTGGCGCAATCGGCTCCTGACGGTCGCCAAAGAGGAGATGGGGCACTTATTGACGGTGCAAAACCTGCTCTGCTTGATCGGGGGGCCGGTTTGCTTCGAGCGATCCCATTTTCCGGCCGACACCGACTTTCTGCCTTTTCCTTTTCGCCTCGCGCCGGTCAGCGCGCAGTTGTTGGCGTGGTACGTGTATGCGGAGGCGCCTTACGACTGGCAATTATTGTTTCGCGAGCACAGTCAGGACCCGAGCGTTACGCTGAGAGACGACATCCGGATGGTCGCGCAGAGCGTGGGTGAGGCACCGGTGACTGGCCACGCCCACACCGTGGGCCAGCTCTACGATCGGATCATCGAGGTGCTTGCGGACCCGTCACGCATCCCCGACACGGTCTTTCGCCCGGATACCTATGCGCATCAGGCGTCCTGGGACGAGTGGGGTCGCGGCTACCGGCCCCCGCCGGCGCGGCCGGGCAAGACCGAGCCTCCCGCGGTGCCCATTGCCGAGCGCAGCAATGTGATCGTCCTGCGGCTGGCAACCCGGACCGCGGCGATCACGGCCCTGCGGCAGATCGGCAAGCAGGGCGAGGCGGCCCACCTCAGAGCGGCGAACGATCAGGAGCCGTCCCACTTCATGCGGTTCCTGAGTCTGCTGGATGCGTTTCGTCAGGCCGCAAGCGCGCAGGAATTCGTGTACAAGGTGCCGGTCAACCCGAGTACCCTGGGCACGCACGACCAGCCGCAGGGCAGCACCCGCATCGAGCAACAGACGTCTTGGCGGTGGGCGACCTTGTTCAACCTGCGCTACCGCGCCCTGCTCGCCTACCTGACCCACAGCTTCCGGTTGGCGCGGTTGGTCGACCCGCGCGCGCCCAATGTCCGGGGGGCAGTGATGCACAAGGTCTTTGGCGAGATGTACAACCTGAAGGCCCTGGCCGGAATTCTGGTGCGCCGCCCGCTGCGGGATGGCACCCCGGCCGCGGACGCGTGCGCTGCGCCACCGTTCGAGCTGCCCTACACCCTGGCGTTGCCCACCGACGAGCCGGACTGCTGGCAACAGCATCAGGATATCCTGCTGTCGTCGCTCGCGATCTGCGCTACCTTACTGACGGGGGACGACCCGCTCGCTCCGGCATTGACCACCGATGAAGCCAACTATCTCAGGGCGCTGAGACAGTTGGATCAAAGGTCGGTGGCTTGGATCGATGTTGTCAAAGGTGGATTACCGCGAACTGGAGGGCACGGCACATGAGCATCCCAATGAGAATCAGGGCGCTGCGCATTCTGCCGCCGCTCGCGATCGGTCGACTCGGCTCTGCTGCTGAGCCATTGGTGGCCTACGAGATCGAGGCGGACCCGGAACATCCGCTCGACATTCCCCGCATCAAGGGTGCCGTGACCTTCAGGGTGGACGGCGAAACAGGGGAGATCGTGGATGCGTTCATCCCGGAGGTCATCTCCTTCAAGGAGGTACGCACCCCGGAGGGCGACACCGATGGCGCGACGACGGAGCACATCCGGCCGGTCGCGCCCTTTCTCGAGGTCTGGGCCCAGGTCGAGGATGACCGATGGGTTGCGCTGACGCTCGATCTCCTGCTCGCACAGGGTTTGACGCCGGCCGATGTGACCTGGCAGGTGACGGTTGCCAACCGCAAGGTGGCCCGGCGGACCGCGAACCCGGACGACGTGGTCTCGGCGCAGACCCCTTGGTTCGCGACCCATGAGGCCCAGCCGCTGCGCGGGCAGTGCCGCAACTTTGTCGATGCCGAGGCGTCGATCGCGCTCGGCCAGGTACAGTACATCAAGCCAACGGTGCGCCACCCGGAGATTCGCCTGCGCTTTACCCCGGCACCGGGCAAGATCTACGGACCCCGATTGGATTCCAACGGGCTGCAGGAAATCTATGGGGCATCCTGGCAGCAATCCGTGTGGACCCCGCCGCCCGAGCAGGCGGTCTACGATCCCGGCAAGGATTGGCTTCAATTCGGGAAGGACGACGGGGACCCCTCAGAGCAATTGGCCGCCCTTCAGACCTTGCCGCCGTCGCTCTACGCCATCGTCCCTCCCGGCCCCTGTTGGTTGAATGACAACATCGCCGTGAGTCGGGGCTATCTCGACGACACCTGTGACGGTGTCGTGGAAGTCAGGCTGCAATTGGGTTCCGTGGTCCTCGAGGCGGCCGCCCGGATCTGCTCCGGACCCCCGGCGGTATTGCCGGATACGGTGTTTCTCCGCACCCTGGCGGACGATCTGGAGCAGGTGATCCATGGCCCTTGGGTCCCCACGGAGGAGCGCGCGGAAGAGACCCGCGAACGCGCCCTCGACATTGTGCGCCGCGCCTTCGATACGGTGCGCTTCCTGAATGTCGCGGTGATGAACGGCAATCCCGTCAATGGACGCGATCCGCTCGATTTCGACACCATGCCTGCCGAGGAGGCGTTCGATGTCTACCGCATGATGCGGCCCATCGTGCCCGAGCGCACCGCGGACTCACTGATGATCATGGCGCTTCACCAACAGGTCTATGCCGCGCTCCAAGGGGGGGCCGCCCCGTGGTTTGCCCAGGCCTTGCGACTGCCGACCGAGGTGGGTGATTTCACGGATCACGGACGGCGCAAGATGCCGGCGATGATGTGCGGTGCGGATGGCGGATACCTTGCGCTCACCTACCGGCAGATCAACGCGATCCTGCGTTGCTCGGGTCTGCCGCTGCACCCGGGCCCCGCGGTGCCCGAGACGAACCCGCGGCAGCAGCTCATCGCACGCAACCGACACGCGCAGATCCATCATGTGGCGGCCGGCAATCCGTTCGCCTCCCGGCCCGAGATGTCGGTGGGCAACTGCACCCCGGGTTTGGAAATGGACTTTCGGGCGGTCTGGCGCCGTCTGTTCGAGGGCATCGTGTTGCGGGAATATGACAGTCTGGTGATGGAGATGGAGCCCATTGAAGGGGGGCCGGCGTTGCCCGATCTGGTCGGGCACCGACTCCTCCGGGTCGATGACACCAATCTATACACCCAGATGATCGGACCCTCCCCCTATAACCCGCGTACCCGCACGACCGTGCTCGGGTTCACCGGCAACCCCGATGGCGTACTGCCTTTGGAGTGGTCGAATGCGCTGGCCCAAATCCTGAATCAACGGGTTGGACAAGCGGTCGACTGTTATTTCACAAAGACGCCGGTTTGGTCCACCCAGGCGCTCTTTGATGTCGCGGATGCGCAGAACACGCTCAAGCTGTCGCTCAAGGTCCGGCCCTTTTTCGAGGACGGCAGCGCGATGATCTCCCGTACATTGGCCAAACCGGGCGAACTGACCCAGGGCCTCTGCTCCCCCTGGCAGAATGACTACCGCGAGTGCTCCTGCTATTACTGGGCGTCCGCCCGGCCCGACTTTGTGCACGTGAAGCCCGACAGCGCGGGGGCGAGCGCGGGCGACAATTGGATGCAGAAGGAGCGCACCGGGGACTATGTGCCCGACGACTACCGGGACGCCCGCTTGCTCAACTATGACGACCTGTTCCGGGCCTGGGAGCACTACCTGCGATTCCAGATCGGCGGGGTCGAGCGGGATCGAACCGCCGATTCTTCGCCGACCGGCAACGCATCGACATGACGCCGGCCGACGCGTTACGCGTAACCGCGCGCCGCGCCATGGCGCGTTCGGCACCGCGCAGTGCCGCGGTGCACTTGTTCGAGACCGGTCTCGGCAGTCATGTCTTTGTCGCGGATGGCAGTCGGCTTTTCGATGCGGAGCCGATTCTGTTCTCCCGGCTCGACACCGCCCACAGCGATTGGGCCATCGGCGCGCTACTGACCGAGGCCGGACTGGACGCGGCACCGGCGATCGACGATGCCGCACTCTCCGCGCCACCGCTGCACGCGTTGTCGCTGGCGGTCGCGCAGCAATGCAACCTGGGTTGCACCTATTGCTACGCGCAGCAAGGAGCGTTCGGCGGGTCGGCGCAGAACATGAGCCGGAAGACGGCTTTCCAAGCGGTCGATTTGCTGGTAGATGCCGCATTGCCGGGATCACGTCTCAACCTCGCCTTTCTCGGCGGTGAGCCATTGGTGAATCGCCCGGTCGTGCAGGCCGCCACCCGTTATGCCGCCGAACGGGCGGCCGCGCGGGGAGTGGACATCACCTTTTCCATCACGACCAATGGGACCTTGCTGCGGCCGGCTGACGGAGCCTTCTTCGAGGACTATGGGTTTGCCGTGACCATCAGTGTCGACGGTCCGCGGGAGGTGCACGATCGGCTGCGTCCGTATCAGGGCGGCCGCGGCAGCTACGACCGCATCATGGAGCATGTGCGTCCGCTGTTGGCGACCCAGCGGCGCATGCAGGTGTCGGCGCGGGTGACGGTGACCCCAGCCAACCTCGGGTTGCGCACGACACTGGAGCAACTCATCGCCGAGGGATTTCACAGCGTCGGCTTTGCGCCGCTGCTTAGCGCACCGTCCGGCCAGGGCGAATTGCAACGCGACGACCTGGAGTTGATGCTGGGGGCCATGATCGACTGTGGGCGCGAATACGAGCGCCGCATCCGGACCGGGGCGCGCTATCCCTTTGCCAACATGGTCAACGCCATGCAGGAGATCGGCAAGGGCACCCACCGGCCTTACCCGTGCGGAGCCGGGGCCGGCTATCTCGGTGTCGCCGCGGACGGGGAACTTGCGGCCTGCCATCGGTTCGTCGGCGACCCGGCGGGCGCCCTGGGTTCTCTGGCGACGGGGATCGACCACGGGCGCCAAGCCGCCTGGCTGCACCAACGTCATGTGCATCGGCAAGCCCCCTGTACGCTGTGTTGGGCACGTTATCTCTGCGGCGGTGGTTGCCACCACGAGGTCGACCGACGCGGTCGACCCGCCTGCGACTTCATCCGCGGTTGGCTGCACTACTGTCTGGGGGCTTATCTTCGCGTGTCGGTCGGGGCCGAGCCAGGCTCGGCTTCAGACCCGTCGGCGGTGACTGGAGAGTCAAGAGCAACTGAAGACCAATCGTTGTCGTGATCGTAAGCGGATAAGCGCTGCAAATCGGCTGGCGAGTGAATCCGGGGCGCTACGATAAGCTCGATTACGACAACGACAACGGCGGCTAGAACATTCCCTCATGGTTTTGTTTCATCGATTCATGAACCGTTCCTTACCTTATTCTGGGGCCAGATCTGCATGTCGGTGACGACGGACATCTGCATTATCGGTGGCGGACCGGCGGGCAGCGTTCTCGCCGCCCGGCTCGCCCAATTCGGACTGGGCGTTTGCCTGGTGGAGCGGGCGACATTCCCGCGCCGCCACTTGGGAGAGTCTTTGACTCCGGGGGTGCTGCCACTCTTGAAGTCGATCGGCGCCGGGCCCGCCCTCGAAGCGGCGCGCTACCCACGGGTCCGCGGGGTTCAACTGCGCTGGGGTGCGGAGCAGGGGTGGCGGGACCCCGACGGCCACGGCCTGCTGGTCGATCGGGGGCACTTTGACGGCCTGCTGCTGGAGCATGCGCGCGCGTGCGGGGTCCGCATCCTGCAACCCGCGACGCTGCAAGGCTGGGAGCGGAGCGAGGCCGGATGGCGGCTGGCAGTCCGATCCGAAGGTCGCCGGGTCGCGCTGCAGGCGCGGCTGCTCGCGGACGCCGCGGGCCGAGCGGGCGCACTCGGGCGTCGCCGCCACCGGACCGGCCCGACGACCCTGGCCCTGTACGGCTATTGGAAAGGGCATGGACTGCCGGAGCAACCGCGGATCGAGGCCGGAGCAGCCGCCTGGTTTTGGGGCGTGCCGCTGCCGGACGGGGTCTACAATGCGCTCGTCTTCATTGACCCGCGTGATTTACGGGCGATGCCCGGCACCTTGGCCGAGAAGTTTCACGCGTTGATCGCCACCTCATCGCTGCTGCCCCGCGGGGGCGGAGCGGACCTGCTCGCCCCTGTTCAGGCCACCGACGCCACCCCTTACCTCGACGCGGATTGCGTGACGCGGGACTCGATCAAAGTCGGCGACGCGGGGCTGGCGCTGGACCCCTTATCGTCCAGCGGAGTACAGCGGGCGATTCAATCGGCACTGCTGGGCGCCGTGGTGGTGAATACCCTGCTGGAACGGCCGCGGTCGCACGGGATGGCCCAGACGTTTTATCGCGAACACCTGGCCGAGGCCTCAGGTCGGCACCGGCGGTGGGCACGGGATCACTATGCGCGGGTGGCCGGTACCGGGGCGACGCGGTTCTGGCGGGAACGCGCCGGAGCCCCGGCCTCGTCAGCGGTCACCCAGCCGCAAGCCGCTCCCCCGATCGCTCCTCCGTTCGCTCCGGGCACCCCCCTGGACCTGGCACCGGGACTGGAGATCGTGGATCTGCCGTGCGTGTTGGATCGGTTCATCGAGCCCCGACCCGCGGTGCGGCACCCCGGCCTGCCCTCGCCCGTCGCCTTCGTCGGCGAAGTGGAACTCGCACCTCTGTTGCAGTGTGTCCGCCGGGGAATGACCGCGCCCGAGTTGGTGCGGTCCTGGATGCCCCGGGTTCCGCCGCAACAGGGATCGGCGATTGCCCAGTGGCTGATCGCTCGGGGGCTGCTGGTCCCGCAGCAGGCCGCAGCGGCTTTGGTCATTAACCCGGCCACCGCGCGATCGGCACGGTCGGCGGTCCGCACAGCGGACCCGACAGGTTCACTGGTCCCGCAGCAGGCCGCAGCGATGGCGATGGACCGGGGGCGGGCATGACGCAGGCCTTGGGTGACTGGCTGCGGGCGCACGACCTTGGCGAGTTCGAGACGCTCTTGGTCGAGCACGAGGTCGACCTGAAGACCCTGAGGCTGCTGACGGAGTCGGACCTCAAGGAACTCGGCCTGGGATTCGGTCCGCGCAAACGGATACTCAAGACAATTGCGGCGACACAGCGCCAAGACGACCTCGCGCGCGGGAACGCCGAGCCGCCTCCCGCAATCGACTCGGTGGGCGAGCGGCGGCAGTTGACCGTGATGTTCTGCGATCTGGTAGGATCCACGGCCCTTTCCACGCATCTCGACCCCGAGGAGCTGAGGGATCTCATCCAGACCTATCGCAAGGCCTGCGGTGACGTGGTCGCACGCTATGACGGCCACGTGGCGCAATATCTGGGGGACGGATTACTGATCTACTTCGGCTGGCCGCGGGCTCACGAGGACCAGGCCGAACGCGGGGTGCGCTCGGGGCTCGAGATCGTGCGGGCGGTCAACGCCATTCGCGCGGCCTCCCCGCTCGCGGTCCGCGTCGGCCTGACCACCGGGACCGTCGTGGTGGGAGAGGTGTGCGCCACCGACAACAGCGAGTCGAAGCTGGCCGTCGGGGAGGCGCCGAATCTCGCGGCCCGCTTGATGAGCCTGGCGGGGCCGGACCAGGTGGTCATCGACCCGGCAACCCGATGCCTGATCGGCGATCTCTTTGCCCTGGCGGATCTTGGCACCCACAGCCTCAAAGGGTTCGCCAAGCCGGTCGCGGTCTGGCGCGTCGACGCCGTTCGCCGAACGGCGGGGCGCTTCGACGCCGCTCATGCGGGGCAGCAACTGACCGACATGGTGGGGCGCGAGGACGAGCTGGCACTGCTGCGCGGCCGCTGGGCACGCGCGCGTGAAGGGAACGGCCAGGTGGTCCTCATCAGCGGTGAGGCGGGCATCGGGAAATCCCGTCTGTGCCACGCGCTGCGACAGGGCCTCGCGGAAGCGCATACCGCACTGCGCTACCAGTGCTCTCCCCATTTCACCAATTCCGCGCTTCACCCAATCATCGCGCAGCTCGAGCTGGCGGCAAACCTGGCCCGTGAGGACAGCTCCGAGCACAAGCTCGACAAGCTCGAAGCCCTGCTCGCGGGGGATGCGGACCGCGTGGCCGCGGCCGCGCCGCTCCTGGCCGACCTGCTGTCGCTGCCCCTTGGGCGTTATCCCCCGCTCAACATTTCGCCCCAGCGACAGAAAGAGAAGACGCTGGAGGCGCTGGTCGGACAAGTCGAAGCCCTGTCGCGCGGGCAGCCGGTCCTGATCCTGTTCGAGGACATGCATTGGATGGACCCAACCAGTCAGGCGTTTCTCGACGCTTTGGTGCATCGGCTTCCACGGTTGCCGGTGCTGTTGGTGGCGACCCATCGCCCTGGTTACGCCCTGCCCTATGAGGGTCTACCCCAGGTGACCAGCCTCGCGCTTCGTCGACTGCAACCGGGCACGGTCAGCGCGTTCGTGGGCGTCATGACCGGGGGCCGACAACTTCCGGCCGAGGTGCTGAACGAGATCATTGCCCACACCGATGGCATTCCGCTGTTCGTCGAAGAGCTGACCAAGTCGGTGCTGGAATCGGGGCTGTTACGCGCGGCGGGGAACCGCTACATTCTGGCGGCCCCCTTGCCCGCCCTGGCTATTCCGACATCGCTGCGGGATTCGCTCGCGGCGCGCCTGGACCGCCTGGCCCCGTTCAAGGAGATCGCGCAAATCGGCGCCTGCATCGGTCGGGAGTTCTCCCGCGCGCTGCTCTACCGCGTGGCGGCATGGCAGACCGATCGACTCGACGATGCCCTCGACCGGCTGGTCGAGGCGGAGCTGATCAGTCGCCGGGAGACACCGTCTGATGTCATCTATACATTCAAACACGCGCTGGTGCAGGACGCCGCTTACGAACTCCTGCTCAAGAGCCGTCGCCAAACCCTGCATGCCCGCATTGCGCAAACCCTGGAGGCGAACTATCCCGACCAGTCGCTCCATAGTCCCGAACTGCCGGCGCACCACTACACCCAGGCGGGTCTCCTCGACAACGCGATCCCACTGTGGCGCCAAGCCGGCGCCCTGGCCATCGAGCGCGTGGCGCTGAACGAGGCGCTCGCCCACCTGCAGAAGGCCTTGACCCTCACCAGCCAACAGCCCGAAACGCGGGATCGCGACGCATGCGAACTCGCGATGCGTGAGCAACTCAATGCGGTCTGGACCGGCTTGGGAGGATGGGCCGGCGCGGCGATCGGTACCAACACGGCGAGAATCCTGCAGTTGGCCGCGAGTCAAGGCAACACCCGCAGCCTGATCATCGGTCTGTGGTGGATGTGGACCAATACCATTACCCAGGGCCGTATCGCCGATGCGTTGCCATTGGCACAGCGTTTACTTGACGAGGGCGCGCGAACCGACGATGTGGATCTCAAGATCTTCGGCCCCGCCGCCGCCATGGTGACGCATTTTCTCCTGGGTCAGTTGCGCGAGGCGCAAACCCACGCCGACCGGGTCCTGACGCTCTATGATCCACAGCGCGCCGAGCAGTGGATTCAATTGGCAGGTCATGACCTGAAGACCTTTGTCGGCGTGTATTCGTGTCAATGGATCTGGATGCAGGGCGACTATCACCGGGCCCTGGAGATCAGCGACGAAAGCTGTGCGCACGCGTGCGCGGTCGGACATGCCTTCAATCACGTCTGGTCCTTGACCTATACCGCCTACCTGTTCGCCTATGGTCGTGACCCGGAACGCCTGCTCGCGCGCCTCGACCTGGCTGACCGCCTCGCGCAGGAACAGGGGCTGACCTTCTTCAACCAGGTCTCCATTCCGCAGGCGATCGGCGCCGGCCTGCTCCAGCAGGGGCCTACGCAAGACGCCATGGCCCTGCTGCGGCGCGGCATCGCCGATTGGGCTAACGCCGGTGGCGGGGTGCGCATCCCCTATCTGAAATCGGTCCTCGCGCAGGCGCTGGCCCAGGCAGGTGACCTGGCCGAAGCCATGCGGCTCATTGACGAGTGCATCGAACAAATTGAGCGCCCGGCCTACCAGGAGCGGATCTGGCTGGCCGAAGTTCTGCGCATCAAGGGTTGGCTCATGATGCGCTTGGGCCGCGATCTGGAGGCCGAACAGCACTTGCGCGCCGCCATCGACTGTGCGCGTCGGCAGGGCACCATGTCCTGGGAATTGCGCTCCGCGGTGCTGCTGGCAGGGCTTCTGGCGGAACAGGGAAAACACGAGGCGGCGCGGGGCGTGCTTGCGCCCATCCAGATCCGGCTCGCCGCAAGCCCGGTCACGAAAGACCTGGAGGAAGCCCGTGCGCTGCTCGAACGCCTGTGCTCATCATCGCTGCGGAAGGCCCAGGCGTAAATATACCCATCGTTGTTGGTTTTGCGTTTCTCGTTTTTCGTAACCCAATGTTTGATAATTTTTCACTGAAAACGAGAAACCGAAAACTCAAAACCGTTCCGTATAACGAGTCAAGCACAAGTGAAATGCAAACACAATGACAGAGGGCCAAGAAAATGATCGAGAAGACACCGACACCTCCCCAGTTGGATCCCGACCTCTTGCGGGCCCACCAGGCCTATGAAGCGGCGATCAATTCCAACGACACCGACCAGGTGATGGCCATGTACGACAACGACGCCATGATCCTGCAGCCGGATGACGCGATTGTCGTCGGTCATGACGACATTCGAAAATGGGTCGAAGACTACTTCACGACGTTCAAGACCCAGTGGACCAAGATCGTGACGATGAACTGGGTGTGCGGTGACTTCGGTTTCGACCAGGGCCACGATACCGCGGTCGACATTCCGCGCGCCGGTGGTGACCCCATTCACTCGGACTGCAAGGGGATACTGATCTACAAGCGGCAGACCAACGGCGAGTGGCTGGTCTTCCGTGACATCTGGAACAGCAACAAGCCACCCGCCTGACGCGGAGTGGCCTTGCTCGTAATCCCGGCCCGCGGCGTGCGTCGTCAGGGCTTCCAGCCCTGACGGTGTCAGGCCAGGATGGTCTGACGACGCACCCGGCGCACCCAAACGGCCGGCATCTTGATCGAGGTCCGCGGTGCCGACCAGCAGCGTCCTGGCTTGGTGGGCGTATTAAATCCCGCACCGCGAGTCTGTCCACACCGCGATGACGCCCTTGAGGGTCTGGGCATCGGCCCCCGCCTTGGCCTGGTTCTTCAGCCCGCTCATGCTGCTGACCAGATAGCCGGCCAGGGTCCGCGCGTCACGCTCGGGGGCGATGTCGCCCTCGCGCTGAGCGCGCTCCACCGCCGCCTGCAGACCTCGCGGAAGCGCCCGATGCTCTGCGCGATGTCCCAGGCGATCTCGGCCTCGCTCTGCCCGAGCGCGCTGGCGGTATTCATCACCAAACAGCCGCGCGGGGCACCCCCGGCGTCACTCAGCGCCGAACGGAGGAAGTCCTCGATGAACCGCCAACCCGTAGGGGCATCGGCCAAACTTTCAGGTCATGTATTCGATTCAACTGAAGAGCGATTCCCCATGCGGCGCAGCAAGACAAAGAGTGCCGTGTCGTCTCGGGCCTCCGCTCTGCGGCACTCGGCCAAACCCGGTCACGACGCGAGCAGATCGGGAGGCGGAGCGCCGTGCCGAGGGACCGGGGGAGGGTTTTATCAAATCCCGACGCACCCACCTACGCAGCTGAGCGCCCCAACTTTGCAGTACCTGACCGATGCGGCCAATCTCCGTAATCATCCCGACCCGACGCCTGAGCACGGCGTTGTGCGAGCGCTGCGCCGGGACGGCCGCGCGTCTCCCCGGCGCGGAGATCGTTCTCTGCGAGCCGGACGACCTGGGTCCGCTCGAGGCGCAGCCGCGGTTGCCGACGGGCTGGCGATTGGTCAGGGCACCGCGCGGTCGCGGAACTCAGTGCAACGGCGGGGCGCGCGCCGCTTCGGGCGAGCTCTTGATGTTCCTGCACGACGACACGGACCTGCCTCGCGATGCCGGATCGGTCCTTGAGGCCGCCTTTCGCGATCCCGGCATCGGCATGGCCTGCTTCCGGATCGCCTTCAATCAGCGCCACTGGCTGCTTGGCGCCTATGCCTGGGGCTCGCGTTTCGAATCGCGGCTGACGACCTTCGGCGATCAGGCCATGACCATCCGGCGCGACCTCTTCGCTGCCGTCGGCGGCTTCCCCGACTGGCCGCTGTTCGAGGACGTGGAACTGGCTCGCCGCGTGCGCCGGTGCAGCCGCGTCGCCAAGCTGCCGAGCGCGGTGACCACCTCGGCCAGCCGCTTCCTGGCCAACGGGCCGGCGCGACAGCAACTGGCCAACGGACTCTTGCTCGCACGTTTCCTGCTGGGCGCCCCGCCTGAACGCCTCGCGGCCCTCTACGAACAGCAACGCGGCGCGATCCCGCGGGGTGATACGGCGTGACTCTCGACCTGTGGGTCGGCCTCGCCGTCTTGGCGGGGCTCTTGGTGGCCGAGGGCGCGCTGCCCTATTACGAGGCCCGCGACCGGCGCTATGTCCATGGCGCCCGCAATCTTGGTTTGGCTATCGTGTCCACCACACGGACCCGGCCATGGACAGCACTACGGCGCTGCGTTTTCATCCCGGCGAGATCCTGCTGTCCGGACTGGCGAACCTGCCCGTGATCGTCGCCCTCGGCATGAGTCTCCAGGTCCTCATCCTCTACAAAGCCGTCATGGTCGCCGTGATCCTCTTTCATCACAGCAATCTGGCCGTGCCGGTGCGCATCGACCGGGGGCTGCGGCGGCTGATCGTCCCGCCCTCCATGCACCGCGTGCACCACTCCGAGATCCGAGTCGAGACGGATTCCAATTACGGCACCGTCTTCTCCTTTTGGGACCGGCTGTTCGGATCGCTGCGGTTGCGCGAAGACACCCAGGCGATCCGTTTCGGCATCGGCCGCTTCGCGGGCGACACCTGGCAGAGTCCGCTGCGGCTGCTGACCATCCCTTTCCTGGCGGAGGGGCCGCCGGGGCCGACAGGGACAATCCGCAGGGGTCTTAGGGGCGACTGAAGTCGCCCCTACACGTTGATACATCTTTGCCTGCAAATCACCCCCTGGCCAACATGCCGATCCGGCGCCTCGGCAGCACCCTGATCGCCAAGGGCCAGTTCGACGCCTCGTTGCACGTTAACCACTCGGAATCGGCGGAAAAGACGTCGCCGCCCAGCCGGGCGGCATCCCGTCGGCCGATCAGGCGACGAACCGGCACTGGCTCGCCGCCGTGCGCGTATCCATATTGCGGCCGCGGGTCGTGTGATCCTCGATCTCGGCGGCCGTACCGATGGCGCGGCCGTAGAGGAAGGTCGTGAAGGCACCGTATTCGAGGAAGCTCGCGTCGACTTCTCCGGCGACATAGGGCTGCCATAAGATCTTCAGCAGGATCACGGCGATGACCGCATCGATATTGACGCAATAGACGTTGCTGCTGACGCCGTAGCTGGCCAGGGCATGGACCAGCTCGTGGTAGAACTCGTGGAAGACGTTGTAGCTGCCGCGCGACCGGAAGAGCTCCCGGACATAGACCTCACGGGGGTCCAGATTGACCTCCTTGCCCTTGAAGATCGGATGGTTGACGCACGGGATCTTGGCGTAGGACAGGTTGCCGACGGCCTTGGCCTTGGCCTTGTGGAGCTTGAAGTCGACGGCATAGTCGGCCGCGATGCGCACCAGGTCCAGGCCATGATGCGGATCGCCGGGATCGGCCAGATTGCGCCCGCGAAAGCGCGCGATCAGGAACTGCATGGCCTCGAAGCCGTTGCCGCCGTGGGCAAAGCCGGTGTGGCTCAGGAAGCCGAGATAGCCCTTGTTGACCTGGACCCGCTCGGGCATCTCCGGCCCGTCCGCGCTGACCGCACCCTTCGCGCCCTGGGCCGAGATGGTGCCGGGACCGTTGGATGCGGTCAGCCCGAGCAGCACCGAGAAGGCGAAGCGGCCATCGGCATCCGGTCGGCACCCCAGCAAGGCGAGATAGGCGGTCTCGGTGAAGCTCCAGCCATCGATCAGGGATGGCACCGGGACGCCGCCGAAGCGCTCCGCGCTCTGACGGGCCGGGCTCACCGACGCACCGACGAGCGTCGCCGCGACGCGCAAGTGCCAGGGCAGATTGGCCAGGGTCGTCACCGAGATCCGCTTGTGCAGCAACGGCCGCCAGGCGACGTGGAAGCAGATGGCGGCGAGCACGGCGTCCGCGCTCGGGTAGCCGCCCTGTGCAGCGGCCAGGCCGGTCAGGTAGCGCAGGATCACGGTCTCGACCACGCCGCGGGCGCGCGCACCCGCGAGCATCGCCTCGGCCAAGGGGTCCGACGCGGCGGCGAGCAGGGTGCCGGCCTGCGCCGAGGTCGTGGCGGCGATGCGCGCATCGACGGCGACGCGCGGATCGTCCAGATCCGTGATACCCGATTGCCGAAAAACATCCAGCAGCGTCTGCACGGCCGTTCCGGCACCCTCCACCAGCTTCGGCCCGATCAGCGCGACCGCCCCGCACAGCGCCGTGTTCGGGCTGCTGCCGGCCTCGCGGGCGGCGTGCGCCGCCGCCAGCATCGGCGTGCCGTGCAGATTGACATAGGCGTTCAGCGCGACATTGGCGAGCGCACGGCCGGTGTCGTCCGGGTACTCGCGCACCAGGGCCAGGACCAGGTTGTCCTCGTAGGTCCGGGTCGCCAGGTCCAGGATGCTGACGCCGTGCAAGCGCGTGATCTGCGTTTCCGGGTCCATCATGGATGCCCCGGAGGCGTCCTTCATGACCTCCCGCGGCGGGATCACACCGAGCTGGCGGTTGACCGCCTCGATCTGCCCCTTGTAGGGATCGACGGCCGGCACCGGCTTGACGTCGAGCGCCGGCGGCAGCGCCAGCCCGGTGCCATCGGCGAACCAACACTTCATCGACAGGTCGCCGATCGGCGCGAAGTCCGGCTGCCGACGATTGAGCGCCATGACGGCGGTCATGGCCGACGGAATGTCGGCGATGTTGGTGACGACCGCCCCTTTGGCCGAGAAGACCGGGTGGTCGGCGGTATAGACGGCATCGACGCCGAATTTCTCCATGAACCAGCGCTCCTTGGCGGCGGCGTTGTCGCCGCTGCCGGCGATGGCACCGGCGTGGCCGCACGCCTTGGTCAACCGGTCTTTCCAGCGCCCGACAATGCAGGCGATGACCGGCTTCTCGAACACCAGGTCGCGCTCGTAGTAGCCGCCGGGCTCGATATACATCACGGCCGCATGGCTGCGGCGGTCGTGGTGAAAGGCGTTCGTGAACTCCGCCGCCGCGAAGTGAATATAGACGTCCTTGCCGGACGACAGCGAGACGGTGGTCCCCCAGCCGGCGGTCAGCAGGTAGACGGCGATCGTGGTCGTGAAGTTGCCGGAGTTCGAATAGATGGCGACCGTGCCCGGCACCAGCGACTCGGCCGGATGGGTGCCGCCCAGCGCCCCGCCGATGCGCACATGGTGGTGAGCGTCGGCGATGCCGAGACAGTTGCCGCCGAAGACGTCGACCCCCTGAAGCTGACAGTACTGGCGGATGATCCGGGCATCGCTGAGCGGGACCTTCTCGGTCAGGATGACCACGCGGGTCAGCAAGGGGTTGACGCGCACCGCCTCGATGACCGCGTCATTGACCCCGGCCGGCGGGACATAGACGACCGCGACATTGAACCGGTGGCCGGCCTCCAAGGCCTCGGAGACCGTGTTGTAGACCGGGATGTCGTTAAGCTCGGTCTTCAGCACCGAGCCGGACCGCCCGGGCTGCACACCGCACACCACGTTGCCGCCGGAGTAGGTATGGCTGACCGGGGTCACCGCGCGGCTCTCGTTGCCGAGGATGTTCAGCACGCACACCCGGTCGTCGCGGGTCGCGAGCTGGGCCAGGTTACCGCTACCGACAAAATAATGGGGGAACTCGGGGATACCCTTACGGCGAATGGCGCCGAGAAAGTGGGAGTCGTTGGCAGTCATAGCGAATCTCGTGTTGCGGGCGGGTTAGTCGGGCGCGTGGTGAATAACGAGTCAAGAGCAAGGTAAACACTGATACACTCGCTGTCCTTAGTCGTTATCGTTGTCGTTGTCGTAATCGAGATTACGAGACCCGCGAGGATTTTCTCGTACCTCGTCGTTTCACTGCCGGACTGCCCAGGTCCGACGCGAATCGCTTATCCGATTACGACAACGATTACGACAACGAACGCTGGTTGTCTAACCGCTTTCTGACTCGTTACTTGAGAGGCCCATGTGGCGGGCGATCTCGGCGCGGCCGCCAGTGCGCATCCAGGCGTCGATGTCGCGGGCGTAATTGACCACGCCGCTCATGGCCGAGTCGTGGCCGAACATCCGATACGGCACCCCGAGCCCGTCGAGGGTGTCCCTGAGGTACGCCATGCCGCGGATCAGGTTCGGTCCGCCGCGCCCGACGACGACGAACAGCGGCCGACGGCCCTGGGTGTTGAAATAGTCCCGCAAGGCATCGGCCATGGCCCGGAAAGTGGTGTAGATGTCCGTGTTATTGGCCTTGCCGCCGATGATGAACAGCACGTTACTCTGCGCGAGCCAGTGCTTGTAAACGATGCGGCTGATGTCGTACATCTTCTCGTACGGCGGGTTGCCGCCGAAGTCCGAGGAGATGCTGCCGGCGTCGCCCAGCAACTCGGTCACCAGCGCGTTGGCACCGCCACCGAAGGTCATGGCCGCAATGGTGCCCTGGTCGTTGATCACAAACACGTCCGACTGGCCCTGGTAGGTCCGCAACGCGTTGACTTCGATCTCGAAGGCCGAGTGGCTCGCGGATTCCAGGTTGTCGGGCAGACTCAGCCGATGCCAGACCGGGTCGTCGCCGTCGAAGGAGCATTTGAAATCGCAAGCAACCGGGACCAACCGCCCCTGGCCCTTCGGCATCATGCGAATCGGATTCAGCTCCAGCATACTCATGCCGTAGTTACTGAACAGGTCCCACAGCTTCGGCAGATTCTGTACCAGCGGGCTGATGATCTCGCGCGGCGCGTCGATGCTGTCCAGCGCATTGGCGACGATAAACCCCTTGAAACCGGTGAGGGCGTCGAATGGGATGGCCGCGATCTGGTCGGGCGCCAGATCTTCGATGTCGACGCCGCCGTGGTGGGTGATGGTCAGCGTCGGGGCACGGTAGCGGGTCGCGTCCGAGATCGACACATAGATCTCGTGCTCGGCCGGTACCGCACCCTCGAAGGTGACACCCTCGGCCTTGGCGACTTGATTGCCGACCCGGTGCTCGACGAAAAACAGCCGCTCCTTCTCGCGCATGGCAGTTGCCAAATCAGTGGCCCGCCCAATCAACCCGGACTTGCCCTTCTTGCCGATACCGCCCTTGAAGATAGGCTTGATCAGCACGCTGCCCCAGCGATCGATCAGGTCCTTGACCTGCGCGCCGGTCGCGTCCGGACCCAGCACCTCCGCGGTCGGATAGTCCACATACTCGAGGAGCTTCGCCCCCCACAGCATCCCGGTGATCTGCATCGTTCCCCCCTCCCCGCCTGCGCGGAAAAATTTTAGTAACATATACTTATACGAAGCCACCCCAAACCCCCGAAGGCGGATGGCAGGACCCGCGATCATACAGATATCAGGCGACCGTTCCACCCGTCGATTGCGGTCAGGGATCGGTCGGTCAATCTTGAAAGACGCTGCGCCTGACCTATTATCGCAGGGAGGTTCGAGAAGGAAGGGTCTCCATGAAACCCTCGGTGCGATAGCCATCGGACGTGATAACCGGACGTAGAAGCGGGTTTTAAACCCGCCCCTACACCAAAGGTCTGTCCGGATATCATGTAGGAAGGCGATAACCTGCCGGGCAGCGGTGTGCCAACCCGCGATCTGGCCGCGAACCTTGGCGAGTCCGGGCCGACACTGCACCGCCGGGTGCCGGTTCTCCGCGTCGGCTTAGCGCGCGCATGTTTCCGTTGTGTGAGGTGCCCCATCATGGACGACACTGCCGACCCACCCCCGGACTTGGCGGCGCTGGCCATCCTGCTGGTGGATGACGATCGGCCGGCACGGCATGGCCTGGAGCGCGTCCTGGCTGCTCTGGGGTCGAAGGTGACGGGCGTCGGCAGCCTGCGCGAGGCCCGCCTGGCCGTGGCCGCGACGCCGTTCGACGCCGTGCTCGCCGAACTGCAACTCAAAGACGGCAACGGGCTCGATCTTCTACCGGACCTGCTGGGGCGCGATCCCGAGTGCGCTTTCTATGTCGTGACCGGCCGCGGCTGCGTCGCCGCCGCCGTGACGGCCCTCAAGCAGGGCGCTCGCCATTACTTTGAAAAACCGGTGGCCCCGCGGGAACTGGTCCGCCGCCTGGCCGCCGATCTGGCCGGCCGGCGCGCCCGTGAGGACCTGGCCGCGCAGCTCTCCGCCTATCTCCTGTTCCGGGACCCGGTCATGGCGCAGGCCTTGACGGACCTGCCGCGCTTTGCCCGCAGCAGCGAGCCGGTGCTGATTCAGGGCCGCACCGGGACCGGCAAGGAGTTGGTGGCGCGGGCGCTGCATGGTCTGGGACCCCGCGCCCAGGGCCCCTTCGTGGCGGTCAACTGCGGGGCCATTCCGGAGACCATGCTGGAAGCCGAGGTCTTCGGTTACGAGAAAGGCGCTTTCACCGGCGCCGCGCGCCGGTACCGGGGTCGCTTTGAACAGGCCCATGAAGGCACCCTGTTCCTGGATGAGATCGGGGAGATGGCGGCGCCCGCCCAGGTCAGCCTGCTGCGCGTCCTGGAGACCGGGAGCGTGCAGCGCCTGGGCGGGGAGCGCGAGACCGCGGTCGACGTGCGGGTGGTGGCGGCCACCCACCGGCCACTGGAGGAGCGGATGGCGTCCGGGCTCTTCCGCCAAGACCTCCTGTACCGCCTCAATGTCCTGCCGCTCGCCCTGCCGCCCCTGGCCGAGCGGCCCCGAGATATCCCGCTGCTCGCTCAACGCTTCATCGCCAACAGCCTGCGCGACATGGGCTGGGACGGCCCGGCGCCGTCGCTGGACCCCGAGTCCGTCGCCTTGCTCCAGGCCCAGCCCTGGCCCGGGAATGTCCGGGAACTGCGCAACCTCATGGCGCGCCTGGCCGTGCACTTGCCCGCCGGAGTGCGCGAGATCGGCCCCCCGCTGATCGCTCCCCTGCTGCGCCCCGCGGTCGCGGACCCGTGCCCACCGAGCGCGGGCGTGCTCATCCCCCCCGGCACCACCCTGGCCGACGCCGAGTGGCTCCTGATCGACGCGGCGCTCAAGGACAGCGGCTACAACCGCGCCCGGGCTGCCCGGATGCTCGGCATCGGCGAGCGCACCCTGCGCCGCAAACTCAACGAGTCCTGACGCGGCCAGGCTTCAGACCCGCTCCGGACCACCCGGCCAGGTCGGCCGCAGCGGCGCCGCAGCACCGGCCAAACTGGCCGCCTTGCGGCGACTAAGAGTCGGCATCTCTATGATAAATCGATTTTTATATAGCTGGCATTAGGATTGCATAGAGCAAAGCGAACGACGGGAGGCAGGCACGGCACGAGACCCGCGGCCCGCCCCATCGACACCCAGCCATCCATGAGGAGGTGAACCATGTGGGGTTATCTCAGCAGCTTCGATAACGATCTGTTCGGCCAGTTCGACCGCATGCGCCGGGAGATAGACACGCTCTTCGGCGCCCTGTCGGGCTCCGCCGGCATCCGTTCGGTGACGACCGGGACCTACCCGGCCATCAATATCGGCGCCTCGCCCAAGCAGGTCGATGTCTATGTCTTCGCCGCCGGTCTGGACCCGGCCAGTCTGGATATCTCGCTCCAGCAGAACCTGCTCTCCATCGCCGGTCAGCGCCGGGAGTCGCTGCCGGAGGGCGTGCAACTGTATCGGCGTGAACGCTTCAACGGAGAATTCCGGCGGGTGTTGACCCTGCCCGAGGATGTGGACCCGGACCAGGTGGAAGCGAGCTACCGGGACGGTGTCCTGCACCTGACCGTCGCCCGCCGGGAAGAGGTCAAGCCGCGCCGGATCACGGTCAAGTAGATCGCGGCACCTGCTGCCGCTCCTTCACCCGAACCCTATTCAATGAGGAGTCACGTCATGAGCGAAAACACGGCAATGCAAACCCGGGAGACCAGCGCGCTGGCCGCCGACCGGGCCACCGCGGTGGCCTTGCTGCCGCCGGTCGACATCTTCGAGGACCCCGCGGGCATCACCCTGAAGGCCGATCTGCCCGGAGTGTCCAAGGAGCGCCTCTCGGTCCAGGTGGATCAGAACACCCTGACCATTGAGGGTGAGGCCGAGATTCGGATGCCCGAGGGGATGGAGGCGCTCTACGCGGACCTGCACAGCACGGCGTTCCGGCGCAGTTTCACCCTGAGCCGGGAACTCCAGGCCGACCAGATCGACGCCCAGATCCAGGACGGCGTGCTGACCCTCAAGGTTCCGACCCGCGAGGAGGTCCGACCGCGCAAGATCGAGATCAAGGTGGGCTGAGGCAAGTCGGCGAGCAGATGGGATTTTGCCCAGCGCCCACGGGCGCACCGGCGTCGGCGTCCTCCTCTTCCAGGACCTGGCCGGGGATGACGCCGGGCCAGGCCGGCAAGCGCCAAGCAGCGTGACGGGCCGGTCGGGATAAGGTGACCCGATACTGGCAGATTTCACGCGTTCATTCAACTTGCAAGTTTAATCTTAGACCATAGAAAAGCCCCGCTTCCGGCCTTCGCCGAGAAGCGGGGCTTTCCAGCCATCCTGCTGCTTACCTACCGGGCCAACTCACCGCACTCAGCGCCTCGGCATCAATGCCGCTGATGAGTCTGCGCCAGACCTCGCCGTCGAAGTTCCATAGACCTCTGCCGTCAAAGTCGACCATCAGTCCACCGCTCCATTCGCTTGCGCCGCCCTTGCCGGCATTCCAGTCACTGAGCTTCGTCCAGGTCGTGCCGTCATAGTTCCACAGCCCGTTGGAGTCAAAGTCCGCCACCAACCCATTCGTCCATCCGGCGATTCCGCCGTCGCCGGGATTCCCGGTATGGATACTCTTCCAGTCGGTACCGTCATAGCTCCAGAGACCCTTGGTGCCGCCGAAGTCCGCCGCCAGCCCACCGCTCCAGGCGGCCAGCCCGCGAACATCGGGTCGGTTGACATTGATCCTTGCCCAGGTCGTGCCGTCATAGTTCCAGAGACCGCTCGTCCCGAGGTCGACCGCCAACCCCTTTGACCAACCGGCCATTACACCCTTGCCGGACATCGCGGTATGGAGCCACTTAAAGCCTTTACCGTCATAGTTCACCAGGACCTTGGTGCCGAAGTCCACCGCCAGCCCGCCCGCCCAGCTTGCCAGTCCACCGTTGATGGGACTGAGGGGATAGACCTTTTGCCAGGTCGCGCCGTTGTAGTTCCAGAGGCCTTTAGTGCTGAAGTCCACCGCCAGCCCGCCCGACCAGCCAGCCAGACCCTCCGCATTCCCGTCGTGGATCCTGTCCCAAGCACCATCAATGGTCGCACCCAGATCATTCAGAGTGTAGAGCCACAGGCCGGTGCTGCCGAAATCGACGGCGACATCGGCCGCCACAGCGTCGACCACGGTCAACTCCACCGGAACGCTCAGTGTACCATCGGGTGTATCGGTCCTGACGTTCAGCTTGGACTGGTAAACGCCGGCCTGCATCCCGTCGACGCCGGCATCGAAGGTCACGTTGACCACTTGATGCGCCGTGGGTGCCAGCACGCCGGACGTCGGACTCTCACTGAGCCAGGGGACATCCACCCCCCCACTCGTGGCGATGGCCAGGGCGTCCGTCTCGGCGCCGCCCGGGAAGGCTCCGACCAGCGCGCTGTTGCCCGTGGTGATGTCGATCACCCGCATCTCGCCCACACTGCTATCACTGGTCCAGGCCGCCCAATACAGGATGCCGGAGGCATCATCGAAGTCCATTCCTTGGGCAAAATTGGCGTCGACCCCGACCGAGCCAACGACCGTGCCGGCACCGGTCGCCGGATCGATGCGCACCAGGACATTGTTCACGATATCCACGCCGTAGATGAACGTGTTGTCCGGCGCAATGGCGATATCGATGATGCAGGGGCCATTGGTGATAGGACCGATCACCGTTGGCGCGCCGGTCGTGAGGTTGATGCTGTAGAGCGTCGATGATCCACAGGTACTCGCGGAGGCATACATGGTCCCATGACTCCCCCCGCTCATGCCGGTCCAGGCCTCACCGGCAATCGGCGCGGCGGCGCCGATCACCGTGGCGGCACCGGTGGCCGTATCCAGGCTGTGCAACTGGTTGGTCGCGTAATCGAGGACATAGAGCTTGGTGAAATCGCCGCCGATGAAGTCCCCGGCGAAATAGGTGGTGCCGGGCTTGTTGGCGATGACGTTCCAGGCTCCAGGAACATCGACACTGGGAATGCTGACCAGATTCTCGCCGGGATAGACGTCCATGGCAAAGGCTGGCGCACCACTCAGAGTCCCCAACGGCTGCTCCGGCGCGGGAGCGGCCGCGGACAAGTCCTTGGTGGCGTCACGTGGCGCCGGTCCGGTGGACGCGGGAACCTCCGAAACCGGGATCAGACCGGTAAAGGTTGGAATCGCGATCTTGGCGGTGTCGGTCATCCGGGCGCTTGCCGTCACCGATTGCTCGGTGATCGCGAAATTCAGCGTCTGACCGCCGGTGTTGGACAGGTCCAAGGGCAGGGTCCGGTTCTTCCCCAAGGCCACCGTGGCCGTCAGGGAGGTGGGGTTCAGCACCAGCTTTCCCGCCGGGGGCGGGTTGCCGCACACCAGCGCGCCGGCCGCCAGCACGTTCAGATAGCCGTAGCCATAGGTGTAATTGCCCGGTTCTTCGGGCGGGGCACCGCAGTCACCGGCGGGTGGGGTATCGGCATTACCTTGAAGAGCCTGGACGGTCTGATCGATCTGGCCGATCAGACCGGGATTGCAGGACCACAGCAGGGCGACGGCGCCCGCGCTGTGCGGGCTGGCCATCGAGGTGCCGCTGTAGCCGCAAGTCCAACTGTTACCGGGCAAGGACGAGCACACATTGACGCCGGGCGCGGAGATATTGGCTTTGGTATAGGGATCATGGCCAAATGCCGAGGGGCCGCGGCTGGAGAAGTAGGCAATCGCGCGCGCACTGTCGTGCGCGGCCGAGGCGAAGGAGGCCTGATAATCACCAGGCGACCCCAGCGAGCCGCAACCCGGCCCACTGTTTCCTGCGGAAAACGCCGGGAAGATACCGGCCGCCCGCCACGCATCCACCTTGCTTAGGTACCAGGTGTTGCCGCCGCCGCCGCCCCAGGAATTATTGACGACATGAGGGCGGTTGGCCGTATTGCCGCCCGGGGCCAGGAGCCAGTCGGCGCAGGCATTCAGCGCAAAGTCGGAGCAACTGTTGGATTCACAGCCCTTGCAGGCAATCCACTTGGCCCCGGGGGCCATACCTGCCTGCCAGGCGAGGCTGGAATCGTTCGCGCCGACCATGGTCCCCATGGTATGGGTGCCATGGCCGTTGTTGTCGCAGGCACCGGCCGCACCACAGATGTTGGAGGGGTCCTTCCAGCAGGTCGGGTCGGCCGCGGCGCTCCCGCACTTGAAGGCATTCGCCAGCGCGGGATGGTTCCACTGCACCCCGGTATCGATGTTGGCGAGGACAATGCCCTCACCCTCTTTCCCATAGGTTGACCAAAAGGTGTCGGCGTTGGTATCCACGATACCCCACGCGAGGCTGCCGGCGGGCTGATTGCTGATGTCGGCACCGCTGCCGATGATCGGCAAATCGATCTCGAAGGTCCGCGGCAGCTTCAGGGCCGTGACCCCGGGGAGCCGGGCGAGCGCCTGGGCGACGGCCAGATCGGCCTGCTCGACATAGAGGAGGTTGCCGACGAAGAAGGAGGTTGATTTCAGCCCGGCCGCAGCGAGCAGTTGCTGCGCCTCGGCCTGGCTGGACTGCGCGGTCGCCCTGAGGGTGTCATAGACATACTGCCCGCGCTCTTCCCAGCTCATCGTGAAGCCATAGACCGAGCTCAAGTCCGCCTTCTGTTCAAAGTGGACATAGAAGGCACTGGTGCCTTTGGTCTGCAATGTCTGTATCAGTTCGGATTCGATCTTGGCCCCAGCGTCACCGACCGCGGCGGTGGATTGCGCGAACGCTCCCCCCGAACCGATCGTGACGAAGACGGCGAGACCCAACTGCCGGAGAGTCCAATACCAGGAATGCCTTTTCATTTTAACTTGGTCCTATCCAATTCACCTCAAGTTGTGGTTACAACCCGCTCCTGATGCCGAATCCCAAGTGTAGGCGGACATCTCAGACCAATTCAGAAACGGGTCGCATTCTTCGCACCCCGCAGATCGATTGAACAAGCGTGCGACGCAACACTCCTGAGAATCGGTGCCGATAGTGGCCGCGTGAGGAACGACCGGCAGCAACCGACAAGGATCCGCAGGAACAGCCGACCGCGGAGTGCAATCCAGACATAGCATCGCGCTTATTAAGATAGGACAAACTTCGAAATCAGTCAATAGGCAAACATCTCGATTTAAATATTTGTTTGCTTCAATAATTATTAAGAGCTTGATTTAAGGTAGGCTACAATAGTTGCCTCCTTATAGTATGTATTGGGTCACGAAAAACGAGAAACAAAAAACCAACAACGACGGATACCGCCGGTCGCCGGGATGGGCTGGACCAGCGCGCGCATCTGCTCGATGCGACCTGCTTTATCGAGCGCGAAAGCAATGGCACGGCGAGCGGCGGCGATTGCGCGGAGATCGCGCACGAGCCGCAAGTCTGGTCGGGCGCAGGGCTTCCCTGAACCGGTCAGCAATCCCACGGATGCGGGCCGCCCGGATCGATGCGATAGCGCGCGATGGCCTCCGCGACCCTGGATGGATCAAGCGCGCCGTCGTCGGCCAGTGCCTTGAGCGCAGCAATGGCGATATGGTGCCGGTCCACCTCGAAGAACCGGCGCAGCGCGGCGCGGGTGTCGCTGCGCCCGTACCCGTCGGTACCCAAGGTGACATAGCGGCGCGGCACCCAGGCACGAATGAGATCAGGCACCGTGCGCAGGTAGTCGCTGACGGCAACAACCGGCCCCGCGGTCGGCGTCAGGCACTGCTCGACCCAACTCAGCACCGGCGGCGCACCAGGATGCAGCCGGTTGCGCCGCTCGGCGGCGAGTCCGTCGCGGCGCAGCTCGGTGAAGCTGGTGACGCTCCACAGATCCGCGGCCACGCCCCAGTCCTCCGCCAGCAACTCGGCGGCGGCCAGCGCCTCGCGCAGCAGGGTGCCGGCCCCCAGCAGTTGCACACGCGGCCCGCCCCGGCTGTCCGCGGCTGCCCGCAGTCGGTACAGACCGCGCAGGATGCCCTCGTGCGCACCCTCCGGCATGGCGGGGTGGACATAGTTCTCGTTGGTCACGGTGACGTAGTAGAAGACGTCCTCCTGATCCTCAAGCATCCGCCGCATCCCGTCGCGCACGATGGCGGCCAGCTCGTAGCCGAAGCAGGGATCATAGGCCACGCAGTTGGGCACGACCGAGAACAGCAGGTGGCTGGAGCCGTCCTGGTGCTGCAGGCCCTCGCCCGCAAGGGTGGTGCGGCCGGCGGTGGCGCCGATCAGGAAGCCCCGGCAGCGCGAGTCGCCGGCCGCCCAGACCAGGTCGCCGATGCGCCGGTAGCCGAAGGCGGAATAGAAGATGTAGAAGGGCAGCATCGGCACGCCGTGGGTGCTGTAGCTGGTCGCGGCGGCGATCCAGGAGGCGACGGCGCCGGCCTCGGTGATGCCCTCCTCCAAAATCTGGCCGTCGCGGGCCTCTTTGTAGTAGAGCAGCTCGTCTTGGTCCTCCGGCGCGTAGAGCTGTCCGACCGCGGAATAGATGGCGACCTGGCGGAACAGCGCCTGCATCCCGAAGGTGCGCGCCTCGTCGGCGACGATGGGCACCAGCGTGCGGCCGAGCGCCGGGTCGCGCAGCAGGTGCGACAGGAGCTGGACGAACACCATGGTCGTGGATTCCTCGCGGCCGTGCGCGCCCTCCAGAAACCGCGTGAAGGCGGTCAGCGGCGGCGCGGTCCGTGCCGGACCCTGCGCGCTGCGTACCGGCAGATAGCCGCCGAGGGCCTGACGGCAGGCCAGCAGGTATTTCATCTCGGGGCTGTCGGCGGGCGGGCGATAGAAGTGCAGGCCGGTGACCTCGGCGTCCGACAGCGGCAGCGCGAAGCGGTCGCGGAAGGCGAGCAGCGCCTCGGCCTCCAGCTTCTTCTGTCCGTGGGCGCCCATCTTGCCCTGACCCCAGTGGCCCATCCCGTAGCCCTTCTTGGTCTGGGCCAGGATCACGGTCGGCTGGCCCTGGTGGGCGGCCGCCGCGTGATAGGCGGCGTAGATCTTCACCGGGTCGTGACCGCCGCGCTTGAGCCGATCGATGTCCGCATCGGAGAGGTGCGCGACGATCGCCCGCAGTTCCGGGTACTTGTTGAAGAACTGCTCGCGGTTGAAACGCCCGTCGGTGGCGGCGTACTGTTGCAGCGCGCCGTCGACCGTCTCATGCAGGCGCTTTAGGATCGCACTGTCGTGGTCGCGGGCAAAAAGCGGGTCCCAGTCCGCGCCCCACAGCAGCTTGATGACGTTCCAGCCCGCCCCGGCGAAGAGACCTTCGAGCTCCTGCACGATGGAGCCATTGCCGCGCACCGGTCCGTCAAGGCGCTGCAGGTTGCAGTTCACGACGACGATCAGGTTGTCGAGCCGCTCGCGCCCGGCGAGCGACAGCCCCGCCAGGGACTCCGGCTCGTCCATCTCGCCGTCGCCGACGAAGGCCCAGACCTTGCGGCCCGCGGTGTCGGCGATCCCGCGGTGTTCCAGATACCGCATGAAGCGCGCCTGATAGATGGCCTGGAGCGGGCCCAGCCCCATCGAGCCGGTGGGGAACTGCCAGAACTGCGGCATCAGATAGGGGTGACAGTAGGAACATAGGCCCTGGCCCCCGACCTCGCGCCGGTAGTGGTCGAGCTGGGACTCGCTCAACCGTCCTTCGAGGAAGGCGCGCGCGTAGACGCCGGGCGCGGAATGGGGCTGGAAGTACACCAGGTCCCCGTCCCGGCCGGCGCGGAAGAAATGATTGAAGCCGACTTCAAAGAGATCCGCGGCGGAGGCGTAGCTGGCGATGTGGCCGCCCAACTCGGTGGAGCGGTTATTCGCACGCACCACCATCGCCAAGGCATTCCAGCGCACCAAGGCAACCAGCCGTTGCTCGGTCTCCAAGGTCCCCGGAAACTGCGGCTGGTCGGCCAGATCAATGGTATTGCAATAGGGCGTACTCCAGACCGGCGGCAGCGCCACGCGCTGGGCGCGCGCCCGGTCGAAGAGCTTGCGCAGCAGGAAGGTGGCGCGGTTGCGGCCGTCGCATTCGATGACCGCATCGAGCGCTTGCAGCCACTCCTGAGTTTCGGTCGGGTCCGGGTCCGGCGGGAGCACGGCCCAGTGGCCCGAGAGGCTGAAGTCGGCGTTGTCGTTCATAGCAGGCTCGGCGGCTCGATGGACGAAGACGCAAGTATCCTTGATGTCCGCAAGCTGTCCAAGTGTTCGACCCGCTCGCAGTGCAGCGCAATACGCCCTTTGAGTACCACCTCGAAGCGAACCGGGACGCCCTCGACCTCCAGCACGGTGCGAATCCCGTACCGGTCTGCCCGCACCTCCCGCAACAGCCGCGGCGCGACGCGAAACAGCGCGCCGAGCGACCCCTCGCTCACGGTCGAGCGGATGGCGCGATACCCCGCGGTCGCGGCGCACAGGAAGTCGATATCCACCGACTCGCGGTATTCGTCCAAGACGAGGGCGAGACAGGTGCCGCCGCCGAAACAGCAGGCGGCGGCGCGCAGGAAGTCCGGATCCATCTGGGTTAAGACGCTAAAGATCCGCCGGTGGTGGGGGCGCTTAAACATTGAGCACGCCGTGCCCGTAGGTGCGGACCAGACGTCCAGATTGAGCGGGGTGCGCGAGAAATGGGGGACGTACCAGGATAGGGATACATCAGGGTCAAAGCCTTTGTTGTCGCTTCTTGTCGTGGCCCGTTCTTCAAGCGATGGCTTGAATCCCTTTCTTCCCGATAACCGTCAAGAGCCGCAACGCCGGGCCGCCGGGGCGCTTGACGCCTCGCTCCCAGTCCGAGACGAGGTTCTTGCTGACGTTGAGGTAGCGGGCAAAGACCGGCTGAGAGAGATGCTCACGCTCGCGTAGCGCCCGAATGGCCGCGGGCGAGAGGGGTTCGACCGGCGTCAGGCATGCGTCGTCGAACTCGCGCATGGTCTGATTGTCGATGGCGCCCACCTCGTGGAGGGCCTCCATGGTTTCGTGGATCGAGGCCAGCGCGTCGCTACGGTACTGCTTCATCATCGTCGTCAACCTCCGAAAATTGGCCGTTGCGGATCAGCGCCGCGAGTTGCTCATCCGTCAACTCCAGGACGTGCCGCGCCGCCTTCTTGAATGCCGCCGCTTCCTCGTCAGTGATAGTGGCCTGTCGGCTCTTGGCGAATCCATAGACGAAGAACGCCCGATGCGCCTGACGGTACAGGATCAAGGTCCGATAGCCCCCTGACCGCCCCTGTCCAGGGCGCGCCACACGTTGCTTGATGACCCCGCCGCCGAGGTCGGCATCGATCAGACCTTGTTCCGCTCGATGGACCGCAACGCGTAGCGCAGCGTCCCGGATGTTCTGCTTGCGCATGAAGCGCTCGAACCAAGCGTTCTTGAAGATCCTCACGCGCCACTGTTCTCCGCCCCTTATGTCACACTAAGTATTATACTTAAGAGACCGGCAGAGTCGCATCGATCCTTGGCGGCAGAGCTCAGCAATCCCAAGGATTCGGGCCGCCCCCGTCGATCTCGTAGCGCGCGATGGCCCCGACTCATCTCAGTCGCTTGCGAACCATCGTTTTGGCCTCGGACGAGACGGACAAGGCAGCGAAGCACCGGGCCAAGTAGGCGGGATCGTCGGCGAGGGCCCGGGTCGCGGCGCACAGGAAGTCGATAGCCACCGACTCGCGATATTCGCCCAAGACGAGGGCGAGACAGGTGCCGCCGCCGAAACCGCAGGCGGCGCGCAGGAAGTCCGGGTCCATCTGGCTTAAGACGCTGAAAATCCGCCGGTGGTGGGGGCGCTTATACATTGAGCACGCCGTGCCCGTAGGTGCGGACCAGACGCTCGATCAGTGCCCGCTCGTCCGGGTCGAGCCGGTCCGGGTCCAGGTGCCGCCACTCCCGCTCGTAGAGCGCCAGGGCATCGGGCTCGCTCATCCGCTTCTGGTGCAGTTGCCAGGCGAGCAGGCGCAGGGCGGGAAAGCGGGCGATCTCAACGGTCGGGGTAGTCATGGGTCAATCTTAACGCCGCCGCGGGGTGTCGGCCATTGAGCGTTCCTCATCGTTCCGGCCGTAAGCAGCGAGGGATTCGGTGGACAGCGCTTTCGCTTGTCCACCCGGCCGGAACGATGCTCAAGGTTCATCTGAGAGGCGGTCTAGGGCGGGGACGCATCCAACCCAAAGACCCGAACCTCAATCGCACTATGCCGGTTCTTTTCCAGCGAGCCCGCCAGCTCGCCCAAGCGTTTCATCAAGTCGTCGAACAACAGCTTCTTCCGAGCCTTCATGTCGCGCCAGGTGCGCTCTCCATGGTGGGAGACCACCAGGATTCCGTGCCGCCGAGTCGCGGGCTTGAGGTAATTCTTAGCGAGCTGCTCTGTAACGGCACCTTCTAGATCCCGAACGCTCCAATCCATTCCACCGTGCTTCACTTCCACGGCAACATCGAATGGTGCTGCGGCGGAAAAGACGACGATATCCGGCTTGTCGCCCTGCGAGACCTGGGTCTCACGGTGAACATGAAAGCGGCCGTTCGCACGCAAGCTCAACTGCTCGGCGAGCCATTTCTGCACCTCGTCCTCATTGGCGGCGCGCTGCAACAATGGCCGCGATGTGGCGTCGGCGTGAACGAGACTGCCTTGAATATCGCTGAGAACCCCCATAACGAGCCGTAACAGGGCCTCGCCGGACTTCGCCGGGGCGGCGTGGCGCCGCTCGAATGCGAGCACCTCGGCGGGGGTCCAGGCCGGCGGCTCGGCGTCTTGCTCGGCCTTGCCGTGGGCCAACTCGTTGAAGCGGAAACCGCGAGAGCCGATCGCCGGGTCCATGGCTAGGGTCCGCATCGCGCGGTAAGCGTCGGCGCCGGGGCGTTTGAGCAAGGCACCGAGAATGGTATTGCGTGCACCCTCGGCCGCATCGCGCTCGTTCCGCTTAAAAACCCCGTCATGCTGCCGGTCTTCTTCGGGCCGAACGTACCGATAGACGAGACGAACCATTGCTTCCAGGGTGGTCACCGAAGCGCGCTGGAGGTCACCCGCCGCTGACGGCGCATGGCGGTCGAACAGCGCGCCGAGACAGGACTGAGCACGGGCATCCTGCGGCGACACCGAGGACCCATCGAGCCAGTCGGCGAGCTCTACCGCGGCACGATCGGGATGGGCGAGGAACACCATCGCGAGGCAACCCCGTATGGCATTCGCATCATTGGCAGCCCGCGCGGTACGCAGTCTGCGTAAAGTAATGGAAAGCAAACGCTTACGTTGGCTCTCATCGAGGTCCAGGCGACGGAGGAGTCGTAGTGCAAGATCGTACATATCCGGCGTCTTCGGGGCCGCTGCGGTTACGGTCTCGAATAGAATAGCTCCCAGGGCCGTTGGAACGGGGTCGCGAGTCCCGGCAAAATGACCGAGAAAAATTGGATGCTTGCCGGCGACAAGCCACTCCTCGCCGAATGTTTGGCGCAGGATAGGCAATGTGATCGTCGGATGCAGGTCGATTAATGGCTCTATCCAATTCGGGTAGCCCTCCTCAGAGAGACAGGCATGAAGTGCGGCGCGCTCGGCCTCGGCTGGGCTCAGGTGCTTCGCCCAGTCCGGATCGTCCGCCGATTCGATCCCTAACCCGGAGAACGACAGGATAGTCGTGTATTCTGTGGTCACCTGATTGCCGCTCGTGCGTATTGGACGCACCGGGACTGTTACGCGCCAAAGCGTCTTCATCCCATCGCGATAAGCCTCGGCAACCGCCCTTCCGAATCCATTTTCCAACAACGGCCAGCTCATCGCGGACTCTTCCAACCCTCTCTTGACCCGAAAAGAAAGCCAGTTAGCAAGGTTGAGTAGCCTGAAAGCGCCCGTATTCCAATCCGCCAGTAGCGCCGGATCGCTAAGCACCGACGGATCAAGTCTCAGGTTGTCGCGAAGCTCGATCCAGGATGTCTTTACCGCGCGCTCCTTGATCTCTCGCTCATGTTGCCGGGCAAACCGGTCTTCGCGATACTGACGTTCCACTTCGGTTTCGATTCGCGGCACGAGGAAACCGTTCAAGTCCTCCTCCAATTCGGGGTTTCAGGCAACCAGCGCGCGCAGTCGCGGAAGCTCGGCGCTCAGACTGCCAGCGGATTCCAATACCGACAGGATGGCGCTCAGCGCGAGCCGTCTGTCTTCGTCCAGCGATCTGGCGGCGACATCGCTGTAGAGCCAAGTCAAGTCTCCGCTGCCCAGTCGCCAGAGACTCTCGTCTCGGAAACAAAGCGCCCAAAGGGCGGTTGGCTGGGTCCGTCCGGACCCGATACTTTTCCGGATCTCGCCGACATCCGCCCAGAAGAGCGCGCGCTGAAACCGCGGGCTTGCTGAAACCAGATCACCAAGCGGCGGACTTTTGTCATCGTGTGGAGGATAACCGTCGGCTCGCTCCACCACCATCAGTACCCGGAGCAATCCGTTGGACGGCTCGGCATCGCCCCAGGCCGAAAGCGCGGTACTTGCCAATTCGGTTAGATGCTTTGCAAGCTCATAGTGACGAGCAGAAACCCTGCGATACTCATCGACAAATGGATCACTGAGACATAGATCGGCAATCCCTTGGATAAAGCGCTCGCGGATCTCGCTATTGGGGCATGCCTTCCACAACTCGACCAAACCGCTATCGAAACCGCGGGATGAGCGCGCGACCAGATCGAGCAGCGCATCGACGGTCAGGTACCGCGGGAAAAGCACCAGGGCAAATGACCTCGCAAACCACCGCTCGGGTAGCTCCTGCGACGCGATCAACCAGCGCGCCGCCGCTTCCAAACCCTCGACATCGCCACAGGAATCGGCGGCTTCCAATGCGATCGGGCGCAGCGCATCGTCGGCCGCATCGTCGAGCAATATGCCGCGCGCCAAATCGGCACAGGCACGGATTTGCCCCTCGCGAATGACACGCAGCAGATTGCGGCGAAAGTCCGTTCTGTCGTTAATCGCCCAACTCCGGCGGATCGCATCGGCGAGGCCAGGCGTCGCGAACATCCATAGCGCCTGATGGTCGAGACTGTCGTCCCCGATCTCGCTGGCCAGGTGACGCTCGGCATAAACCGGCAACAACCGTTCCTTCACCTCCAGCGGCAACGATCGCGGATCGCCGTGACGCACCAGCACCAGAGGCTCGCGGCGAACGATCTCGTCGCGAATAGCCGGATCGTCGAGCGCGAGCCAAGCGGCAACGGGATGAAGTGATGGGACCAGGGTTTCGATCCCGTAGCGCTCGGCGAAGATCAGATCCCACACTGCGACCCGCGGGCAACCGGCCCGGAGCAGGCGTCGCAGCCAACTGGCAGTCAGGTATTCCTGGGTACCCCGGTGGTGGAAGCGTATCCGCCCATAGCTCGCCGGGGCGAAGACCCCGCGACGGGTCAGCGCATTGCGCTCGGCGTCGGTCCAACCGTCGAGCACGGCCGCGGGGTCGATGGCACCCGCCGCAAGGCCAGACTCCAGGTCATGCCCGGGTGCGTGCAAGGTAAAGGACTTGGCCAGGGTCAGGGCAGCGGCAAGTTGCTCGGCGCCGTGGCGCGCCCGCTCGGGCGACAGCACCGCATTATCGGGCCGAAATTTGTCCCGCTCGGCAAGCTTGCGAGTCACGCCGTGCTCGGTCATCTTTGCGAGCGAGCCGAAACACCCGTGCTCGTTCCAGTAGCCGGCCATGTCGATCAAATCGCCTGGGCGCTCGGCCAATGCATCCAGCCCGTTGCGCTCGATCTCCGTGATGAAGTCGGCCAGTCGCTCGACCCCGGCGGCGACCGCAAGCAACTTCCGCTGCTCCATGTCCAGCGGGACCAGTTGAACCACGAACAGGCTATCCTGCCTCGGCTGCGGATCTTGGTTGAGCACGGAGCCAGTCGTTGACTTGGCACTGGGGAAGATCGGATCAAGCAGGGCAGCGTCCTCGTCTTGCGTTTCAGGCAACGTGGGCGCCTCCCTGACTGGCAGCCATCGCTCGATGGCGTCACGGTCCTCTCGACCCTGCCAATCGCTTACCCGGCAGGAAATGTAGACCCGGGCGCGTTCCAGTGCGGGACCAAGCTCTCCGGAGAAGCGCCGCAGCGCGCGGACCAGGCTCTTGCGGTTCAGGCGGGCCTCATCGACGGCATCGAGGAAGAACCAGCCATCGTCGGCCGAGTCACCGTTGCGCCAGCGGTTGAAGCGCTCGCTGGCCGAGGGCTCCAGTGCGTTCTCGAATCCGTCGTCGGCCAGATCCTCGATACGGACGTAAAACCCCGCCCTGCCCTGCTCGGCATGAGCCGCCGCCTGGTAGCGAAACTCCTCGGTCTTGCCGCTCGCAGCCTCGGCAAGAAGCGCGACGCGTCGGTGCTCAAGGAGGTTTGTCCAGTCCAGCCAACCCGCGATTTCGCTCCCCCAGAAGCGGCCTATTTCCAGATTGGACTCGTCGTCCTGGCCGATTACGGCAAAGCGACGTTTCAGATCGACAAATTCCATAGGAAGCCTGTGCGCCGGCAGTTAAACCGAGATCCCTGCCGAACAATCCGGGATGGCGCGCAAGGATCGCTCATTGCTATCGATTGCGCCAGATCCATTCGGTGCCGAGTCGCGGTTACGGATCGGGCCGGCGGGTCAGGCCGACCCGCACGAAGCAGAGAAGACCACCGTTCCCTTAGGGATGAGCTTGGGATCAACGGTCGAGCGGCTGTGTCTCAGAGATTACGCAACAAAAGCATTGAGCGATCAACCTTGCGCTCGGGGTAGGTGAAGGCCGCCGGTTCGCCCTGTCCGAGCGGGTTCGGTACACCGAAAAAATCGGCCACATCTTCAAACAATGCCCGAGCAAATGAAACGGACTGCGCACCCGACGCAACCCGGTGCCAGTCGAGTGCCTTGAGCGCCTCGTTGCCGCCAAGGACCTCATCGTAGAATCCGCCGTTGCGCGCTACGAGATGCTCCAGATAGTGCTTGGGATGCCGCTCTTCGCGCCACCAGGGCATCGGGTTCGGGGGCTGTGCTTTGCGCTGGTTTTCCGCCGTACAGTTTGGTAGCCACAGCGGGTCGCGGCACTCGAAGTCCTCCACGTCTTCCTTGACCAACAGGGGCTCGACGCCTGGCGCGCATCCGGCCCTTGTCAGTGCTTCCGGCTCGCCGAAAAAATACGCCTCCACCATTGGGCACAAAAGATGG
Organism: uncultured Lamprocystis sp.; assembly: GCA_964470155.1. GTDB lineage: Bacteria > Pseudomonadota > Gammaproteobacteria > Chromatiales > Chromatiaceae > Thiodictyon. Next base: position 34,035 of record CAYYAY010000028.1, on the reverse strand, counting down.
AAGCTGCAACGCTCGCGGATGTGCGTGCGTAACCGCTGCTCGGCAGCCTGACTCAGTTTGCGGCCCTCGATCTCAAGTTCCATGGCTCGCTGGAAGTGGCCGCAGACAACCGCCGGCTGGTCGATATTATGAAGCTCCAGATCATCGACGGCGATGACCAGATCGGCCGGATTCCCGTCCTCGCCCTCCGCTGCCTCGGCTATGACGCGACGTGCCAATGCCTTCATCGTTCCGCTTGGTGCGGCGGATGCAGCCAAGCGATGGGTCGTCGCCGCCGGCACCTTCTGCGCGCGTAACCACGCGACAGGATTGCCGTCGCCGTCCGTCGGCGGAAACCGGGCCGAGATGGATCCGGCGATGGCCTTGCGCTCCAGATCGCCCGTCACGACGAAACGAATCCGCTTCACCGCGTTACCCACATTTGCTTTCATCGTCGTTGCTGACGATCCCATCGTCCGCATACAGCTCGCCGAGCCGAAATTGCCGCAGCCATTCGGGATTCTTGAGCTCGCTCAAACGGACTGGAGCGGGCTCGGTCATGCCGTCCAGCACATAAACCTGCTCTGGCTTGTCGTTGAAAGCGTCCAGGAGCACAGGCGAGTGCGTTGTGAACACCACGTTTAAGTCGTTCCTGCGGGCCAATTGGTCGGCCAGACGGACAAAGAGCCGAATGGCATAGGGATGGAGCGAATTCTCCGGTTCATCGATCGCGACGATACCGCCTTTCTCGGCAGCGGCCAGCTCACAGAGCAGTACGAGCAGTGCCAGAACGCCGTTGGCTTCGGAGCCCAGCTGCGCGGGCATCTCGCTGCCGGGACGATAGATCTGCGCCGCGATCGTGTTACCTGCCTCGACGAAATCCAGATCGGCGATGAGTTTGGGAAAGGCGGCCCTGAGACCGGTTAAGACGAAGTCGTAGCGCCAGCGGTCTGGGCGACGCTGAAACCAACCGCGTAGCATCGTTATGGCGTTCGTGCCTCGGCTGTTAAGCACCTGCGTATGCCCAATATTCGAGCCGCCGCGTAGGCTACAGATGTCAGGATCGTGAAAAATCCCCATCTCAATGATAGTGTTGATAAAGTCTGGGACTGCCGGATCGAGGGGGCTCAAGAACGCGAGATGACTCCTCCCCGTGTCGCCCCGGAACAGCTCGGTTGCCCCATCGTGCAGCGTCGCCTCCGCAGAAATCGTTAAGCCCTGTACGGACACCAGTCGGAGGCGAAGATCCAAATTGCCGATACGAATGCCGATCTCGATCGGCTCATGCTCGGCAGCAACGCGGTTCTTCAGATCGAAGTATCCGCCGAATGCCAGATTCACGGCCTCGGCGGGATCTCGATGCACGGCGAGACACAGGAACTTAAGCGCTTGCAATACCGTGCTTTTCCCCGCTCCATTGGCACCGACCAGCAGACTGACTCCGCTTGGGCTCCATTCAATGGAGCGGAGCGCGCGGAGATTCTTCGCGTACAGGGTGAATGTGCTCATTGGCTTCAACATGGAATGATGAATGGTCGGGCTGTCGCCGCGGGCGGACTGGCGCAAGTTTGACACAGAGCTGGGGAACTTGGGGATCGCCGTTCTTGAGATCCAAAGGCCAGCGCCCAGTCGCACTCCAGCAGCTCGGCGGCGGCCGCTCGCACAGCAGGCTGCCGGCACCGAGGAAGTTCACGTTCCTCGCGGCGGATAAAGCCGCCGGCAAAGAAGGCCGGCGAGATCCGCAGGAGGCCGAAATCGCTGTCGGCGCGCGCGGCACCGCTGCGGCACCATTTGCCGCCCCCCCGGCCAATCGGCTAGCCTGTCCGGCCGGGTGCCGTGGGTGCCCGCAGCCCATCAAACAACACGGAACCGCCCCAGCCCATGCACAGTTCAGGTTCGAAGCTGCTCTTCGCCGGCACCATCTTTTCCAGCGCCTTTCTGCTCTTTCTGGTGCAACCGCTGATCGCCAAGCAGATCCTGCCGTGGTTCGGCGGCTCGGCGGCGGTGTGGTCGGTGTGCATGGTGTTCTTCCAGGTGACGCTGCTCGGCGGCTACGCCTATGCGGACTGGGTGTCGCGCCATCTGGCGCCGCGACGGCAGGTGATGGTGCACGTCGCGCTGCTCGCGCTGAGCCTGACCCTGCTGCCGATCGTCGCCGGGTCCGACTGGAAGCCGAGCGGCACTGAGGACCCGACCCTGTGGATATTGGGTCTGCTGCTCGCGACCATCGGGCTGCCCTATTTCCTGCTCTCGACCACCGGGCCGCTGATCCAATCTTGGGTGGCGCGCAGTCTGATCGGGGCTCATGTGTACCGTTATTTCTCGCTGTCCAATCTGGCCTCGCTGCTGGCGCTGCTGAGCTATCCCTTCCTCATCGAACCACGGGCACCGGTGCTTCATCAGGCCTATGCCTGGTCCGGGGTCTATGCCCTGTTCGCGATCCTGTGCACCGGCTCCGCCTTGTATTTCATGCGCCACATGCACCGCCTGCCGCCCGAGGCCCATGCGCAGACCCATGAGACCGAAGGCGATTGGGACCCGCGACCGCGCGACTATCTGCTATGGCTTGCACTCTCGGCGATGGGCTCCTGGCTGTTGCTCGCCATCACCAACCACATCACCCAGAATGTGGCAGCTATCCCCTTTCTGTGGCTGCTGCCGCTCTCCATCTATCTGTTGACCTTCGTACTGTGTTTCGAGAGTGACCGCTGGTACCGGCGCGGCCTGTTCCTGCTGCCCACCGCCGCCCTGCTCCTGGTCTGCGCCTATGGGCTCCAGGACAGCGCCATCGGGGTCAAGATCAAGGTGGCCATCCCGCTCTATGCCGCGGGTCTGTTCTTCTTCTGCATGTTCCTGCACGGCGAACTGGCGCAGATGCGCCCCGGGCCGCGCTATCTGACCCGCTTCTATCTGATGCTCTCCCTGGGCGGCGCCCTGGGCGGGATCACCGTCGGGCTGATCGCCCCGCGCATCCTGCCGGCTTACTATGAACTGGGCATCGGTCTGGGCATCACCGCCCTGCTGGCGCTGGTGTTGCTGCGTCCGTCCCGCCCGCTGCAAGTCGGGGCCGGCGTGCTGGCCGGGCTGTGCGCCTGGTTCCTCTATGTGCAGATCGCCGACGATTTTGCCGACACGCGGCAGATCGCGCGCAATTTCTACGGCAACCTGCTGAGCCTCGATGCCCAGCGTGAGGACCCGCGCGACAACGTGCGCCAGCTTTATCACGGTTCCATCAAACACGGCGAGCAATTCCTCGCGCCTGATCGACGGCAGCAACCCACCACCTACTATGGCCCGACCTCGGGCGTCGGACGGGCCATCGCGCACACCGATCCGCACGCTAAGAAGGTGGGCCTGATCGGTCTGGGGGCCGGCACCCTCGCCGTCTACGGTCGGCCGGGAGACACCTATCGCTTCTATGAGATCAACCCGCAGGTAATCGCCCTGGCGCAAACCGAGTTCAGTTTCATGGGCGAGAGCCAGGCGCGGGTCGAAACCGTTCTGGGCGACGCCAGGCTCTCACTGGAGCGCGAGGCGCCCCAGGGCTTCGACGTCCTGGCGGTCGATGCCTTCTCCGGCGACTCGGTGCCCGTCCACCTGATCACGGCGCAGGCGATGGACCTGTATCTGCGCCACCTGGACCCGGACGGCATCATCGCCTTCCATCTCACCAACCGTTTCCTGTGGCTGCCGCCGGTGGTGGCCGAGATCGCCCGCTCCAAGGGGCTCAGCACCGCGCTGATCCATGATGACCCGGACGGGCGCAGCCTGCGTCGGACGGATTGGATGCTGGTGGCGAGCAACCCGGCCGTGCTGCAACAGGACGGCATCCGCGAGGCGGTGTCGGCGCTGGAGCCTGTTCCCGGATTGCTGGCCTGGACGGACGACTTCAACAACCTGTTCCAGATTCTGAAGTAGCCGCGGGTCGGATGATCCCCTGACCCGGCGAATTCCCATCGATTCGCCGGGGTGTCGTTTCAGTCCGCAACAAGCTACCTTGTCCGAAGAGTTGCGTTCATTCGCGGCTGAAGTTGTCCCTCCAAAGCCATCCACAGCGAAGGAAAACATCCGCGTGAGCATCCAGTCCGCGTCCCTGCCCAGTCAGCTCGTCGATCGCTTCGGTCGGCAGGTCACCTATGTGCGCCTGTCGGTCACCGACCGCTGCGACCTGCGTTGCCTCTACTGCATGGCGGAGGACATGGCGTTCGTGCCCCACAAGCAGATTCTGACCCTGGAGGAACTGGCCCGCCTTGGCCGCTGCTTCAGTGAACTGGGGGTGGTGAAGTTGCGGGTGACCGGCGGTGAGCCCCTGGTGCGGCGCAACGTGGTGTGGCTCTTCGAACAACTCGGCGTGCTGCCCGGTGTCCGCGACCTCACCCTGACCACCAACGGCACCCAACTCGCCCGCCATGCCGCCGGGCTCCAGGCCGCGGGCGTCACCCGCATCAACATCAGCCTGGACACACTGCGCCCCGAGCGCTTCCACGCCATCACCCGCCTGGGCGACCTGAACAAGACCCTGACGGGGATCGACGCGGCCCTGGCCGCGGGCTTCCAACGGGTGAAGTTGAACGCGGTGATCCTCAAGGGCCGCAATCATGACGAGGTACCGGATTTGGTGCGCTTTGCCGCTGCGCGAGGCCTGGATATCAGCTTCATCGAGGAGATGCCGCTCGGCTCGATCGGCGATCACGACCGCACCGCGGTCTATTACTCCAGCGACGCCATCCGCCGTGACCTGGCCCGTCACTGGGAGCTGATCCCCACCACCGAGTCCACGGGCGGGCCAGCGCGGTATTTCCGGATCGCGGGCGGCGACACCCGGGTCGGTTTCATCTCCCCGCACAGCCACAATTTCTGCGGAGACTGCAACCGGGTGCGGGTCACCGCCGAGGGCCGGCTGCTGCTCTGTCTCGGGCAGGAATACTCGATCGACCTGCGCCGCGCGCTGCGCGCCAATCCGACCGATGATGCGCGGGTCAAACAGGCCATTGTCGGCGCCATGTCCATCAAGCCGCGCGGACACGATTTTGCTTTGAATGGTCATCCGCTGATCCTGCGGCACATGAACGCCACCGGCGGCTAGTCGGAATCATCCTCTGCTGAGCCAAAGTCGTTTGGCACCGTCATTGCGCGGCTGACATGGCGTCGTTCGGTATGACCGCCTCCGGCGGGGTCCGCCACAGCGTCACCCGCACCCAGCGTTCTTCGCGGTCCTGCTCCAGGTGAGGGGCGGTCCCGTTGAATTGCCGCATCGCCCGGGTGATGCGCGGATAGCCGCTGCCGCGCTGCTCCATCAGCCCGAGATCGAACAGGAAGCTCGCCATCGACTCATTGCGTGAGCGTGGCGTGCCGCCGGCGAGTACCGACTCGGGCCGCTTGTGGTTCGGCAAAGCGCCGGGGCTGGTGATGACGATCCGGTCGTCAAAGACCTCAACCAGTATCCGCGAACCGAGAATCGCGTAGTCCCGATGCGCCACGGCATTGACGACACATTCCCGGAAGGCGGGTAGCGGTACCGGCCACAGATCCGCACGCTGCATCCCGGCATAGCGCTCATGGCGCCCCAGGACTTTGAGCCAAGCCTCGGCGTGTGCGACCTGCTCCTCCAAGCGGCCGCGTCCCTCGCCGGCGAGCATGACCGCGTCTCCCCGATCAATGCCGGCGTAAGCGACTAAATCGATCCAGAGGTTGCGCGTCGGGGCGGTCTGCTGAGGGGCCTTGCCAAAGCACATCAACCCGAACAGGGTCGCCCGTAAATCGCCGTTGAAGTCGCGGTCAAGGATCTCCCGGTTGAACAGGTCCACCTCCAACGGCAAGTGCTCTCCATCCAGGTCTACACCCCGGCGCCGCATGTAAGCCCGGAATGCCCCGGCGTCGATCGCATCGACGTCGGTGCCCGGGACGACGCGCTCCTCGGTGAAGACCAGGCCGAAGGTGTTGTATAGCTCCTGTAACTCGGTCGCTGAGGGTTCGCGATTGCCGCGGTTCCCGCGAACAAGCACGCGGCCCTTGTGCCGGAGCGGCTCAGGGCCACGGACGCGCGCGACTTCGATCCAGTGGACCCATCCGCTTGGGTCCTGGTGATATCCCAAGCGGGCCTGAATCGGGGCGTTGAACGTGTTGTGCAGTGCATTGGTAAGGCGCTCCTGCACTTCCTTCGGGTCCATGGGCACACCGTCGATCGCTCCGTCGTCGGTGACGCCGAGGATGACGAGCCCGCCTTCCGTATTGGCAAAGGCACAAACGGCCTCCTGCCAATCCTTGTCGCCGAACGAGCGAAAGCGTCCCAACTCGGTCTGAGCGTCTTCGCCAGCCTGGATTCTCTGAAGCACGTCGATCCAGTCCACGAGAGCCTCCTAATAGCCGTACTTCTTGCGGCGCAGACGGAACGCCGCGGCACCGCCGTCGAGGGTGCGGACGATGGCACTGCGAATGGCGTCATCCTCAATGGCACCCGCCGCGTCCGCCCGGCCATGTTCCGCATCAGCCTCCAAGACGATGACCTGATCCGCGTCGCCATTGACTACCAGGTTCGCGTTGTGCGTGGCAAAGACGACCTGTCGCTTGCCTTTGAGTCGGTGCAGCGCCGGGATGATGGTCTCGTTCAGGAAGCGGTTATCCAACTCGTCCTCGGGTTGGTCGACGAACAACGGCGTAGGGTCATCGCTCTCGAGGATCAGCGAGAGCAGCACCGCAACCCGGCGCCCGCCGGACAGGACGCTCAGGTCTTTCGGCTCACCGTCCTCCACCCAGCGGATGCGATAGCGGTCAGGGCATCGCAATGCCCAGACCTCCAGTTGGCGCGCCCATGGGGCGATCTGCTCGAAGAAGGATGTCGCGACGGCGTCTGACATCCCGAGCGCCTTGACCTGGGTCTGCGCTGTCGCCGGATCCGGCTTGGTGAAGGCTTCGATGACGGCACGGAGCGTCGTCGGTGTGGTCGACCACGCTCCACCGCTGTTCCACCAACGGGTGATCCCCTGATTGCGCAATCCAAGCACCCAGGACTCCAGCGGGCCGCGTCTCCCCTCCGGATCGACAGCCACCAGCACCCGGCCCGCGAATCTGGCATCCACCTCGCCGCAAACCTGGGTGACGGCAGCGCGATGGGCGGTCACCAACGCATTCCGCTCGGCCAGGTCGGCGTCGAATCCATCCAGCGCCTTCTTGAGTTCCTCCTGTTTTCCCTGGAGCGCGGCCAGAAAGCTGTCGTAGTGCTGAGCGGTCTTGGCATAGGCATCGAACTGGTTCAGATCGCCGGCGCTGCGCCCGGCCGCGACCAAGGCGGCCTGAACCTGTGCGGTCATCATTGCCAGGCGAGTTGTTGCCGCGGTCTCGGTCGCGTCGGCAATCTCACCAATAGATTCCAAGGATGCCAAGATCGCCGCTGTCTGCGTCTTGGCCGTGTTCAACAGTGAAGCCGCGTCGGCTGTGTGCTCCGGCACCGGTGGAGACAGGCAGGCGGTGAGCTCCGGGCTGTTGAACACCGGCAGGCGCAGCGCATCAATTGCCTCCGCCAGCTCACGGGCACGCTCGGCTTGGTCGCGCAGGTCGGACGCGAAGGTTTTTGCCCGTGCCGCATCGTGCTGAGCGGGCGGCAAGGCCGCGGTGCCGGCTTGCGCGAACTGCTTCATCGCCTCGCGGGCCTCGGCGGTGCGCTGGCACTCCTGTTCAACCGCCGCGACCTGCTCCTGGAGACGGGTCAGCCGCGGGACCGCGTCGGCAAGGTGCCGATCCAGATCCCGGAGCTGATCGCGCTCCGCCAGCAGCGCCGCGCCGCGCCCTGGGACGAGATGGAACAGCAGATGCTCGATACCGTCGTCGTCATTGGCCAGGGACTTGAGCTCACCCTGCGAGAAAAAGCGGGGGGCGAACCGCTCCTCGACCGGCCGTGCGAGATCACCGGCCGGACTCTCCAGTTCGACCCGGGTCCCTCCCGACAGAAAGCGTTCCCGCGCCCGCGCCAGCGCGTCCCGCCCGACCGTTGTGGTTCCGTCCGGCATCGCCGGCTCGCCACCGCAGGTCAGCCTCAACCCGTCGAGCAGGGTCGACTTGCCGGTCATGCTGCCGCCGATGATGCAGGTGAGATCAGGGCTCAATCGGAACGTCTGGTCGCGCAGAAAGGAGGTGCCGCCCGTTACGCGAATCTCGCGGATCCAGGGCCTGGCGTCAGGCCCCTGGGGTACGGATACCGGCAGACTGGGGTCCAGGACGAACTGGCCGGCCGCGTCCCTCACGTACGGAATGCGCACCCTGGAGTCCCGACCCAGAAAGGCTTGGCGTAGGGCCTCCAAGGTCGGACTGGCGAGCTTCAGGAGCACAAAGCGGTGGCCGAGCGCCCGTTCGCTTGGCGCCGTGCCGGGATCGGCGAGCTTGATGGCATCGCTGGTATGGTAGAGGGCAATACGCGTCTTCTCGAAAGCGTACCGCAGCTTGCGGCTTTCGGTCAGGTCTTCATCGAGCGTCTTGTCCCGTCGCAACTCGGCGGCATGAATACGGCCTTCTGCGAGATCCGCGATGTAGTGGTCAGGGCGTGACAACAGTCCGTTCTCGCGGAGCGGATGCGCGGCAATGACAATGTAGTTGTGCTTGCCGACCGCCTTTGGCGCATCCAACTCCTTGAAGGCATCGGCGGGGCGCTTCTGCACCAGGTTTAGTTTCGTGTGTTCGTAGGCGGGGCGCGCGCCCATGATCCCATTAAACGCATCGAGGTAGCGGCGCTTCCCGACGCTGGGGTCGAAGAGAAAGAGCAGATGGATGCCCTTGGTGCCGTCGGCAAAACTTGGTTCAAAGCCCGGATAGACCGCGTAGATCAGGTCTCGATAGGCACGCCCGGTGGAAACCTGGCGCTCATTCCGCCAAGTCTCGACGATGGTCCAGGCAGCGGACACACCGTGATCGATGCACGCCGCATGGGGAGTGAGCCCCAAGACCTCGATTTCCTGCTCGACCGCTGCATCCAAGAACCGCTCTGCGTAGGCGCGCAGCACGGTGGGGTCATCGCGCTCACCTTCGATGCCCAACGGCAACGCAACGGTGGGGTCGTCCAAGGTGTGCAGGTGCAGGTCCGCCCGCAACCAGCGGGTTCCGGGAACTTCGTCGTGCCAGCGTTCCGTCGGTTTGAGTGTCATGGTTGCTTCCGGCGCTCTTGGGCTGTGCTTTCGAGTTCAGTTCGTTGCCAAGATACACACCGAGGCGAGCTGCCTCAATGCGGGTCTTGACCGCGCGCCGCAACGGCGCAAGATTTGCGGGTACGTGCCCTCCGGCCGTCTAGCGGTTATCCTTAGCAACATTGACAATTATCTTAGCTCCGATCCCTTCATTGCGGCGCAGGAACAATTACCATGAAGATTAACTACGCTACCTCAGGCCGACCGACCAGCGCGCTGTCCGTCCGGCTGCTCGCGACCCTGCTGGCCGCCCCGCTTGCGCTGAATCTGAGCGGATGCACCGAAGTCACCCGCTTCCTGGCCAGACCGGAGGCTAGGCCCGCGGTCAAACCTGAGGCCACGCCAGCCACCTCGACCCCGCAGGTGGCAGCGCAACCGGCCGAGTCGGCGGCACCCGAACCCATCCCCACTCCCCAGGAGAAGCCAAAGTCCGGCAAGCTCTACGAATGGAACGGCGACGGGCGCAAGATCACGCACATCGTGGTCAACACCGATGAGCAGAAGGCCCGTTTCTATGACGGCGAGGAACAAGTCGGCTGGACCACGGTGGCGTCGGGCGTGCGCAAGCATCCCACCCCGACCGGCCGTTTCGAGGTCTTGGAAAAGGTCGCCAACAAACGCTCGAACCTCTACGGCAAGGTCTACAGCTCGGGCGGCGGCGTGGTCCGCTCCGACGCCAAGGCCGGCCGCGATCCGATTCCTGCCGGCGCCCGCTTTGAGGGCGCGAAGATGCCGTATTTCCTGCGCGTCACCTATGACGGCGTCGGCCTCCATGCCGGGCCCATCCCGCGGCCGGGTCACCCCGCGTCCCACGGCTGTATCCGCCTGCCGAGCAAGATGGCCCCGGTGCTGTTCCAGCATGTCGGGGTCGGCACCAAGGTCAGCATCATCGGCTCCGGGCCGGATTACGGCGACTATGCCGAGCGTCAGCGCGCCGTCGCTGCCGAACGCGCCCAGCGTGATCGCGAGCGGCGCGAGATCGCCGCGCGCGTGGCAGCCGAGAACCCGGCCGCCAGCTCGGGTGCGGTGGCCGGCGCCGAAGGCATCAGCGCCACCGAGTTGTTCGGCCCCACGGAACCGCGCGTGACTCCGAAACCGCGCGCGGAGCCGACTCCCAAAGCGAATCCGACCCCGCCGACACGCGTCGCGACCGCGGCGGCACCGGCGCAGGCCCGGCGGCCGGCGGCCCGACCCAAACCGCAGCCTGTCACCCGACCGGCGACTGACCGCACTGTACAGACCGCGAGCGCCGTGTCGAGTACGCCAAGCGCACCGGCCCCGAGTCCGGCCGCGCCCGCGGCCGACACGGCGCCTGTTCCTGCGCCGGCCACGGCACCTCAGTCCGTCGCCGATGCCACCCCGGCCCAGCCGAGCGTTACCCCCCTGGCCGCGACCACACCGGCAGCAACCCCGCCCGCCGCCGCGTCGCCCCCGGCGCCAACGCCAGCGCCGACAGCACCGCCGGTCGCGAGCCCGACGCCGGCCGAGGCCCCACCCGTCGCGGCAACGCCGCCCGCTGCCGCTCCCGCTGCGGCCCCCGTCCCCGCCAAGCCCGCGGAGCCGGCTCCGGTACCGGTACCGGCAGCGCCGCCACCGGCGCCAGCCGCGGCGCAGCAGGCAGCGCCGGCCGAGGGAGGGACCTAGCGCGGTCAGCGTCCGCCGCTGCGATGTCGCTGGGCTGGCGGCCATGGTACCCCGTCACCTGACCGTCCCCCGTGGGAGCGGCGTCCCGCCGCGACGAGGCCGGGCGCGTCACCGCAGCGTTAAAGGGCATCGCGGCACCGCATCGCGGCGGGACGCCGCTCCCACGGGGTCGCTTCGCGACTTTCAGGGTAAGCCTCGACCTCCGGTTTATTTGTGGCCGGAACGGCGATCAAGGCCAAAAAAAGGCCGCGGCATCGAATGCCGCGGCCTTCTCGTCCGCCTGATTCGGGGATTGAAAACCGATCAGTTCTTGGACTTGTCGACCAGCTTCTTCTCTTTGATCCAGGGCATCATATCGCGCAGCCGCTCGCCGACCACTTCGATCTGATGCTCCGCGCCCAAGCGGCGCATGGCCTTCATGGTCGCGGCGCCGGCCTGATTCTCCAGAATGAACTCCTTGGCGAAGGCGCCGGATTGGATCTCTTTCAGGATGCGCTTCATCTCCGCCTTGGTCTCGTCGGTGATGATCCGCGGACCGCGGGTCAAGTCACCATACTCGGCCGTATTGGAGATCGAATAGCGCATGTTCGCGATGCCGCCCTCGTAGATCAGGTCGACGATCAACTTGACCTCGTGCAGACATTCGAAATAGGCCATCTCGGGCGCATAGCCGGCCTCGACCAGGGTCTCAAAGCCAGCCTGGATGAGCGATGTCAGGCCGCCGCACAGTACCACCTGCTCGCCGAAAAGGTCGGTCTCGCACTCCTCGCGAAAGCTCGTCTCGATAACGCCGGCACGCCCGCCGCCGTTGGCGCTGGCATAGGCCAGGGCAACGTCGCGCGCTTGCCCGGACGCATCCTGGAAGACGGCAATCAGACTCGGCACGCCGCCGCCCTGGGTGTAGGTGGAACGGACCAGATGACCAGGCCCTTTTGGCGCAATCATGATGACATCCAGATCCGCCCGCGGCTCGATCTGGCCGAAGTGGATATTGAAGCCATGCGCAAAGGCGAGCGCGGCACCTTCGCGGATATGAGGGGCAATCTCGTCGCGATAGAGGCGCGCCTGATGCTCATCCGGGGCCAGGATCATGACCACATCGGCCCAGGCCGCCGCGTCCGGGATGGACTGCACATCCAGACCGGCGTTGGCCGCCTTGGCGGCGGAGGCCGAGCCGGGGCGCAAGCCAACCGCTACCGTGACGCCTGAGTCCTTCAGGTTATTGGCATGGGCATGACCCTGCGAGCCATAACCGATGATGGCCACCCGCTTGCCCTGGATCAGGGACAGGTCGGCGTCTTTATCATAATAAACGTTGATGCTCATTTGCGTTTTTTGCGTTCAGTTGCGGACGATAAAGCGTTACAGAGTCAAACCCTTGTCGCCGCGGGCGATACCGGTGGGGCCGGAGCGCACCACCTCGACGATCAGTCCCGCGGGAACCGCGTCGATGAAGGCGTCGAGCTTCTTGGAAGCGCCGGTCAACTCCACGACATAGCTGGTGTCGGTCACGTCGATGATCTTAGCCCGGAAGATATCGGTCAGGCGTTTCAACTCCTCACGGTTCTCACCCGCGGCACGCACCTTGATCATCATCATCTCCCGCTCGATGTGCGGGCCCTCGGTGAGATCAAAGACCTTCACGGTATCGATGAGCTTGTTGAGCTGCTTCTTGATCTGCTCAACGATCTCTTCGTTCCCGTTGGTGACCAGGGTCATTCGGGACAGGGTCGGGTCATCCGTCGGCGCGACGGTGAGCGACTCGATATTGTAGCCGCGGGCGGAGAAGAGCCCGGCCACCCGGGACAACGCGCCTGCCTCATTCTCCAGCAATACGGCAATGATATGTCTCATCTGAGGCCAGCTCCCTATCAGACACACTGGGCGGCAGGTGCATCTCGTGCTGACCCTTGCCGGCCGCGATCATCGGGTAAACGTTTTCGGTGGGGTCGACGACCACATCGAGGAATACGAAACGGTCTTTCATGGCGAAGGCCTCCTGCATGGCGGACGCCAGGTCGGCGGGCTGCTCGACGCGCATCCCGACATGGCCGAAGCTCTCGGCCAGCTTGACGAAATCAGGCAGGGCGTCGACATAGGAGTTCGAGTAGCGGCTCTCGTAGAAGAACTCCTGCCACTGCCGGACCATCCCCATGTAACCATTGTTCAGCAGCACCACCTTGATCGGCAGCTTGTACTGCTGGCAGGTCGCCAGTTCCTGGATGCACATCAGAATACTCGCCTCGCCCGAGATACAGGCAACCTGCGCCTGCGGGAAGGCCAGTTGCACGCCCATGGCCGCGGGCAGACCGAACCCCATGGTGCCGAGCCCACCCGAGTTGATCCAGCGACGCGGCTTGTCGAAGGGATAGAACTGGGCGGCAAACATCTGGTGCTGACCCACGTCGGAGGTCAGATAGAGGTCCCCCTTGGTCACCTGGTACAGGGTCTCGACGGCAAACTGCGGCTTGATCTTGTCGCTATGGCGATCGTAGTGCAGGCAATCCACACGGCGCCACTCTTCGATCTTGGCCCACCAGTCCGCGACCGGCCGCCCGGTGCCGACCGGTGCCTGCTCCTTCCACAGCCCCAGCATGTCGGTCAGCACGCTGGCGACCTGACCCACGATCGGCACGTCCACCCGCACGTTCTTGGAAATGGACGACGGGTCCACATCCACATGCACGATCTTGGCGTGAGGACAGAAGTGCTCGATCTTGCCGGTCACCCGGTCATCGAAACGGGCGCCGATGGCAATGAGCACATCGGTCTCGTGCATCGCCATGTTGGCCTCATAGGTCCCGTGCATTCCCAACATGCCGATGAATTGCGGATCGGTCATCGGGTAGGCTCCCAGCCCCATCAGGGTGCTGGTGAGGGGGAACCCGGTGAGCCGCGCCAGCTCGGTCAACTGCGCCGCCGCCTCGCCCAGCACCACCCCGCCGCCGGTGTAGAGCACCGGACGCTTGGCCTGGAGCATCAGCTCCACCGCCCGCTTGATCTGCCCCAGATGCCCCTTTTCCGTGGGCTGATAGGAGCGCATCTGGATCTCGCGCGGATAGTGATAAGGAATCTTGATGTTCGGATCGGTGACATCCTTGGGGATGTCCACCACCACCGGACCCGGACGGCCGGTCATCGCGATATAAAACGCCTTGCGCAGCGTCGTCGCCAGGTCGCGCACATCCTTGACCAGGAAGTTGTGCTTGACGCAGGGACGGGTGATGCCGACGGTGTCGACCTCCTGGAAGGCGTCGCTGCCGATGACCGGCGTCGGCACCTGCCCGGAGATGCACACCAGCGGGATCGAGTCCATGTACGCGGTCGCGATCCCGGTCACCGCGTTGGTCGCACCCGGACCCGAGGTCACCAGACAGACGCCGCACCGCCCGGTCGCCCGGGCATACCCATCGGCCGCATGAGCCGCCGCCTGTTCATGGCGGACCAGGATGTGCTTGACCTGATCCTGCTTGAACAGGGCGTCATACATGTGCAGCACCGCGCCGCCCGGATACCCGAAGACATACTCGACGCCTTCGTCGATCAACGCCTGGACGACGATCTCGGCGCCGCTGAGATCCACCCCGTTCATATCCACAGTATTAACCTCCGACTCAAGACAGCCCATCAGACGTGCGGCGGGCGGTGACCGACGCGCAGCGTAACCGCCGCCCCGTCCGGACCAGCCTTCCCGGCCGCCGCAGCGGCAGCGGACTGGAAAAACAGCATAGACTGTTCAAAAAAGAGAGGACGTTACAGGAGACGCGCGCCCAGGGTCAATATCCCGTCCCAGATCGTCGGCATCCGCTCGACCGCGGATACGCGCGGGCACTTGCAACCAGCGTCTCTTTGATCATAATGAAGCCCATGGTACGCCGCTCCCATGTCGTTGTTGTGATAGCCCGATGCGCGACTCGCAGGGGTCCGGGCCGCCGCTCGCACCGATGGGCGCTGGGCTTGGTCGTCGCCGGCATCGGCCTCGCCGCCGTTTCATCCCAGTCTGTGGGGGAAATGTACCGTTGGGTGGACGAGAGCGGCACCACCGTCTACGCGCAACAACCGCCGCCGGGGATCACGGCAACCCCTATCAAGCCGGACCCGACACCCCGCGCCGACACCACCGGGCAAGCTGTCGAGCGGTTGCATGGACTGGTCGAACAGGACCTCGACAAACGCGAGGACCAGGCGCTCAAGGCCGCGGAGGCCGCCAAGCAGGCGACCGAACAGGCCGCACGCAAAACCAACTGCGACGCGGCACGCAAGAATCTCAACACCCTTGAGCAGCATGGTCAAGGGCGGCTGCGCACCCCGGACGGAAAATCGAAGTTTCTTTCAAAAGAGGAACTCGCCAAGGAGTTCGACAAGGCCCGCGAACAGATCAAAATCAACTGCAAGTGATCCCACCCTAACCGCTCCCCCGTCACGGATTTGTCTTGGGACCGGTCGCCCCCTAGACTAGGGCGTTTTTACTCCGGGACCCTTGGCCCCATGCGCACCTCCCAATTTCCGCTCCACACCGTCAAGGAGACCCCGGCCGACGCCGAGGTCATCAGCCATCAACTGATGCTGCGTGCCGGCATGATCCGCAAGCTGGCGGCTGGACTCTACACCTGGCTGCCGCTGGGACTGCGCGTCCTGCGCAAAGTCGAGCACATCGTGCGCGACGAGATGGACCGGGCCGGCGCCCTGGAAGTCCTGATGCCCGCGGTGCAGCCGGCGGAACTCTGGATCGAGTCCGGCCGCTGGGACCAGTACGGCCCGGAACTGCTGCGTCTGCAGGACCGCCACCACCGCGAGTTCTGCTTCGGCCCCACCCACGAGGAGATCATCACCGAACTGGCGCGCAACGAGCTCAAGAGCTACAAGCAGTTGCCGGTCAACTTCTACCAAATCCAGACCAAGTTCCGTGACGAAATCCGCCCGCGCTTCGGGGTGATGCGGGCCCGCGAGTTCCTGATGAAGGATGCCTATTCCTTCCACGCGGACGACGCCTCGCTGGCCGCGACCTACGCGGTCATGCACGCCGCCTACTCGCGCATCTTCACCCGCTGCGGCCTGGACTTCCGTCCGGTACAGGCCGATACCGGCAGCATCGGCGGCAATGCGTCACACGAGTTTCATGTGCTCGCCTCCTCGGGGGAGGACGCCATCGCCTTCTCCTCCGACTCGGGCTATGCGGCCAACGTGGAACTGGCCGAGGCCCTGGCACCGGCCGCCGCCGCACCGGCACCCGCGCAGGAGTCGCGGCTGGTCGATACCCCCACGGCCAAGACCATCGCCGACCTCGTGACCCAGTTCGACCAGCCGATCGAGCGCACGGTCAAGACCCTGGTGGTGGCCGCCGCGGACGGCATCCCGGGCGGTCTGGTCGCACTCCTGGTGCGCGGCGACCACGAGCTCAATGCGGTCAAGGCTGCCAAGCTCCCGCAGGTGGCCGCGCCGCTGCGGATGGCCGGCGAGGCGGAGATCCGCGCCGCCATCGGCGCCGGCCCCGGCTCCCTGGGCCCCAAGGACCTGCCGCTGACCTGCATCGTCGACCGTGCGGCGGCGGTCACCGCCGACTTCTGCTGCGGCGCCAACCAGGACGGCAAGCACTGGTTCGGGCTCAACTGGGGCCGCGACCTGCCGCTGCCCGAGGTCGCGGACCTGCGCAACGTCATGGACGGCGACCCCAGTCCGGACGGCCGGGGCACACTCACCATCGCCCGCGGCATCGAGGTGGGACACATCTTCCAGCTTGGCCGCAAGTACAGTGACGCGATGAAGGCCACGGTCCTGGGTGAAGACGGCCGCGCCCTGACCATGACCATGGGCTGCTACGGCATCGGCGTCTCCCGCGTAGTGGCCGCCGCCGTGGAACAGCATCACGATGAGCGCGGTATCTGCTGGCCGGCTCCCATCGCCCCCTTTGCGGTCGCCCTGCTGCCGATGAAGCTCGGCAAGTCCTACCGGGTGCGTGAAGCGACCGAACAGCTCTATGCGGACCTGCAAGCGGTCGGGATCGAAGTCCTGCTCGATGACCGCGACGCCCGGCCCGGCTTCATGTTCGCCGACATGGAATTGATCGGTATCCCCCACCGGGTGGTGGTGGGCGACAAGGGTCTGGACGACGGCATGGTCGAGTACAAAGGCCGCCGCGATGCCGAGCTGCAATTGATCCCGATGGCTGAGATCGTCGGGTTCCTGTCGGCGCGTTTGCGACCCGCGGACCAATGAGACCAGAGCCGCGGCGGAGACCTACTGCCGCGGCTCAGGAACCGTTCACTTAGCGCTATACCAATCGCCTGTGGCGTCTCGGTCGTTGTCGTTGTCGGAGAAACGATTCAATTAGGGCAGCAGCCGCCCACCGTCGATCCGGCTGCGATTCGCTCCGGCGCCTGGGCGGGGCAGGGCCGCCAAACGATTGAAATCCTCGACGACGACGACAACGACAAGGACAACGACAACGATTATTTAACCCTTCAGACGTCAGGATTCACCGGCACCCTCATGCAAAAAGACGCTTCCTTCGATCGCGATCAACTCCTGGCCTGCGGGCATGGCGACATGTTCGGCCCGGGCAATGCCCAACTGCCGATTCCCAATATGCTGATGATGGACCGGGTGGTGCGCATCGCCAACTACGGCGGCGCCTACAGCAAGGGCGAGATCCACGCGGAACTCGACATCAAGCCCGAACTCTGGTTCTTCCAATGTCACTTCCCCGGCGATCCGGTCATGCCCGGCTGTCTGGGCCTGGACGCCTTGTGGCAACTGGTCGGTTTCTATCTCGCGTGGGTCGGCAATCCCGGACATGGACGGGCGCTCGGCGTCGGTGAAGTGAAGTTCACGGGCCAGGTGTTGCCGACCGCCGCCAAGGTGACCTACCAGATCGAAATGAAGCGGGTCATCAGCCGCAAGTTGGTGCTCGGCATCGGCGACGGGGTCGTTCAAGTCGATGGCCGGACCATCTATACGGCCAAGGATCTTCGGGTGGGGCTCTTTACCTCGACCGAGGGGTTCTAGGCGCAGCCGCGTCGCCGTTGGTCATCATGCCGACCACCGTGGTGGCCGCAAGGACGTTGGCCCGCGCGGCCTGACCGTCGGGTCCACTGTGCGGACCGATCGCCTGGTCGCCATGATGATCGAGGCCCCCGCCTCTACTGGGCAAGCAATCATCCTCAGGGAGGATCGCGATGCCTCCGCGGCGCCACCATCCGCTATCGAGTAACACCGCCCGGCAACAAGCTCGGCGGTAAGTCCCGCTGCCCTCCGGCATCAAGTGCTGTTTTCAGATCAGGGAGAATCTCCGCATAGCGAGCATCCTGTGCCAGGTTGATCGTTTCGGCAATTTCGCTGCCATAGTCGTAGAGTTCAAGTTCGCTCGGAGCGCCGGGCTTGACCCACTCGGTGAAACGATAGCGCGTTGTCCGAATCGACCGTCCGAGATAACCGCGTCTCGACCATTGGCTGAAAGCCCCTCTTCGGGATCGGGCATCGGGGGCGTCGATCAGGGGGACCAGACTATCCCCGTCGAGTGGGTAACCGCCGTGCTCTTGCGCACTCGGCACGGACAGACCAGCGAGTTCGCAAATCGTCGGGTACAGGTCCACCAGCTCCACGACCGCTCGCGACATTTGGCGCTCGACCGCTCCGGGAGACCGGATGATGAGCGGTACACGCGTTCCTGCTTCAAAATTCGTGTGTTTTCCCCATTCGCCCTGCTCACCCAGATGCCATCCATGATCGCCCCAGAGTACGATCAGCGTGTCGTCGCTCAATCCCTCGTGCTCCACAGCTTCCAATACCCGGCCGATCTGGGCGTCGACAAAACTTACCGCCGCATAGTATGCACGTTTTAGCTCCCGTCTAAACGACTCGTCGTAAGGCTCACCGGCCGCCGGTACCCCGCTGTATTGCCGCAGTTCCGCCATACCATCGAATGCAAAATCAGGCGCATTGATCGCGCGCAGGGGATTATTCGCTTCGGGTATCTGCGACTTGTCATACATCTCAAAAAACTCGACAGGTACGACCCACGGGAGGTGTGGCTTGCGGAAACCGACAGCAATAAAGAAGGGGCTGTCGCGTAGATCTTTGATTGTTTTTATCGTTTCATTCGCGACATCCGCATCGCCAAACACGGATGCTGGTTTGTCAACCGCGGCAAAGAGGAGACGTTTACCGTCGGGACCGACTGGCGGAGGTCCCAGCGTTCCCCAAGCGTCGCGAAAGGGGCGTGACCACGACTGATCATCGCGGATAGTATCGTGATAAACCTTGCCGATGCCTTGTGTTTGATATCCATGCTGCTTGAAGTACTCCGGTAACGTCACCACGCCCGGCACCGTATCGCGAAAGTGCGTCACCAAATCCGTCACACCAGCCGTATCCGGCCGCAGACCAGTCAGTACCGAGGTTCGCGACGGCGAACAGGTCGCCATCTGGGTGTAGGCGCGGACGAATCTGGTTCCCTGCCGGGCCAGAGCATCGATGTTCGGCGTACTGATCTCCGGCACGCCGTAAACACCAAGCTCAGGTCGTAAGTCGTCGACCACGATAAAAAGGACATTGAGCCGTCGTCCGGGCTCGCTCTGGTCGATCGTCACCGGCACCGCTTGCGCCGCCGCGCGGTCGGACTGGAGCGCCGCGCGGTCGGCAGCGGCGCTCGACCAACTTGACATCGAACCAGTCACTAACGCTACCACCGCAATCACGGCACACAAGAACTGACTTACGGTATTTTTTTTCACCCTTCACCATCGCTATTACATTGATCTATAATTCGTTCACTAACTGAACGACCTGTAGTTCGGCGATTTTCGGAAACAGCAATCCGGACTATACCGGATAGTCAGTAAAACTCAAAATACGCTAGGCGTCGCACCGTCGCACGACGCCACTGGGATCACGATGCCAGAGGCACGCGACAAAACACGTGGGACAGGAAATGAATGTGCGGGGGCCTGAGGCTGCGGGGAGATCGGCCGGATGCTGCCAGGACGCACAGTTGCTTAACGCGCAAAAAAAGGGGCGCATGGCGCCCCTGGTGTTCGTGAATCGGCGAAACGCGCCGGAGAGGTCAACTATCGAGGTTGTCAAGCGCCTTTTGGAATCGGTTGGCATGCGACCGCTCGGCCTTAGCCAAGGTCTCGAACCAGTCTGCAATCTCCTCAAAGCCCTCGGCACGGGCGGTTTTCGCCATGCCGGGATACATGTCGGTGTACTCGTGCGTCTCACCGGCGATCGCGGCCTTCAGGTTGAGACTGGTGCCGCCGATCGGCAGACCGGTGGCGGGATCACCGACGGCCTCCAAGTACTCCAGGTGGCCGTGCGCATGGCCGGTCTCGCCCTCGGCAGTCGAGCGGAATACGGCAGCGACATCGTTGTAACCTTCGACATCCGCCTTGGCGGCAAAGTATAGATAACGACGGTTTGCCTGAGACTCGCCGGCGAAGGCGTCCTTCAGGCTGGTTTCGGTCTTGCTGCCCTTGAGATCCATAACGGTTTCCTCGGTTAAGTGGAGTGAGGGTAGTTGTGGTCTAAACGTTAGTGGCCCAAGTGTCACGGCAAAAATTGTTTATTCCTATGACGCCGATAGTCGGATTTTATGACCATGTGACTTGGTTCCATACCGGTCACCCGTGATTTTGCTACAACAACTCCGACAGCGAAATGGAGCGGAACAATTGGGACAAACCAGGCGAAGAGCCCTCATGGCAACCACAGCGTCGGCACCGTCCGTGACCCACCAATACAGCGCATCGACCCAGCGAGATGAGACACCCCGGCCGGCCGCCGCCACCTGGCGGTTGATCCAGATCACGGACTCGCATCTGTTCGCCGACGCCGACGAGCGCCTGCTGGACCTTAACACGCGGCGCAGCTTCGCGGCGGTACTTGCCCTGGCCCTGGGTCACGCGGAGCCAGCCGCCGCGCTGGTGATGACGGGCGATCTGGTGCACGACGAGAGTGCCGCCGGCTACGCCTACCTGGCCCAGGCGCTCGGCACCGTCGGCTGTCCCTGCGTCTGTATCCCCGGCAACCATGACCGCCGGGGTCTGATGGAGACTTGGCTGGGTGAGGCCGCCATCGAATCCGTTGCCGAGCGTCGACTTGGCAACTGGAATCTGATCTTTTTGGACTCGACCCGGCCCGGTGAGGACGGCGGGCGGCTGACACCGCGCCAAGTCGCGCAAGTGGACGCCCTGCTGCGGCGGACTCCGGGGCCAACCCTGGTGTTTCTCCACCAACACCCGATTCCGGTGGGTAGCGACTGGATCGACACCATCGACCTCATCAACGGCGCCGAACTGCTCGCGGTGTGCGACCGCCATGCGCAGGTGAAAGCGATCGTCTGCGGCCACATCCACCAGGAATTCGCAAGCGTCCGCGGGCACTATCAGATCCTGGGCACACCATCGACCTGTTTCCAGTTCATGCCCGGCAGCCCCGTGTTTGCCCTGGATGCGCGCACCCCAGGCTACCGGGAATTTCGCTTGCACACGGACGGGCGCCTCGACACCTGGGTCGTGCGCCTGGCCGAGTACCCGGAACCCCTCGTCTACAGCACCATCGGTTACTGACCGTCCGACGCGCGGCGCTCGGGCGATTGCCGGAAATCGCCTGATCGCCTCAGCCGACGGTGAACCCTGACCGCTCCTGATAGACCAGACGATCACAAGCAACCCCGCTGACCCGCGCCATGGGCGGTCCGCTGCGCAGCCAGTCACGCAATGCCGCGACCGCCTCCGGGGCGCCGCAGGCCGTTACCTCCACGCGCCCGTCAGGCAGATTACGGACATGGCCGGTGACGCCGAGACGCAGTGCCTGTTCGCGGGTCGCCGCACGAAAATAGACCCCCTGAACGCGACCGCTCACGACGCACCGGTAACACACCGGAGGGTCGGTTGCCGCCCCGTCCGTCGGCTGATCACTCATGGCACCCTCCCGCCCGACTCATCCCGGCGCCCCGACCGGAGCGGCCGGCTTGGCCGCGGCGGCCTCGCGCTCGCGCTTGTACTTGGGAAATGGGGTGTCCTGATAGCGGCCGCTGGTCACATAGTCGCCAAGCCACAGGAACTCCCGGGCGTCGCCGGTCGCACCGGTGTACTTGGCGAGCAATTGACCCTGCAAGTCGAAAAAGGCGAAGACCGGGGTGGCACGCACCCGGTAGTCCTTGAGTGCGAAATCCTTCTGCGTCTTGGGCTGACCGCTGAAGTCGGTAATCTCCACGTCGCCTTCGATGTCGACCGGGAAAATCAGGAAGTGTTCTTTGAAATAGGCCTGCACCTCCGGACGACTGAGTACCGTGGATTTCATCCGATGACAAAAGGGGCATTCGTCCATCTCGAACATCAGCAGCACGCCCTGCTTGCCCTGGGCCTTGGCGTTCGCGAGTTCCTCCGCGAAATCACCGAAGGTTTGGTCGAAAAAGGCAGCGGAGTCGGCGGTCTGCGCGAAGCTCGGCGCCGCCGACAGCGCGCACCAGAGCACCGCCGCCGGGAACCAGGGGGCGCGGGGTCGGATGCGGACAGGCAGTCGGATCATGGTCAGCAAACTCCTCATGATGGCGTGGATGACCGGTGCGAGTCACCTGAGACGATGTCCCGCCGGTTGACGGCCGGATTTCGGCACGAACGGCATTCTGGCCGTAACGGCGGCCCCGTTGCAACGCGGGCGTCGGGCCGGGACACTGTTAGACTGGTGTCTGCAACACACACTCGACCGCCCTCTCGGAGACCTGCACTTGAGCTACATCCTGATTCTCTACTACAGCCGTCACGGCGCCACTTTCGAGCTGGCCCGCCAGATCGCCCGCGGGGTCGAGTCGATCGCGGGGATCGAGGCGCGTCTGCGCACCGTGCCCGCCGTCTCCACCGTCTGCGAAGCCTCCGCGGCCGCGGTCCCCGCGACCGGCGCCCCCTATGTCACGCTCGATGACCTGCGCGACTGCGCCGGACTGGCCCTGGGCAGCCCCACCCGCTTCGGCAACATGGCGGCGCCGATGAAATATTTCCTCGACGCAACCAGCGCACTCTGGCTCGCCGGCGCACTCGTCGGCAAGCCGGCCGCGGTCTTCACCTCGACCTCCAGTCCGCACGGCGGCCAGGAGGCGACGCTGCTGACGATGCTGGTGCCCCTGCTGCACCACGGCATGTTGCTCATGGGCATTCCCTACAGCGAGGGCGACCTGCTGCACACCCGCGGCGGCGGGACCCCTTACGGGGCTTCGCACCTCGCCGGCCCGGACAATAAACTGCCGGTGTCGGACGAGGAACGGCGGCTTGCCCAGGCGCTCGGCAAACGGCTGGCCCAGACCGCGCTGACGCTCGCGCGCGCGCTGACCTGAGCACGGCTGGCCGCCGGCCGTGTCCGCCCGCGCCCGGCAGCTGCACCTGCCCATCGAGCTGATCCGCGAGCCGACCTTGGCCGAGTTCCTGCCCGGACCCAACGCCGAGGCGGCGGCGGCCATTCGCGGAACCGCCACCGGTCAGGGCGATCCCTTTCTCTTCCTGTATGGCCCTCCCGAGACCGGCAAGACGCACCTGCTCCAGGCCGCCTGCCTCACCGCCGCCGCGGCCAAGCGCCAGGCCCATTTCATCCCGTTGGGACGGACCGGGATCGCGCCCGGCATCCTGGAAGACCTGGAGCGGTTGGACCTGGTCGCCGTGGACGATATGGACCGCATCGCCGGGGACCGGGCGTGGGAACTGGCGCTCTTCAACCTGTTCAACCGCCTGCGCGAAGGCGGGCGCGCGTTGATCACCAGCGCCGCCGTCGGGCCCGCCGAACTGGCGCTGGGTCTGCCGGATTTGCGCTCACGTCTGCACTGGGGGCCGCGCTACCGGCTGTTGCCGCTGACCGAACCGGACTGCGAGCAACTTCTGGTCGAGTCCGCCCGACGCCGCGGAATGGCCGTGGGCGCGGAAGTGACGCGCTACATCCTGACCCACCATCCGCGCAATCCGTCCGCGCTCCTGGACCTGGTGGAACGGGTCGACCGACTCTGCCTGCGCGAACAGCGCCCGCCGACCATCCCGGTGGTGCGGCGGGTCATGCGCGGCGAGTCGGCCGAGTAGTGCTATTCATCCCGCCAACCATGACGGCGGGCCTTGGCCGACCACACCAGGACATACTGCACCCCGCTCACCAGCGTGGTCGCCAGACAGGTCCAGATCAGCGTATCGATCAGCCAACCCGGCAGCGGCAGGGGCACCGCCTGCATGATCACACCGACCACCAGCACCAGCTGCACCAGCGTGTTGAGTTTACTGATGCGAGTAGGCGCCGCCTCCAGAATTTCGACCCGATAGTTGTAGAGCAGCGCCCCGCCGACGATCACCAGATCCCGAAAAACCACCGCCAACACCAGCCATACCGGGATCAACCCCAGCGAACCCAGCACCAGAAAACAGATCACCAACAGGGCTTTGTCGGCCAGCGGATCGAGAATGCCGCCCAGCCGGCTCTGCCAGCCGTAGTGCTTGGCAAGAAAACCGTCGACACCGTCGGATACGCCGGCAAGCGCAAACAGCACCAGCGCCCAGCCGAACTCGTAGGACAACAACAGCCAGACCACCGGGATCACGGCGACCAGGCGCAGTGCGCTGATGATATTGGGAATGTCCTTCAGCCTCACGGGAGTCACCGATGGCGCCGCGCGGCGGCAAACACGGCAGATGCTAGCGCCCCGCGGCGTCCTTGGGAAGTCGGACGGCCACTTGGGACAACAACGGGTCGCTCGGTCCGGCAGGATGCTGCCGGCCACGGCCGCACGCGCGACCCGCTCCAGTCACTTTACGGCGCGGCACGGAGCGTCCGGTTCGCTAGTCCCGTCGTTGTTGGTTTTTCGTTTCTCGTTTTTCGTAACCCGATACTTGATAAACATTAACGAAAAACGAAACACCGAAAACTCCACACCGTTCGCCCGATGGGCGGCGACCAGACCGGCCAGGCGGCGCGGTCACTGGTAGAATCGCCGGATGCCATCCATCGGAGCCTCTCGCGTGACCCAGGAATCGCCGCCACCCCCGTCCCTCAGCTACCGTGATGCCGGCGTCGATATCGACGCCGGCGCGGCCCTGGTCGAGCGGATCAAGCCGCTGGCTGCCGCCACCTTCCGTCCGGGCGTGGTAACCGGACTGGGCGGCTTCGGCGCGCTGTTCGCACTGCCGATCCAACAGTATCGGGAACCCATCCTGGTCTCCGGCACGGACGGGGTCGGCACCAAGCTCAAGCTCGCCATCGCGCTCAAGCGCCACGACACTATCGGCATCGATCTGGTCGCGATGTGTGTCAACGATATCCTGGTCAGCGGCGCCGAACCCCTCTTCTTTCTGGATTATTACGCCTCCGGACGGCTGGATTTGGAGGTCGCCACCGCGGTCATCACCGGCATTGCCCACGGCTGCGAACTGGCGGGCTGCGCCCTGACCGGCGGTGAGACCGCCGAAATGCCCGGCATGTACGGCGCCGACGACTACGATCTGGCGGGTTTCTGCGTCGGCATTGCCGAGCGCTCCGAACTGATCCTGCCGGAACGGGTGCGCCCCGGTGACCGGCTGCTCGGGATCGGCTCGTCGGGCCCCCATTCCAACGGCTACTCGCTGATCCGCAAGGTCATCGAGGTCACCGGGGCGGACCTGAACACGGATCTGGACGGCGCGACCCTGGGCGCCCGACTGCTCGCCCCGACGCGCATCTATGTGCGCTCGGTGTTGCCGCTGACACGGGCGCTGCGCGTCCATGCACTGGCGCACATCACCGGCGGCGGCATCACGGAGAACCTGCCGCGGGTGCTCCCGGAAGGAACCCGGGCGCGGGTCGACATGGGCAGTTGGCAACGCCCGGCGGTCTTCGACTGGTTACAGCGACAGGGCGGAATCGCGGAGGCCGAACTGCGCCGCACCTTCAACTGCGGGCTGGGGATGGTGGTCTGCGTGGCCCCGGAGGACGCCGACACCGCCCTGGCGATGCTGACCGCGGCCGGGGAACAGGCGTGGCCGCTCGGTGCGGTCGAGTCGACATCCGGTGCGCCGCGGGTGATCTACGCCGATGCTGCGGACCATGACTGAGGCCGCCGCCGTGGGGCCGCCGCTCTCCGTGGTGGTGCTGATTTCCGGGTCCGGCACTAACCTTCAGGCACTGATCGATGCGCAGGGCGCCTGGCCCTATCGCATCACCGCGGTCGTCAGCAATGAGCGGACCGCCTGCGGTCTGGAACGGGCACGCGGCGCCGGCATCCCGACCGCGGTGGTCAGTCACCGGGCGTGCGCCGATCGGGCGGCCTTCGATCAGGCCCTGACCGCGGCGATCGACCGCCACAGGCCCGACTTGGTCGCGCTGGCCGGTTTCATGCGGATTCTCACCCCCGCGTTCGTCGCACATTATGCCGGGCGGATACTCAACATCCATCCGTCACTGCTGCCCAAGTTTCGCGGTCTGAACACCCATCGCCGCGCCCTGGAAGCTGGCGAGAACGAACATGGGGCAAGCGTCCACTTCGTCACCGCTGAACTGGACGGCGGCCCGGTCATCCTGCAGGGCCGGGTGCCGATCCTGCCGACGGATGATCCGGGGCAACTGGCCGCGCGCGTGCTGGCCGCGGAGCATCGGCTCTACCCGCGGGTCGTCGGCTGGTTCGCCCAGGGACGCGTGCGGCTCGGAGCCGATGGCCGGGCGCTGTTCGACGGGGCAGCGCTCGACGCGCCGCTGCGCCTGGACGATCAGACACCCGGTTAGGCCCGGCGCAATACGCCAATCATTCCGCAACCGCTCCCAGTCGCTATCGTTGCCGTTGTCGTAATCGTAATCGTAATCGTAATCGACTGATTTTCTTTACTGGGAGTCATGATCGAAGCTCGGTCAAGCCGATTACGACAACGACAACGACAACGATCGGAAACGGTAGCAATCGATCCGGCGTGCTGTGCTAGGTCCCGGTCTTGTTATGGTTGGAGTCAACGGATCGCTCACTACTCCCCGCGGAGAACCCCGCCGTCAACATCTTCTGGAACAGGTCCCAGGAGGCCATGGTACCGGCCATGTAAGGCTGGAACAGCTTCATCGGGTCATAGCCTTCGACACCCGCCGTCATGCGCGCGCGGATATCGTCCATGAGCTGCTGCTGGAACGCCTCGACATCGGGCAGACCGACCAGCTTACGCATTTCGGCGGGAGTGATATCGAAGTTGAGTGTGATCTTCATGAACGAGTCCTCGAATGTCGGTTTCTCGGGCGGTGCCGCACGCCAACCCGCCGCGCGGACCGCGCCTGCTCAGCACCCCTTGTCGGTATAGTATGCGGACGTGATAACCGGACACAGGGGCGGGTTTCAAACCCGCCCCTACACCGAGGGTCTGTCCGGATATCAGGTACGAAGGCTATATCGACCACTGTGACCGACCCAGGCGACCGCTGCAAGCCGTAACAGCGAGGCCGGGAACCGTCAATGACGGCTGGTCCGCGGCACCGCGGCCGTCGGCACCGGCTCATCCACCGCCAGCGTGCGCCGCACCCGACGGCCGATCAACACACAGGCGCGCTCAAAGGCGCGGCTCGCCTCGCGGGCGTTCCAGTCCCAGTCGGACGGATGGGAGGCCGCCTCGAACTGCCAATGACCGGTCATCAGCACGGCACCGATCCGCACCTCCAGGGTCCAGTCACGCCAGACCTGCTCGGGTTTGCCGTCCTCCACGAACTCCTGTTCCACCAACCGGACATAGTTTCCGGCGCTGTCGTCCATCGCCAACACATTGGATTGCACCAGAGATTCGTCCACACAGCTCGCCCATCCCGTATGGACGGCACTCGCGGTACCCATCAAGGCGTGGATCAGCAGGGCCGGTGTCGTGGCGAGCATGAGCGGCGTCTCCCAATCCGGCTCATCCGTATCGACTTCGTTGGTCATCGTTGCCCCCCAGTGTTTCGACCGCGGCACGCGGGCCTGCCAGGCCGCACAGTGTATACCGATCGGTCGTGCGTCTCAGGCGATTTGCAGGATGGGTTTACGCCCGGCGCCAAAAACCGGTATGGTGCCATCCAAGCAAGACCAAGGGTAACAGTCGATGAAGGTCGCGATCTTTTCAGATGTACAGGCCAACTTCCCGGCCATGGAGGAAGCGGTCGCCCGCATCCTCGCGTGGCACCCGGAGCTGGTGGTCATGGCCGGTGATCTCGTCAACCGTGGCCCCAGGAGCCTGGACTGCCTGGAACTGTTCGACGGACTGCGGCATGATCAGGGCTGGCTGCCGGTGCAGGGCAACCACGAAACCTGGATCCACCGGTGCCGCCGCGAGGCGGCGCGCACGCCCCTGGAAGCGGATCTGCGGCGTTTTGCCGACTGGACCCTGGCCCAGGTGCGACCGCGACTGGACGCCATGACCGACTGGCCGGATCACCTGTGCTTCCACGGCGGCACCGATGACAGCTGGGTGCACGTCACCCACGGCACCATGGCCAGCAACCGCGAAGGGATTTCGGCCGGAGTCCCGGATGAGGCGCTGCGCGGCAAACTCCCCCCCGACATCGCGCTCTTCGTCACCGCCCACACCCATCGGCCGCTGGAACGGGTGCTGGACGGCACCCCGATCCTCAACGTCGGCTCGGTCGGCTCCCCGTTCGACGGCGATCCGCGCGGGAGCTACGCCCAACTGGAGTGGCAGGGCGGACGCTGGCAGTGGCGAATCCTGCGCTTCGACTACGATCGCGACCAGGCGCAGCGCGACTTCCTGGAGTCCGGCTTCATCGAGGAGGGCGGCCCGCTGGCGCGCATCCTCTACGAGGAATGGCGTCAGGCGCGGCTGTTCATGCCGCTGTGGCGGCGCGACTTCGAGCCCGCGGTCCTGGCCGGCGAGCGCGCCCTGGCGCCGGCGGTCCAGGATTTTCTGGCCCACATCGACGCGTCCTGATTCCTTGCCGCGGCGCGCAACCAGGACCGGACGGCCGCGATGATCCGGCCCGCCCGTCCCCGCGGTACGCAAACGAACCTTATGATAGTGAAATCTCATGGCAGACACCGACAGCATCCGCCGTTTCCTCTTCGAAGACACCGGCATCCGCGGCAACCTGGTCCACCTGGACGCCAGTTGGCGCGCCGTACTCGACGCCCACCCTTATCCGAAAGCGGTGCGCAGCCACCTGGGGCAAGCCGTGGCGGCGGTCACCCTGCTCAGTGCCATCGTCAAGTTCGAAGGCGCGCTGATCCTGCAGGTCCAGGGCGAGGGCCCGCTCCGCACCCTGGTCGCGCAGGCCACCAGCGCGCGCACCATCCGCGGCGTGGCGCGCTGGGAGGGTGAGGTGCCCTATGGCGCCCCCCTCTCCGCGTGCTGCGGCGCCGGCCGCCTGGTGCTGACCATTGAGCGCGGTGACGGCTCGCCCTATCAGGGCGTCGTCCCGCTGTCAGGGGACGACATGGCGCAGGCCCTGGGGCGCTATTTCGAGGCGTCCGAGCAAATCCCCACCCGCCTCTGGCTGGCCGCCGACGGGTCGCGCGCGGCCGGGCTGCTGCTGCAACGCCTGCCGTCCGATGCCGACAGCGATGACTGGGGACGCGTCGGCCTGCTGGCCGCCACCGTCAAACCCGCCGAACTCCTGGAACTGCCCGCGGCGGAACTGCTGCACCGGCTCTTCAACGAGGAATCGGTCCGGCTCTTCGACTCCGAGCCGGTCGCCTTCCGCTGCGGCTGCTCGCGCGCCCGCATCGAGGACATGCTGCGCGTCATGGGCGAAACCGAGGTCCAGTCAATCGTCACCGAGCAGGGCGCGTTACAGGTGACCTGTGAATTCTGCAACCGCACCTACCGACTGGATGCCGTGGACGCCGGCCAGTTGTTCGCCGCGAGCACCAGGCACGCCTCGCCGACCCTGCGCCAATAACCGTCGTCGGATGCGGTGGGGCACGAACCGCATCACCCAAACCGTCGCATCATCCGCGATCCCACGGTTCGCAGCACCGCAGGCACCGGCCTCGGTCAAGATTCCGGCCACTTGGGCTCGCCGGCTGCGTCGTCAGGGCTGGAAGCCCTGACGACGCCCGCCGCCGGCCGGGATTACGATCCAGGCCCAGGCACCAAACACGTTCATTTCCGGCTAAACTGCGCGTTCGGATTGAACCGACCCGACCGACCTACCGGACGCAGCCTTTGTGAGCGACCTCCCCAGCCTGTTGCAACCCCTCCTCGGCCTGCTCCTGATCACGGCACTCGCCTGGGGCCTGAGCGAGGACCGGCGGGCGGTGCGCCCGCGGCTCGTGATCGGCGCCCTGGCGCTGCAACTCCTGCTCGCCGTCGTGCTGCTCAAGCTGCCCGCCGCCAAGGGCCTTTTTCTTGGCCTGAACCAACTGGTGCTTGCCATCCAGGCGGCGACCCAGGAGGGCACCGCCATGGTCTTCGGCTACCTGGGCGGCGGCCCTCTGCCCTTCGCACCGGTCCGTCCCGAAAACAGCTTCGTCCTGGCCTTCCGCGCCCTGCCCCTGCTGCTGGTCATCAGCGCGCTCTCAGCCCTGCTGTTTCATTGGCGCATTCTGCCGCTGGTGGTCCAGGGCTTCGCCTGGGTGCTGCGCCGCACCCTCGGCACCGGCGGGCCGCTCGGCCTGACCGCCGCCGCCAACGTCTTCGTCGGCATGACCGAGGCCCCGCTGCTGATCCGGCCCTATCTCGCGGGCCTGTCGCGCAGCGCCCTGTTCGGCGTCATGACCTGCGGCATGGCCACCGTGGCCGGCACCGTCATGTTCCTCTATGCCGGCATCCTAGGGCCGGTGATCCCCGACGCCATGGGCCACATCCTCACCGCCTCGCTCATCAATGCCCCGGCCGCGCTCCTGATCGCCGGCCTGCTGGTTCCGGAAACGCGCGACGGCGCCGCCGCGGACCCGGTGCCCATCGTTCCCGAGACCAACAGCGCCATGGACGCCATCACCCGCGGCACCCTGGACGCCATCCCGCTGTGGCTGAACATCATCGCCATGCTGGTGGTCATGGTTGCCTTGGTGGGTATCTTCAATCAGGCCCTGGGACTGTTGCCCGACGTGGCCGGCGCCCCGCTCACCGCGCAGCGCGCCCTGGGCTGGGCCATGGCTCCGGTGGTCTGGCTGATCGGCATCCCCTGGGCCGAGGCCACCACTGCCGGCGCCCTGATGGGGGTGAAGACGATCCTGAACGAGCTGATCGCCTACCTCCAACTCGCCGCCCTGCCCAACGGCGCCCTGAGCGAGCGCAGCGCGCTCATCATGACCTACGCCCTGTGCGGCTTCGCCAACTTCGGAAGCCTCGGCATCCTGATCGGCGGCCTGGGCGCCATGGCCCCGCAGCGGCGCCCCGAAATCGTCGGTCTGGGGATGAAATCGATCCTGGCGGGGACCCTGGCGACGCTGATGACCGGGGCGGTCGTGGCGATGTTGATCTGATGAGTCTGCGATGTTAACTCGCGCTAAGTCTGCGCTGGCATCAGTCACGCAGGGGCTGAGCGCGGCGGCGCTGAGCGATCTGGTGTTAGTCGGCGACGCCTATGATCTCTTGCCGCGGCTTCCACCAGACGCAATCGATTTGATCATTACCAGCCCGCCATACTGGGGTCACCGGGAATACGGACTGAATCACAATTGGGACTTTTTCAATGATATCGCGACGGTCCGCTCGTTTGGTGCTCAGACTCCCGGTTATGAGTGGTATCGCGCGCACGGCGGCCTGCTCGGGTTAGAACCCTACCCCGAGTGGTATGTAACACACCTTGCCGATATTTTTTCACCCGCATACCGCACCCTGAAATCGGATGGCAACCTCTGGGTCAATCTCGGAGATACGTATTTTGCCCGATGGGCCAGTATCCGTGACAGCGGACGGCAGGGTCTCGGCGACGAACAGCGTTATCGACGCAAAACCCCCATGGGGGGCGTTCGCCAAGAGAAACAACTGCTTCTCATCCCTGCACGATTCGCCATCGCCATGCAGGAGCGCGGCTGGATTTTGCGCAACGACCTCATTTGGTACAAGCCTAACGGCACACCACGTCCCGAGGGCGATCGTCTCAAGCTCTCGCACGAGCATTTCTTCCATTTTGTGAAGAAGCCCAAGGAAGGGCGCGCCGCTTATTTCTATCGACCCGAGTACGCGGAGAACCGCAGCAATGACGTGGTGACCGTCAACGTCGTCCCAGGTGAAGACGGGCACACGGCCACCTTCCCGCACGCGCTGATCGCGCCGCGCATCCTCACCTCATCACCGGTGGGCGGGGTGGTCCTTGACCCGTTTTGTGGAACTGGACGCGCCTTGGAGGTTGCGAAGCGGTTAGGGCGAGTGGTCGTCGGCTTCGACGCTCAACACAAATTCGTCGAACTTACACGTACCAAACTGATGAATAATAAAGACAACAACAAGACGACGAGCACCAATGCCAAGGGAAACTTTATTAGCGAATGGTTTGGCCAACGCATCTATCCGCTCGTGCGGATGGACATGACCGCGGTGACCGGAAAGAAAGCGGGTCAGTGTCCCTTCCTTACGAACATCTTAAAAACAGGCACTAGCTGTGTGAAAAACGAGAACTCACTTGGCGTGTGCTCGATCAGTAGCAGCAGCAACGGACCGCGACAAGACTGGCTGGTTTGCCCTTATCGGGTGATCGACTCAGAGATCGTGAAGCAAGCTTGCGCCTTGATTTTCGCAACTTTGAAAGAAATTCAACCGTTACCAGTATCCATTCTAAAGCGCGAAGGTGAACTGGAGAAATTCAAGGCGGCGGTCAGGACGTGCGGGCATGGCTACCTCTTCTTCCAAGATAAACTCGGAGGGGAAATCTCTGTCATCGCCACGGAGCGATCGCCTGAAATGGCATTTGACGTAACGCTTGTCGAGGTGGCTTACGCAGACGGCACCTTCGACGTCACGCGCTACGGGATTCTCGAAATCCAAACCATGGATTTTCACGGGTCTTACAAGCACGCGGTGACCAATCTTCGCGATGCCCTGCGCCTTCACGAAAAGGACTTCCCAGAAGCGCTGCAAAGCAAGCCCGAATGGGCGGGTAAGAACGTCGAGGGGCCCAACATCGCGAACGTGTTCAAACGCACTTTTTATCAGATCATGCTCAAGTTCAAGTTGTCAGGTCAGGGAGCCGCGGCGGGGACGGTGCTTGCGCTACCCCGATCCGTATGGGATAGCTGGCAACCATTCCTTGGAGCGCCGGAACTTGAGGACGAGACAGCCGCTATCAAGCGCTTCAAGATCGCGTATAATCAAGAAGCACAGATCCTCAATTCGTTCATCTGCGTATTCGATTTAGATAGCTGCCACAACTCCCCGATTTCACCGTTAATGCTCAACCAGTTTATCCGCGTATCGCCAAATCAACTCGCACATCACGCTTTCACTGAAGTTCCTGATCATATGCTCAAGACGATCCACAGTAGCGATGCTGTGATGACTCGTATCAAGACCCGTTTGGTCGAGTGGTGGCCGGGCCTACAAGGTGCGGCAGCACCCCGGAAATCATCTCAAAAGAAAAGCAGTTAGATTACGAAATCATTACCCAACGGCAATCATTGGAGACGACCATGGCCGAAGAAATCCGCGGCTATTGCTGGAATTGCGGTCATGGACTGACCCGGCTCGATCTGGGGCGGGAGACCGACTGCCCCGGCTGCAACAAGCCGGCTCACTGCTGCCGCAACTGCCGGCACTTTGCCCCAGGGCGGCCGAATGAGTGCATGGAGCCCCAGGTGGAGCGGGTGGTCGATAAGATTCGCGCCAACTTCTGCGAGTTCTTCGAGCCCAACCCCAAGGCGCCGACAGACACTCCGGTCGTGGATGCGGACGCCCTGCGGCGGGCGGCCGAGTTGCTGTTCGGCCCGCGTCAGTAGCGCATCATTACGGAAAGCGCCGCCGATGACGACGTGCCATAGGCTGATGGTGCCGTTGCGGCCTTGATCATCGTTCCGCGGTCCGCACGGCGGACCCTACGGTAAGGCCGCGATCCGATCGGGTCGGGGTGATGGGATTGCGCCCGTCACCCCTCCCACACCACCGGACATGCGGTTTTCCGCATCCTTCCGCACCCGCGCAAGGACATCGCGGTCGGAACCCTGCGCAGTATCGTCCGGCAGGCCGGCTGGGATTGGAGTTGAGATCATGCTGTATCCGCTGTATGTGCATCCGGGCGACGCGGACCACGCCCACGGCGGCGACCCAAGACTGCGCGGCCCCAGGGGACGCCCACATCAGCCTGGCGAGCCTGCCGGCGGGCGCCAAACAGACAGTGCGCA
>CAYYAY010000027.1:0-69969 GCA_964470155.1 uncultured Lamprocystis sp. | reverse complement strand
CCGGCAGGTCGTCGGTGGGCGGCACCCCCGGGGTGGGCACGTTGGGGACGGGGTCGGTGCCGGGCTGGGGGGGCGACCCGGCGAGCGGATGCCCGGTGCGGTCGTCGGTGTGCCAGGCCTGGCTCTGGAAGGCAGTGAAGACCGCGACCCATTGGGACTGCTCGGGGAAGTGCACCAGCAGGCCCCCGTCCTGCCAGACCCCGTTGTCGCCCATGAACTGACCGGAGTTGCCCTGATTCATGTGGATGTCGTGGATACCCCGCCCCGGCTTGAAGCCGAAATACCGGTCGGCGGCGGTCTCCGGCCCCCAGGGCTCGCCGAAGGCATAGACGACCGCCGACGCGTCGGCGAGGGCGCGCTGCACCAGGGCGTCGAACTTTTCGTTTAAGTCGTTATCGGGACCGGGAACGTCATGGGGCAGCGGCACCATCCGGGTGGGCCTGAAGAGGTTGCCGCGGATGTAGTCGAGCCCGCCGCCCAAGGGGTTGGACGGCAGCGGGTGGAAGCCCTCGTCGCGGTTGGCAAGGCCCTCGCAGATGGGGTGCTGGAAGCGGTCGTCGACGAGATACAGCAGCTCCGATGGGCTCTGCTTGCTCTTGACGTTGATCGCGATCCGAAATGCCTCCCCGTCGGCGACCATCCGGATTTGGTAATGGGGCGTGCTGCCGGCCCCGAGTCGGCGGTCGATCGGGCGTCCCTTGAGCACGCCATAGTTCTTCAGTGCCATGTTTCTCTCCCGGTGAAGACTGGGCGCAGGATCGAGACGCCCGAGCGGATCTTGCATAAGCGATCGGCCGGCGGCAAGCTTCAATTCTTTCGTCAATGATTCGGGCGACCCCGATTGCAGCGAATGGGCGAATGGGGCCCGGTCAAGGCGGCGATCAACGGTGCTGATCGGCAATGGCGGGCGAATACCCCGAGTCATTGGGTGTTAATTGACTGGTCATTATTCGGTAACTTGCCCCGGACAACCGCACGCGGTGAGCGCAAGCCGATCGAGTGCCACGACGGCACTTGATCGGCAGCAGGGTCAAGTGATCAAGGTGTGACGACCTGCACCTGATCCTGGAAGCTGTACTGCTGAGCGTTGCCCTTCAGCTCGACCTGGTAGGTCTTTTTACCGTTGAAACCCAGGGCTCGCGCCTCGGTGATCTCGACGAAGGTGAATGGAGAATCCTTCGTCGGGTGCAGCCCGTCGGTCGGGCTCACGCTGTTCCAGTCCAGGCTCACGCCCACATTGCCTTCGAGAACCAAGTAGTGGATGCCGTTGCGGAAGGCGATCTCGCCGCGGTGGTCGTGACCCGAGAACACGGCGACGACCTGGCCATCCTGCTCAAAGATGCCGCGAACGATGTTGGCGTTCTTGATGGTGTGGTCTTCGGTGTTGTCCCGGTGCAGGAGCTGATGCGTGAAGACGACCGTGGGCAGATCGCTGGCGGCGAGATCCGCGGCGAGCCAGTCCAACTGTTCTTGCGGCACCCAAGCGTCCTGCCACCGCCAGAAAGGATTCGTCGGGTCTTGCAGGTCGAAGGGCCGATGCGGCTCCGCGACCGTGTAGTCGGCGTCCAGCACCACGCAATGGATCCCGCGCGCGTCGAACGAGTAGTAGGTCTGCCCGTTCGGGATGCCCGTGTTCCTGATGTAGCCCAGGAAATCGGCGCGCGCGACATTGTCGAAGTCGTGATTGCCGAGCACGTGGTAGCGGGGACCCCGGAAACGCGCGTAGGTGCTCTCGATCTCATCGAGATTCACGAATCCCACAGAGCAGCGACAAGGCCACCGTCAGCATCTTCTTCATCACTGTTACCCCATTGTTCGATTAGCGGTCCTTCGGGTCGAAGCATGTGGACGAATGCCGGCGCGCAACTGCAACCGCACCATCAAGCGTCCCCAGCACCGCGCGTCCGTCGCGACGGTAACCGTGAGGATAGGTTCAGGCGGTTATGACCATATGACTGGTACGTGAACTTGCATTGACGGTCCGCAGCGTCCGCCGCGCGTGCAGAGCGGTCAGTCGACAGGCAGCGGTTGAACGGCTGCGCCGCGGGAGCGTTTCAGCCGCTGGAGCGCATCGGTCCGATGACCGAGAAAGGTCGGTAAGAGACGGTCACGGGGCCGCCGGGCCACCGCCCTGCCGGCCCACAGCCACTGCCGATAGTGTTTATGTGAAGTCTTTTTGCATGCCCACCGATTATGCCAAAGACCATGTGGGCAAACGATAAAGCCGTTTGCCCACCCTACCCGACATTAAAGTGGCCTATTGCGTTTCTACCATGAGCCTTTGGATGATCCATTGGCCGTTCCGGCGGGTTACCTCCCAGTTTTGACGGAAGCGCTCGGAGCGTGGTGTACCCTCGCGGGTCACCGCCCGCCACCAGACGAAAAGATCAACATGGAAGGCGTCCTCGCCGATCGGTGTGACGCGCAGGCCGCTGACATCGTGGGTGTTGGCACGGATGGCTTTACCGATGCCCTGGTACCACTTCTGGAAGTCCGCGTGCGAGCGCAGCGGCCCTTCGGGAAAGCACATTTCCAGTCCTTGATCGGCCAGATGCTGCAAGAAGAGCCCTTCCTCCGCATGGCGGTCGTACCAGGCGAACCACTGGTAGACGAAACCGCGCAGTTCATTGGCGGGGTCATGGGCACCGTCCGCCGCATGGGCATTCAGCAGGGCAACGCAGTCGTGATAGTCGTCTTCCAGGGCCATGTCGAGAGGCGTCCTTCCATCGTGACCTCGCAAGTCGGTGCGAGCCCCAGCTTCCAGGAAGACTCTGACGGTTTCTGTCTTTCCATGCCAGACGGCGTCGTGCAATGCGGTATAGCCGTTGTAGGGCCCTTGGGCATCGATCTCTAGGCCGTGTTGGGTGAGCAGGCGCGCAATCTCGGGATGCCCCATGTATCCGGCCTTGTGGCCGGGCGTCGCCTTGATCAGACCATCGACCCGACGGGGATCCGCACCCGCCTTAAGCAACTCCTGCACGATCGATGTGTAGCCTTCCCGCGCGGCAACCAGCAAGGGAGTGTGACCGTCATTGGAGCCACCGAGCATCGGTGAGACCTCGTTCACATCGGCTCCGGTGGCCAAGGCATGCTTCACACCGTCCAGGTCATTGGCCACCACGGCGGCCATGAGGGTTTGAGCCTTGACCTGGGAAGCGCGGCGTTCATCCTCATTGAGGATCGCCACCTCGATCTCGCTCAGCTTGTCTCTGCGAGCAAAATAGAGTGGGTCACGACCACCATGCGTTGTTAGGGTCGTCTTGGCACCTTGCGAAAGCAGAAACTTCACCATTGCCAACTTCTTGTGCCAAACAGCATCGTGGAGTGGAGTGTGCCCCAGCGTTGGCGATTGCATGTCGATAAAGGCTGCGTGCTCGAGTAATCGTCGGGCAACTTCGGGATTACCCCCCTGCGCGGCCTTGTGCAAGGCCGAAGCCCCCATGATGGGA
Organism: uncultured Lamprocystis sp.; assembly: GCA_964470155.1. Classification (GTDB taxonomy): domain Bacteria; phylum Pseudomonadota; class Gammaproteobacteria; order Chromatiales; family Chromatiaceae; genus Thiodictyon. The sequence continues at coordinate 66,520 of CAYYAY010000027.1, read as the reverse complement.
TCCAGCACAATTGGGTCCGCTCCGGCGGCGAGCAGCATTTCAACCATCTGGACCTGTCCCCGTCCGGCCGCGATCATCAGCAGCGAACAGCCTCTGGTATCCTTGCCTTCGACCGGGGTGCCGGCGTCGAGCCACCGCTTGGCGTTCGCCAGGTCTCCAGCCACCACGGCCTCCAACAACGCGGTCTCTTTCATGCTCATCTTCGGACCTCTCAATTCAATCGTTTCGGTGGTTCGCCAGGGGTACATGAAGCACATCGCCGGCACCCCGGCCAGGGTGGACGCTCTTCCACAGAGGATGGAAACCTTCGATGTGACGGTGCCCCGTTGCGCTTGCCGCTTGGCCTCCGCGCCCAGCGCCTTGCCGAAGCGGCGCGCGCAGCGGGTCCGCCGCAACGCTTGGTAAGGCACAGTCTGCTCTACGCGTTCGCCGGCTGAGACAACAGGCGACCCATCGCCTCACACAAAGGTCCGAGATCGTTCGGGCCGCGTGCGGTGAGAAGTCGGCTTGCCGCGTCGTAGACCGTTGGCTGGTCCTTGTGGACGACAAAGCCCGCATTCTCGAGGTCTACGTGAATGCTCTCGACACCGGTGATTTCGGTTCCGCGCGGAAACACGACGGGTTCATCGGGCTCCCTCTTGGCGGCGCTGATGAGGACCTGAGGCCCGTGGCACAGGGAGACAATCAGTACGCCGTGCGCGCGGGCCTCGCGGACGATCCTCAAGGCATCCCCGTCGGTCCGCAACATATCCGGATTCCACGCACCGCCTGGGATGAAGAGCGCATCGTAGTCGCCGACGTTTACGACGTCCTTTAGGGCCAGGTCAGCCTTGACGCAGACGTTATCGGCCAGCCACTGCGCGATGACGATGTACCCGGGGGGCTCTCGAAACTCGAAGATCCAGTTCTGGCCGGCGAGTTGCACCTCGGCCCCGCGTGCCCGGAGGTACTCCAGCGGCACATCGACCTCCGGAAGCTCGGGACCGTCGGCACTGACGATCAGGATGCGCTTCCCAGCCAGCGACGGCGATGGGGGATCAGCAAAGACGGGAAGCGGGTAGTCCGTGCCCCGCGTGTCGAGCGATTCGGGAACCGGAAGGTACTTCGCGGCGAGCGAGTGGGAACCGTTCATGAGCGATCTCCTCGAGTCTGTTGATAAAGGCAGGCGTCCTTGCCGTGATGGCCGCGCCGGCGATTCATAGCCGACAATCCAGCCAGTTGACCGGATGAGCCGCGACCCGATGGACCAGCCATCCGATCGGCCATGTTCTGCGGCAGCCGCGGCGATCCGCGATCCAGCTATTGTCCCGGTAGAGAGCGCGGCTAACTCCATGCAGGCCGCTGCCCGCTGAAGGTCATTACCACCAGGATATCTTCGACAGTGCCTGCGCGAAGCTGCTGAAGGAAGGTCGTTTCGTCACCGACTGATGTCGTCGGCTGATTACCGACAGCGAATGCCCAGTGGGTGGGGCGATCGTCTAAAGGCGGTAATTTGTCGATCACGTCGAGTGTCCGACCTTCGGCTTCCCTGGAATGCCAACCTCGGCCGCCGGTTTGGCGGCTGCTCGCAATCCCTCCGATGGACTGGACAGTCGCCCCGACGCGCGGAGAACCGCCAGGAGTCGTAATGGTGAGCGTTGCCACAAAGGCGCACGGAACCCCGCTCGTCGTTCTGGCGGATAGGGCCAGCTCGCTCACCCGGACGTCCGTAAGACCCGGCGGGAAATTCAAGCGGGATACAGGGAGAGTGAAGTTCACGGTGTCGCCGCTACCGTTTGCGATCTCATACCAGGTATCGGGTAGATCGCGCTTGATGCTGAAGCTGCGATCACCCATCGACTGCCGTGGCAAGGTCTTCACTACCCGGTCACGCAGCTCCGGGCTGAAGAGCGCCGTGTAGTCGAGGCTGATGACCACGTCCATCAGCGAGTCGAAGTCGAAGGGATTGGCCGCCCGCGGCAGCTCCAGGATCCAACTCGTATCGACACCGGTACCCTCGAAGGGGAAGATGAGGTCGGATTGCACATCCAGCTCGAACACCCCGCTCGCGGCCGTCGGCGAGGTCAGCGCCACCGCTTGCGGGTCTTGCCGGATGACCATCGTCGGGTTGCCTGGGTCGGCGGTGACGACCCGCGACAGGCCGCCGTTCGACAGCGTCGCGCGGATGCCGACCGAGGGTGGGATCAGGGCCGCGATGGAGATGCGCACGCGCTTGATGAGGCGCAGGTAATGGCCTGGAAAGCCGTCGTCGAACCAGGCCATCGGGGTGGCGAAGACCAGCACGCCGGTGCGGCGGAACTCACCCAGATCCACTGGCATCAGTCGATCGAGCGAGAAGCTCATGGTCAGGTTCAGCAGCCGCCGCTCGGAGCTGAAGGCATATTGTTCCAGGGAATAGAGGTCTTGCAGCAGGCGGGCGGAGCCGGTGATGCCGCGGCGGTCTTGGTCGCCGCCGCTGGAGGCGAGCTTCCAATAGTCGGTTCTGACCAGACGCTGGGTCGGCTCCTGCCGCTCGAAGGCCAGTTGCAGCTCCGCCTGGCGGGCCGCAGCGGCGGCCAACTGCAGGAAGAAACCGTAGGTCTCGGCCAGCACCCCGGCCAGCCAGTCGTAGAACTCCGCGCTGCTGAACTTGTTGCGCAGAAAGGCGAGCATCTGCGCCGCCTGGGTCGCCTGCGCCTGGGCTATGACCAGCTCCTGGCCGGCGATGGCCAAGCGGTCGTCGGCCAGTTGCACCTGCTGGGCGCCGATCAGGCCGTCCTTCTCGGCGAGGTCGCGGCGGAGTTGCCATTCCTGGCTGCGGCGTTCGCGCGCGGCGTAGAGGCTGCTGAATTGCGCCTCGGCCTCCTGGCCGATCGCCAGTCCGCGAAACACCGCTCCGGAGGCGATTGCCGCAGCCGCGGCGATCCCGGCCACAGTTTTGGTTCCACCAGACAATATCGCGTCAAGCAGGTTCGCTCCGCTCACACTAGCCTGGGAGGCTGTCGCGATGGATTCGGCTACGTTTGCCGCCTGGCGCCAATCCCGCGCTGCCGTCATCGCCTCGATCTGCTGCCGCTCGTAATCGGTGTCACCCGCCGCCAGCCAATCCTCGTAGCGGTCGCGTTCGATGCGGCTGCGGCCTTCCTGCAGCACGGCCAGACCCTTGCCGGTCTGCGCCTCCGTCACGCCGAGCCGGCGCAGATCCACCGTCTGCCCGGCCAGCTCCAGCGCGAAGCCGTCCTGCATGAGCTTTTCCAGTTCGCCCTCGTTGCGCTCGATCGCCGAGAGATACTGCTGCTCGAACTGCTGGGCCATGCCGGCCAAGTGCTTGGCGCGATCCACCAACAGGCGGTAGCGGTAGGGCGTCGGTCGAACCAGGCTGGAGAGCCCTGCCGCGCCCGCCCCACGGGTCGGGTCGGGAGGCAGCGGCGTCCCGAGAATGCTGAGCCCCAGGCTCAGTTTTCGAAGCGCGGACGCTGCTCGGGCGTTGTAGGCCTCCAGCAATGGGTTGGGCAAGTAGGCTTGGCCGCCCTGAGTTGGCAGTACATCGACCAGCTCGTCCAGAGCCAGGACATCCTGGGCTTCCAGGTACAGCGCGCGGGCCCGTGCACGGTCGTCCAGGGTGCCTCGCGCGAAGGCGGCATCCGCCCGCGCCAGGGTGCAATGTAGGATCTGAAACAACACGAAGCGGGTGTAGGGGTTCTGGCAGCCGGCGCGTTGGCCGACGGGTCGGCTGGCCCGCTCATGCGGATTATCCAGCCTGGCTGCCCAGTCGAGCGTTGCGAAGACCACCGACGCGGGCTGCGCCACGGGCTCGCTTATAATTGGCTCCACTCGGCGCCGATCCCCCGGCGATGCCGTCACGTCCAGTACCCTGGCGTAGCGGTCCAGGGCCGCCTCGAGCTGACCGGAGCGCTGCAGGGCCAGCGCCTCGGCAACGGGCAGGAAAAAGACCCGCTCGACGCCATCGGGGAGGTCGTCGACATTCTGCCGGTAGGGCTTCGTCGGGTCCTCCAAGGCCGCTACGGTCAGCGGCTGGATCGCCCGGAGCTGCTTCAGGCACTCCCTGAATTCCGCGGAGTTGGCCTCCCGCAGCTCCGGGTACAGGGTGTTCTCCGGATAGAGGTAGTTCAGCACCGAGGCCCGCCAGCGGCCGTAGCTGTCGATGCCATCCCATTGCGCGTCGAAGTTGGCACTATCGCGGGGCCTCCAGTCCCGCGCCGGATGACCGTCGCCGAACCAACCGCGGCGGATCCCGTTCAACAGCACCTGCAGGCTGGCAGTGGCCTGATCTGCCGCGGACAGGTCCAATGCCCCCGCCGCCGTCAGGTCGGTCAAGAGGAGCTGCTGCAGCGCCCCGAGCCGCGGGGCCAGCGCGGGCGAATCGCCGATGCCCAGCAAGTCGTCCCGTAGCGTCGGCAGGGTGGTGCGCTGCACGTCGAGCAGCAGGCGCGCATAGTTACGGTTGAGGGCGTCGAAGGCCCGCTGGCGACCGCCCAGCCGTTCCTCCAGGGCCGTGCGGCGGCGTACGCTGCCGCGCCAGGGCAGGAAGTCCCGCCGGTACCGGCCCGGCACCCAGGCGCCCGGACCGGCGACACTAGGCCAAGGCCGGGTGGGCAGCACGGCCTCCTCCCGCACCCAGTCCGCACGCAGGGTCCGGCGCTTCCAGGCCTCGACCAGCAGGTGGGCGAGGTCCGTGCGCTGTTCCGCCGACAGCGGACGGTTAGCCGGCTGTTCCAGATAGACCAGGAGTCGCCGCAACATCGGCAGGTCGAGCGCCAGGGCCGCGACCCCGTCGGCGATGGGGAGCCCGGCCGCGTCGTCCTGACCCAGTTGCACGAGCTGCTTCCGTTCAGCGTCCTTGAAGACCTTGGCCACCAGCCTGGTGGGCGTGAGGGTCGCATCGGAGAGCTCCCGGAACTTCTCCGCCAGCTTGCCGCTGCGCGCGACGTGCTTGGCCCGCCAGTCCACGGCGGCGGGGTCCAGCTCTGCCCAGTCCACCAGGTCCGGGTCCAGGTCCGGCCAGCGCGCCGGATCGGCATCCTCGCGAGCATAGGCCAGCTCCAGCCCGGCCTGCTGGAGCTGCAGCACCACCGGCGTGCCTCCCGGCGCCCGCAGATCGGCGGTGGGCCAAGAGGTGTAGGGCACACCGAAACTGCTGGCGAGAAAGGACTCGATCTGCCTGACATCCGTCGTGCTCCACGGCACCAGGGCGTCGAGCACCTGGCCCGGCTGCCAGGGCAGGCCAGCCAAACCCAGGCGCGCCTCCAGCGCCCGTCGTTGATCGGGAGTCAGACTGCCGATGGCGCCGATTTCCTCGCGGGAGGTGCCGAGCCCGACCAACAGGGCGTCATAGGTCCGGTTGCAGTAGCGATGCAGTGCCGTGTCCGCATCGGTACCCGACTGGGGACCGACGTTCGGCAGCCCGGCCCGACGGTCCTCTGCGAGGCGCCGGACTTCGTCCTCGCCAAGCGCGACGCCGTAGATCCGGAATTCAGACAGGGCGCCCAGGAACCCTTGTTGATAGGGATTCGCGCCCAGATACAATGGGTCATCATTCGCCAGGATGACGCCGCTAGGCAGCGCGACCTCCTGATCCAACAGGCCGTTCACGTAGAGCCGCAGCCGTCGGCCGCTCTTGACATAGACGAGATGGGTCCAGGCCCTGACCGGTAACCGCGCTGCCGAGTCCCCGCCCGCGTTGTGATCGGCGGCTGTCGAGATCTGGAAGCGGACCAGGTTCTCCGTTGGATGCAGCCATATACCCGGCGTGCGGTTCCACTCGGCGGGTTGTTCCGAGGGTTCATTACCTTTGTGGACCACTGCACGCCAAGCGCCAGCTCCCGAGTTTTCCGGCCAGATCCACAGAGAGAGCGAAAAATCCCGGTCGCTGCGCCCGAGCCGCAATGCGCGGCGTGTCCAATCGGGTGCGACGGGGTTGCCGATCTCTACGTGGCTAGTGCCGGTGGAGCGAAATGAGCCCTCCAGCGGTGACCCGGCAGCCCCGGTCAATTCAATCGCGGTCGAGCCGATCGCCTGTTCGCCTAGGGCGCGTCGATAAGACCCGACCAGGCGGAACGAGCCGAAGCCCCGGAATCGCTCGATCAGCCCGTCCGTGGCTCCGCTGGCCAACTCCGTGAAGTCCCAGCGTCCCAGCAGGGGCGCCGCCGCCGCCAGCTCGGCTGCGGTGTCTTGATCTGCCGCCTGGCTCGGCCGAAGCTGCTCGCGCGCGCGCAACAAGCGCACCGGAACCAGTACGTCATTGCCGACTTCCGTCGACTCTGGGGCATTCGGCCGGGCGAGGGCCTCGAAGGGCTGATAGAAGCGGGTCTCCAGATCCTCCGTCTTGACCGGTGGCGGTGGGCTGCCCGCTCCCTTCGCGAGATGACTGGCGGCAAAGCGGAGCAGCTCGCGCAGATAGCTTTGGGGGCTCAGCAGCTCCTCGAGGGTGGTAGGCCGGTACGCGCTTGCCACCGTAAAGCGACGTACCTCGGTCTTCCAATTAGGCCCAGGGCTTGCCGTGTCGCTAGCCGTGATGCGCAGATCGAAGACGCCATAGCCGCCGGGTTGCAACTGCGCGTACCACGCGTGCCAGGGAACACCGTCGATGACCACGACGCTCAGCGCGACGGGCTGCGGGACATCGCCGATGGTGTAGGCGACGGATGCCGGATCGACGTCTGTTTGAGCGTCGCGGACCCTGCCGGCATGGATCACCAGCCCGGCCGGATCATTGGTCACGAAGACCTCGTTGTCGCCAGGTTTATCGATGACGATCTCGGGCGGGGTGACGTCGCGAAGGTAGAAGGGGTAGGAGCGAAAGCTGTCTCCGCCGAAGGCATCGAGGTCCCGCACGATCAGGGAATAATGGCCCGGCGCGGCGTTCGCGCCGATCGGCAGGCCCACCGGCCACTCCCTCGAGGCCGCGCCAGCGGGAGCGGGCGGCGCGCTTGCAGCGGTCCAGGGCAAATTGGAATTGCTCTGGCCAAGGGGTGCGAAGCGGTACTCGATGCGGGCGAAGTAGTCCTGGGCATTGGTCACCAGGGTAGCGCTAATCGTCGAGGCGATTGCCGGATAAGCCGGGGGGTTCGTGCCGGAGATGGCGTTAACGAATCTCGCGTCGATGGTGCGAACGCCCGTAGGCGCCACCTGGGCTGGCACCCACGCAGTGGACATCAGTTTGCCCGCCGGCGCCAGGATTCGGCAACTGATCTCTAACGAACCGGCCCTGGGAAACTTAAAGGCGCAGCCGAATCGAACCAATGGGCTTTGCGCATCGACCCGCACACCCGTGGCACGATCGGCAATCTTTACTTCATTCTGCCCCGAATATCGATAAAAAAAGAACACCTCGAGTTCATCGAGGCCGTAGTTGAGCTTGAGAGCGAACCAATCCCGAAGGTCCAACTCCGCCTCCAGCATGTCCTTCTGGTTCAGACGCGAGCTCGGCAGGGACGCGTTAATTGCAGGGGCAGTCACCCGCAACGTTGGCTCGCGGAAGTCGTCGACGATGCCGCTTGCGCGAAGCACATAGTGGCGCCTTCTCTGGAAGATGCGGGTCCTGCTGGCGGGAAGTATGAACGCCCCAAACACCCCGTCTTGCTTGAGCTCCAATTGGACGTTTGGCTCTCCTGCAAAGACATCCGCCTCGGCATAGCTGAATGTGGGGAGCGCAGCGTTGATGATGCCGTCCTGAATTCCGCGGAGGTACACTTCCTCATCGGGCACAAAAACGCGCCAGTAGACAGGATATCTAGTCCAGAGCGATGTGAGTTTCATATTCTCATCTCCCGGGTGTGAATGAATGCCCTATGGAACATGATCGCTCCGGGTGCCTTATTCGTCGGCGAGGATGTGATACTTCGTCGTTGTATCTTGATGGCATTGGTTTCATGATCCTCTAGCCGCCCACAGCGGTAGCCGTGGGGGAGCACGGCTGCTTCTGTCGAATCGGTGCGGTGGTGAGTCTGATCACCTGCTGCCGCCCCTGCCATCGGACCTCGGCGAACGGGTAGGGATCGTCCAGTACGATGCGTCCGCTGCCGGTCAGATCGAAGAACGCGGTCTTTGGGTCCGTGGTGCGAAGCTCCAGGCTCAACCCGGCGCTGGGCAACAGCGAGACGGTCTGAGGGTTAGCGTTTGTCGTGTCGATGGCGAGACCAAAGGGCATCAGCGCGATGGATTCGTTGGGGTATTCGCGAGCATCGATAAGAATGGGGAATCCGAGGATGCCGAGCGTTTGGGTACCGCGGCCGGTGAGGAAGGCATCGCCGGTGGCGGCGTAGTCGATCATGCCGTCCAGGCGTACCTGGAAATCGGTCTCCGGCACCCGGCCGCTGCCATGCACGAAGAGATAGGTGGCCGGCAGCAGGCGCAGTGCGCGGGTCTGCGCGCTCGCCAGCCAGTCGGTGATGCCGGAGAGATGGAACTGTGGCGCGGTGAGTGCGGTGGCATCGACCGTGATCGCATAGCCCAGCAGGGTGAAGGTACCGCTGCCGCGACCGGCGAGATAGCCGTCGGCGGTGTCGGGATAGTCGACCAGTCCGGCGACGGTGACCGTGAAGTCGGCCGCCGGCACCCGGCCGCTGCCATGCACGAAGAGATAGGTGGCCGGCAGCAGGCGCAGTGCGCGGGTCTGCGCGCTCGCCAGCCAGTCGGTGATGCCGGAGAGATGGAACTGTGGCGCGGTGAGTGCGGTGGCATCGACCGTGATCGCATAGCCCAGCAGGGTGAACGCGGGACTGCCGCGACCGGCGAGATAGCCGTCGGCGGTGTCGGGATAGTCGACCAGGCCCGCGACGGTGACCGTAAAGTCGGCCGCCGGCACCCGGCCGCTGCCATGGACGAAGAGATAGGTGGCCGGCAGCAGGCGCAGGGCGTGGGTCTGCGCGCTCGCCAGCCAGTCGGTGATGCCGGAGAGGTGGAACTGCGGCAACGTAAGTGCGGTGGCGTCGACCGTGATCGCGTAGCCCAGCAGCGTGAAGGTACCGCTGCCGCGACCGGCGAGATAGCCGTCGGCGGTGCCGGGATAGTCGACCAGGCCGGCGACGGTGACCGTAAAGTCGGCCTCCGGCACCCGACCGCTGCCGTGCACGAAGAGATAGGTGGCCGGCAGCAGGCGCAGCGCGCGGGTCTGCGCGCTCGCCAGCCAGTCGGTGATGCCGGAGAGATGGAACTGCGGCGCGGTGAGTGCGGTGGCATCGACCGTGATCGCATAGCCCAGCAGGGTGAATGCGGGACTGCCGCGACCGGCGAGATAGCCGTCGGCGGTGGCGGGATAGTCGACCAGTCCGGCGACGGTGACCGTAAAGTCGGCCGCCGGTACCCGGCCGCTGCCATGCACGAAGAGATAGGTGGCCGGCAGCAGGCGCAGTGGTTGGGTCTGCGCGGTCGGCCGCCAGTCGGTGATGCCGGAGAGGTGGAACTGTGGCGCGTCGAGTGCAGTGGCATCGACCGTGATCGCATAGCCCAGCAGGGTGAAAGTACCGCTCCCGCGGCCGGCGAGATAGCCGTCGGCGGTGTCGGGATAGTCGACCAGTCCGGCGACGGTGACCGTAAAGTCGGCCGCCGGCACCCGGCCGCTGCCGTGCACGAAGAGATAGGTGGCCGGCAGCAGGCGCAGTGGGTGGGCCTGCGCGGTCGCCCGCCAGTCGGTGATGCCGGAGAGATGGAACTGCGGCGCGGTGAGTGCAGTGGCATCGACCGTGATCGCATAGCCCAGCAGGGTGAAGGTACCGCTGCCACGGCCAGTGAGGAAGGCATCGCTGGCGGCGGCGTAGTCGATCGTGCCGTCCAGGCGCACCTGGAAATCGGCCTCGGGTACGACGCCGGTGGGTTGCTGGAAGCGGTAGGCGCCCGGTAGCAGGTTCAGGGTGCGCGGGGCGGTGTTCGCCATCCAGTCGGTGATGCCCAACAAGGCGTAGCTGACGGTGGCCAGGGCGCGCGCATCCAGGGTGATGGGGAAACCGGAGACGCGGAGGGTGGACGTGTTCCGGCCGGTTAGAAAGCCGCCCTGGCTGACATCGAGCGCCGGGGCGTAGTCGATCGCGCCTTGCGCCGTGACAGCGAAGCTCCAATTCTGGTCCGATGTGGCGTGGGTTTGAATGACGTAGCTTCCCGGCTCCAGTTGCAGGCTTTGAATCGAGCCGGTCGACAGCGAACCGCTGATTCCGGGGATCAGGAAGCTCGGGCTGGCGAGCCTGGTCGCGTCAATGTTGATCGAGTGAGCCATAGCTTCTTGTTCCGCGGAAGGATGTCGTATCTGGCGATGTGCAGGTCGTGCCCCAGGTTCGCCATCTCTTCGTGGTTGGAGCGCACGAGCAAAACAACGTCGTTTGTTCCCTATTGGCGACTCTGGCTATTCGGCGGTCCATTACCTGCTCGCTTGCGGAGGCGTTACTGCCGGGGGTGATGGATCTTTGGCACAGCATGCCGTTTCGGGTTCGTCGATTTGCGCCTTCTTGCGCCAGCACTCCCATTCCTGCTGCAAACGAACGATGTACCACACCATGAAAGCAACGAACGAGAGGAATACCCCTACTGCTACTGGGACCGCGCGAGACGCAGAGCTATTGTCAAAAAAATACATGGCCAAGTAGCTCCACGCTGCCATGACCGCCGGATAGACGATGCCTGCGGCCATCGGCTCGGCAATGAATCCGAGCACTGCGGGTGGGCGGTCTCTGAACTGCCCGTGATGAACATCCGATTTCGACTCAATATAGGCTCCCACGAAGATCAAATAGGTGCATCTTCGAATCCCGTATATTTCGTAACAGAACAGGCCCAGGGTGACCAGAAATCCCAACGCGCCAATGGCCGGCAGCAGGGATCCGAATATGGCGGACCCATCGCCACTGAGGAACTTCGGATCGATGAGGAAGGCCAATATTCCACCACTGGCTAATGGTAGAATACTCAACAGCTTCTGACGGAAATCATCTATTGCTCGGTAACTTGTGCACAGCTCTGTATAGATTTTTTCTTGAGTGATTTCGGCCATAGTCGAATTCCTGTGTTTTGGGCCAATGAAACGGATTTCGGTATTCACGCTTGTCTCGTTCTCTGCGGAACAGAGACCAATGCGAACTCAAGGAGCACAATACCTCGCCTGCGGTCTGTCCCCTATTAGCTCGTTGGGGTTCCTTCGTCACCCCAACGGTCATGATCGGGGCGCTCGCCCCCGCCCATGAAAGTTGGGCTATGCTTAGGGGGCCGCGCCAAGGCCGCGAAGTTATAGGCACCCACGGGGGTGGTGCTTGACCGAGCGCCGGAGGCCCGGCCACCGCCGTACCCCTATCGTGTCTCATTGAGACCGCGAGGATTGTTCTTGTCTCTGCGCCCGCCCGACTTTCACGGCAACCTACGGGCTGGCGTGTCCCAAACGCAATTGAACGCCATCGCCCGACGCCTCAACGACCGACCCCGGAAAGTCCTTGGCTTCAAAACCCCCACCGAAGTTTTTCAACACGAAATCCTCAACTTAAATAACCGTGTTGCACTTCAAACTTGAAACCGCCACATCATTCAATGTTCGTGTTGGGGTTCACCAGCTCGCCCCAACCTACGGCCTTTAAGGACCACCATCTGGGGCACGAAGTACCTGCAAGGCTCGATTAAGTGTTTGTTGCCGTTCTGGAAGTCCAATTTCCCCTCCATTAACAGCCCTAGTTACCCTTCTTACATCCGGAAGACCACCATCGTTTGGACGCAAAACTCGTTCCCGGAAATAGTAGAGCGCCGAAAGTTGAGGTAAATCGCCTCGGTTAATATCGTCAGGATTTGCGACAACGTCGAGACCTCCGTCGAAATCTCCTAAATCCCCTGCAGTTATTGCTCGCTGAAGTGCAACATAGTTATCTCGACCAGTAGTTTGTATCAACCCACCCCCGCGATATTCGTAGCCTTGTCCAGCGTCATTGCCCATCCTTCTGTCATAGACAAAGTCACCCAAAGCACTTGGATTGTTCACATACGCGCCTGCATCTACTCCTGCATCCAGGCCAAATCTGGTTGGCCATATGACGGCAAGCCTCGATGCGGTAGAGTAAGTCAAGTTTTCTCGCTGGGGTCTCAGATTAGTTTCTGTGCCCACTTGGGCCAAGAAATGTGCTACTGCCTGCGGGTCGCGGATATTTAAGCCAAATTCGGCCCCCCTTGAGTTTAAAACGCGAGCCAAATCGGCCATGTCGTTTCTCCTCGCACTAGGAAAAATTGCTGAAAGCTGCTCCAACGTAATTCCTCCGTCGGCGGACGCTATGTGGTTGCCAGCATCAGGTGGGCTCGCAACTGCTCCGGCATCTACGGCTGTTGCCATACCGCCATCTCGTCTAGCTTCGGTAGTTCCTGCGTCCGGGCGCGGGGCAGCACCTCCATCGTCAGCGGCATGCATCAATACGCCAGAATCGCCCGGAGTTAGAGTAACGCCCCCGTCAACTGTCCCGACGGGATCTATGTTAACGAGCGGATTATTCAATACGGCGCGAAACAAATTGACCGAAGATACGGGCCCGACCGGATCAGGCGTTATCCATCGTCCAATAGACGGAGAGTAGAACCTAGCGGCATGATAGTTTAGGCCACTCTCCTCATCCCTCTCCTTCCCCGTAAACCGATACCGTTTCCTCCCAAAACTTCCAAAACTCGTCTCCCCATACGGAAAAAACTCCTCCCGATTAATCCATTCCCCCACATCGCTGACCACCAGCCCGCTGCTTCCCAAGTGATCCCCCAAGTGATACTGCGCCGGATGCTCCGCCATGCCATCACTATTAAACGCCGGCCCAAGCCGCTTGATCGCAATCCGGCTCTTGTCATCCATTACATGAAGCGAGCAGTTTTCTACTTTGCCGCTGCCATCCAGCTTGTCGTATTCGGCGTGATGCTCAAACGCAGCGCCCAGATAGGTGGTGGTCCGGTAGCTGTTGCCGTTGACGACCAGTTTTTTCACCCGCTGCCCGCCCGCGTCATAGAGATAGAGTGCATAGACCGTCGGCGCGGAGGCGTCGATCTGGTTGCGGAAGACCTTCATACGGTCCGCATGGTCCCACTCGAAGTGCCGCTCGGTGTGCTCGCCCACCATGTTGCCGTTGGCATCATAGAAATGGCTTTGCGGCACAGCAGGCGGGGTGGGCACGCCGCTGGAACGGTCCTGCACATGGGTGAGACGGTTGCTGGCCGGGCTCGCCCAATCGCCGATCAGGTGGCCGGCGCTCTCGTGGAGCCACTGGTCGGGGGTGCGGCCGCCCATGCCGAAGCGGCGCGACCAGGAGACATTCCAACCGACGGCGCCGGCCTGCTGGACGCACTGGCTGTGGCGCAGGGTGAGCATGTTGCCGGCGGCATCGTAGGCGTATTCCTCCCAGTACAGGGCGGTGAGGTTGGGGGCGTTATCCTGATCGGGCGTGCCGTGGCGGCCGCTGTTGTAGCCCTCGCGTGCCGCGTCGCCCCAGGGGCGCGGGCTGGGGATGCCTTTGCCCTCGCGCCCGGTGGCGGAGACCAGCCGGTAGAGCGGGTCGTACTCGAAGCACCGCAGCAGGGCGTCGCCCTTGATCAGCAGGTCGCGCAGGGGTCCCTGATTGAAGATGGCCTCGGGGTTGTTGGCCACACCGCAGCCGGGGGTGCGGTCGAGCATGCTGAGGATGTTGCCGGCCAGGTCGTAGCCGTACGCGATGTCCTGGAGCGGCAAACCCTGCGGTTGGTAGCTGAGCGCGCCGGACAAGTTGGGATCGAGCCGGTCGGTGCGCAGGCGGATCAGGCGGAAGCTGTCCGGGTCGTAGGCGTAGCGCGTGATGAGGCCGTTGCCATAGACGATGAGGGTGCGCTGGCCCTTGGCGTTGTAAGCGATACGCTGGACATAGGGCTGGACCGGGCCGGACCCGTCGGCGGCTAACGGGCCTGCCAGGTCGACGCGTTCCAATGCACCGGCGCGGTTGTACTCGGGTCGCAGGCGATAGCGCTCGCCGTTGGCGCACAGTGGGTACTCGGACCACTTGATGCGGCCCAGGGCGTCATAGGCGGATTGGGTCGCGTAGACGGTCGGGTCGAGCAGATCGGCGGGCGGATTGGCCCAATCGACGCGCGGGACCTGGAGGTTCCAATCGGTGCCCTCGGCATGGGCGTTGTAATTGCCGAGCATGAAGCTGTCGGAGAGCACCTGGCGGCTGGAGCCGAGGACCTGGCCCTTGAAGTCATAGGCGGCGACGGTGACGACACCGGCCTCGTCGTGGTGGCGCCAGAGCTTGCCGAGCAGGTTGTGGCCGACGGCGGCGTCCGGCGCGGCGGGGTCGCGATCGTAGAGCAATTGCTCGCGCAGGGTCATTGGTTCGCCGGCCGCATCGCGCGCCCAGAGCCGGGTCGGACGGTTGAGCAGGTCGTAGCCGTGCAGCGCGAGGGCGCCTTTGGCGTCGCGGGTCTCGATCGGGTTGCCGGCGGCATCCAGCACCGCCAGCTTGCGGCCGGCGTCGATACTCTCGGTGCGCAGCGGATGCTTGGCGAGGTCATAGACATACTCGAAGGCGAGTCGCCCCAGGGCATCGCGGATGCGCAGCAGGTTGCCCTGGATGTCGTATTCGGAGCGGGTGACGTGCTCCTCGATGGGCGGCAGTGCACTGGGGTCGTCCGGCGGCGGTGCCTCGCGGTGGCGGGCGACGGCGCGGATGGTGCGGCCCAGGGCGTCGACCGCGATGCTCGACGGGGTGTTGTAGTGGTGCGGGTAGCCATTGTGCAGCTTGACGCCGGGGTGGGTGCGGCCGGCGTTGTCGTTGGCGTCGTAGGTGTAGGCCTCCCAGGGCGTGGGAGTGAACTTGGCGGTGTCGAGCGGCGAAAGCGGCGGATCGGCCAGGTTCAGCGGGATGCCGTGGATGACGCGCTGTTCAGATCCGTCCGGGTTCAGGGTGCGGACGACCTGACCGCGCGGGTCGTAGAACATTCGGACCGATCGGCCCCGCTGCGCGCTGGTGGGCGGTTGGTAGTGCCAGCCGGCGTCGAAGAAGGGCTCGCGCTTTTCGATGACCTGGCCCTTGTTGTCGTAGCGCTGGTCGCCGCTGACGATGACGTTGGGTGCGTCGGTGCTGGCGTTTTCGATGCCGATGACGGCGGCGTTGGACGGCTGGTCCTGGCTCGCCGGCAATAGGGACTCGCGGCCGCCGAAGTGCAGGTCGCCGAAGCGGACGGCTTCGCCCTGGGTGCGGGTTTGCAGCAGCCGGCCGAATCCGTCGGAGTATTCGCGGGCCTCGATGGTCTCGCCGGTGTCGTCCGGGTCGCTGTCATGGAAGCAGCGCCGAATGGCCCGCGCAAAGACGGGCTGCGGATTGGCCGGGTCCGCCAGCCGGCTGTCATGGAAGGCGCGGAGGTGATACTCGATGTGGGTGCCGGGGGCTTGGCGGTCGCCGGCATTGGCGGGGTCGCTGGCCGGTGCGTTGGGCTTGCCGAGCGCCCAGGTATCCGTAACGAGGCCGGTCGGGGAATAGGCCAGGCGGGTGACGTTGCCGTTCGGGTCCGTGACCTGCTCGGGTTGCAGGGTGCGCGGGTTGTAGCGGGCCTGGGTCTCGAACCCGGCGGGGTCGCGGACCCGGGTCGGCAGCAATTGAAAGACATCGTAGGCGACGATGGTGGATTCATGGCCGAGCGGGTCGCGCTGGGCGATCAGCAGTCCGCGGCCTGTACCGTCGGGTTTGTGGAAGTCGTAGCGCTTGCTCGCGGCGATGGTGAAATAGCCCGCTGTGTTGTGGTCCGATGCCGGTTGATAGAGGTAACCGGCGCGGTTGGGCAGTGCGGCGACAAAGGCGGCCGGATAGTCGGCCGAGGGCTGGACGCTGCCGCCGGGGCTGAGGTAAGGCGGTACGGCGTTGCCATAGGCCGTATTCAGATCCCCCTGGGTCATGACCAACACCTCGGTCCGCACCAAGGCCCCGAAGGCGCCGAGCTGACCGAAGGGTAACCCGGTGAAGGCGCCATACCCGGCGGCGGGGTCCTTGTTGCCGTCGTAGTAGTTGAGTGACTCAGCGATCAGGCGCAGGCCGGGGCTGGTCTCAGTCGTGGCGAGGAGTTGCGGGACCGTCAGGCCGCCGGTCGACTGCAATTCAAAGTCGCGGGTGCGGGCGACGCGATCACGCAGGTAGGGACCCGCGGGGTCGCCCTTGGCGTAGACCGTATGGGACAGGGTGGCGAGGTAGCCCGCGGACGGCGTGTCGGCGAATCCGTCCCAACCCCGCGGGCAGGCGATGGCGAGCTGACGCGCGGGCTGGCCGACGTCGTCGAACGCGGAGGTGTAGGTGATCTGGGTCTGCGGGTCCTGGCCCCGCTCCCACTGGGTGGTGCGCTGGGCAATGCCATGCGGAAAGTAGATGGGCTTGCGGCTGGAGCCGGGTGCGGGCGGATCGACCTCGGTGAGGTCGTAGGCGTGCTCGGTGACGGTGTAGGGGCGTTCTTGCAGCGGGGAACCGTCCAGCGCATAGACCTCGCTGCGCAGGATGCTGCCGCGCAGGGTGCGCTGGGCATCGCGCTGCGATCGTAGTTCAGGAAGGGCCGTCGGGATGGCGCCCAGCAGGTTGGGGTCTTCCTGCCAGTATTCGCCGCTGTAGTCCATTGCCCGCCACTGCCCGCCGCTGTCGGGGATCACCGGGCCCTGATGGAACCAGGTGCGGGTGAGGATGGGCGGTGCGTAGCTCTCCGGCGCCAGCAGGTCGCGCAGGAGGTCCGGTTTGGCGTCCAGCCCACGACCGGCGTAGGCGGTGAAGACTTCGGTGTCGAGCTGCTCGACCATCCCGAAGCCGCGGAACTCGCGCTCGGCGCCGTCCCAGTAGCCGTGGTGATAGCGGTATTCGGTCGTCAGGGTTCCGCCGCTGAAGACGTCGGTCACCGTGACGCGCTCGACCACCTGGACCGGAAAGGGCAAGGTGCTGCCCCAGGCGGAGTTCTTCCGGGCCTGGTCGCGCAGATAGAACTGGGTCGATGAGGCGTAGGCGACCTCGGTGACGGCTCCCAGGTTGTTGTCCATCCGCTCGAGCAGATAGGGCTTGGTACCGCCGGTCAGATCGAGAAAGAAGTGGCTGGGCCGGCCGCTGCCGTCCGCGTCCCGCGTCCAGAGGATGCCGCCGACGCCGGTACCGAGCAGGTCGGTGATGCGCACGGTGTCCTGATCGGTCAATGCCGGGGTGCCGCGAATGACCCGGGGCGCGCTCCAGCCGTTGCCGGTGCGATTGATCCAGAGGGTGATCTCGCGGTCCGAGACGTAGATGAGGTCGGCCAGGCCGTCGCCGTCCACGTCCGCGAGCAGAACGCGCCTCGGGTCGAAGTCGAATGGCAGGCCGCCGGGGATCTGCGTGGTGATTCGCGGCGCCCAGCGGCCGTAGCCAAGGTTGGGCCAATAGTCGACGCGCCCCTGGTAGACCACGGCGATGTCCTGGAGTCCGTCGCCGGTCAGGTCGGCAAACTTGACCCGCGGCTCAGCGAAGTCGACGTTGGGAAAGGCCGCGAGCTGCTGGCGCTGCACCCGCGCGGTATTGCGGGGCAGCCAGCCGTCCGTGGGGTCGTTGAAATAGCACTCGAACGAGGTGCCCGAGCGCAGCACGTCGGTGACGCCATCCCCGGTGAGGTCGACCAGACGCACCTCGGGGTCCTCCAAGTCGAAGCTCGGCGCCTGCTGGTAGGGTTGAAACGACCGCTTGCTGAAGCCGGCGCGGAAATCCAGCGGGTAATAGCCGGAGAGTGCGTCGCTGGTCACCAGCAGGTCGGCGCGGCCGTCGCCATTGGCATCAATCAACTGCACGCCGCGGTCGGAGAGCCTGACCCCGGCCGGGACCTCCGGGATCCCGCGGGGCCGGTCGAATCGGCCATCGCCTAGATTGCGCCAGTAACGCGGTTGGCTGCCCAGCTCCAGGATATCGGGTAGGCCGTGGCCGAAGAGGTCGACCAGCTCCAGGTCCGGGTTGGCCAGGCTGGTCATCGGCAGGGCCGCGCCCGCGAGCGGGAAGAACCGGCGTGCTTCCGGGGTGAAGCGGGAATAGCCGAAGTCCAGCGGCGGGAGCTCCCGCACCGGACGGCCGGCGTCGTCATAGCCGATGACGTTGATGCGGCTGAGCAGCGAGGCGCCGTTCGGAGGCAGCGCGGCGGGATCCGTGGTTTGTTCGTCCAGGTAGACGAACTCGTAGGCGCGAACCAGCGTGGTCTCGGTGGCCGAGGGGTGGGTGCGCACCACGATGCCGGTGCAACGGCGGCGGGTGCGGATCTCGAAGCCGGCACGGTAATCGGAGAAGGCGTCGGGACGGGGGCGGCGGGGGAACTCGGGCTGGAGGCCCGGGATGCCCTGCGGGTCGGTATCGTAGAGAAACGCGACCGAGACCAGGAAGTCCGCCTGGTCCGCGCCGGACAGATCGACGTAGCGGATAGTCCGCAGGTCGATCTGCTCGCCGTTGTGGCCCTGCCCGGACGCATTGTCGCGCTCGTACTCGTAGACGATGCGGTTGCCGAAGGGGTCGCGCGTCTCGGTCAGGCGCCAGGCGAAGACCTTGTGGCGATTGGTCGGATCGGCGACCACCGCGCGTTGGTCGTCGGCCAGGGCGCCCGGCATCGGACCCGGCGTGCCGTAGGTGCTGATCAACCCGTCCTTGGTTCGCACCTCCCAATGGTCGGATGTGCCGGTGTGCCGTTCGATCCGCGCGAACAACCCCTCGGTGCGCGGACGGTAGGTGGTAACGGCGCTGGTGTCGGTCGGCTGCGTGCGGGCGACCTCGACCAGGTCTTCGGCGCCGGACAAGACGAAGATGTCAGCCTCGGCGCCGTCGCGATAGCGAGGGATGCCCTTGGACGTGAGTCGCGAGACGCCCGGCACGCCGAGCGACCAGCCCAGGCCGAAGGGACCGTTGCCGCTGCCCGTACTGAAGCCGAGCGAGAGCTGCGGCTGGAGCCCGTTGCGCCCTGGCGGCAGGGCGATGGGAACCGAGAAGTTGCCGGTGCCGGTGTGGAGATCGGGCGCGAACTTCTCGCCCAAGCCCTGCTGCGCACCCCCACCCTGCGGGACCGCGATCAGGTCCCCGATGCCGCTTGCCTTCCCGCTCATACGGTCGCTCCTGATTTCTCATCGCCGTCGGGTTGCGCGTAAGGCTAAAAAATTACAATGTTAAATGTCAACTATTGAAAATCCGTGGGAACCTGTATGGAACATGGGGAGCGCTGATTCAGCAATTCCAAATATGGGCGGCATCGCGCGACCCTTGGTGGATGCGGCGCGCGCGACCGCTGTGCCGGATTCCCGACACCGAGCGCGCGCCTTATCATCCTTACATTGCAATGAGTTACCACGAAGTCGCGAAGCGATCCCGTGGGAGCGGCCTCCGGCCGCGATACGGCGCCGCGGTGAACACCGATGCCGCGATGGCCGGCGAGGTCCTATCGCGGCCGGAGGCCGCTCCCACGGTGGTGCTTCGTGTCCCGGCCTCAAGTCGCCGACGGCGCTTTGCTCGCCGCCATGGTCGGTGCCAACTGCACCTGAACGCACAGCCCAGGGTGGTTGTCGAGCAGCGCGATGGCGGCGCCGTGGAGTTCGACGACGGCGTGAACCAGGCTGAGCCCCAGGCCGCTGCCGGGGGTGGAGCGGCTGCAGTCGGCGCGGAAGAAACGCCTGAAGACCTCGCCATGGAGATCGGCGGGGATGCCGGGTCCGTTGTCCGCGACCGTGATGACGACGGCCTGCTCCGTGGCAGTCAGCGACAGCGCGATCAGACCGCCAACCGGCGTGTATTTCACGGCATTGTCGACCAGGTTCCCCAGGGCCTGGAACAGCAGGTCCCGATCGCCGATCACCCAGGCGGTGTCCGCGGTGTGCAGGGTCAACTGCTGTCCCCGTTCCGCCGCGACCGGTTCGTAGAGTTCGGCCAGGTCCGCGACCAGCGGGACCAGATCGAGCGGCGCAAAGGCGGCGCGCTGTCCGCCGGACTCGATACGGGCGATGCGCAGCAACGCGTTGAAGGTGCCGAGCAGTTCATCGGCATCGGCGATGATCTCTTCGGCCGCGGCCGCCGCCGGATGGCCTTCCCCGAGGTCGGTGCGTAACAGTTCCAGCTTGGTGCGCAGGCGGGTCAGGGGGGTGCGCAGGTCGTGGGCGATGTTGTCGGACACTTGGCGGACGCCGGCCATCAGGGTCTCGATACGCGCCAGCATGTGGTTGAGCCCGGCAGCGAGTTGGTCGAAGTCGTCCCCGCTGCCGGCCAGCGGAATGCGCCGGGACAGGTCACCCTCCATGATGTCGCGGCTGGTCTGGTTGATCGCTTCGAGGCGCCGCAGCACCCGGTGGCTCATGACCCAGCCGCCGAGCAGGGCCAGCGCCGCGGTCAGCGCGAGACCCCAGGTGAGGGCTTCGAGGATCAGTTTCCGGGTGGCCTCCAGATCGCGCACGTCACGTCCCACCAACAGGCGCAGGTCACCGTGTAACGTGAAGACCTGGGCGCGGGCGGCGTGGTCGTCGGCATGGCGCGGCCCGCGTTCGAGCAGTCGGAAGCGGATCCAGCCCGCTTGGTCGGGGACTCCGGAGGGCCAGCGATCAAGGTTGCCGATCAGCGGTTTGAAGTCCTTGTCCGCCAGCAGATAGACGCCGGCCCCGCCGGGGTCGCGGACGATGCGTTCGCGGATCACATTGGTCAGTCCGGGCAGCCCGCGCTGTCGGTATTGCTCGGCCAGACCTTGGATCTCGGCGGCGATGGTGGCGTCGGTCTGCTGATCCATGAAGCCCGCGGTCGACCAGTAAATGAAGCCGAGCAGGATGGCCGCCGACACCGACAGCAGCAGGACATAGAGGATCGCCAGCCGAAAGCTCGAACTGCGCAGTACCTGGGCCGCGCGCAGCCGCAAGTCGCCGGTGCGTCGGCCGACGGCGGTCATTGGGCGCGCAGCAGATAGCCGGCGCCCCGTACCGTTTGCAGCAGAGGAGGATCGAAGTCCTTATCGATCTTGCCGCGCAGGCGGCTGACATGCACGTCAATGATGTTGGTTTGCGGGTCGAAGTGATAGTCCCAGACCTGTTCCAACAGCATGGTCCGGGTCACCACCTGGCCGGCGTGGCGCAGCAGATACTCCAGCAGCCGGAATTCACGCGGCTGCAGTTGGATGGGACGGCCGGCGCGGGTCACCTCACGCTTCAACAGGTCCATCTCCAGGTCGAGGACGCGCAGCCGGGTCTGCGGGGCGTCCGCCTGACCGCGCCGCAACAGGGCTTCCAGGCGCGCGTGCAATTCGGAGAAGGCGAAGGGTTTGACCAGGTAGTCGTCGCCGCCGGCGCGCAGACCCGCCACGCGGTCGTCCACCTCCCCGAGGGCGGACAGGATCAACACCGGTGTCCGGTTGCCCGCGGCGCGCAGCGTGCGCAGGATCGCGAGTCCGTCCAGTGTCGGCAGCATCCGGTCGAGAATCAGCGCGTCGTAGACACCGCCGGCCGCCTGCAACAGCCCTTCGCGTCCGTCTGCCGCATGGTCGGTGAGTATCCCCACCTCGCCCAGCGCTTTGCGCAGGTAGTCCGCCAGTTGGCGGTCGTCTTCGATCAAGAGTACGCGCATGGGCGGGTCATTCCAAAATGAGCGGCCAACTGCCAACTGTCGGCTTGGCACGCTCGGCATCTGATCCAGAACGGTTTTGAGTTTTCGGTTTTTCGTTAAGGATTATCGAACATCGGGTTACGAAAAACGAGAAACGCAAAACCAACAACGACGGGTACAACGTGAAAGTCACCCGGCCGCTCCCGCACGCGATCTGCCCTTGGGAACGGCAGCGGCTGGCTTCACGCAGCGAGCGGCACCGCGATGAACATCGGCCGGCCATCCTTCTCGATGCGCAGCATGACCGCGCTGCGCTTGGCTGCCGCGGCGGCGCGCACGGCCTCATACACTTGCGCCGGGGAGTCGACCGGCTGGCCGCCGACCATCGAGATCAGACTGCCGGACTCGATGCCGGCCTCTGCGGCAGGGCTGCCGGGCTGAACCCGGGCCACGTAGGCGCCGCTGCTCGTCGGGCGCAGTCCTTTTTCCTGCCGCAGTTCAGGGGTGACGGGAACCAGATAGAGCCCGAGTTTGCTTTCATCCGCAGTCGCGGCGGGTTGCATCTCGTTCTTCGCCAAGGTCTCATTGCCGGGCATGGCGCCGATGGTCACGGCAACGCTCAGCGGTTTGCCGCCGCGCACCAACTCCAGATTCAAGCGGGTGCCCGCCTTGGTGTCGGCGATCAACTTCGGCAGATCCTTGTAATCCTTGATCGGCTGATCGCCGGCCTTGAGGATGACGTCGCCGGGCTGTAACTCGGTGCCGGCGGCGGGGCCGTCGGGGAGGATATCGGCGATCAGCACGCCCGCGGTCCCGGATAGACCGAGCGCACCGGCGATGTCCTCGGTCACCGGCTGGATCTGCACGCCGAGCCAGCCGCGCGAGACCCGGCCGTCCTGGCGCAGATCGGCGACCACCTTCTTCACCGTTTCGGCGGGGATGGCGAAGCCGATACCGACGTTGCCGCCGGTGGGCGAGTAAATGGCGGTGTTGACACCGATCACCCGACCGTAGACATCGAACAAGGGACCGCCGGAGTTGCCGCGATTGATCGGGGCATCGATTTGCAGGTAATCATCGTAGGGGCCGGCATTGATGTCACGACCGCGTGCCGAGACGATGCCGGCGCTGACCGAGCCGCCCAACCCGAACGGATTGCCGACGGCCAGCACCCAGTCCCCGACGCGGGTGGCGCTGGCATCGGCCAGATCCACGAAGGGCAGGGTGCGCCCGGCGTCGATCTTGAGCAGCGCCAGGTCGGTCTTGTCGTCGCGTCCGACGACTTGCGCCTTGTGCTTGCTGCCGTCGTTGAGGGTGACGGTGATCTCGTTGGCGCCCTCGACCACATGATTGTTGGTGACCACCAGGCCGGAGGCGTCGATCACGAAGCCGGAGCCGGCCCCCTCCGCGCGCTGGCGCCCCGGCACATTGGGTTGGTCGAAAAAGTGTTTGAAGAATTCATCGAGCGGCGCCCCTTCGGGTAGGCCCGGGTGCTGCCGGGGCAGCAGGCTGGTGGTTGGGCCTTCGGCGATCACCGTGACATTGACCACGGCCGGTGACACCCGCTCGGCCACATCGGCGAAGCTCGGCATGGCGGGCGCGACGATGGCGGCCGCGCCGGTCGCGGCGGCCTGGGGCGAGGCGGATTGGGCGGCGACCCCGCCGCCGATTGCCAGGGCCAGGGCCACCGCGGCGGCGACCGTGGTGCGGGTCAGGGTGTTGCCGGTATTCGTCTGGGAACGCTTGATCGGAGTGTGCGAGGACATGATTTCTTTCCTGCCGAGCGATCGGCTTATCACGGGGTTGTCAGCGACGCCGGCGGGCCGCTGGGCCCCGCGTCATGATCCGGAAGTGTGGGACATTGCGGCGTCTTCGACCTTTCCGGAGCGTTAAATTTTGGTCAGAACAAGGCGGTTGCAGCGTCCGGCTTTACTGTGTACCGTACTGCCCACGGTTCCCCGATCCACCCATCCAATGCAAGGAAATGTCCCATGAAAAAACAATCGCTGATGCTGGCTATGGCGGCCTGTCTGTCGCTTAGTGCCGCGGGCCTTGCGTCCCTGGCCAGAGCCGATACCACGACCCCGCTCGCGGGTGCGGTCACTGTGTCCGACCTGTCAGGGGAGGTCGTGGCGATCAACAAAGCGTCGCGCCAGATGACGATCCGAACTTCGGACGGTTCGTTCGAGGTCTTGGATATTCCCGCCGAGGTCAAGCGGATAGACAACATCGAGGTCGGCAACAAGGTCGCGATCACCGAAACCGAGGCGGTGCTGGTCGACGTGGAAAAGGGCCGCGACGCGGGTTCCATGGGTTCGATCGAGAAGACGACGGTGAAGCCGGATGCAGGGACCAAGCCGGCCGGCACCATCACCACCAAGCTGAAACTCTACGGCAAGGTCGAGTCGGTCGATCGGGCCGCGTCCCAGGTCACCATTCGCGGGCCGGAAAAGTTGGTCACTCTGGCCGTGAAGGATAAGGCCATCCTCGATCAGCTCAAACCGGGTGATGGGGTCATCGCCACCTATGTGCGCACCATCACCGGTAAGGTCACGTTCAACTGAGTCCGCGTGACCGGCGCGTCCGGCGGGCGGGCCGGTTTACCACCATCCGGAGACTGACATGCAGCCGATCGAGCAGATCGAAATGGAGCGCTATCGGGCGGAACTGGATGACGATGTCCGCCACCTGGTGAAAAAATACTCCAGGATCATGGGATGGGACGTCCCGGAGCTTGATGAAGCGGCCGCCTATGCCCTTATCTTACAGGCGCTGCGCGATGCGGTGGACAAGGTTGAGGCGGGTTAGTCACGACCGTCACGTATCGCCGTGCCTCGCTATCACCCACACGAAACCCAAACCAAGAGGAAGAGCCAGTGAGCAATCTGATCGTCATCTCCTTTCCGGAAGAGCAGCTTGCATTCGAGATGCGCGCCGCACTCGTCAATCTGCAAAAGGAATACCTGATCGAGATGGAAGACGTGGTGATCGTCACCAAGGACGCAAAAGAGAAGGTCAAGCTGCATCAGGCGATGAACCTGACGGCCGCGGGTGCGGCCACCGGCAGTTTCTGGGGCCTGCTGATCGGGCTGCTGTTCCTCAACCCGTTGCTGGGTGCGGCAGTCGGCGCCGGCGCCGGTGCCTTATCCGGACGCTTCACCGATCTGGGCATCAACGATCAATTCATGAAGGATCTGGCCGCGAGCTTCCAGCCGGGCTGCGCCGCGATCTTTATCCTGGTGCGCAAGGCCACGGCGGACAAGGTCCTGGAAGGGCTGGAGCAGTTCAAGGGCAAGGGCAAGGTGATCCAGACCTCCCTAACCAAGGATGATGATGCGACGCTGCGCGCCTTCATTGAGGCACAATCTTAAGTTCGCACCCTCACGGCCAGCGCCAGGAGCCCCATGCAGCACACCCAGCGTTTTTCACTCTGCACTAGCCCATCGCGATCGGCCGCTGCCCTGGCCGCGTTGTTCATCGTCAATCCGGGAGCCGCCATGGAGACCACCGATGCCGCCGCGACCATCCAGGAACAGCGGATTGATGACAGTGCGCAGCAAGCGCTGGCCGTCACGATTTACAACGATAATCTCGCCCTGGTGAAGGATCAGCGCGAACTCACTCTCGTGCAGGGCGAGAACCGGCTCGCCTGGCGCAACTGCTCCGGCCGGATCAGGCCGGAGACGGCGCTCCTCACCGCGACCGCGGGGACCGCCGCGGTCACCCTGTTGGAGCAGAATTTCGATTTCGACCTGCTGACTCCGCAGAGCCTGCTGCAGAAATATGTCGGCCGCAAAGTGCAGGCCATCCGGACCGCGGACGACGGGGTGCGGACGACCGAGGACGCCACCGTGCTCGCCACCAATGAAGGTGTGGTCCTGCGTTACGCAGATCGGATCGAAACCGCGGTTGTCGGCCATCTGGCGTTTCCGGACTTGCCCGCCGACCTGCGGGATCAGCCGACCCTGGTCCTGCACCTGGAGGCCGCGCAGGCCGGCACCGGCACCTTCGAGTTGTCCTATCTCACCGGCGGGTTGTCCTGGAACGCCGACTATGTGGCCGATGTGGCCGCCGACGGCAAATCCATGGATTTGAGCGGCTGGGTGACGCTGACCAACAGCAGCGGGATCGCTTACCGGCAGGCCAGACTGCAACTGGTGGCGGGTGAAGTCAATCAGGTCCGTCCGGAACCGCCGCCGCCCATGATGGCGCGCACCATGGCCATGCCGGCTGCGGCCCCGATGCCGCAGGAGGAGGCGCTGGACGAATACCACCTCTACACGCTGGCGCGTCCTACTGACGTGCTCAATAATCAGACCAAGCAGGTGGCGCTGCTCTCAGCTCCGCGGGTCCCGGTGACGCGGGAACTGGTGGTCCATGGGCAGCCCTACAGCTACCAGTCCCAATCCGCGGACGGCTGGAACAAACTGCCGGTCGCCTCGACCCTGAACTTTACCAACCAGGGCGGGAGCCTCGGTATCCCCTTGCCGGCAGGCGTGGTGCGGGTCTACTCCAAAGACAGCCGCGGCAATGCGCAATTCATCGGGGAGGATCACATCGATCACACCCCGAAGAACGAGACGGTCACCCTGACGCTCGGCGAGAGCTTCGACGTGACCGTTCGACGCAAGCAGACCGAGTTCAAGAAACTCAGCGGCGCGAGCGCCTACAACTACGCCTATGAGGCAGCCTTCGCGCTGGAGATCAAGAACGCCAAACCCGACGCGGTGACGGTCAAGGTCGTTGAGGAAATCCCCGGCGACTGGAAAATGGTCCAGCAGAGTCAGTCGCACAGCAAAGAGGCGTCCAACCTCGCTTCCTGGCTGGTTCAGGTCCCCGCCGATGGCTCCGCCACGCTCAGTTGGCGGGTGCAAACCAGGTTCTGACGCCTTAAGACGCGTGCAGGCGATGGTCGGACAGCCTGTCGGCAGACCCGGCGTGCTGAAGCGGCGGCACCAGGGTGGGCCGGCAAGGCAGCAGGGGCGCCGGGAACGCGACGCGAGGTCGGCCAATGCTGACTGACTGCCTGCCGGAGTCCGAGCAGCGCCCGCTGGCCATCCTGCTGATGGGTCCGACCGCGGCGGGTAAGACCGATCTCGCGGTGAACCTGGTGCGCCGCTTGCCCTGTTCCATTGTCAGTGTGGACTCGGCCATGGTCTATCGGGGCATGGACATCGGCACTGCCAAGCCGGGTCCGGAGGTGTTGGCGCAGGCGCCCCACCGGCTGATCGATATCCTGGACCCCAGTGAGTCGTACTCGACCGCGCGCTTCCGGGCCGATGCCCTGGAGGCCATGGCGGCGATCACCGCCGCGGGTCTCATACCACTCCTGGTGGGTGGGACCATGCTCTATTTCCGCGGGTTGCAGCAGGGGTTGGCGTCCCTGCCGGATGCCGACCCGCGCGTGCGTCAGGAGCTGTTGGAAGAAGCCCAGCGGTTGGGCTGGGCGGCGCTGCATCAGCGGCTGGCGCGGCTGGACCCGGCCACTGCGGCTCTGGTCCACCCCAATGATCCGCAACGTATCCAGCGTGCTCTGGAAGTGCACGCCATCAGCGGCGAGCCGATGAGTGTCCTGATCCGGCGGACCCAGGGTCAGGGTGCCGTCCTGCCCTACCGGTTGTTCAAGCTGGTGCGTGTTCCCGCGGACCGGCAGACCCTGCACGAGCGCATCGAGCGGCGTTTTCGGGGGATGCTCGAGCAGGGTCTGGTCGAGGAGGTGGAATCCCTGTGGAGTCGCGGGGATTTGGTGGAAGACTTGCCCTCCATGCGCTGTGTCGGCTATCGCCAGGTCTTGAAATTCATCCTTGGCGGATACAGTTTCGAGGAAATGCTGCACCGCGGCATCATCGCCTCCCGGCAGTTGGCTAAGCGTCAGATGACCTGGCTGCGGGCCGAGACCGACGGCCACTGGGTGACCGACGACCAGACCGCGCTGGAGCGCGCCCTGGCACTGATCACGGCGCAGCACCCCGCGCGCTGAGCGCTCACGCCGGTGGTCGCGGATCTTGAACAGCGGTCCGGCCAATAACCCGGCGCGTCCGATCCGGACGGTTCCAGCCACCCCGTGGCGCGGTCGACCTGCCGCCTGCGCTGGCCGTATCCCGATGGATGGCGCCTGGCCGAACCGCCCCTACCCGGTACAACACTCAGCAAGTATTGGAAAATCTTAATGGCTTTCTCGTTCCCGCTGAGCGAAACTACAGGGACCTATTGCGTGGAACAGCATGTCCCGGCTGCAATCCACGTGTTGGAGCGTCTGATCTGACCCTTGCGACCGCGGCGTCCGCCGTCTGCACGAGGCCAGGACGGCGGTTCGGCGCCAAGTCGACCAGCAACATCAGTCGATCCATTTGAGCCGGGCGATCTTCGCGAAACGACTACAACAAGGAGAAAAAACATGTCCAAGGGCCAAAGCCTGCAAGACCCTTTCCTCAATGCCCTGCGCAAGGAGCGCATCCCCGTCTCTATCTTTCTCGTCAACGGCATCAAGTTGCAAGGTCAGATCGAGTCGTTCGATCAGTTCGTCGTGCTGCTGAAGAACAACGTCAGCCAGATGATTTACAAGCACGCGATCTCGACCGTGGTGCCGGCGCGTAATGTCAAATTGCCGGCTGGCGATGAGATCGAAGAGCCGGGCAATAGCTGAGTTGCGCAGACGCTCTGTGGCTGGGCGGTTCCCAAGCGCGGTTTCCAAGCCGGCCTGCGGATGTCCCGATGCCTAGCGATCTGGTGTTCGAGCGGCCCGCATCCGGCGAGCGTGCCGTGCTGGTGCAACTGGATCTGGGCGGCGCGGCGGCACTCGACGAGCGTGAGGAGTTCGACCAACTTGCCCGCGCGGCCGGTGCCGAGGTGGTTGGGACCCTGGGCGGTACGCGCGCCCGGCCGGACGCCCGGCTTTTCATCGGCTCCGGTAAAGCCGACACGTTGAAGGATTTGGTTGCGGCAGCAGGGGCGGAACTGGTGGTCTTCAATCATGCGCTGTCCCCGGCTCAGGAGCGCAACCTGGAACGTCTGCTCGAATGTCGGGTCGTGGACCGGACGGGACTGATCCTCGATATCTTTGCTCAGCGGGCCCGTTCCTTCGAGGGCAAGTTGCAGGTCGAGCTGGCCCAACTGCGCCACCTTTCGACCCGCCTGGTGCGCGGCTGGACCCACCTTGAGCGGCAGAAGGGCGGTATCGGTCTGCGCGGTCCGGGTGAGACTCAACTCGAAACCGACCGGCGCTTGTTGGCCAAGCGCATCGCGCTGCTCAAGCGGCGATTGGAGGGCATCGAGTCCCAGCGCGCCCAGGGGCGGCGCTCACGCGAGAAGGCCGAGCTGCCGGTGATTTCGGTGGTCGGCTACACCAATGCCGGCAAATCCACGCTCTTCAATCGACTCACCGCGGCCGGGGTGTTCGAGGCCGATCAACTGTTCGCCACCCTGGATCCAACGCTGCGACGGCTCGCCCTGCCCAACGGCGGGCGGGCGCTGCTGGCGGATACGGTCGGGTTCGTCAGCCGACTGCCGCACGAGTTGGTGGCGGCTTTCCGCGCCACCTTGGAGGAGACCCGCAATGCCTCGCTGCTGCTGCATGTGGTCGACGCGTCCGCCGGCCACCGGACGCGGCTGATCAGCGACGTGGAAACAGTGCTCGCGGAGATCGGCAGCATGGACATTCCGCGGTTGGAGGTCTGGAACAAACTCGACCTGCTGGCGGATGAACCGCCGCGCCTGGAACGTGACAGTCTCGGTCGGCCGACCCGTGTCTGGCTGTCCGCCCGCTCGGGTGCGGGGATCGACCTCCTGCTGACCGCCATCGCGGAATTGACCGGGGGCGCGAACACCCGACAGCAGGTGCGTCTCGGCCCCGCTGACGGGCGTCTGCGTGCCTGGATTTATGCTCATGCGCGCGTCCTGGCCGATGCGCCCGCCGCGGAGGGCGGTTGGACTATGGAAATCCTGATCGCGCCCGCGGACTTGCAACGTTTTCTGGCGCACGAGCCGGAACGCGCGCAGAGGCTCTTGCACTGAGGTTGAGTGAGCGAGCCCGTCATCCGGTCGCCGGTGACGGCGCAACCGGTTCCCATTTTTCCTACTGTGGCGTTTGCACCGCCGCGT
The DNA here is from genome assembly GCA_964470155.1 of uncultured Lamprocystis sp. Taxonomy (GTDB): domain Bacteria; phylum Pseudomonadota; class Gammaproteobacteria; order Chromatiales; family Chromatiaceae; genus Thiodictyon. Next base: position 36,914 of record CAYYAY010000027.1, on the reverse strand, counting down.
CCGGCTGCCTACAATTGTCTGTTGGCTGTCCGACCGTGCCGGCGACCATGTGCGCGGGTTGATTAAGCGGCCAGGCGGCTGCATCTTGACAATCTGAGTGACCAGCGGTGTTTCGTGCCCAGTCCCAATCACTATGGAATCGTCCGACTCGTGAGTCGGCCGATCCATCCCATTCAGTCTCACGCGCAGAGATAGACGGAGTAGCTATGGCCTGGAATGAGCCAGGTGGCGGCAACAAAGACCCCTGGAGCGGCAAGAGCGGCGGGGGCGGCGAATCCGGGCCGCCGGACCTCGATGAGGTGGTTCGCAAGCTTCAGGAAAAACTCGGCGGCCTCTTCGGCGGCAACCGGCCGGGCGGCAACAAGTCCGGCGGCGGGGGCGGTGGGTTCAACCTGCCGACCGGCAACCTGGGAACGCGCGCCGTGGCGATCGTTCTCGGGGCCTTGCTGTTGGTTTGGCTGTTCTCGGGCACGTACATTATCGCGCCGGCTGAGCGCGGGGTCGTGATGCGTTTCGGTAAGTATGTGGATACCACCGACCCGGGCCTGCACTGGCATATCCCCTTCCCGATTGAATCGGTGGAAAAGGTCAACGTCGACGAGGTGTCCTCGTTCAGCCACCAAGCCGCCATGCTGACCAAGGATGAGAACATTGTCGACGTGGAGTTGACCGTTCAGTCCCGCATTCAGGACGCCGCGCAGTTTCTGTTCCAGGACCAGAATCCGGAGGGTACGTTGAAAGACGCAACGGAGACCGTGGTCCGCAAAACGATCGGCGGCAGCAAGCTGGACTTTGTCCTGACCGAGGGCCGCGGGGCCATCGCGATCACGATCCAGGAGCGTGTCCAGGAACTGATGAATCTATATAAGACGGGTTTGCTGGTCACCTCGATCAACATGCAGCCGGCCAAGCCGCCGGATCAGGTCAAGGAAGCCTTCGATGACGCGATCAAGGCGCGAGAGGACAAGGAGCGCTCGGAAAACCAGGCCGAGACCTACTCCAACCAGGTCCTCCCGCAGGCGGGCGGCGAAGCGGCCCGGATCATCGCCGACGCCAAAGCCTATCGTGATAAGGTGGTCGCCGAGTCCGAGGGTGAGGCTGCCCGCTTCAGCGCCGTGCTGGCCGAGTACAAGAAGGCGCCGGAGGTGACGCGTGAGCGGCTCTATCTCGACACCATGGAGAAGGTGCTGAGCGGCACCAACAAGATCGTGCTCGACACGCAGGAGGGCTCAAACAGTATGATATATCTGCCGTTGGATCAGTTGGTGCGGCAACGTCAGACCGTTGCCGAACCGCAGCAGCCGTTGATCGTGTCCCCGGTCGAGGCCGAGGTGCGGCCAGGGACAGCGCGTCCGGTGGACCGTGATCGGAGGGCGCGTCAATGAGCAAGTACAAGTCGTTCCTGCCGGCCCTGCTCGCTGCCCTGGTCCTGCTGATTTACGCGTCGACCTTCGTCGTCAACGAGTGGCAGACGGCAATCAAGCTGCAGCTCGGTTCTATCGTCGGCAGTGACTACACGCCGGGGCTGCATTTGAAAGTCCCGGTACTGCAGGATGTCAAGATTTTCGACCGCCGGATTCAGACGCTCGACGCGCCGCCACAGCGTTTCCTGACCGTCGAGAAGAAAGACGTGATCGTCGATTCCTACGTCAAGTGGCGGATCAGCGATCCGGCGCAGTATTTCCGCTCCACCGGCGGCAACGTCAGCCGGACCTCGCGGTTGCTGGCCGAGCGGATCGGCAGCAGTCTGCGCGACGAGTTCGGCAAGCGTACAATTCAGGAAGTGGTGTCCGAAGATCGCACCGAGCTGATGGAAGAACTGCGCAAGCGCAGCGACCTGCAGGCGAACGAACTGGGCGTTGAGATCGTCGACGTGCGGGTCAAGAAGATCGATCTGCCGCCCGAGGTGAGCGAATCCGTGTATATGCGGATGCGGGCCGAACGTGAGCGGGTGGCCAGCGATCTGCGCGCCAAGGGCAAGGAGGCGGCCGAGCGTATTCGCGCGGACGCGGATCGTCAGCGGACCGTGATGCTGGCCGATGCCTACAAGGAGGCGGAGCAAGCGCGCGGCGAGGGTGACGCCAAGGCGTCCGAAATCTACGCCAAGGCCTACACCGAGGATGCGGATTTCTATGCGTTCTACCGCAGCCTTGGGGCCTACCGTGGAGCCTTCAATGCGGGCGGCGACATGATGGTCCTGCAGCCCGAATCGGAATTCTTCCGCTACTTCCGCTCGCAGAGCGGCGAAGCGCCGTAGTGGTCAAGGCGCGGACCAAGGACGGCGGCGCCCCAGAGGGCTTTTGGTCCACTGGGCGTGCTGCGCCTGTCCGCGGTCTGGGGTGACCGGCGTGCATAAACTCCTCGCGGCCGCCGCGCTGCTTCTGGTCTTCGAGGGCATCTGGCCCTTCCTGAGCCCGGCGACCTTTCGACGCGCCTTGCAGACAGTGGTCGCGCAGGCGGATGGCCCGTTGCGGCTGGCGGGGCTGGTCAGCATGTTGGCCGGCGTGGCGCTCTTGTATGTAGTCAACTAAAGGCTGGTCAACCAACGTCCGACCCGCTTCCCGCGGGTCGAATGTTCGGTGCCGGGTCAACCGAGTAAGGTCGATGGATGAGGAACGCTGGCTGCTGCCCACCGGGATCGAGGAGATCCTGCCGCCCCAGGCCCAGATCATGGAGTCCCTGCGGCGCGACTTGCTCGACCTCTACCGTTGCTGGGGCTACGAACTGGTTGTTCCTCCCTTCATCGACTTCCTGGAGTCACTCCTGACCGGGACCGGTCAGGACCTGGATCTGCAAACCTTCAAGCTCACTGACCAGCTCAGCGGGCGTTTGCTCGGGGTCCGCGCGGATATGACACCCCAGGTGGCCCGGATCGATGCCCACCATCTGCGGCGCGATGCACCGACCCGCCTCTGCTATCTGGGGACTGTGCTGCACACCCGCGCCGATGGTTTCGCCGGTACCCGCAGCCCTTACCAGATTGGCGCCGAGGTCTATGGGCATGCCGGGATCGAGAGCGATCTCGAAGTGCTGCGGCTGATTTTCGAGACCCTGCGGATGGCCGGTATCAGCGGCTGTTATCTGGATCTGGGTCATGTCGGTATCTTTCGCGGTCTGGCCCGCCAAGGCGGTCTGGATCCCTCGCAAGAGCACGCGTTGTTCGCCGCTCTGCAACGCAAGGCGATACCGGAGATCGAGACGCTGGTCGGCGCATTTGGTCTCCCGACGCGGTTGGCTGACATGCTGGTCGCGCTGGCCGATTTGAATGGGGATGACGCCCTGACCCGCGCGGCGACTGTCCTGGAGGGTGCGCAGGCGCCGGTGTTGGCGGCGGTGGCGTATCTGCGCCAGTTGGCCGATGCGCTGAATCAGTGGTTGCCGGAGGTGTCGGTTCATTATGACCTGGCCGAATTGCGCGGTTATCGCTATAAGACCGGGGTCGTGTTCGCGGCTTTCGTGCCGGGCTGGGGACAGGAACTCGCGCGCGGGGGGCGTTATGACGACATCGGCCGGGTCTTCGGGCGGGCGCGCCCGGCGGTTGGATTCAGCACCGACCTCAAGGGTCTGTTGCGTCTGGGTACGGGCCTGGGGACGCGCTATCGGGAGGAACCGGCAATCTACGCCCCCTGGTCTGCCGATCCGGCCCTGCTGGAGCAAGTCAAGCGCTTGCGCCGGGACGGTCACCGGGTGCTGACCGCGCTCCCCGGCGGGGACGCGCAGTTGGACCAGGACCCGCGTCCGCTCGGGTGTGATCGACGCCTGGTCGCGGGTGCGGCCGGCTGGCAACTCGAAGTCATTTAAGTCAAGGGTCAGGAATCTCGCAGATGGGCAACAACGTTGTAGTCATCGGCACCCAATGGGGCGATGAGGGTAAGGGCAAGGTCGTCGACCTGCTCACCGAGCACGTCGCCGCGGTGGTGCGCTTTCAGGGCGGCCACAATGCGGGTCACACCTTGGTGATCGACGGGGTAAAAACCGTCCTTCATCTGGTACCCTCGGGAGTTCTCAGAGCGGGCGTCCGCTGCCTCATCGGCAACGGCGTGGTGCTGTCGCCGCGGGCGCTGCTCGACGAAATGGCCGCACTCGAGCGTACCGGTGTTCCGGTCCGGGAGCGGTTGGGCATCAGCGCCGCCTGTCCCCTGATTCTGCCTTATCACGTCGCCCTGGACCTGGCGCGGGAACGTGCCCGTGGCGCCAAGGCGATCGGCACCACTGGTCGCGGTATCGGCCCGGCCTACGAGGACAAGGTCTCCCGGCGGGGGATTCGGCTCGGTGAGCTGCTGGATACCGCGTACTTCAAGGAGCGATTGCGTGAGGTGCTGGAGTATCACAACTTCACCCTGGTTCATTACTTCAAGGCGGAGGCCGTGGACTACGCGGTCGTGCTCGATGAGGCGCTGGCCCAAGCGGAGCAATTGCGTCCGCTGGTCGTGGACGTGCCCGGCGTGTTGCACACTTTGCGTGCCGAGGGCGCGGATGTGCTGTTCGAAGGCGCCCAGGGGTCCATGCTCGACATCGATCATGGGACCTACCCCTATGTCACGTCCTCCAACACCACGGCCGGCGGTGCCGCCTGCGGCAGCGGCGTGGGGCCGCGTGATCTCGACTACATCCTGGGGATCGTGAAGGCCTACACGACTCGCGTCGGCGGCGGTCCCTTCCCAACCGAGTTGTTCGACGCCGATGGTGATCGCCTGGGCGAGCGCGGTCACGAGTTCGGTGCCACCACCGGGCGCAAGCGGCGCTGCGGCTGGCTGGATATGGTCGCCCTGCGGCGTTCATTCATCATCAATAGCGTCACCGGTCTGTGCATTACGAAACTGGATGTGCTCGACGGCTTCGAGACACTGCGGATCTGCACTGCCTACGATCTGGACGGCGCCCGCATCACCGTGCCGCCGGTGGGCGCCGATGCCCTGGCGCGCTGCACACCCCATTACCTGGAACTTCCGGGGTGGTCGGAGTCCACCGGCGGCGCGGCGTCGCGGGAGTCCCTTCCGGCCAATGCCCGGGCCTATCTGCAGACCATCGAAGACCTCTCCGGCCTGCCGATCGACCTGATCTCCACCGGTCCTGAACGCAATGAGACCCTGGTGGCGCGGCATCCCTTCGGGCCAGGATCGGGCCGGTAGGCGCGTGGCGGAAAAGCAGTGACCAGATCGCGCCGGGTTTCCCTTCGGCCTCAAGGATCGACAACAAGTACATCGTCAAGCGATCGGCATGTCTCGATCGCTATAATTGACTCTGTGGCCTTGAATCGGTTATTATGGTGAGCTTATGTCGGCGCCACTACCTGAAAGACTCGATCCTTGGCGTGCGGTTAAGTTCAAGGCCGCATTCGCCGGCGAGGCGTCGTTGCGGTCATTTCCGCGCTTGGCCGAGGCGGTGTTCGGGGCGGCCGGCCCGGCGCGTTATGAGATCCGGTTCGAGCTCAATGAGCAAGGGCAAGCAGTGGCACGGGGGCGTGTTGCCATGGTGCTGCTGATGACCTGTCAGCGCTGTCTGGGTGAGTTCGAGGTGCCGGTTGATGCGCCGATCGCGCTCGGTCTGGTGCACTTACGCGGTGCCCCGGACCGCTTGGGGTTGGGTCAAGTGGAAGGTCTGGCCGGCGACCTGGAGCCACTGCCGCTGGGCGACGACGAGTCCGTCCGTGTTCTGGATTGGGTGGAAGACGAGTTGCTGCTCGCCCTGCCGCAAGTGCCGATGCATCCGCCCGGACACTGTGCGGCGGAGGTCGCCCCGGCTGCATCCGAGATGGCGGCCGAACGTCCGCGCAATCCGTTCGCGGCATTGGCGGCGCTCCAGGCGCGGCAACCGGGTCCGGAGGCGGACGAGCATTGAAGAGATCGCGGGTGCCGTCCGGCATACCCGCGCATTTGAGTTACAACGAGCACGCGTCCCGATCCGCATAAGGACCCGGGCGCTTTGCGGAGAGAAGCATGGCTGTTCCCCAGAATCGCAAGACCCGCTCGCGGCGCGACATGCGTCGCTCGCACGATGCCCTCAGCAAGCCGACCCTGTCGGTCGAACCCACGTCCGGTGAAATTCACCTGCGCCATCACGTATCCCCGGACGGCTTCTATCGCGGTCGTAAGATCCTGGATAGATCTTAAGTGACCGGCGATGCGGAGCCTTTGGCTGTGTTACGTCCCGGAGTCGGCCAGGCTGCAAGCCCGGGCGGGGCAGGGCTCGGACTCCGTGGCAAGGGCCGGCCTGGTTCCGGGCAAGTCCCTCGTCAAGCCCCAACGCAAGCCGTGACTGGTCGACAGACGATCGCCCTGGATGCGATGGGCGGCGACCACGGGCCGCAGGTGATCGTCGCTGCCGCCCGGCGCTTTTTATCGACCGAGCAGTCAATCGATCTGATCCTGGTCGGCGACCAGACACAGATCCTCGCTTGTCTGGGTGGTGTGATCCCGCCATCGCTGCGGATCAGGCACACCACGGAGTCGGTCGCGATGGACGAGTCACCATCCAAGGCCCTGCGCGGAAAAAAGGATTCGTCCATGCGCGTCGCCATTGATCTGGTAAAGAGCGGCGAGGCGCATGCCTGCGTGAGTGCGGGGAATACCGGGGCGCTGATGGCGACCGCGCGCTTCGTCCTCAAGACCCTGCCGAACGTGGATCGTCCGGCGATCATCACGGCCGTACCCTCGCTGCATGGCCACACGCACATGTTGGATCTGGGAGCCAATGTCGACTGCACGGCCGAGCACCTGTTGCAGTTTGCCGTGATGGGCAGCGAGTTGGTCACCGCCGTGGATGGTGTCGCGGCGCCCAAGGTTGCCCTGCTGAACATCGGTCAGGAAGAGATCAAGGGTAACGAGCAGGTCAAGAATGCCCATGAGTTGTTGTCCCGCAGTGGGCTCAACTACGTCGGGTATGTCGAAGGCGACGGGATTTATCTGGAAGACGTGGATGTGGTGGTTTCGGATGGATTTGTCGGGAATGTGGCCTTGAAGAGCAGCGAAGGTGTCGCGAAGTTCGTGCGGCATACGCTGAACGGTCAATTCAAACGCAACCTGTTCACCCGCCTTGCCGGCTTGGCGGCACTGCCGATTCTGCGGGCATTTCGACGCACCATGGACCCGCGGCGTTACAATGGCGCCAGCTTGTTGGGTCTGCGCGGGATCGTGATCAAAAGCCACGGCGGGGCGGACGAGATCGCCTTCGAGAACGCGATCCATATCGCCGCGAAAGAGATCCTCTGCGACATCCCGCGTCGCATAGCCGAACAGGTCGGGCGACATCTCGCGACCGATCCGTTACGGGCGACCGCCTGATGATCTACTCGCGCGTTGCGGGGACCGGCGGTTACCTCCCGGAGCGGGTCGTGACCAACGCCGACCTCGAGGCGACTGTCGATACCACGGATGCCTGGATTCGCGAGCGCACCGGGATCGAGCGGCGGCATCTGGTGAGCGATGGTGAGACCTGTTCCGATCTCGCCGAGCGCGCCGCCCGCCTGGCGCTGGGGGCGGCTGGTCTGGCGGCGGCGGACCTCGACCTGATCGTGGTGGCGACGACCACGCCGGATCAATATTTTCCCAGCACAGCCTGTATTTTGCAGCAGCGGCTCGATGTCCACGGTTGTCCGGCGTTTGATGTCCAGGCGGTTTGTGCCGGATTCGTCTATGCCTTGAGCATTGCCGACAAGTTCATACGCCTAGGCTCAGCCCAGAATGCCCTGGTGGTGGGGTCGGACGCTTTCTCGCGAATCCTCGACTGGACCGACCGGGGCACCTGTGTGTTGTTCGGTGATGGGGCCGGCGCGGTGATCATCGAGGCGGCGGACACGCCCGGGATTATCTCCACCCATCTGCACGCGGATGGTGCGTACAAGGATCTGTTGCAGATTCCCGGTGGTCTCGGCAACGGGGATTATGCCAACAACCGCGTGGAGATGAAGGGCAACGAACTGTTTCGGGTCGCCGTTACGACCTTGAGCCGAATTGTCGAGGAAACGCTCGCGGCCAACGGACTGGAGCGTTCCGATATCGACTGGCTGATCCCGCATCAGGCGAATTTGCGGATCATTCAGGCCACCGCGCGTAAACTCGACTTGCCCATGGAGCGGGTGGTTGTCACGGTCGCCGATCATGCCAATACCTCCGCCGCGTCCATCCCGCTGGCCTTGGATCAGGCGGTGCGTGACGGCCGCATCAAACGGGGTGAGCTGTTGTTGATGGAAGCCTTCGGCGGCGGTATCACCTGGGGCTCGGTCCTCGCGCGCTTCTGAAACAGCAAGTCCACAACGGATGCGAACCCGGTTCGAACCAGCCCCGAATCCGATCTGAATCGAGATAAGACCAGTGCTTTTAGTTGCCGCCTGCTTTCCCGGCCAGGGTTCCCAATCCGTGGGGATGCTCGATGCCTTTGCCGCAACCTATCCCGAGGTCCGCGAGACCTTCGAGGAGGCGTCCGAAGCACTCGGACTGGACCTCTGGGCGCTGGTCAGCGGCGGTCCCAAGGAGACCCTCGATCAGACCGAGAATACCCAGCCGGCGATGCTGGTCGCCGGGATCAGCGTGTGGCGCGTCTGGCAAGCGCAAGGCGGCGCAGCGCCGACCCTGATGGCCGGTCACAGCCTGGGCGAGTACGCCGCATTGGTAGCCGCCGGGTCCTTGAGTCTGGCCGAAGGTGTTCGTCTTGCAGCCGAACGTGCACGGTTGATGCAGGCGGCCGTCCCGGTCGGTCAGGGAGCGATGGCCGCGGTGCTTGGTCTGACGGACGCGCAGGTGATTGCAGTCTGCGCCGAGGCGGCTCAGGGGGCCGTGGTGGAGGCAGTGAACTTCAACGCGCCCGGTCAGGTCGTCATTGCCGGTGACGCGGCCGCGGTCGGCCGTGCGGTGATTGCCGCCAAGGCGGCGGGAGCCAAGCGGTCCTTGCTCTTGCCGGTCAGTGTACCATCCCATTGCGCCCTGATGCGCCCGGCCGCCACCCTGCTGGCTACGCGTCTGGAGGCAGCGGACCTGCGGCTGCCGGAGGTTCCCGTCCTGCACAACGTGGACGCGGCTGCCGCGGATTCAGTCGCGGCCTTGCGCGAGCGGCTGTGCGAGCAGTTGTATCGACCCGTGCGCTGGGTCGAGACGGTGCAGGCCATGGGTGCGGCCGGGGTCTCGCGGATGATCGAATTCGGTCCCGGTAAAGTGCTGACCGGGATCAACAAACGTTGTGACAAGAACATCACCACGCTGCCGGTCTTCGATCCGGAGACGTTGACGGCGGCATTGGAGGCGACTGCAGATGCTCAAGGGTGAAATCGCGCTGGTGACGGGTGCGTCACGTGGGATCGGTCGTGCCATCTTGCTGGCACTGGCGGGGCAGGGTGCCATGGCCGTCGGCACCGCCACCACCCAAGCCGGTGCCGACGGCATTGACCAGGTCTTGAGCGAGGGCGGCCATCAAGGCTTCGGTGTGGTGCTCGACGTCGCCGATCCGGTGTCGGTCGAGGCGGCGTTGGAACGGATCGCGGAGCGTGTCGGTGCGCCGACCGTGCTGGTCAACAATGCCGGTATCACCCGCGATAACCTCCTGATGCGCATGAAAGATGAAGAGTGGCAGGCGGTGGTTGATACCAATCTCGGCTCCATTTTCCGGATGTCGCGCGCCTGCGTACGGGCGATGACCAAGGCGCGCAAAGGGCGCATCATCAATATTGCCTCGGTGGTCGGCGTCATGGGTAACGCCGGTCAGACTAACTATGCGGCGGCCAAGGCCGGTATGATGGGATTCACCAAGTCACTCGCGCGTGAGGTGGGCTCGCGCGGCATCACGGTCAACTGCGTGGCCCCGGGCCTGATCGACACGGACATGACGCGGTCGATCAGCGAGGCGCAGCAGCAGACCATCCTGTCAGCCGTCCCGCTCGGCCGTTTCGGGCAGCCGCAGGAGATCGCCGACACGGTCGTTTTCCTCGCTTCGCCCAGTGCCGGGTACATCACTGGAGAGACTCTGCATGTCAATGGCGGCATGTACATGGTCTAGGTCGCTGGGTGCAGCGACCAAACCCGAGCAAAGTCATTTGGTTAATTGAGGGTAGCGAGGCCATTTATCGGCTTTCATCCCCCCTCGATTGTCACTAGAATACCGCCTGGCCCGTGCCGGGTCGTCTTTTCCATTCGGAGGATTCAGACAGATGAGCAGCATTGAAGACCGCGTCCGCAAGATCGTCGTTGAACAATTGGGCGTCAAAGAAGAGGAGGTGACCGCGGAGGCTTCCTTCGTCGACGATCTGGGTGCGGATTCACTCGATACTGTCGAGCTGGTGATGGCGCTCGAGGAGGAGTTCGAAACCGAAATCCCTGACGAGGATGCGGAAAAGATCACCACCGTCCAGGAGGCCGTCAACTACATCAACGCGCACCTTGTTTGAGGCGTGCGGCTTCGAAGACGGAACGGCCGCCGCCCGGCACAGGGAACGCAGGTGCGGCGCTTGCCCGTCGAGTCATTCCGAGCGAGAGGGGTAGGTAATGGCAGGTAGAAGGGTCGTGGTCACCGGTCTTGGACTGGTGGCGCCGGTGGGCTTGGACGTGAAATCGTCCTGGACAAATATCCTGGCCGGCAAGAGCGGCATCAAGCCGATCACCCACTTTGATGTGGAAACCTTCAGCACGCGTTTCGGCGGGCCGATCTATGGTTTTGATCCGACCCTCTATATCACGGAGAAGGACGCCAAGAAGATGGACAAGTTCATCCACTACGGGATGGCGGCCGGCTGTCAAGCCATCGCCGACTCCGGACTGGTGGTCGACGAGTCCAACTGTCGCCGCATCGGGGTGGCGATCGGGTCGGGGATCGGTGGGATTACGGGGATCGAGAACAACTACGAGGCCTATCGGTCCAGGGGGCCACGCCGGATCTCGCCCTTCTTCGTCCCGGCCAATATCATCAACATGGTTGCGGGTGATCTGTCGATCAAGTTCGGGCTCAAGGGGCCGAACTACTCGATCGTCTCCGCGTGCAGTACGGGCAGTCACAATATCGGCGAGGCGGCGATCATGATCCGCCACGGCTACGTGGACGTGATGATCGCGGGTGGTGCCGAGATGGCCACCTCCCCGGTCGGCCTGGGTGGATTCGCAGCGGCGCGTGCCCTGTCGACCCGCAACGACGATCCGGAGCGCGCCAGTCGGCCCTTCGAGAAAGATCGCGACGGCTTCGTGCTGAGCGATGGAGCCGGGGTGGTCGTCCTGGAAGAGTACGAACGCGCGGTGGCGCGGGGAGCGCCGATTTATGCAGAACTGGTCGGGATCGGCATGAATTCCGATGCCTATCATATGACGGCACCCTCGGAGAATGGTGAAGGCGCCTCCGAGTGCATGCTGATTGCGATGCGGGATGCCGGCGTCAATCTGGATCAGATCGGCTATATCAATGCCCACGGTACTTCGACTCCGGCGGGCGACATGGCCGAGACCATGGCGATCAAACGGACTTTCGGGGATCTTGCCTACAAGGTTCCGGTGAGTTCCACGAAGTCGATGACCGGGCACATGTTGGGCGCGGCCGGTGGAGCCGAGGCGATTTTCACGATCCTGGCCATCCATGATCAGGTCGCGCCGCCGACGATCAACTACGAAACACCCGATCCCGCCTGCGACCTCGACTATGTGCCTAACACGGCACGCGAGATGCCGATCGATGTGGCGTTGACCAACTCGTTCGGCTTTGGCGGAACCAACGGGACCTTGATCTTCCGCCGCGTCTGAGGCGATTGACGGAAAATCCTGCACCACAGATTGCGAAGGATTTTCGTTAGTCGTCGATCGCGTCCATGCCGTTAACCGTCCCGGACAGTCGACTGCGGGGGAAGCCGGATGTTCCCCAGCTTGAGCCAGGCCCACTGGGGTTACTGATCAACGGTTTGCCGACGCGCGAGATTCCCGCCCAGGACCGCGGACTGAGCTACGGGGATGGTTTGTTCGAGACCATTCTGATCCGCGGGGGGGCGCCATGCCAATGGTCCCGACACCTCGCCCGACTTGAGTGCGGCTGTCAACGGTTACGGATTCCGTACGTCGGGGGCGGGGTATTGGCGGCTGAGGCCCGCGCCTTGACCCAGGGCGGGGACGGTGTACTCAAGATACTGATCACGCGCGGTGCCGGGGGGCGAGGCTACCGTCCGCTGCCCTTACCGTGCCCATGCCGCGTATTGCTCTTCTATCCTTCGCCCGGATATCCGGTTGCATGGTCAAAGGATGGCGTCGTCCTGCGTTGGTGCGCGACACCGGTATCGCAGAACCGCGCGCTGGCGGGAATCAAGCACCTCAACCGGCTGGATAGCGTTCTGGCACGTGCCGAATGGGACGATCCGGCGGTTGCCGAGGGCTTGATGTTGCGGGAGGATGGGCGGGTGGTCGGCGGGACCATGACCAACCTGTTTCTGTGGACCGGTCAGTCGCTCATCACACCGATCCTGGATGTCGCGGGGATTGCCGGTACCGTGCGTGCCCTGACATTGGAACTGGCGCTCGGTTTAGGTATCGCGTGTCAGGAAAGCCATCTGGTTGCTGCGGATCTGCGTCGGGCGCGCGGTTTGTTTCTGACCAATGCGCTGATCGGCTGCTGGCCGGTGCGTCAGTTGGACGGGCAAGACTATGCGCCTGACAGTCTGCCCTGGGAGTTACTTGAGGCCGTCGGCCTGGCGGCGTCGACTGCGGAGTGGCCAACAACATGATCGTGCGAGCCTTGTTGCTGCTGTGCCTGGGGGTGCTCACCCTGCTCGGCGGAATTTGGCTCGACTATCAGCGGTTTTTGGAGACTCCGGTTGCGATCACCGAGCCCGTGGTGACCTTCGAGGTAGGGCGCGGCAGCGGCTGGCGTCAGGTTGCGGACGGGCTGACTGACCGCGGCTTTATCAGCCACCCCTATTATTTGCTGGCGCTCGCTCGTGTTCGCGGCGATGGTGGCCGACTCAAGGCCGGTGAGTTCGAACTCACCAGGGGGATGCGCCCGGACCAGGTCCTTGATCGTTTGGTCTCGGGCCGGGTGGTCCACTATCCCATCACGCTCGTTGAGGGTTGGACCTTTCGGCAGGCAGTTGCGGCGATCCTTGCCAACGGTCGCTTCGGTGAGGATCTGGCCGGACAGTCCGACGCGGCGCTGATGGCCGCCTTAGGGCGACCCGGAGCGCACCCGGAAGGACGGTTTTTTCCCGACACCTATGGTTTTCCGCGGCGTACCACGGGGCTCGGTGTGCTTGAGCGCGCACTCCAGCGAATGGATGAGGTGCTGGCACAGGAGTGGGCGGGGCGGACCGCGGAACTGCCGCTCAAGACGCCTTATGAAGCCTTGATTCTGGCGTCCATTATCGAAAAGGAGACCGGGCTTGCCGCGGAACGCCCACAGATCGCCGGGGTCTTCATGCGGCGGCTGCGGCTGGGCATGCGCCTGCAAACCGATCCTACGGTGATTTATGGGATGGGCGAGCGGTTCGACGGCGATATTCGCCGCGACGACCTCAGAGCGGCAACCCCCTACAACACCTATGTCATCGCCGGGTTGCCGCCAACCCCGATCGCCCTGCCCGGGCGCGCGGCGATCCATGCGGCGCTGCACCCCGCGGCGGGTGACGATCTCTACTTCGTAGCGCGCGGCGATGGCGGACACGTGTTTTCCGCGACCTTGGACCAACATCACCGGGCGGTGCGGGAGTTCCAATTGCGCAAGTCCCGGCAATCATCCGGCCCGGCTCAAGAAGGAGTCGAGGTCCCCAAATGATGCAAATAGACGCGAATGAACGTTGATCAGCGACCGGGTGCTCATGTCAGGGCTGCGCGGTTGATCGTCTGCAGGCTCCGGTCTGCGCCGGCCATGGCTGCCGCGTGGAATCGCGGATGATGCGGGGTCGTTTCATTACATTCGAGGGGATCGAGGGGGCCGGAAAGTCCTGCCAGATCGGCCCCCTGGCCGACTGGCTGCGCGCGCGCGGCCGCGGTGTGATCACGACGCGGGAACCGGGCGGTGCTCCGGTCGCGGAGCGCATCCGAACACTGCTCCTGGATCGGGAGAATGCCGGGATGGATGGGATTGCGGAACTGCTCCTGGTGTTCGCCGCGCGCGCCGAGCATCTGGCGAAAGTCATCGCACCGGCCTTGGATGCGGGTCAGTGGGTGCTGTGTGACCGCTTCACCGACGCCACCTATGCCTATCAGGGCGGTGGCCGGGGCGTCGCGCCGGCACGCATCGGGGTGCTCGAAGATCTGGTACAAGGGGAATTGCGGCCCGACCTGACGCTGGTGTTCGATCTGCCTCCGGCACTCGGCCTGGCACGGGCGCGCGGGCGGGGTGCACCCGATCGTTTCGAGTCGGAGCGCCTGACGTTCTTCGCGGCCGCGCGGGCGGTGTATCTGGAGCGTGCCCTGGGCTGCCCCGAACGCTATCGGGTACTGGATGCAACCCGCCCTTTGCTCGAGGTGACGGCCGAGATCACGCGGCTCATCGCGCCCGTGCTCGATGCATGAGCGCCGGACAACCATGACCGACCCTGCAACCGGATCCACCGACACCGGCGACGGCGAACTGCCGCCCTGGCTGATTCCGCTCTGGGCGCGTCTGATGCATGCGCGGTCGGCGGATCGGCTGCCCCAGGCCCTGCTGATCGCCGGTGCGCGGGGTCTGGGTAAGCGCCGGTTCGCTGACCTGTTCCTGCGCGCCCTGCTCTGTACGGCCCCTGACCCCCAAGGCCTGCCGTGCGGGCGTTGTCCGGACTGCCGCCTGAATGCGGCCGGCAATCACCCGGACCTGGTGTGCGTGGTGCCGGACCCCGAGTCCAGATCCGGGGAGATCACTATTGATGCAATCCGCGACTTGAGCGAACGCGCGGCACTGACACCGCTGCGGGGGACGCGTAAACTGGTGTTGATCGACCCGGCCGACCGGATGAACCCAGCCGCCGCCAATGCGCTGCTCAAAACCCTGGAGGAGCCGGCCGGCGATACCCTCTTGTGTCTGATCGCCGCACGGCCTGGTCGACTGCCGGCGACGATCCGCAGCCGCTGTCAATTGCTTGGGGTCGCGATCCCGCCGGAAGCTCAGGCACTTGCCTGGCTGACCCCGCGGCTGGGCGAAACGGCGGCCATGCGTCTGCGGCTGGCCGCGGGTGCGCCCTTGCGTGCGCTGGATGAGCTGGATCAGGCCACGTTGGACCAATGGGAAACCCTGGTTCGCAGTCTGATCGGCATCAGCCGCCGTGAGTTGGACCCGGTGACTGAGGCGGCGGCTTGGAACGCGGCGGGCACACGGCTATCATTGGAGTGTCTTGCGGTGTGCCTCTGTGACCTGTTGCGGTTGGCAGTGTCCGCGCGACCGCCGCGTCTCGCCGATCCAGGGTTGCGTGCCAGGTTGGGCGATCTGGCCAGGCGCGTCGATCCGCCGCTCGGTCATCGCCTGTTGCGGCGGGTATTCGAGGCCAGGGGGCAGTTGGAGTCCAACCTCAATCCGCTGATGCAATTGGAGTCCTTGCTGATCGATTGGAGTCGTGTCAGTCAGCATTGAGGGCTACGGCGCTGTCCGCCGACAGTCTCGTCTTAACTTAAGGAGCGTGCGCGATGAGTACCCCAGTGAATCCGGCCGGCTCACTCGGAGGCCAGCAGCGCATCCTGAGCTTCGCGATCAAGGACAAGACCGCGCTCTATGCCTCGTTCATGCCATTCATTCGTAATGGCGGGCTCTTCATTCCCACGACCAAGCGCTACCAGCTCGGCGACGAAATCTTTCTGCTGCTGCAACTGATGGAAGAGCCCGATCGCATCCCGGTTGCCGGTAAGGTGATTTGGGTGACTCCGCCCGGTGCCGAGGGCAACCGCGCGGTCGGGGTTGGGGTGCAGTTCAGCGAGCAGGACAAGGGCGTGGCTAGACGCAAGATCGAGGAATATCTGGTCGGCGCGCTGAGTTCCGAGCGGCCGACGCATACCATGTAGGAAGTGGTTAGTGGTTAGTGGTTAGTGGAAAAGTGATGTTTGTTGATTCTCACTGTCACCTCGATCGGGTGGATCTGAGTCCCTATCAGGGCGATTTCGGCCGATTGATGGCGGCGACTGCCGCGGTGGGCGTCACTCATTTGCTGTGTGTGTCAATCGATCTGCCGCGGTACCCCGCCATGCGCGCCCTGATCGATCCTTATCCGCAGGTGGCGGTGTCGGTCGGGGTGCACCCGAACGAGGGGTCGGCGACCGATCCGGCGCCGACGGTCGAGGATTTGGTGCGTTTGGCGGCCGATCCGCGCAATGTCGCGATCGGCGAAACCGGGCTCGACTATTTCCGTAGTGAAGGGGATGTGGAGTGGCAGCGCACGCGCTTTCGCACCCACATCGCGGCGGCACGGGCCAGCGCCAAACCGCTGATCATTCACACCCGTGAAGCCAGGCAGGACACTATCCGTATTCTGCGGGAGGAGGGCGCGGAGCGGGTCGGCGGGGTCCTGCACTGCTTCACTGAAGACTGGGCCATGGCCAAACAGGGCCTGGATCTGGGTTTCTATGTCTCCTTTTCCGGCATCGTGACTTTCAAGACGGCCGCGTCATTGCGTGAGGTCGCCGCCCAAGTCCCCCTGGACCGCCTACTGATCGAGACCGATTCGCCCTATCTGGCGCCGGTCCCGCATCGCGGCAAGTCCAACGAGCCCCGCTATGTTCCGCAGGTGGCCGCCTGTCTCGCCGCGCTCCGCGGGCTGTCGGTGGAGGAACTGGCACAAGCCACCAGCGAGAACTATTTCCGGTTGTTCGGGGTGGAACGAGAGGTCTATGGTCAGGCCTCGGGTTGATTTATACCCTTCGTTGTTGGTTTTTCGTTTCTCGTTTTTCGTAACCCGATGTTTGATAGTTCTTAACGAAAAACGAAAAACGAAAAACGAAAAACCGAAAACTCAAAACCGTTCCGTATAACCGCTCCTGACCGCTTTAGCTGCGCGCATCAGTCCCGCGCGGTCGGAGTCTCCGTCTGGGCCTGGGTGTCGGCCTGCCCGGCGCCATCGGTCGGCGCCATGCCTGGTCCGCCGAGGAACGTGAGTTGGCTCCTGGGCACCTGCTCGTCGATCCATTCCCGCCACACCGCCAACAGCACGGCGATGACGATGGGTCCCAGGAAGAGTCCCAACAGGCCGAATGCGGCGATGCCGCCCAGGACCGCGAACAGCACCAGGATATAGGGAATGCTGGTGGCGCTGCTGATGACGAAGGGGCGCAGCAGATTGTCGATCTGGCTCACCACCAGGGCACCCCAAATGGCCAGACCAATGCCGGCCCAGGTGTCGCCGCTCGCGGCGAGCCACACGCTCACCGCTCCCCAGACCAGGGGTGTCCCGAAAGGCACCAGTGCCAGGATGACGGTCACCACGCCGAGCAGGACCGGTGCCTTCACACCCGCCGCCCAATACCCCAGTCCGGCCAGCGCGCCCTGCGCGAGCGCGGTCAGCACCAAGCCGTAGAGGACCGCCCGAATGGTGCCGCCGATGGCAAAGAGATAGGCATTGGCGCGGGCACCGATCAGTCCGTAGAGGAGTCGTCTGACTTGTTCCAGCAGTGATTCACCGTCGCGGTAAAAGAAGAAGGCGGTGAGCAGCGCAAAGGCAAATTTGAAAGCACTGAACCCAATGTCGCCAAGAATCTTGAGCGACTGATCCACCCATGGATTCACCCACTGAACTACCTGTTGACGCAGGGCGGCCGGGTCCTCGGCGGAGAGCGCCATGATCCGTTGCACCTCGTTGCCCAGCCAGGGTAACCGGGCGATGGCGGGGGGCACCGCATCGGGTCCGCTCAGGAGTATCTCGACCGCGCGGTTATAGGCCGTCGGCACCTCCGCCCGCAGCATGTTGACCATCGAGAGCAGCGGCAGGCCGAAGACGAGCGTCAGGAACAGGGTCATCAGCAGGGCACTGGTGTTGACCTTGCGGCCGAGCAAGCGACGCAGTCGACCGTAGATGGGCCAGGTCACATAGACCAGGATGACCGCCCAGGCCACGGAAATCAGGAACAGGTTCAGGACCTGATAGCTCAGATACAGCAGTCCGACAACGAACAGCCCGAGCGCGATGCGGGCGCCGAAAACATTGGTGAAGTTGGTGTTGGACATAAATCGCGGTGGCTTGCGCCGGGCAAGAGCAACAAAGCAGTGATCACACGTCAGGGGGCGCGCGGGTCGTCCATATTACCCTCAATCCAGGTAGGGCTGTGATGCCGATGAAGTCAGGGCCGCGCGTTGCTGTCAGTGCCCCAGACGGGAGGCCCGGGTCAGGTCCGAGAAGCGCACCCCTTTGAGACCGCCGATCTCCAGGCTGATCCGCTCGATTTCCGCGGGCTGGCCACGGATGATGATGGTTTCAAGGCAATTGTGGTGGTCCAGGTGCACATGCGTGGTCGCGACCACATGAACGAATTGCCGGTGTTGAATGTCCAGGATGTGCTGGGTCAACTCGCGCTGGTGATGATCGTAGACGATGGTCAGGACGCCGGCCACCTCCGCGTCGCCGCGCTCCCAGGTTTCCTCCACCAGACGTTCGCGGATCAGATCGCGTACCAGTTCGGAGCGCGAGGCATAGCCCTTGCTGACGACCCGGCGATCCAACTCGTCAAGGAGTGGCCGCGGCAGTGAGACGCTGAAACGGATGGTATCGTCGGGAGTGGACATCGTGGCTGGCCTGCAATCCGGCGCTCACCTTGAGCGCTGAGGCGCTAAGCATAGTCTTCTGGACTCTGCTTTTCCGGTCATCGCTCAAGATCGCGAGGGATACTGACGATCGAAAAAACAAGGCCCCGGTGCCGTGGGGCAGCGGGGCCTGGCGGGCCGGCGTAGCCGGTTGGCGGTCAGAGTCCGAACGCGCCGGATTGGTGAGTCGCATCCGTCTGGATGGCCTGGACCTCGACCACCGGGGTCTTGGTCTCTTCCGCGGCAAGACGGTCGCCTTCGCTCAGCACCATCGTGGTCTGAACGCCGCCGATCAGCAGGGCAACAGAGGCAAGTATACCGAGAATACCCATGGTACAGCTCCTAACAGGACAGGTGGGTTGACGCTCTAAGTAGCCATCATTATATAAGCATTAGCTAATTTAGCAAGTGCTAATTTTCTATCCTGTCTCTGCGGCATGGGGCTGTCGGCCCGACCCGGTGTTCAGAGCCAGCCGCCGCGCCTGAAGCGCCACAGCATCACCCCGGCGATGGTGATGGCGACAACCCAGAACACGGCGTAGCTGTAAGGCCATTCGTTCTCGGGGATATACATGTTCATCCCGTAAATTCCGACCAGGAAGGTCAGCGGCATGAAGATGGTGCCGATGATCGTCAGGACCTTCATGATCTGGTTGGTCCGGTGGGAGGTCATGGACACGTAGGTATCGGCGAGTTCGGAAGCGATCTCGCGGTAGGTTTCGAGCAGGTCGATGACCTGCACACAGTGGTCGTAGACATCGCGGAAGTAGGTCTGGGCGGCGTCCGACAGACACTCGTGCCGCTCCCGCTGGAGCGCGGCGATCAACTCGCGCATGGGCCAGGCGACCCGCCGGATCAGGACCAGTCCGCGCTTGATCTGGTGGATCGATTGCAGGGTGTGGGGTCCCGGGTGATCCAGGACGTTTTCCTCCAACTCTTCCAGTTGCCCGGAGGCGTCTTCCAGCACCGGGTAGAAGCAGTCGACAATGGTGTCCAGCAAGGCATAGAGCAGGAAGCTCGCGTCGTTCTGGCGCAGCCGCGAACGCGGACTTTCGATGCGATGACGCACCTGATCGATCGCCTGACAGGGGCTGACCTGAAAACTCAGCAGGGTATGGCGTCCGAGGAAGAAGCTCGACTGTTCGGCGTGGAGCACGCCGTCCTGGATCAGGACGCGCCGCGCCACCACGAACAGCCGTCCGGGCAGGTCTCCGCTGCCCGGATAGTCCTCCGTCTTGGGTCGCTGCTGTCCGTCGAGCGCGTCTTCGATCGCCAATGGGTGCAATTGATACTTTTCCGCCAGGGCGCGGATGGTGTTTTGGTCCTCGATCCCCTCGACATGGATCCACCGCACCTGAGACCACTCCGGGCGATGGAGCGCCAGGAAGGCGGCCATGTCCTCGACCTCCTGGATTTCCCATTGATCCTGGGAGTAGTCGGTACAGATCACGCGGCCGCGTTTGCTGGCTGGAGTCTGGATCAGCTCGTGATACTCGATCCCCGCGGGGGTTCCGGGTGGGGGTTGGTTCAGCCGCGGGACGCGCGACTTTGGCCGCCAGGGCGCGGGGCGGTGTTTGGTCCGCTTCTGCGCGGCGGGACGCCGCAGCTGCGGGTCGGTCGCAGTCCGCGGCGACTGCGCGGTGTTAGCGCGCGTCGGCGGAGTCGTCGGCACGGTGTGTGGGTCTGGCATGGTCTTGCTCGGTCGGTCGGTCGCCCGCGCTGCCCCAGTCGGCGAGGGCCAGCATGATGCGATTGACGATGGCGCGGGTGGGTTCGATATTGTCGGGGTTGTGCAGCAGCAGGTCGCGGTTGATCTCGATCGTGAACGGGTGTTTGCCGCGCAGGTCCGCGGCGTCGAAGCGGCTCAGCGAGTTGATCCCGGTATAGGGGTGATTGAAGCGCAGCACGTCGCAGAAGTTGAAGTCGACATCCAGGTCGCCGATGCTGGTCTCCACGATCTCGGCCAG
This sequence comes from uncultured Lamprocystis sp., assembly GCA_964470155.1. Taxonomy (GTDB): domain Bacteria; phylum Pseudomonadota; class Gammaproteobacteria; order Chromatiales; family Chromatiaceae; genus Thiodictyon. The sequence goes on along the minus strand of CAYYAY010000027.1, from coordinate 16,299 downwards.
CGTCAGGAGGAGTTCGCGCGCGGCGAAACAGTCATTGGGCGGGTGCCCCTTCTCGTCGCCGGCATTGCCGAACATGAACAGCGGTCGCAGTTCCCCGCGATCCGCCGAGCTGCCGGTGCCGATCCCCGGCATGGTGTGACAGAAGACCACTTTTTCGATCACCGGGCTCAGCAGCAGTTCGGCCAGCCGCTGCCGATGCGGGCGGATGTAGCGGTCGATCACCTGCTGGCGAACTTGCTTGGGCAGGCCGCGATCCGACTGATAGATCTTGATGCCCTGGCTGGTGAGGGTCTTCACCGCCCCGTCGGCATCCAGATCGTCGCAGGTGCGGTTGGGATCGGCATGCGCCCGCCAGATCAGAAAGCGCAGAACGTGCGGGGCGGCGGGCAGGTCCAGATAGATCTCGTCGGAGAACTCGTCGGAGTCTTCGCGGCGGTCTCCGGGGGTGAACTTGGGGTGCAGGTAGGATTTGACCTCATCCGGTGTCAGGTGGCCGCCGTGCGGTAACTCCACGAGTACGGGGATTTTGCCTGGGGTGTACTCGAATGGATGGACAGCGAAGGGCTGACTCACAGCGCGATACCTGCAACCAAGTGCTTCGATTCGAAGGATGCCAGGAGGCCGGCATGGGTTTGCGGGTCCCCATCACTGGCGACCGCGGCGTAGAGGCGTGTGATGCCGTCCGCGCGTGGATCATAACAGGCCCCGACCGGGATCAGCTCGCGGCGATGGATCTCCTGCCGGAAGTGATCGAGCAGTTCCGTCGGGGTGCCGGGAAAGCAGAAATAGCCGGTCGTGAGTTGCGGCCGACGATGGCGCGTGGCCAGATAGTCGCCGAGCAAAAAGAAGGGCGTGGAGCCGTTGAGGCGGAAATTGGGGTCGATGAACCAGACCTCGCCGGCGCCATCCTCCAGCAGGTCCAGGCCGCAAACGCCATACCAGCCAAGTGCCGCGGCGGCCCGCGCCACCTGATCGCAGATCCGCGCGACCGGCGCCGGGGGCAGCCAGGCCAGATCGATGAGGTTCCCCGCGTAGCGCCCGGCTGCCACCCGCTGCACCGAGCCGCCGATATAGCGAATGTGCCCGCGCCGGGTCACCTGTAACTGGACGTTGTAGTTGTGGCGGATGGACTCGATTAAGGGCTCGACTTTCACCGGACGGCCACGCAAGCGGCGTTGTGCCTCGCGGACCTGGGTCTCGCGCCGACACAGCACCACTCCGTCGCCGCCGCCGCTGGGTTCGGTCAGCTTGAGTACGAACGGCAGCGGCCAGCGCTCCCGCCACTGGCCGTCGGCGAATGACCGGGCGTCCAGGGTCTCGTGGCGCAGCACGTGCGGGGTCAGTTCCGCAATGCGGCCCTTGTCGTTAAGCCGCACCACGAGGTGGGGATCGGCGAGATAATAGCGCTCGGCCGGGAGCTGGGCGCTGTCGAACGGGTGGGGGGAGACGATGCGGTGGCGGGGGAATTCGGCCGCGCGCTGGCGGTAGCCCGTCGCTCCGACATAGCGAATGACGGGGCCGAACTGACCCAGGAAGTGCTCCCGGAAATAGCCGTTCCAGTAGTCGGACAGGTCCGTGGTCAGGTCCACCCCGGCAGCGTCGGCCAGGGTCAGAAACTCCCCGCCCAGCAGCATGAAACGCGCGGCCTGGCAACTGGCATAGCGCGGTCCGCGCAGAAAGAAGTAGTCGAAATCGCCGCGGCGCGGCTCATCCGGGACATAGAGCGGATAGCGCGGCAGATGCAGGCCCGGGGCGGGGAGGGCATAGAGGTCCGAAAAGGTCCGCCCGGTGAACCGGGGCCACGGGAGCCCCGCGCCCACGGGTAACCGGGTTGCCTGCCGGCGGCGGTCTGCTTGGCCTTGAGGTCGGCGCGGGGTGTCCACGATGGGCCCTCCGTCCGCTTGGGGTTACGTCAGGATGGGCGGATCTTTCAGCGGTTGGCCGGTCGATGCAACCTTTTTTTCCCGCCGACCTCAGAATTTCCAGACCAAGGGCACCAGCAGCACCGTGACCGCGCCCACCAGCAGGGTCAGCGGTGCACCCACCCGGGTGAAGTCCAGGAAGTGGTAGCCGCCGACGTTGAAGACCATGAGATTGGTCTGATAGCCGATCGGGGTGGCGAAGTCGGCCGAGGCGGCGACCATGATGGTCATGATAAAGGGTAGGGGTGAGACGCCCATGCCGATCGCGGTCTGCATGGCGATGGGGAACATGAGAACGGCGGCCACGTTGTTGGTCGCGAAGGAGGTCAGCAGCGAGGTCGCCACATAGACCAGGGCCAGCGTGGTCCAGGGATCGGCGCCGGCGAGGCCGACCAGGCCGCCGGCCACCAGGTCGGCGGCACCGGTTTTTTCCAGTGCGGCGCCCATCCCGAAGGAGGTGGCAATGACGATCAGCACCTGCCAGTCCGGGGCGCGCCGGGCCACGCGGCCGTCGACGCAGCCGGTGAGGATCATGAGTCCGGCGGCGAGCAGTGCCGACTCCAGCATGCTGAACCAGCCAATGGTGGCCATCACCACCATCCCCACGGCGATGCCGATCGCCAGCGGTGCGCGCCGATGGTCGACGGGGTGTGAATCGCCGATGCGACTGACCAGCAGGAAATCACGAGAGTTTTTTTGCTGCTCCACGAAGTCCGGCCGGGTCTCCAGCAACAGGGTGTCGCCGGCGGCCAGTTCGATGTCGCCGATCTTGCGGTCGATCCGCGCACCGTTGCGGGCCAGGGCGATGATGACCGCGTCATAGCGGTTGCGGAAGCGCCCCGCGCGCACCGTGTGCCCGACCAGCGGACACTTATCGGAGAGCACGGCCTCCACGAAACTGCGACCGGGTCGCGGGGTATCGAGCTTGAAGACCTGATCCGTCGCCGGCATCAGGCCGCGGGTACGCTGCAAATCCATCACCGAGTCGACGATACCGGCGAACACCAGCCGGTCATGGGCGTGGAGGATCTCATCGGCCGAGACCGCCGGCAGGACCAAATCCTCGCGCTCGATCTCGATCAGGAAGAGCCCCGGCAGTTGGCGCAGTCCGGCCGCCTCGACGCTCTTGCCGACCAAGGTGCTGCCGGGCTCCACCAGCATCTCTACCGTGTATTGACGCACGTCCTCATAACGAGCGGCCGCGGGTTTGCGGCGCGGCAGCAGCCAGTGCCCCGCGGTGAGCAGATAGACGAGTACCGCGATTGTGACCGGCACGCCGATCCAGGCCGGGTCGAACAAGTGCAAACCCTCACCGCCCACGCGTTTTGCATAGAGTGAGTTCACCACCAGGTTGGTGCTGGTGCCGATGAGCGTGCACAGACCGCCGGCAATGGTGGCGTAGGAGAGCGGGATCAGTAGCCGCGAGAGTTCCAGGTGGTGCCGTTTGGCCCAGTCCTGCACCGCGGGGATGAAGATAGCCACCACCGGGGTGTTATTGAGAAAAGGGCTCAGGAAAGCAACCGGCAGCATGACCCGCAGCCGCGCGTGCGTCTCGCCCCGGGGGCGGCCGAGCAGTCCCTGCCCGACCCAGTTCACCGCGCCGGTCTCGGTGAGTCCGGCGACGACCACATAGAGTACGCCGACAGTCAGCATCCCCTCGTTGGAGAAGCCGGACAGAGCCTCGCCGGTGGTGAGGATGCCGGTCACCAACAGCAGGGTCAGGGCACCCGCGGTCACCAGGTCCGGTGCTGCCCGGGTGCCGACGAAGAGCGCGAAACAGAAGGCGACCAACCCGAGGCTGAACCAGCCTTGCCAGCCCAATTGCAGTGCTGCATCCATGGTTTCAGTTCCCGTATCCGTGTTGCAGCGCCTCGTAGCGCGCTTTGAATGCTTCTTGACGCAGTCTTGCGGCCTCGGCCTCGCTGGCGGCGAGCGGGGCGTCCTGCCAGGTTGCGCTTGCGTGGTCGAAGACTGAGAAGCGCCAGCCCTTGCCGACCTTGAAGACCTTGGTGACATCGTTGCCGGCCTGCTCCATGGCCGCGAGCTTGCTCAGGCCGCCGCCCGGAGCGCTCGCCGTGCGGACCGGGGTCGGCGCCGCGGCCGCCGGCTGGTGGTCGGCCAGGTTGAAGCGGTTGTTCTGGATCTCGCCATGGATGTCCAATTCGACCGACTCCACCCCGGGCAGGCGGGAGAGGATATATCCGGCCATGAGCCGGCCGAGTTTGTCGTTTTCCTGCTCCAGTGCGGTCAGGAGCTTGTCCGCAACGATCTGGCACCGCTGCACGCGATCGGGTGCTGCTACCCACTCCCGGCTCATCTGCCGGCCCTGGTCCATGTCGCGGTCCAGTTGCGCGAAAAAAGGCCCCGCCGCGGCGAGCAGCGCATCGGGCACGTTGAGTTCGTAGACTTGATCGTCGATGATGGCCTTGAGAATCATCCGGTCACTGCGCGAGTAGTTGGCTTGGCATCGATTCTACCGCCGATGCGGTCGCGATATCTCGCATTGCGTCGGCGTTCACTTGCGGCTCATCGTTCAGCGGGACCTGACTTATGCTCCTGACCATTCCCGGGTTGCTGAATGCGGCCCAGCTCGCCAAGATCCACGCCACGCTGGAAGGCGCCGAGTTCGTCGACGGCCGGCTCACCGCCGGGTTTGCGGCCGGTCGGGTCAAGCACAATCTGGAGCTGCGCCCCGAACCGCAGCGGATGCAGCGCCTGATCCGCATTCTCATGGCCAGCCTCGGCCATCATGAGACCTTCCGCTTTGCCTGCCTGCCCCATCGGGTGGCCGATCCGATCTTCGCCCGCTATACATCGGGGATGCGCTACGGCGACCACGTGGATGATGCGATCATGGGCACCCAGGGGCCGCGGTTTCGCACCGATGTCTCGCTGACCTGCTTCCTCAACCCGCCGGATGCCTACGACGGCGGTGAGCTGGTGATCCGCACCCCCTTCGGCGATCGTCAGGTCAAGCTCCCCGCGGGCGACGCGGTCGTTTATCCGTCGTCCAGCCTGCACCGGGTAGCGGAAGTCACCCGCGGTGAGCGGCTGGTGGCCCTGACCTGGGTACAGAGTTATGTGCGCGACCCGGCGCGCCGCGAACTGCTCTACGAACTCAACCTGGCGCGCGAGGATTTGCTGCGCTCGGCTCCCGGAACGCCGACCACTGGTTATGTGGACCGCTCCTATGCCAACTTGCTGCGCATGTGGAGTGACCTGTGACGGCGCAGCTCGCGGCAATGCGCGGCGTGGTCGCCATCGGCGGGGGGACCGGATTGGGGCGTACCCTGCGCGCCCTGAGCTTCCTGGGGCCGCGGCTCACCGGCGTCGTGGCCACCACCGACAATGGCGGTTCCACCGGCTGGATTCGCGAACAGGCGGGCGGGATCGCCTGGGGGGATATCCGCAACTGTCTCAATCAGGTGGTGGATCAACAGACGCTGGGGAGTCTGCTCCTGGAGTACCGCTTCGTCGATGCCGGCGAACTGTCCGGACACAGTCTCGGCAACCTCATCATGCTGGCCCTGGATCAGCTCTCGCCGCGTCCGCTGCTGGCCATCGACCTGATCCGCGAATTGCTCGATGTCGAACTGCGGCTCGTTCCGATGTGCGAGACGGGGTCCCATCTGGCGGCCCGCTATGCCGACGGCCGGCCGGTTCGCGGTGAGTTGCACCTGGACGCCATGACCGAGGTCCCGACGGGGATCTGGCTCGACCCCGTGGTCGCCGCCACCCCGGAGGCGTTGCAGGCCGTGCTGGGTGCGGATCTGATCCTGTTCGGGCCGGGGAGTTTCATGACCAGCATTCTTCCCGCCCTGTTGCTGCCCGACTTTCGGTCGGCGGTTGCCGCCTCGCCGGCGCAACGCGTCCTGATCGGCAACCTGCACCCGGAGTGCGGCCCGGTAGGTCTGCTCGATCCGGCGCAACTGCTGTGCTGGACCCGGGAGGTTCTGGGTGTCCAGGTGTTCGATACACTGCTGTGGCCCGAGTTCCGGCCGGTACCGGTACCGGAACCGGATGGGATCAGAGTGGTGATCGCCGACGTGGCGACGCCGGACCAACTGCGTCACGACCCGCAACTGTTGGTCGGGGCAATCGAGCGTTGTTTAGGAGGCTGCTGAGATGTTTTCTGGTCATAGCGCCGTCTGGCTGGTCTGCGGTCTTGCGTTGTTCGTCCGGGTCCCGCACGCCGCGCCGGCGGCGTTGGAAGATGATTTCGCCGCGGTCTGCCGCAGCGCCTTCGCGTTGGCGCAGGGGGCCTATCAGACGCCGGTCGCGGTCGATCTGCCGGCCTTCGACGCCCCGGGCGACGGGAACAAGGGGGGCCTGGGCTTGGTGTATGAAGAGTATCTGAAGATCACCGCACGGCAGCCGCTGTTCGACGACGGCACCCTCTGGGTGCGGTCACGCCCGCGGGGCGGTGTCGAGCGGTTCCCGCTGGAACTCTGGTACACCCCAGCGGTGGGTGCCGCCTATCGCAGTCGGCCGTACCGTGCGGACGATTTCGACTATTCCTCGCCGGTGATCGCGCCGCCGCTGCCGACGCCGGTGCCGGCGGCCGCCGGGGTGCTGACGGCCCTGGAAATCGGGCGGCGGCTCGCGGAGTCCAAACGGTGGCCGCAGGTCATGTATCTCGGGGGCAATGCCTATGGCCGGCTGAGCGGGCTCACGTCGGTCTTTGGTTCGAGCCTGCGTCTGGCGGCCTTCGATGTCGGCGGTGAGGAGGTCAAGCCGCGCCTCACCCAAGTCTATGTCAAGGCCCTGCCGGATGCCCGCTTGGCCCTGTTCGGCGTGATCGAGAGCGCTCCGTTCAACGGCTGCGTCCAGGCTGTGGTGACCCCCGGCTTAGCCAGCCGGATGCAGGTGAGTCTCAAGTTCTATCCGCGCCCGGGCGCCGCGGTTGCTCCCGCGGCCAGGGTGAGCCCGCTGGCCGTCAGCAGCATGTTCTGGAAGGGCGAGGCGGCGACCCCCGCCGATCCGACGGATGAAGCTCATGACGCGGATCAGTTCCTGGTGTGCGGTCAGGGCGCCGTGGGCATCGAGGGCCTGGTACCGGCGCACCACGAACTGCCGGACCAGTTTCGCCGCTTCGATGCCGCAGCCTGTTTCGGGTTGATGCAAGGTGATCGCGCGCCGGCGCACTATGGCGCCTACGCGATTGCCGGGTATGCGCGGCGCGCCAGCTTCTGGTTCGACGAACTCCAGTCCGATCAACCCTTTTCGATCAATCTCTATACCCATGGCACGACCTACGAGGGTGAGGATAACGTGGTGGCCTACGTGGCCTTCCGCGCTGCCCTGCCGCCGGCGCCCACCGCGGCGGCAGGCACCCGTTTCAGCTATACGCTGACGGCGACACTGGCCCCGCCGCCGGTGGGGGCGGAGGCAGCGCCGGTCCCCGCGGCTGAAACGCCGCCGCGGTTTGTTTCGACCTTGATGTCCGCCGCCGCGCGGCGGGCGGATCTGGTGCTGGATTTCGGCTCCGCGGGCCTCTGGCAGTGGCTCAACGACACCCAATGGAGCCAATTGTCCGAGACGGCGTCGGACGGCCTGGTACTCGGCGACCTGGATGGCGACAGCGTTGCGGATCTGATCGTCGACCGCGGTCCCGCGGGGCTGCAACGCTGGTTGAACCAGGGTGCCGGGGACGCATTCGAACCACGCCCGGTCCGCCAACTGCGCAGTGGCGATCTTGACGGCGATGGACGCGCCGAGGTGATTGCCGACTTCGGCGCGGGCGATCTCGCGGTGCTGAAGTACAACACCGGCTGGGACCTCATCCCGGCGCCGCCGGGCGGTGTGCCCCCGACCAACCTGGCGCTCGGCGACCTCGACGGCGATCAGCAGGCGGACCTGGTGGCCGATGTGGGGCCGGCGGGTCTTTGGGCCCTGCTGCATCAGTTGAGCGGAACCCTGTGGGTCAAACTGCACTCGGCCGCGACCCAGGGCCTGCTCATTGCCGATATCGACGGCGATGGTCTGGGCAATCTGGTCGCGAATCGCGGCGCGGATGGCGTCTGGATTTCCCGCGATCAGCGATGGGAACGCCTGCACCCCGGCTCCCCCAAGCACATGGCGGCCGGCGATCTGGACGGCAATGGACGGCTCGACCTCGCCTTCGATCTGGGCGGCGACGGTCTCTGGTTGTGGATGAATGACCGAGTCTGGAGCCGCGTCGACACGATGAGCGCGGATCTCCTGCTGACGGTCGACCTCGACGGCAACGGCGCTGACGACTTGCTGCTGAGTCAGGGAGCGGCTGGAACCAATGTCTGGATGAACAACCAGAGGTGGCGGCACCTTCACGACCGTCCGGTCCGGCATGCGGTCGCGGGCCATCGCGATGAGCGATGACGCATCGCCACCGGCCGTCTTGGCAGTCAGAGCGTCCGTGCTAGACTCCCTGTGAACCGCGCCGTTCAGGCGCCCCGCTGCCGCGAGGGCATCACTATGGGCTTTACCCCGGATTTGCCGCGGGTGGTCCTGCGCGTTCCGCCCGCTGTCAGATTGGATGACGCGCTGTTCTTTGCCATCTGTCAGGCCAATCGGGAGTACCGGATCGAGCGCAGTGCCAGGGGGGATATTCGCATCATGCCACCAACGGGAGGGATCACGGGGAAACGCAACTCCGACCTCAACGCCGACCTGAATCTTTGGGCCAGGCAGGACGGCCGCGGTGTGGCGTTTGACTCATCGACCGGCTTTGTGCTGCCGAACGGTGCCGTACTTTCACCTGATTGTTCCTGGGTGCTGCGCGAGCGGCTGGCGCGGCTGAGTGACAAGGAGAAAAGACAGTTTCTGCCCCTGGCCCCCGACTTCGTGATCGAATTGGCCTCAGCGAGCGACCACCGGACCGAACTGATCGCCAAGATGCGCGAATACCGGGCGAATGGCGTGCGGCTCGGCTGGCTGATCCTGCCGACCGCGCGACAGGTCCAGATCTTTCCCGCGCAAGGGGCTGAGGTGTGCCTGGATGATCCCGGCACCCTGACCGATGAGACCGTCCTGCCGGGTTTCCGGCTGGATTTGCCCAGACTCTGGGCGGAGGGGTTCTGAGGCGATTTCCGGCAATCGCCTGAGCGGCCAGGTCGCGTTCTGCCGCGCGGCTGTCACCATTGACCGTCAGGTCGGGAATTCACGTCACATGCATCGCATTGGTCCAGCCCTCTCCTTGGCGCCGCTCTTGCTGGCGCTGGTCTGCACTCCCGCCCTGGGCGAGGTGTTCAAATATCAGGATGCGGAGGGCAACTGGCATTTCAGCGATCGTCCCCCGCCGGGAGCGCGGGTGCCGCAACGGTCGACCGCGGCGGCCGATCAACCCGCGGCGACCCGCGACCTGGCGGAACGACTGGCCGCCCGCTTTGGCGGCGGTACCCCGGTGCAGCAGGCAACGCTGGCGACCGTTGCGATCAAGGCGCAGTCCGGTGAGGGTGCCGGGTTCTTCATCAAGGAGAACGGCTACATCCTGACGAATCGGCATGTGGTGCGCCCGACCATGGAGCCGGGCGATGACGAGCAGCGGATGTTCAATGAGATGGAGCGGCGCCTGCGAACAATGGAAACGGAACTCGCGGCGCGCCGTAAGCGTGCGGACGGTGCCGCGGCTCAGCTTGCCGAACTCAAGCGGCAGGGTCAAGGCGGCAGCGCTCAGTCGCGCGCGCTTGCGCGTGAAGTCGAGTACTTCAAATCGGCGACCGTCGACCTGGCGGCCGACGTGGAAGAAGGGCAGCGCATGCTGAACAAGGCCAAGCTGGACAACAGCGTGAAGAACAGCAGTGCGATGGTACAAAACACCTTCACCATCGTACTGAAAGACGGAGAGCAACTCACGGCCCGCCTGATCGGCGTCAGCGAGCCCCACGATCTGGCGCTCCTCAAGCTCGATGGCTATCGAACGCCGGCACTGCCGGTCGCCGTTCAGCGATTCCCGGGGCAGGGGGATGCCGTTTACGCCATCGGCAATCCCCTGGGGGTCTCCGACAGCGTGACCTCCGGCCGTGTGACGCGACTGGGAACCGAGCAGATCCTGACCGATGTCCAGTTGCTGCCCGGCAACAGCGGCGGCCCTCTGGTGAATGAGGCAGGCGAGGTCATCGCCGTCAACTTCGCCAAGCTGACCCAGGGCGGCGATGCCAACTACCAGGGGTTCGGGATGGCGATCCCGATTGCGATTGCCCGCGCTGCCTTTCCGGAGTTGCGTTGAGCCTGGGTCTTCGATCGATTCGGCCCGCGCGTCAGGCGCTATTCGCGTCCGGATGAAGTGTTACCGGCCGTCTTGGCAGATCGCGCGTCCGTGCTAGACTCATCTAATTGCGCTGCTCAGGCGCCACGCTGCCGCAAGGGCATCACCATGGGCTTTACCCCTGATCTTCCGCGGGTTGATCTACGCGTCCCGCCCGCTGTCAGATTGGATGACGCGCTGTTTTTCGCCATCTGTCAGGCCAATCGGGAGTATCGGATCGAGCGCAGTGCCAGGGGGGATATCCACATCATGCCGCCAACCGGAGGGATCACGGGGAAACGCAACTCTGATCTGATCATCGACCTGGGTCTCTGGGCCAGACAGAACGGTCGCGGTGTCGTGTTCGATTCGTCGACCGGTTTTGTGCTGCCGAACGGCGCCGTGCTTTCGCCTGATTGCTCCTGGGTACTGCGGGAGCGGTTAGCGCGGCTGAGTGACAAGGAGAAACAGCAGTTTCTGCCTTTGGCTCCGGACTTCGTGATCGAATTGGCCTCGGCGAGCGACCACCGGACCGAACTGATCGCCAAGATGCGCGACTACCGGGCGAATGGCGTGCGGCTCGGCTGGCTGATCCTGCCGACAGCGCGGCAGGTCTATCTTTTTCCCGAGCAAGGGGCTGAGGTGTGCCTGGATGATCCCGGAGCCCTGACCGATGAGACAGTCCTGCCGGGTTTCCGGCTGGATCTGTCCGGGGTCTGGGCGGAGGGGTTCTGAGGCGATTTCCGTCAAATATGGGCCATAGCTTCTTGATACCCTGTTCCAAGAGAAATTCTAATCGGGGGAATCGACATGAGCACCCGCCCACAACCGCAACCTACGCTGTACGAACAGCTTGAATCGCTCCCCGAAGGGTTGACCGGGGAAATTCTCAACGGCCAACTCTACACTCAGCCGCGCCCCAGCGGCCCGCATGTTGTCACTTCGTCGGCCCTGGGTTATGAGTTGTTCGGCCCGTTCCAAAAAGGGCGGGGTGGCCCTGGCGGCTGGTGGATCATCGACGAGCCGGAATTGCATTTTATCCAAGATAAAGAGGTCGACGTACCGGACATTGCCGGGTGGCGCCGCAGCAGACTGCCGCGGATTCCAACAGACCATCGCTTTACGGTCGTACCGGATTGGGTCTGCGAAATCCTCTCGCCTTCGACCGAAAGCAAGGATCGTGAGGTCAAGATGCCGATCTATGCGCACTTCGGAGTCGCCTACGCCTGGTTGATCGACCCACGGGCACACACCCTGGAAGCCTATGCCCTGGAGGGCGGAACCTGGCGGGAGATCGGGCGCTTTGCGGGCGGTGCGCGGGTGTCGCTGCCGCCCTTCGAGGCGGTGACGATCAGTCTGGAAGACCTGTGGGCACTGACTTGAGAAGATCCTGGTTAATTTTCGCAAGGATTGCCTGTGCCCATGGATTGATAGCCCCGTAGGTCTTGACCAGTTTTCCATTCACGGTGCGGACGATGAGCCGGGCAGTCGTGTTTTCGAGCGAGTTGTCATAGACGTAAGCACGATCTGCCAGACTTGCGGCGTTTCGGCAGTTGGCTAACGAGCGTGCGTACCGGCCGGCGACCACGATCAGCCTTGGCTTCTCAGACTCGCTCATGGGTTGCAGGAATCGGCGTTGCTGCCGCGAGTGCGGCTTGCAGGCGTGTCATCAGCTCGCGACGCGCCAAGTCGCCCCGGCGGCGCGCCTCTTCGGCAACACATTCCATCAGTGCGGCCAGTTGTTCGTCAGTCGGCTCATGTTCAATGTCGTTGAGGTCGAAGTGTGCGGGGTCCATCGTCTGGTCCAGGTTGAGTCGGGTCGCCAGGGAGAGGTTGGCCAAGTGTAACCCCATGCGTCGGGTGCTGGGGCACCCGGTACGCAAGTTGGTAAGCGGACGACCCTCCTCGCCAAAGAAAAAGCCCCGCCGAAGCGAGGCTTTTTTGGCTCGCGGGAGCAGCCGGTTCGATCAGTAGTCCATATCCCCCATCCCCCCCATTCCACCCATCCCGCCGCCGCCGCCCATGGCGGGCTTCTCATCCTTGGGCAGTTCGGCGATCATCGCCTCGGTGGTGATCATCAGGCCGGCGATGGAGGCGGCGTTCTGCAGGGCATAGCGGGTGACCTTGGTGGGGTCCAGGATGCCCATGGCGACCATGTCGCCATATTCGCCGTTGGCGGCGTTGTAGCCGAAGTTGCCGGCGCCGTCGGCGACCTTGTTGAGGACCACCGAGGGCTCTTCACCGGCGTTGGCGACGATCTGGCGCAACGGCTCTTCCATGGCCCGGCGAGCGATGGTGATGCCGACGTCCTGGTCCTTGTTGCTGCCTTTGAGGTTGCTGAGTTTGCCCAGCGCACGCACCAGCGCGACACCGCCGCCGGGGACCACGCCTTCCTCGACCGCGGCGCGGGTGGCGTGCAGCGCGTCCTCGACGCGTGCCTTCTTTTCTTTCATTTCCATCTCGGTGGAGGCGCCGACCTTGATCAGTGCCACACCGCCGGCGAGCTTGGCCAAGCGCTCCTGGAGCTTCTCTTTGTCGTAGTCGGAGGTGGTTTCCTCGACTTGGGCGCGGATCTGCTCGCAGCGGCCCTTGATGTCGTTCTCGGAACCGGCGCCGTCGATGATGGTGGTCTCTTCCTTGCTGACCTGAACTTTCTTCGCGGTGCCCAGTTCGGCGAGCGTCGCCTTCTCCAGCGACAGGCCGACCTCCTCGGCGATGACGGTGGCGCCGGTGAGGATGGCGATGTCCTGCAGCATGGCCTTGCGGCGGTCACCGAAGCCGGGGGCCTTGACCGCGCAGACCTTGATGATGCCGCGCAGGCTGTTGACCACCAGGGTCGCCAGGGCCTCGCCCTCGACATCCTCGGCCACGATCAGCAGCGGTTTGCCGGACTTGGCGACGGCCTCAAGTACGGGGAGCAGATCGCGGATGTTGGAGATCTTCTTGTCGTGCAGCAGGATGTAGGGGTCTTCCAGCTCGGCTTTCTGAGTCTCCTGCTTGTTGATGAAATAGGGCGAGAGGTAGCCGCGGTCGAACTGCATGCCCTCGACGACATCGAGTTCGTTGTGCAGTGACTTGCCTTCCTCGACGGTGATGACGCCTTCCTTGCCAACCTTCTCCATCGCCTGCGCAATGATCTCGCCGATGGACTCATCGGAGTTGGCGGAGATGGTGCCGACCTGGGCGATCTCCTTGTTGTCGGAGCAGGGGCGGGAGATGACCTTGAGTTCGGCCACGGCCGCCTCGACCGCCTGATCGATGCCGCGCTTGAGATCCATAGGGTTCATGCCGGCGGCCACCGCCTTGAGACCCTCGCGGACCATGGCCTGCGCCAGCACGGTCGCGGTGGTGGTGCCGTCACCGGCCACATCGGAGGTCTTGGAGGCGACCTGCTTGACCATCTGTGCGCCCATGTTTTCGAACTTGTCCTTCAGTTCGATCTCCTTGGCGACGGACACGCCGTCCTTGGTCACGGTCGGGGCACCGAAAGACTTCTCCAGCACCACGTTGCGACCCTTGGGGCCCAGTGTCACCTTGACCGCGTTGGCCAGGATGTTGACGCCGTGCAGAATCTTGGCACGGGCTTCGTCACTGAAATGAATTTCCTTTGCGCTCATCGATATGTCTCCTGAATGTGGAATCGGCCCGAGTGGAATCGGCCTGAGTTGAAGCGGATGAATGGGGCGGGCGGCGGGCTGCCTTACTCGATGACACCCATGATGTCGTCTTCGCGCATGACCAGCACTTCCTCGCCCCCGACCTTGACCTCGGTACCCGAATACTTACCGAACAGGACGCGGTCCCCGACCTTCAGGTCCAGCGGACGCAGATCCCCATTATCCAGCCGCTTACCTTTGCCCACGGCGAGCACTTCGCCCTGAATCGGCTTTTCGGTGGCGGTGTCGGGGATCACGATCCCGCCGGGGGTGGTGCGTTCCTCCGGCCGCCGACGGACGACGACACGGTCATTCAATGGTCTGATATTCATATGGTTTCACTCAAAAAGTGGTGCGCGGCGGGATGTTTGCCGCGAGCGACGATACTGTTAGCACTCGTCTTGCGCGAGTGCTGATAATTTAAGGGAGATTTCGCGGGCGTCAAGTCCCATCTTAAAATTGCACGCCAACGCCGCCGCCGATCCCGCCGCCATACCAACCGCCGCTGCCGCCGCCGATACCGATGGACACCCAGGGTCGCGGGGTCCCCGACCCGTCGCCGTCGCGGACGGTCTCCGGCCAGAGTGTGACCTTGGTGTTGGCCAGTACCGGAAATCGGTAGGGGGCCGCGCCGACCATGCCGTCGCGGATCTCCGTGATCATGCCGGTGACGGTGACCAGGCGGTCGGGTCGGTAGTCCGCGGGCTCCAGATAGCCAGGGACGACGACGATGAAGCGGCCGATGGGTTGCTGTCCGACCCGCGGGACGCCGCAGCGATCCAATGGGTACCCGATGATTTCGAGTTCAGTGCTGTCTTTGAGGTTGCGTGTTGCGCCGAGGGCTCCGCCCCAGCGCAGGCGTTCGCCCGTGTGGCCCTGGGTTGCGGCGACCTGGGCCGGGGTCAAACCGGGGTTGCCGGTCGGTCCGACGCAGTCGGTTGTCGCGCAGCCGGTCAGGATCACCGCGCAGAGCAGGGTGCACAGGGCGGCAGCGCCGATTGCATGAGCAGGGTGCGATGTCATGGACACTCCACACTGTGAACAGAACGTCGGGCGCGATCACCACCAGGACGCTGGTCGCTTGCCCCGTCAACGATGTCGTGCCCGTCGCGGCGGCCTGAAGTACGGACCATAAGGCCGATACCAAGGGCTGAACCAGGGATCGTACCAGGGGCCGTAAAAGGGCGAGAATCCCGGTCCATAGTAGACATCGGCGCTCGGCGGAGGTGCCGCGGGCCAGAGGTAGCGATGTTCGACCCGGACGATGGGGTAGCGATAGGGGTAATCACCCACCGGGCGGGTCTCCGTCCCGGTGATGGGGCCGACCACGGTCAGTTCGCGATCCACACCAACCTCCGCCGGGTCGAGAAAACTCCCGACGCGTGCGATGAATCGGCCCTGGCCCTCGCTCCCGGCGCGCGGTGCGCCGACGGCGTCCAGGGGCCGGGCCAGTACCTCGATCTCGGTGTTGTCCGGGTGATTGCGGACGGCGATGATGGTCCCGCCCCAGCGCACCGGTTGCCCGGTGAAGCGCGCCGGGTCGCGCTGGACCTGGGCCAGATCCACCGTGACGGCGGGCGCGGTGCGGATGGTCGCGGGAACCTGCGAGGCGCAGCCGCACAGCGTCAGCACGGCCAGGACGACCGCGGCGCGTGTCGATGATGGGCGACCAAGCGATACCTTGAGGCGCGTGCTGTACATAAGTGAACAATCGTTGTCGTTGTCGTTGTCGTTGTCGTAATCGAGTTGCCAAAACGGCCTTGATCATCAACGCGGCCATCGTACACGCTGCACGGTCATTGGTCCGCGGCGCGGACCGTGCGAATCACTGTTTTCCCATCGGGTCCGCCGCGGTGCGTCCCGGCAAGGGTGCGTCGTCGAGTGGGTGAAAGTCCCACCCAGGTCACCGCTCGCCACTGGCCTGGCACGCCTTGCGGCGGGAACTGGCAACAGACCGTCGATGCGTCGGCACGAGAGGAGACGCGGCGCTAATGGTAACAGGTGGCGCTGACCGTGAAGGCTTAGGTGATTTCCGTGTAGGGGCGAATTCATTCGCCCCTACAACCCAACAGGCTTTCTGCGCATCTGCAGTCGGGATGCCTATTCACGGAAATCGCCTAAAGCCCTGACATACCCAAGTTGGAACCGGCCGTCGGTGTCGCCGCACCGGCAGGTAACACCTGTGCGGGCACCTTCAATACGTCGGCGTGAGCGGCGACTTCCGTTTCCGGAATTTACGGAAACCGTGATCCAGATCACAAAGCCCCACTTGCAAAACAGCGGTGAGACGCGGAAAGTACACACCGAGGGGCGATGGACTTCGGCAGGACCGCCAGCCGATGGGCAGCGCCGAGCCACTGGGGGACCCGCGGCAGGGCCCGAGTCAGGGGTTCGGGGTGAGGCGACGTGCCTGGCTGGTTGGCGAGATTCAGTCTAGTGCCCTAGTGGCCCGTGGCGGGCAAGCATGTCGCCGGCCCGTGCCAACCTAGAACACGTT